>NZ_JBITXX010000008.1:331229-344505 GCF_044544925.1 Streptomyces sp. NPDC053431 | reverse complement strand
CCGCCCCCGCCCCCCCCCCCCCCCCCCGCCCCCCCCCCCCCCCGCGCCCCCCCCCCCCCCCCCCCCCCGCCCCCCCCCCCCCCCGGGGGGGGCCCCCCCCCCCCCCCCCCCGGCGGTAGGCCACGGAGGAGGGCCAGCCCGGCCCCCAGGAGCTGTCCAGCCCATCTTGCGAAGAATCTGGTGTGGCTCCTTGGACTGTCCGGCTGGGAGGGTGGGTTCATGAGCGATCTGAAGGCGACGCCGATCCCGCCTGGCCGCGTGGAAGTGGCTGCTCGATGGCAGGCACTGTCCGAGGGGGAAGTGACTCGCGAAGCGGTACATGCGTGGGCGGTTCCGTGGGTGGAGGGCGAGGGGGCACTCGCAGACTTCGAGGACCCATTGGTCGTAACCGCCCTGCAGTACCTGCATGGTTTCGACCTTTGCCAGAATCCAGGCCGTCCCGGTGTCGTCTGGCACGCGACATCAGGTGAGGGCGACTGGTGTCACTCGCTCAACGACATCACCAACGGGCTCACGCGTTGGCAGGAGAGTTGCGCTCTCTACGATGCGGATCCGCAGGGCTGGATCCAAACGGTGCGCGAGCGACAAGGGTGTTCGTCCCGGCCGAGGAAGCGAAGCGCGGACCACCACCAGGACGCCGAAGCCAGGTAGGTCCAGAAGGGTGGCTTCGGGGCCGGCCCCGAAGATCACCGGTCGCGGTTCCACCAGTTGATCGTCTTCAGCTCCAGGACCTTTTTCTCCAGTGCTAAGGCCTCCTTGCTGGGTGTGTGACGGGTAGCAGACTAGGTCTGGCGCTGGTGTAGCGGTGCAGCATGCCGCGCAGTCCCTGGCCCGACCGTTCTCCGGAGGGCTGAGAGCTGGGCTTTCAGGAGTGCCACCGTCGCCCTACGGGCCCTCGTCGATGACGGTTCCTGTCACGGCATCCACCGAGCCCGTGATGGGCTGCTTGCCCGGCACCTCAATTCGCCAGACCGGTATCCATGCTCCGTTGTTCTTCGTGGCCAACAGCGCCGCAGCGACGTCAGCCCGCGGGAGCGTTCCCTCATCCAGCTTGTGGGCGGTCAGTACGGCCGTGACCGCGTCTTCCTTCGAGATGCGAGGCGCAGAAATGCGAGGGTCAGGGGTGCTCGTCATGATGAGCTGAGACACGCGGCCGACACGATCGACCTGGATGTCGAGCCTCATGGGCATGAGGACACCGTTCCGGTCGAACCTGCGCCAGCTGGTCATCCAGCCGAGTTCCGCCTTGTCGCCGACCTTGGTGGTCTTGGGCTGGGCATCCTTCAGGCCCCAAGCGGCGTGACGCGCGGCATAGGTCTGAGCGACGGCCTGCGCCTGCTGCTCGTTGCCGGGTGCCGCATTGCTTCCCGGCAGGGGATATCCGCTGGTCTCGCCCGTGCTTGACATGTCGAGGTAGGCATGGAACGTCTCGCGGTCGGGCCAGCGGAGTTCGGCAGACCCACCTCCGACGAACTGAGCCATGACCGTGCCCGTGCCGTCAGGGCCCGACGCGAAGTCGACACGGCTCACCTCGTAGTGGCCGTCGAAGGCGTCGTCCACGGCTGCCTGGATGGCTTCTTCCTGCGCGCTGCTTGCCCGCCCGATGCCGAGCGTCTGGTCGACAGGCTGCGGTTCGATCGCCAGCCCCCAGACAAGGGCGAGGCCGGCGACGGTGGACACGGCAGCGTAGGCACTTCGAGCGCGCCACGGGTGCAGGAAGTTGGCGCGGGGCTTCTCAAAAGTGGTGATGAGCCATCCGGCGAGCGCGCCTACGGCCACGCCCAGTGAGTTCATCAGTAGGTCGCTCGTGTCGCAGCCGCGCCCGAGGAAGGTGAGTGAGCCCTGGAGGGTTTCGATCGCGAGGGTCAGCACGATTCCGAACGCGATGGTGCCGACGACCTTTCGGGTTGCGAGTGCGCCGAGGAGCCCGATCGGGAGAAAGAGGCCGGCGTTGAGGAGTCCTTGATCAGTGGTGAACGGTTCGACCAAGTCACGGTTGACGACGCACACCCGCGGTTGCCGGATCGGGGAGCCGGTCGACCAGAGGGTCAGACTCACCACGGCAGTCACCGATGCCCCGAACAACCCTTTGAGGGCGCGTCGTTCGGTTCCGGAGGGGGACTGCTTGTAGACGACGAAACCCACCGTTGCCGATAGCAGGGTCGCCAGGACGACGAACATCCCGTGCCCGTTGAAGACGGCGTACAGCACCTGACCACTCTCTTTGCCGTGAACGTAAGGGTGAGTCCGGGCGGCGCCCGGTGCCGTTCGGGCGAGATCGGTACCGGCGCCGGGGATCAGCAGGCGTCTGCCGCCGGAGTCTGGTACGTAGCGCCGCCATTCGTGTTCAGCAGGCCGTTGGTCGGATAGCAGCCGTTCGAAAGGCCGCTCCAGCTGTTGTAGTACTCCAGGCCCGCGCTCATGGAGCGCCAGCCGGCCCACGTGTTGGTCCCAGCCCTCAGGAAGCCCAGTCGCGCGGTGATGGCGGAGCCCGACTTCCAGTACGTGATGCCGACGAGATCGCTGTGGGTCGTCTCGTTGATCATGAGGACGCCGTGGGACAGCGTCGTACCCTGAGCGGCGGCGAGACGCCGCACCCCCGCAGCGCGTCGCGGCGACCTTACGGAACGAAGCGCAGCGCCCAGTCGGCGCGGTTCGCGACCGACAGGTCCTCGTCCTCCGTCAGCGGCTGGAGCAGCCGCTGGGCGGCCTTCGGGTCCGCGTGGACCAGGTCGACGATCTCGGTCGCCAGGCCGTCCTGGTCGTCGCCGAGGTCGACGGCAGAGGCGCGCACCAGCAGCGGCAGCCGGTCCGGGCCGCCGAGCGCGGCGATGACGCCGCCGAGGAGCTCGCGGGCGTAGGAGTTGCGGTCGGCGAGCGCGCGCTCGAGTTCGCCCTCCAGGCGCGGGAGTACGTCCCGGTCGCCCGATGCCGCGATCTCGTCGGCGAGGTCGATCGTCTCGTCGACGTCGGCGTCGAGGTCGTCCAGCATCTCGATGAGCCTGGTCACGCGGTCGTCGGTCATGGTGCCTCCTGGAATGCGCCGTCCACGAGGACGGGTACGACGGTCGACGAGTCGATCTCGGCGGCCACCTCCACGTCCTGCGGATAGCCGTACTCGTACAGTTCACGGCCCGAGTCGCAGCCGTGCAAGGCGGCGACCGGGTCCACCGTGGCCGCCCACAGCGTGGCCGCCGCGGTCGCCTCGGGTGTCAGGGTCCGCCCGGCGGCACGCAGCGCGTCGAGCACCGCGCCTGCGCCGAGGAGGTCCTCCAGGGCGGGGCGCAGGGAGCCGTCCGGCCACTGCTCGCCGGACGCGACCACGGCGACGGGGCGGTCGGCGGTGCCGTGACCGCGCTCGACGAGCCACCGGGCGACGGCGGCGCGGTTGCGGAGGGAGGCGGCGACGACGGTCGCCCGCCCGGCCTCGGCCTCCACGGAGATCGTGGAGCCGTTCGGGGACGGGAGGACGAGGCGCCCGGGCGGGGGCACGGGCGCCGCCCGGAGCCCGGCCGGGGAGAGCGACCACGGGTGCGCCCCGGTGGCCTCGCTCCGGCCGACGGCGAGGACCGCGTCCTTCTCCCGCGCGTACGCCACCGCGGTCGCGTCCCGCCAGCGGTACGGGAGGACGGCCGCACCGCGTTCGACGGCCACGCCGACGGAGGTGGTGAAGGACAGCACGTCCACCACGACCACGCAGACGCCCGCGCCCGAGAGCGCCCGCGCCTCGACCGGACCCCAGCCGAAGCAGACGGGCGACGAGGGGACGGGCCCTGAGGGGACGGGCCGTGAGGGGGCGGGCGGCGGGGAAGCTGCGGTGGAGTGCGGGGAAGCTGCGGCGGGGTGCGGGGAAGCTGCGGCGGGGTGCGCGTTCGGGGACGGCGTGCTCACCGCTCGTTCGCCCGGCTCACAGCTCGGTCACCTTGCCGTCCGCGACCTCCAGGCGGCGCGTGACGTGCACCGCGTCGAGCATCCGGCGGTCGTGGGTGACCAGGAGCAGGGTGCCGTTGTACGAGTCCAGCGCGGATTCGAGCTGCTCGATGGCCGGCAGGTCGAGGTGGTTGGTCGGCTCGTCGAGGACGAGGAGGTTCACTCCGCGGCCCTGGAGGAGGGCGAGCGCGGCGCGGGTGCGTTCGCCGGGCGACAGGGTGGTCGCGGGCCGCAGCACGTGGTCGGCCTTGAGGCCGAACTTGGCGAGCAGGGTGCGGACCTCGGCCGGTTCCGTCTCCGGGACGGCGGCGCAGAACGCGTCGAGGAGGGTCTCCGTGCCGTGGAAGAGCCTGCGGGCCTGGTCGACCTCGCCGACGACGACGCCGGGGCCGAGGGCCGCGTCGCCCGCGTCCAGCGGAAGCCGGCCGAGGAGGGCCGCGAGCAGGGTGGACTTGCCGGCCCCGTTCGCGCCGGTGATGGCGACCCGGTCGGCCCAGTCGATCTGCAGGGTGACGGGCCCGAAGGAGAAGTCGCCGCGGCGGACCTCGGCCTCGCGCACGGTGGCCACGACCGCGCCGGAGCGGGGCGCGGCGGCGATCTCCATGCGCAGCTCCCACTCCTTGCGGGGCTCCTCGACGACGTCGAGACGCTCGATCATCCGCTGCGTCTGCCGCGCCTTGGCGGCCTGCTTCTCGCTGGCCTCGCCGCGCAGCTTGCGCCCGATCTTGTCGTTGTCGGTGGACTTGCGCCGCGCGTTGCGGACGCCCTTGTCCATCCAGTTCCGCTGCATGAGGGCACGCGATTCGAGGGAGGCCCTCTTGTCGGCGTACTCCTCGTAGTCCTCGCGGGCGTGCCGCCGCGCGGTGGCGCGCTCCTCGAGGTAGGCCTCGTAGCCACCGCCGTAGAGGGTGATCTGCTGCTGGGCGAGGTCGAGTTCGAGGACCTTGGTGACCGTACGCGTGAGGAACTCGCGGTCGTGACTGATGACGACGGTGCCGGCGCGCAGCCCCTTGACGAAGGCCTCCAGCCGTTCGAGGCCGTCGAGGTCGAGGTCGTTGGTGGGCTCGTCGAGCAGGAAGACGTCGTAACGGGAGAGGAGCAGCGAGGCGAGACCGGCGCGGGCGGCCTGGCCGCCGGAGAGGCCGGTCATCGGCTGGTCGAGACCGACGGTGAGGCCGAGGGTGTCGGCGATCTCCTCGGCGCGCTCGTCGAGGTCGGCGCCGCCGAGGTCGAGCCAGCGCTCCAGGCTGACGGCGTACGCGTCGTCGGCGCCGGGCGCACCGTCGACGAGCCCCTGGGTGGCCTCGTCCATGGCGGCCTGGGCGGCGGCCACACCGGTCCGACGGGCCAGGAACTCCCGTACGGTCTCTCCCTCGCGCCGCTCCGGCTCCTGCGGGAGGTGCCCGACGGAGGCGGTGGGCGGCGACAGCCGCAGCTCCCCGTCCTCGGGGATGTCGAGGCCGGCGAGCAGCCGCAGCAGCGTGGATTTGCCCGCTCCGTTGACGCCGACGAGGCCGATCACGTCCCCGGGGGCGACGACGAGGTCGAGCCCGGCGAAGAGGGAGCGGTCGCCGTGTCCGGCGGCGAGGTTCTTGGCGACGAGGGTGGCAGTCATCAGGGGATGAATCCTACGTGTGTCGGCGGGCGGGGTGCGGGGGTACGGTCCGGGCGTGGGGGGGGTGGCCGTGGACACCGCCAGTGGCGGAGACGGAGACAGGAACAGGGGCAGAGGCGGAGGTAGGGGCGGAGGAGGGGGCCGAGGCAGAGGCGGGGCCGAGGCGGCGGCCGAGGCAACGGTAGAGGCAGGAGCAGAGGCGGGGGCATGGGTGTGATCGACGATGTGATCGTGGTGGGGGCCGGGGTCGTCGGTCTGACGACGGCGGTACGGCTCGCGGAGCGTGGCCTGCGGGTCCGGGTCTGGTCGCGGGACCCGGTGACGGAGACGACCTCGGCGGTGGCGGGCGCGCTGTGGTGGCCCTACCGGATCGAGCCGGCGGAACGGGTCGGCGCCTGGGCGCTCGCGTCGCTGCGGGTGTACGAGGAGCTGGCCGCGGCCGATCCGGTCGCGACGGGCGTACGGCTGGTGCCGGGGGTGCACGCGGACACGGTGCGGGACGGGCTGGGCGCCTGGGCGAAGGAGGTCGACGGCCTGCGGCAGCTGGCGCCGGAGGAGGTGCCGGGGCCGTACGAGGTGGGGCTGGCGGGGCGGCTTCCGCTGATCGACATGCCGGTCCATCTGGCGTGGCTGCGGGGGCGGCTGACGGCGTTGGGCGGAGTGGTGGAGCGGCGGGTGGTGAGGGACCTGGCGGAGGCCGGGAGTGCGGTGGTGGTGAACTGCGCCGGGCTGGGGGCGCGGGAGCTGGTGCCGGACGGCGGGATGCGGGCGGTGCGGGGGCAGTTGGTGCTGGTGGAGAACCCGGGGGTGGACACCTGGTTCACCGCGGCGTCGGGGGCGGCGGGGGCGTCGAGCGAGACGACGTACTTCTTCCCGCAGCCGGGGCGGCTGGTGCTGGGCGGCACCGCGGAGGAGGACGCCGAGGTCCTGGAGCCCGTTCCGGCGACGGCCGCATCGATCGTGGCGCGCTGCGCCCGCGTCCGCCCGGAGATCGCGGGGGCCCGCGTCCTGGGGCACCGTGTCGGGCTGCGGCCGGCCCGCGAGGGCGGCGTCCGCCTGGAAGCGCGGCCCCTGCCGGGCGGTGGACTGCTGGTCCACAACTACGGGCACGGCGGGGCGGGGGTGACGGTGGCGTGGGGGTGCGCGGAGGAGGCGGCACGCCTGGCGACCGAACACTGAAACCGGGCGCGGTCCATGGCCGGGCGCCCGCCCTCCTGCGGCGTGGGCGCCCGTCGCCCCGTCATGGGCCGCGTCACCCCGCCACCCGCGTGCGGGGGCACCCCGCCCGACTGCCCCCCGCCCACTCCGTGTGGGCAGTCGTCCCGCTGGGGCGGGACGGGTGGGCACACGGGACCGCGCCTGGCGGCGCGCCCCGCTCCCTGTACCTACGCCCACCGCTTACGACGCCGCGCCCTCCAGGCGGGCGTCAAGGCGTGGAAGCCTAGGCGCGGCAAGGCGCTGCGTTCCGTTGTGCCCACCCGTTCCGCCCCAGCGGAACGACTGCCCACAACGAGGACGGCCGGGCGCGGGCACGGCGGGCGCAGCCACGTCGCGGGCGGGGGCGGCGGCGGGCGCAGCACGCGGCGGGGACGGCGAGCGGCGGGCGCGCCACGCGGCGGGAACGGCCAGGGGCCGGCGCAGCACGCGGCAGGGACGGCGAACGGCGGGCGCGCCACGCGGCGGGAACGGCCAGGGGCCGGCGCAGCACGCGGCAGGGACGGCGAACGGCGGGCGCAGCACGCGGCGGGAACGGCGAACGGGAGGGGCGGCCAAGGGCCGGCGCAGCACGCAGCGGGGACGGCGAACGGCGGGCGCACCACGCGGCAGGAACGGCCAAGGGCCGGCGCAGCACGCAGCGGGGACGGCGAACGGCGGGCGCACCGCGCGGCAGGAACGGCGAGCGGCGGGCGCGGCAGGCGCGGCCAAGGGCCGGCGCGGCACGCGGCGGGGACGGCGAGCGGCGGGCGCGGCACGTGGTGGGGGCGGCGAGGGGTGGCCGGCCCAGGGGTGGGTGATGGCGACAGGCGGGCGATCACACGGCGCGGCCGCCGGGCGTGTGGGTGGTGCACGCTCGGCGGCCCGTCGGGGCGGTCAGTTGGGGAAGGGCTTCGGGGCGGTGTTGTCCGCGTCGATGCACGCCTGCGCCTGCCGGTCCAGCGCGTCGGCCTGGGCGCGCGCCTTGCGCGCCTCCGCCGTGGCGCCGAGGCGCTGCAGCTTGGCGGCCTTGGCGCGCAGGTCGGTGGACTGCTTGTGCATCTCCCGCACGTTGCAGGTGACCGTCTTGCCGGCCGCCTGCGCGGTCGGCGCGGTCGCGGTCTGCCCGAGCAGCAGGCCCCCGGCCAGCAGCATCGTGGCGGCGAGCGCCGAGAGGGTACGGCGGCGCAGCGACGTCGCGTTCGTCATGGTTTTCACTCCAAGTTCCGGACCGTGATGGTCCGTTCAGGTATGGTCAATACCGGTTGGTAACCATAACTCGGAATGATCACGCGCCCGCACCACGTCGACCGCGGTCACCACGTCCTCAACATCTCTCCACAGGCTCTCCGCGTGTCAGCGCGTACGCCGCCCGCGGGTCCAGGAGCAACGGCACCAGCGCGCGCAGCGACTGGCGGAGTGGGACGAGGACTCCGGCGTCCTTCGCCTTTCGGACCACGACGCCATGCAGTGCCAGCTCGTCGCCCACTTCGGCGTACTGAGTGGGCGTCAGGCGGTAGGCGCAGGGCGGGTCCTGCAGGATCTCGGCGGGTTCGGCCGGGTCGTTGTCGGCGCCGCCCAGCAGGATCGGGCCGTGGTCGGCGAGGCCGGTGCGGCGGGCCAGGGCCGTGGCCGCCGCCAGCCGGCCGCGCCGCTCGTCCAGATAGTCGAACGCGCCCTGCAGCGCGACCCGTTGGGTGGCGACCCGGCGGCGGTGGTTGCGCGCCGGGTCGTCCTGCTCGCCCGGCGTCAGCGCGTCCTCGCGCGTCTCGACGAGCAGGCCGACCGCGTGCTTGACGCCCGCCGTGTTGCGCAGGATGCGCTCCTGACCGTCGCCCGCGACCTGCTTGACCGGCTCGCCGGTGACCGGGTCGGTCCAGATGCCGTAGACGCCGCTGCTGTATCCGGCGCGGCCGGCGGTGGGCCGTACGTACGCCTCCGAGAGCGTGCGGGACTCGTCGTGGACGTGCGGGTCGGTGTTGAGGTTGCGGGGCCAGAGGGCGAGCAGCTCCTTGTCGTAGTACGGCGGGGTCGCGCTGTACTCGTGGAGGTCGTAGACGAGCTGCGGGCGCCGGTCCCGGACGAGCGCGGCGAGCGCCCGCCCCTCGGCCGTCCGTAGCGCGATGTGGTCCCGGTTGATGTCGACGCCGTCGCTGTTGCCGCGGGTGTTCGCCTCGCGGCCGTCGGGGTTGGCCGTGGGCACGACGAGGACGGTCGTACGGGCCAGGAAGCGCCGGGTCCCCATGTCCCGCGCGTAGGCGAGATCGCGCACGGTGCTCAGGCAGGCCTCCCGGCCGGACGGTTCGTCGCCGTGCTGGGAGCAGATGAGGAGCAGCGTGGTCGGGCCGGTGCCGAGCGCGGCGAGCCGGAGCGGGCGCCCCTGCGCGGTGGTCCCGATCCGGCGGACCGAGAGGCGGGGGCTGGTCCGGTCGACGGCGGCCAGGAAGGCCGTCTCCTCGGCCTCGGTGGTCCAGCGGGCGCCGTCCGTCGTCTCGAAACCGGTGCGCGGAAGCGAGCCGGGCTGCGGAGGCGCGCCGCCGGTGCCGGCGGCGTGGGTGGGGGTGGCGAGCAGCGGCAGGCCGAGTGCGGTGAGGGCCGCCGCGACGGTGAGCGCGCGCCGGGAGGAGCGGTGGATGCGGGTCATCGGGCCTCACCGGGGATCGGGGCGCCGGCGCGCGCGAGCGCGGCCGCGCCGGTCGGAGTCACACGCTGCTGAACGCCGCCGGCCGGAGCGAGGTCACCCGTCGTGGCGCGGACGAAGGAACCGGGCCCGCCGAGCAGCGGTACGACGGCATGCGTGCGGGAGAGGTCGAGGGTGAGGGCGGGACGGGTCGACGGAGGGTCGAGGAGGTCCTTGTCGGTGCCCGCGACGATCAGGGCGAGCCGGTGGCCGGCGGGGACGACGTGGTCGGTCGGGGCCAGCTTCACGGTGATCGTGTACGGGCGTCCCGGCGTGAGCGGGCGGCCCTCGCGCGGATCCGCCCAGGTGCCCAGGTCCGCCCAGCCCCGGCTGACGACCGTGTGGCCGACTTCCGCGGTACGCGCCTCCGTCACCTTGAAGCAGGCGCTGTCACCGACCGTGCTCGCGCCCCAGCAGGTGCGCTCCGGCAGGGTGGTGATGCCTTCGCCGGGTTCCGCGTAGGCGCGGATGCGGGCGGGTCCGAGGTCGACGAGGACGGCCGTCAGGTGCGCGGTCGTGGTGGTCGGCGTGGCCGTGAGGGTCACCGTGGAGGAACCGGCGATCCGCAGGTCACGGGTGAGCGGGCGGGTGGTGAAGCCGGCCTTCGCGGGCGTGGACCGGTCGACGTCGGCCGCCCAGTCGAGCTCGCCGAGGGCCGGGTCGTCGGTGAAGGTCTCGGTGCTGCCGCCCGGCGCGGGCGTACGGCCCAGGGTGCCGACGCCGGGTGCCGCGCCGGGCGCGGGCCGCAGCACGGTGGGCGTGGTGCCGCGCGGCGGCCAGCTCCGATCGGTGGTCCAGCGGTCCGGGGCGCGCTCGATGTCGGCCATCGGCTCGCGGTCGATGCCGTTGTCGTGGCCGAGGAGCTCGTGGTCGAACCAGCGGTGCAGCGTGCGGACCCAGTCGGCGCGCCGGAAGTCGAAGGGGTCGACGTGGCCGGTCTGCGAGAGCCAGATCTTGCGCTCGACGCCGTGCGCGGCGAGGGCGTCCCACCACTGCCCGAACTGGTTGGCGCGCACGTTGAGGTCCTGCCGGCCGTGGACGACGAAGACGCTGGCCCTGACCTTCCCGGCGTCGGGCACGTAGTTCCGTTCGCTCCAGGCGGGGGTCCAGTCGCCGCTGTACGGGGTGGCGGCGGCGATGCGCTCCTGGACGGCGCCGCAACGGGCCCTGGCGTCGGGGTGGTTGACGTAGTCCGACAGCCAGGTCGGGTTGGCGTCGTAGAGCGGGGCGCCCTGGGAGTGGAAGTAGTCGTACCAGGAGGAGATCGCGCCGATCGGGACGATGGTGCGCAGCCCCTCGACGCCGGTGGCGGCGACGCCGTTGGCGACGGTGCCGTCCCAGCTCTTGCCGATCATGCCGACGGCGCCGGTGGACCACGTGGTGGCGTCGGCGGGTCGGGCGCCGGTACGCGTGGTGTAGCCGCGGGCGCGGCCGTTCAGCCAGTCGACGACGGCCTTGGCGGACTGGACGTCGGCGCGTCCGCCGACCTCGTCGCAGCCGTCGGAACGGTTGGTGCCGGCGAGGTCGACGGCGGCGAAGGCGTAGCCGCGGGGAACGAAGTAGTTGTCGTAGAAGAGCGGGAACTGGACGGGTCGGCCGTCGGTGTCGTAGGTCTTTTTCTGGCCTTCGTTGCCGCGCCCGCAGCAGGCGTAATAGGGGCTGGCGTCCATGATGACCGGGATCTTCCGGCCGGCCGCCGCGGGTTCGCGGGGGCGGATGACGTCGACGGCCACGCGGTCGGTTCGGCCGTCGGCGTCGCCGTCGCGTCCGGTGTCGACCCAGACCGATTCCCGGACGGCGTCCGCGTACGAGTACACCGGCTGCGACTCCCGTACGGGCGGGGCCGCGTGGGCTCCGCCGGTGGGGGCGAGCAGCAGGGCGGTGAGCACGGCCGTGGCGGCGACGGCCAGGGATCTGCGCGACGAACGGGCTCCGCGGGTTCTCCGCACACGTATCGGCATGGGCGGAACGTACTCCGGTGAACCCCTGCGCAAAAGAGTGCCGTGTCGGACATCAGGTACGGGAGGTTCATGTCGGCCGAATGGCGATCACGTGACGGGAGGTGCTCTGGACGTGACGGCGTGTCGGGCCCTGAATAGTGTCGCCAAGGACCGACGACCACCCGTGCGTCTGACGATTCTTACGACTTGGGGAGCACCTGTGCACCGCAGAATCATCGTTCCCAGCGCCCTCGCGGCCTCCCTGCTGCTGGCGATCCCGGCATCGGCGGCCGATTTCACGGCGGGCGCGCCGGGCATCGGCGACTCCTACTACCCCGCCAGCGGCAACGGCGGTTACGACGTCTCCCACTACGACCTGCGCCTGAAGTACCAGCCCGCCACGGACCTGCTGGAGGGCACGGCGACGATCCTCGCCACCACGACGCAGAACCTGTCCCGCTTCAACCTGGACCTCGGCCTGAAGGTCGCCGAGGTGCGGGTGAACGGCCGCGTCGCCAGGTTCGCCACCTCCGGCGACCACGAGCTCGAGGTCACCCCGGCCGTGCCGCTGGAGAAGGGCAAGGCCGTCTCGATCGTGGTCCGTTACGCGGGCAAGCCGTCCGAGGTGAAGATAGGCGGCTGGTCGGCCTGGGCGCGCACCCCGGACGGCGGTGTCGCCGCGCAGGAGCCGGACTCGGCCGTGTGGTGGTTCCCGTCGAACGACCACCCGCTCGACAAGGCGACCTTCGACGTGTCCGTGCTGGTGCCGGACGGCACCCAGGCGATCAGCAACGGCGTGCTGCAGTCGCAGTCCTCGAAGCTGGGCTGGACCCGCTTCAACTGGCGCTCCAACAAGCCGCAGGCGACCTACCTGGCCACGCTGGCGGTCGGCCGGTTCGACATCACGACGGACCGGACGGCGAACGGCCTGCCCGTCCTCAACGCGTACAGCAAGGACCTGGGCGACAACGCGGGTTCGGCGCGCGCCTCGATCGAGCGGACCACCGAGGTCGCGGAGTGGCTGGAGTCGGTCTTCGGGCCGTACCCCTTCAACTCCCTCGGCGGGTACGTGCCGAACGTGACCAGCGGCTTCGCCCTGGAGACGCAGACCAGGCCGTTCTACAGCCCGCGGCAGTTCGCCAACGGCTCCAACGTCTCCGTGGTGGTGCACGAGTTGGCCCACCAGTGGTACGGCGACAGCGTGTCGGTGGCCGACTGGAAGGACATCTGGATCAACGAGGGCTTCGCCCGCTACAGCCAGTGGCTGTGGTCGGAGAAGGAGGGCGAGGGCACGGCCCAGGAGCTCGCCGACTACGTCTACGCGACGCGGGCCGCCGACGACCCGTTCTGGACGGTGAAGCCGGGCGACCCGGGTGCCGACGACCAGTTCCACATCGCCGTGTACGACCGGGGCGCGCTGGCGCTCCAGGCGCTGCGCAACGAGGTGGGCGACGAGGACTTCTTCGCGATCCTGAAGGGCTGGCCGCAGGAGCACGCGTACGGCAACGCGCATGTCGCGGACTTCGTGAAGTACGCGGAGCGCGTCTCCGGCAAGCCGCTCGCGGGCCTCTTCGACACGTGGCTCTACCAGCCGGTCAAGCCGGCGGCCCCGGCCGCCTCGGCGGCGGGCCTCGCGTCGGCCCCGGCGGCGCGGTCCGGGCAGCCGGCGAAGGCCGCGAAGCCGGCGCAGCCGAGGTCGTGGAAGAAGATCGCGGAGACGAACACGATCCACGAGAGCGAGCACGACACACACTGACCCCGACGCGCCCGGCGGCGCCTTCGTCCCGCGGTCGGGCGGGACGGGGGCGCCGGCGTCTTGGGGCGCGGGGGCGGCGGCGTCTTGGGGCGCGGGGGCGGCGGCGTCTTGGGGCGCGGGGGCGCCGGCGTCTTGGGGCGCGGGGGCGCCGGCGGGGGTGG
>NZ_JBITXX010000008.1:242566-331220 GCF_044544925.1 Streptomyces sp. NPDC053431 | reverse complement strand
CCACGGCCGGTTCGAAGCGCACCAGATCGCTGTGGTTCACGGGGAGCGCGGCGGGCGCCGCGGGGAAGCCGTGCCTGCGGGGCGGCGGGGTGGGGACGGTCGTGGCCGCGGCGTCGCGGGGGTGTGGGGGCGGGGGGGCGCGGGCGGGGGTGGGGGGCGCTGGCGGGGGCGCGGGGGGCTTCCTGTGCGGGGCGGCTACTTCTTGTGTGGGGCGCGCTTCCCGTACGGGGTGCCGTACGGGGCGCTTCCCGTACGGCACCCCGTACGGGGACGCCCGGCGTCGGCGCCTGGGCGGCGGGGCCTCGCGGCGTTCTTCGCCGGGCGCGCCGGCGCCGCACGGGCCTTCGTCTCACCCGCGGTGGGCGCGCCATTCCGTGGCGAGGACGCCCCAGATCTGCTTGTCGTGGCGGGCGCCGTCGTACGGCCAGGCCTCGCGGCGGACGCCTTCGAGGGTCATGCCGAGGCGCTGGGCGACCGCGGCGCTGCGGTGGTTGTCGGCGCGGCAGTGCCATTCGGCGCGGTGCAGGCCACGCTCGACGAGCGCCCAGTCCAGGAGGGCGGTGCAGGCCTCGGTGATCAGGCCGTGCCCTTCCCCCGCCGGTTCGAGCCAGCAGCCGACCTCGCAGGTCCCCCACGCGGCGTCGAAGTCGGTGAACATCACGCCCCCGACCAGCGTGCCGTCCAGCCAGATCCCGTACAGGCGTCCCCCGTCCTCGGCCTGACGCCGGCCGTAGCGGACGAGGGTGCCGCGGGCGCCCTCGACGTCGGTCGTGACGAAGGCCGGTCCGACCCACGGCCGGATGTGCCGGCGCGCGCGGTCCAGGTGGGCGGCGAACTCCTCGGCGTGCCACGACTCGAGCGGCCGGAGGACGGCGTTGTCCCGCAGCGGGAGGGAGAACATGAGGGCCCCATTCACACAACAAGCGTTATGGCCATTACCGTAGCAGCATGTCACGTCCCAAGGGCGATCACGAGGCCCGGCGCCGCGAGGTCTCCGAGGCGGTCTGGCGCGTCCTGGCCGCGCACGGCTTCGGCGGCCTCACCATGCGCGCCGTCGCCGCCGAACTCGGTGCCACCACCGGTCTGTTGACCCACTACTTTCCGGCAAAGCGTGATCTGGTCGCGCACGCGCTCGCCCTCCTCGACGAGCGCACCGCCGCCCGGCCGAGGCGCTCGGCGGAGCAGGGCATCGCCGCCGTGCGCGCGGCGCTGCTCGACATCCTGCCGCTCACCGCCGAGGCCACGGCCGGCAACCGGATCTGGGTCTCGTCCTGGGACACGGCGCTCGCCGACCCGGCTCTCGGCGCGGACTACGCCGGCAAGTACGGGCGCAGCCGGGAGCGGCTCGCCGAGCTGATCGCCACCGCGCAGGAGCGCGGCGAACTGCCCCGGGGCGACCCGGCCCGCCTCGCGGCCGGCGCCCAGTCCTTCGTCCTCGGCCTGGTGGTCCAGGCGCTGTTCAACCCCGACACCTTCCCGCCCGAGACCCAGGTCGAGCTGCTCGACGCCTACCTGGACTCTCTGGCGAGGTGATCATGGGGCCATGACGGGCCCGGCCCAGGCGGCGCCTGGGGCGCGGGCCGCGCGCGGGGCGGGCGCAAGCGGAAGGCGGGCCGGGCGCGCGCGGGGTCCGGAGGCGGGCAGGGTCCGGGCGCGCGCCGAATGCGGGCCGGAGGCGGGCAGGGTCCGGGCCGGACGCGGCCGGAGGCGGGCCGGACACGAACCGGCCACAAGCCGAAGACGGGCCGGACGCGGGCGGGTTCCGGAGGAGGGCAGGGTCCGGGCGCGAGCCGGACGCGGGCAGGGTCCGGGCCGGACGCGGCCGGAGGCGGGCCGGACACGAACCGGCCACAAGCCGAAGACGGGCCGGACGCGGGCGGGGTCCGGAGGCGGGCAGGGTCCGGGCGCGAGCCGGACGCGGGCAGGGTCCGGGCCGGACGCGGCCGGAGGCGGGCCGGACACGAGCGGGAGGCGGCCGGGAGGCGGGCCGGGCGCGAGCCGGAGGCGGGCCGGGCGCGGGGCCGGAGACGGGCCGGACGCCGAGCCCGGCACCAGGCCGGACGCCAGGCCGGGCGCCAGGCCGGGCGCGAGCCGGACGCCAGGCCGAGCGCCGGGCCGGGACACGGGCCGAGCGCCAGGCCGGACACGGGCCGAGCGCGGGCGGGCGCCGGGACGGGCGTCAGGCGACACCCGGCCGGCAGGCCCGGACAGGGGTCAGGAACGGTGCCCGGACCGGGCTTCCGCCGCGCCGAGCCGGGCCTCCCGCCGGGCCTTCCTCGCCAGCGGGAGATAGCGCAGCCGCTCGGGGAGGACGGGCACCACGGCCCGTACGACCCGGGTGAAGCGGCGCAGCCGGCGCTCCTGGGCGGCCGTCCACTCCAGGCCGATCGCCTCGCGGGCGTCCGGCGGCATGAGGCCGACGGTGAGGAACGCCCGGGCCCGCAGGAAGGGGCCGCGGAGCAGCGGCCACAGCGCCTTGAGGGCGAGCCTTACGGGTAGCGGGCCGCGGTCGGGGGCCGGCACCGGCTGATCGGTGGCCACCAGTTCGCGGACCACCGCCGTGGCCTCGATCTCCTCCGCGAGGACGCGGCGGTAGTAGGGCCAGAACTCCTCGATCGTCTGCGGCATGTCCCGGTCGTGGATGCCGAGCACCCGGCCGACCTGGAGCCACTCGGCGTAGAGCTGCCGCTCCTGGGCCTCGGTGAGGGGGCGGGCGAGGTAGCGCAGGCCGTGCCGGTAGACGGGATAGCCGGTGGCGTGCACCCAGGCGTAGTACGCGGGGGTGAGGGCGTGGTAGCGACGTCCGTGCGCGTCGGTGCCCTGGATCTCCTTGTGGAGCGCGCGGAGCCGGCGCCCCTCCTCGGCCGCGGCCTCGCCGCCGTAGATCCACAGCTGGAGCGAGCGCAGGGAGCGTTCGCCGCGGCCCCAGGGGTCGGTGCGGAAGACCGAGTGGTCGTCGACGCCGGCGCCGATGGCGGGGTGCGCGACCTGCATGGTGAGGGCGGCGGGCAGCATCAGCAGCGCCCGGATGTCTCCGGCGACCGTCCACAGCACGCCTCCGACGGGCGGCGGCACGGGCTCGGCGCGACGGCCGACGCGGGCGTCACGCCGCGCGGGGTCCTGCCCGGGGTCATGGCCGGTGCCGGGTTCCTGCCCGGGGCCGTAGCCCTGCCCGCCGGCGTCGAGCTCGGAAGCGGCGGCGCCGACGGGGCTCGCCCCCTGGGCCGGGTACTGCGGGCTGGGCATGTCATCGTCCTCCCTCACGCGGTCGCTTACGCGATGCCTCACGTGGTCTCCCTCAGGCATTGTCCCCCTCGGCCGCGCGGCCGGGTCGCCCGGACCGCGCGAATCGGACCGCGCGAATCGGACCGCGCGGACCGGATCCGGTGACGAGGGCCGCGCGGACCGGACCCGGTGGCGACCCGGGCCGGGCCCGGTGACCAGGGCGACCCGGCCCGTCGACATGACGCGGGGCCGCGTCCCGGGCGGCGTGGCCCGGGGCGCGGCCCCGTACGGGTGTGCGCGGTGCGTCAGGGGCGCTCGGCGCCGACCGGCTCGCCGACGATGCGGCCGGCCAGGGAGCGGGCCCAGGCGTCGACGTCGCCGGCGAGCTCGCGCTCGGCGGCCTCGCGCTCGGCGGCGATGCGCTCGTGGCCGGCGGCCAGGATGGCCTCGCGCTCGCGCACGCCCTCGGCGCGGGCGGCGGCGATGGCCTGGGAGCCCTCCTCGGTGGCCTGCGAGCGGATGCGGGCGGCGTCGTGGCGGGCCTCGGCCAGCTCGGCCTCGTACTGCTCGCGGATCGCGGTGGCCTCGGCGCGCAGGTCGTCGGCGCGCTCGCTGCCGCCTTCGATGGCGTCCTCGCGCTGCTCGAGGGTGCGGTTGATCTTCGGCAGGATCCCCTTGGCGAGGATCAGGAAGGTCAGGGCGAAGAGGACGGCACCGATGATGAGCTCGGCCCACACCGGGTTCAGCGGGCCCAGGTCGGTGGGGAAGATCTGCGAGTTCTGCGCGAGGGTCATGGGCGGCATCTTACCTGGTCGCAAAACTCGCAATTCAGGCAGTCGGCCGAGAGTTGGCGCGTTTGTGCGAGCGACGCAAGATTTCCGGCATCCAATGGCTACCGGAAGGTAACCCTGGCTGATTTGATGTGCGGCGCCGGTCCAACCCCCCACTCTGATCCGGGAGTTCACAGTGCCGTTCGCCGTCATCCGCCGTATCCCCGGCGCCGCCCTCTCCGTCGCGCTCGCCGCGGCCGCCCTGGGGGCCACCGCTCCCGCCGCGTCGGCCGCCGACACGGCGACCACGGCGAGCACCGCCGCGGGCCCGCAGCTGAAGGTGCTGACCTACAACGTCTTCCTCTTCTCGAAGACGCTCTACCCGAACTGGGGACAGGACCACCGCGCGGCCGCCATCCCCGCCGCGCCCTTCTTCCAGGGCAACGACGTCGTCGTGCTCCAGGAGGCCTTCGACAACTCCGCGTCCGACGCCCTCAAGGCGAAGGCCGCCGCGCAGTACCCGTACCAGACCCCGGTCGTGGGCCGCTCCAAGTCCGGCTGGGACGCCACCGGCGGTGCCTACTCGACCACCACGCCGGAGGACGGCGGCGTGACGCTGCTCAGCAAGTGGCCGATCCTCCGCAAGGAGCAGTACGTCTACAAGGACGCCTGCGGCTCCGACTGGTACTCGAACAAGGGCTTCGTCTACGCGGTCCTGGACGTCAACGGCACCAAGGTGCACGTGGTCGGCACGCACGCCCAGTCGACCGACTCGGGCTGCTCGACGGGCGAGGCGGCGCAGATGCGCAGCCGCCAGTTCAAGAACATCGACGCCTTCCTCGACGCCAAGAACATCCCGGCCGACGAGCAGGTGATCGTCACCGGTGACATGAACGTGGACTCGCGCACGCCCGAGTACGCGTCGATGCTCGCGGACGCGGACCTGGTCGGCGCGGACTCGCGCACCGGACACCCGTACTCCTTCGACACGGCGCTGAACTCGATCGCCCACGACCGCTACCCGACCGACCCGCGCGAGGACCTCGACTACGTCCTGTACCGGGCCGGCCACGCGCGCCCGGCGAACTGGACGAACAACGTGATCCCGGAGCAGACCGCGCCCTGGACCGTCTCCAGCTGGGGCACCCGGTACACGTACACGAACCTCTCCGACCACTACCCCGTGACGGGCTACGTGAGCAACTGACCCGCCCCGCCCTTCGCCTTCCCGGCCGGCCGGGAAGGCGAACGCGAAGGCGAACGCGAAGGCGAACGCGAAGGCGAACGCGAAGGCGCCATGGGCTCCGCAGAGCCCACGGCGCCTTCGTGTGTCCACACCCCCGCAGCGGGCGCTAGTACGCGCCGCCGAAGACGCTGTACGCCCAGAGGGCGACCACACCGCCCACGCACAGCAGGACCACCCACGAGCCGACGCCCGTGTGACGTCCCCGGCGCGGGCGGGCCGCCCCCGGCCCCTTGGCCCGGGCCGGCCGCGAGGCCCGGACCGGCCGGGATCCGGCGGCCGAGGGCGCGGCCTCGGCGGCGGTCTCGGCGAGCAGCCGGCGGCAGACCGCCGCCAGCTCGGCCGTCCCGGCCGTCAGGTCGACCACGGCCTCCAGCCGGGCGGGCGCGGTCGTGCCGCCGTCCAGGATCCGGCCCGCGCGGACCAGGGCCTGGTCCTTGCCGCCGGTCGGCGCCAGGCTGATCCAGCGCCGCACATGGTCGCCCCGGATCACCACACCGCCGCCGCGCTCGCGATAGACGGTGTGCTCCCGCCACAGGACCGCGGCCAACTCCGTGGCCGTCTCCCTGAGTTGCGCCTGCATTTCCCTCCCCCTGTCATGCCCCTGATTCGAACAGGCGCATGACTCTAGCGTTCGACGTGCCTGTCCCCCCGCGGGGGTGCCCCAGGGGCCCGCTACGCCCCGAAGTCGTACACCGTGACCGGTATCCCCCGCGCCAGCAGCCGCTCGGCTATCAGCGGCTCGACCCGGGACCACTTCCCGCCCGCGAGCCCGCAGCCGATCCGGGGCATGTGCACGGAGGCCCCCAGCTCCGCCGCCTTGTCCGCGAGCCGCCCGAGGGCCGCGTCGATCGCCTCGTACCGCACCGGCACTCCGCTGCTCCGCCCCGTCCGTATCCCCCGCTGCCCCACCAGATTGGCCACCCACACGTACGGCTCCACCTGGACGAACTGGGCCGCGCCGAGTCCGAAGTCGTTCCCGGCGCGCTCCCGGTGCCAGCGGCGGAAGGCCGCCTCGGGCTCCGGCCAGCGGCGCGAGACCGCCAGCACGAAGCCCTTGCCCCAGCCGCCCAGGTCGTTGCAGACATGCGCGACGATCTTGACGCCCTTGCCCCGCGGTGCGGTGGCGTCCCCCCGTACGTACTCGATCGCGATCACGGCATCACCGTACGGGCCCCCTCTGACAGTGGGTCCCGAGCCGGCCTCTCCCCGGCGCCGCGCTACGGCTCCGGCGCCAGGCGCTCGACCGCGACCAGGGCCGCGTCGTCGCCGAGGTGCCCGCCGGCGTACGCGCGCAGGTCGGCGCGCAGTCGGCCGAGCAAGGCCGACGGGTCGTGTCCCGCCCAGGCCGTGAGCCGCTCTTCCAGGGGGTAGAAGGCACGCGAGCCGTCGCGGGCCTCGACCACGCCGTCGGTGTAGAGCAGCAGGACGTCGCCGACGTCGAAGGGGAAGGTCTCCACCGTCAACTCGGCGGCGAGGACGTCCGACAGGCCCAGCGGCGGGCTCGACTCGCCCGTGTCCAGGGGGACCGCCCGCCCCCCGCGAAGCCGCAGCGGCGGCGGGTGGCCGCAGTTCACCAGCCGTACCACCGGCTCCCGGTCGGGGATGTCGAGCACCAGCGCGGTGACGAAGGCCTCCTCGGTGGTGCCGGCCGCGTCGTCGGCGCCGGTTCCCGGCTCGGGCGCGCCCTCGGCCTCCTCCGCCGAGCCGACGCCCGCCTCCAGGTGCCTGACGAGGTCCGGCAGCTCCTGCTCGCGGCGGGCCGCGACCCGGAAGGCGCCGAGGACGAGGGACGCCTCGCTGATGGCGTCGAGCCCCTTGCCCCGGGCGTCCCCGATGAGCAGCCGGGTGCCGTGCGCCGTGCGGGCCGCCGCGTACAGGTCGCCGCCCATCTGCGCCTCCTCCTCGGCCGCCAGGTAGACCGAGGCGATGCGCAGGGGCCCCGCGCGCTGCGGCAGCGGGCGCAGGACGACGCTCTGCGCGGCGTGGGCGATGGAGCGCAGCCGCGTCACCCGGCTCTCGTCCCGCTCGCGCAGGTAGGCGAAGAACGTCGCGATGATCGAGATCAGGACCAGCGCGACGATCTGGTAGGTGTGGTTGAGGTCGGTGATGCTCGTCCTGGCGACCGCCACCACCGACTGGGCGAGCACCGCGACCGCGCCCACGAACGCCGTCATGCGCGGCCCCGCGAAGGACGCCGTCACCGCGGGCGCGGCGATCAGGAACGGCCCCAGATGGACGTCGGGCGGGACCAGGACGTCCACCGCGGTGACCGCCGCGATCAGCGCGAAGGGGGCGGCGAGCAGCAGCCGTCCGCCGCGCCGGGAGAGGCGGGGGAGGAAGGCTCGCCGGTGGGCACCCATGGGACAGGCATACCCCAGGGGCCGGGGTGTGTCCTGTTGCCGCCGGGTCGCTGTCCCACCTCGCCCCCACTCTTTTACATGGCTGGTGAGACAGCAATACTGTTGAACCATGCGGCAGGCGAGCGACGAGGACCAGGGCGAGGGGTGGGCCGGCGGGCCGACCTATACCGTCGACGAGCTGGCGGCCCGGGCGGGGGTGACCGTGCGGACCGTGCGGTTCTACGGGACGCGGGGTCTGCTGCCGCCGCCCGTGATCGGGCCGCGGCGGGTCGGGCACTACGGGCCCGAGCACCTGTCCCGGCTCGCGCTCATCGAGGAGCTGCAGCGGCAGGGCATGACGCTCGCCGCGATCGAACGCTATCTGGAGCAGCTGCCGCCCGATCTCAGCGCCCGGGATCTGGCGGTCCACCGGGCCCTGGTCGCCTCCTGGGCGCCCGAGTCGGCGGAGGAGATCACCCGCCAGGAGCTGGAGCGGCGGGCCGGGCGCCCGCTGGCGGACCGGGACGTCGACCGGCTGGCCGCGATGGGGGTGCTCGACAAGGGGCCCGACCCGGACGTGTTCCGGCTCGACGGGTCCCTGCTGCGGCTCGGCGTGGAGCTGCTCGACGTGCCGATCGAGCACGAGACGATCCTGGCCTCGCGGACCGTGCTCCTGGAGCACGCCCGTGCGGCCGCGCAGGAGCTGGCCCGGCTGTTCCGGGAGCAGGTGTGGAGCCCGTACCGGGAGACCGGTGAGGACCCGGATCACCTGACCGCGATGAAGTCGCTCTCGGCGCACATGCAGCCGATGGTGATCCAGGCCCTCGTCACCGCCTTCCAGCGGTCGCTCAGCGAGGAGCTGAGGACCGCCTTCAGGACCGATCCGAGCCCCGCGCCGAGTCCTACCGCTCCCCGTCGGTGAAGACCTCGCCCCGCTCGGCCTTCTCCACCAGGAGGGCGGGCGGGTTGAAGCGCTCGCCGTAGGTGGTGGCCAGTTCGCGGGCCCGCTCGACGAAGCCGGCGACGCCCCCCTCGTAACCGTTCACGTACTGGAGCACGCCGCCGGTCCAGGCCGGGAAGCCGATGCCGAGGATGGAGCCGATGTTGGCGTCGGCGACGGAGGTCAGGACGCCCTCCTCGAGGAGGCGGACGGTGTCCAGCGCCTCGGCGAACAGCATCCGCTCCTGCATGTCGCGGAACGGGATCTCGACCTCGGGCTTGGTGAAGTGCTCGCGCAGGCCCGGCCACAGCCTGCCGCGCTTGCCGTCCTCGCCGTACTCGTAGAAGCCGGCGCCGCCGCTGCGGCCGGGACGGCCGAACTCGTCGACCATGCGGTCGATGACGATCTCGCCGGGGTGGGAGATCCAGGTGCCGCCGGCCTCCTCGACCGCCTTCTTCGTCTCGTTGCGGATCTTGCGGGGCAGGGTGAGGGTGAGCTCGTCCATGAGGGAGAGCACCTTCGCCGGGTAGCCGGCCTGTGCGGCGGCCTGCTCGACGGAGGCGGGCTCGGCGCCCTCGCCGACCATGGCCACGCCCTCGTTGATGAAGTGGCCGATCACCCGGGAGGTGAAGAAGCCGCGCGAGTCGTTGACGACGATCGGCGTCTTGTTGATCTGCCGGACCAGGTCGAAGGCGCGGGCCAGGGCCTCGTCGCCGGTGCGCTCACCCTTGATGATCTCGACCAGCGGCATCTTGTCGACGGGCGAGAAGAAGTGCAGGCCGATGAAGTCGGTCCGGCGCTCGACGCCCTCGGCGAGGACGGTGATGGGCAGGGTGGAGGTGTTGGAGCAGAGCAGGGCGTCGGGCTCGACGACGTACTGGATCTCCTGGAACACCTTGTGCTTGAGCGCGGTGTCCTCGAAGACGGCCTCGATGACCGCGTCGCAGCCGGCCAGGTCGGCGACGTCGCCGGTCGGGGTGATGAGGGCGAGCAGCCCGTCGGCCTTCTCCTGGGTGGTGCGGCCCTTGGCGACGGCCTTGGCGCACAGCTTCTCGGAGTAGCCCTTGCCCTTGGCGGCGGCCTCGGTGGTGACGTCCTTGAGGACGACCTCGATGCCGGCGCGGGCGCAGGAGTACGCGATGCCGGCGCCCATCATGCCGGCGCCGAGCACGGCGACCTTGCGGACCTTGCGCGGCTCGACGCCCTGGGGGCGGTTGGCGCCGGAGTTGACGGCCTGGAGGTCGAAGAAGAACGCCTGGATCATGTTCTTCGCGGTCTGGCCGGTGACCAGCTCCGTGAAGTAGCGGCTCTCGATGGTGAGCGCGGTCTCGAAGTCGACCTGCGAGCCCTCGACGGCCGCCGCCATGATGTTGCGCGGGGCCGGATAGGGGGCGCCGTTGAGCTGCTTGCGCAGGTTGGCGGGGAAGGCCGGCAGGTTGGCGGCGAACCGCGGATTCGACGGGGTGCCGCCGGGGATCTTGTAGCCGGGGACGTCCCAGGGCTGCTGCGACTCGGGGTGCGCGTCGATGAACGCGCGGGCCTTGGCGAGCATCTCCTCGGGGGTGGCGGCCAGCTCGTGGACCAGGCCGTTGTCGAGGGCGCGCTTCGGGTTGTACTGGGTGCCCTGGAGGAGCACCTTGAGCAGAGCGTCGGTGATGCCCATGAGGCGTACGGTACGGGCGACGCCGCCGCCGCCGGGGAGGAGGCCGAGGGTGACCTCGGGCAGGCCGATCTTGGAGCCGGGGGCGTCGAGGGCGACGCGGTGGTGGGAGGCGAGCGCGATCTCGTAGCCGCCGCCGAGCGCGGCGCCGTTGATCGCGGCGACGACGGGCTTGCCGAGGGTCTCGATGCGGCGGAGCGCGTTCTTGATCTCGATGGCGGCGTCGAAGATCGCCTGGGCGTCCTCGGGGCCGGCCTTGATCATGTCCTTGAGGTCGCCGCCGGCGAAGAAGGTCTTCTTCGCGGAGGTGTAGACGATGCCGCGGATGGAGTCCTTCTCGGCCACGGCGCGGTCGGCGATCGCGGTGATGGAGGCCCGGAAGGCCTGGTTCATCGTGTTGGCGGACTGGTTCGGGTCGTCCAGGACGAGGGTGACGACGCCGGTCTCGTCCTGCTCCCAGCGGATGGTGGTGCTCTCGCTCATGCTGATGCTTCTCCGTAAGAGGGGTTCGGACCGGGCGGTCAGAAGCGCTCGACGCGCTCGACGATCGTGGCGATGCCCATGCCGCCGCCGACGCAGAGCGTGGCGAGGCCGTAGCGCTTGTCCTGGCGCTCCAGCTCGTCGACGAGGGTGCCGAGGATCATGGCGCCGGTGGCGCCGAGCGGGTGGCCGAGGGCGATGGCGCCGCCGTTGACGTTGACCTTGTCGAGGGAGACGCCCATGTCCTTGACGAAGCGCAGGACGACGGCGGCGAAGGCCTCGTTGATCTCGATCAGGTCGATGTCGTCGATGGTGAGGCCGGCCTTGGCGAGCGCCTTGCGGGCGGCGGGGGCGGGGCCGGTGAGCATGATGGTCGGCTCGGAGCCGGAGACGGCGGCGCCGACGATGCGGGCGCGCGGGGTGAGGCCGTGGCGCTCGCCGACCTCGCGGGAGCCGATGGCGACGAGGGAGGCGCCGTCGACGATGCCGGAGGAGTTGCCGGCGTGGTGGACGTGGTCGATCTGCTCGATCCAGTGGTACTTCTGCAGCGCGACCGCGTCGAAGCCGCCGAGCTCGCCGATGTCGGCGAAGGAGGGCTTGAGCTTGGCGAGGGAGTCGGCGGTGGTGCCGGGGCGCAGGTGCTCGTCGTGGTCGAGGACGGTGAGGCCGGCCCGGTCCCTGACGGGGACGACGGAGCGGTCGAAGCGCCCGTCCTTCCAGGCCGCGGCGGCGCGCTCCTGGGAGAGGGCGGCGTACTCGTCGACGTCCCGGCGGGTGAAGCCCTCGATGGTGGCGATGAGGTCGGCGCCGATGCCCTGGGGGACGAAGTTGGTGGCGATGTTGGTCATCGGGTCGGCGAACCAGGCGCCGCCGTCGGAGGCCATGGGCACCCGGGACATGGACTCGACGCCGCCGGCGAGGACGAGGTCCTCCCAGCCGGAGCGGATCTTGGCGGCGGCGAGGTTGACGGCTTCGAGACCGGAGGCGCAGAAGCGGTTCTCCTGGACGCCGGCGACGGTGTCGGGCAGGCCCGCGGCGATGGCGGCGATCCGGGCGATGTCGGAGCCCTGGTCGCCGACCGGGCCGACGACACCGAGGACGATGTCGTCGATGGCGGCCGGGTCGAGGCCGGGGAAGCGGGAGCGGATCTCGTGGATGAGGCCGACGACGAGGTCGATCGGCTTGGTGCCGTGCAGGGCTCCGTTGGCCTTGCCGCGGCCGCGCGGGGTGCGGATCGCGTCGTAGACGTAGGCTTCGGTGGTCACGGTGTTGCCTTTCGCATGAGGGTCAGGCGCGAGGGTCGGGCGTGAGGTCGGGGTCGCCGGATCGGACGGCCCGGGGATCGGGCGGGCTCGGGATCAGGCGAGCAGGGAGCGGCCGATGATCTCCTTCATGATCTCGGTCGTTCCTCCGTAGATGGTCTGGATCCGGCCGTCGGTGAAGGCCCTGGCGACCGGGAATTCGCTCATGTAGCCGTATCCGCCGTGCAGTTGCAGGCAGCGGTCGGCGACCCGCTTCTGCAGTTCGGTGGACCACCACTTGGCCATGGAGGCGTGGACGGCGTCGAGCCCGGGTCCGTCCGGGTCCGCGTGCTCCTCGATGCAGCGGTCGAGGAAGGTGCGGGTGACGGCGCACTCGGTGGCCATCTCGGCCATCTCGAAGCGGATGTGCTGCAGCCGGGCGAGCGGGCGGCCGAAGGCCTCGCGCTCCTTCACGTAGGTGGTGGTGAGCTCCAGGAGGTGCTCGGCGCCGGCGATGGCGGCGACGGCGATGGCGAGCCGCTCCTGGGCGAGGTTGGTCATCAGGTGGACGAAGGCGCCGTTGAGCTCGCCGAGGAGGTTCTCCTTGGGGACGCGGACGTCGTGGAAGAAGAGCTCGGCGGTGTCCTGGGACTTCTGGCCGATCTTGTCGAGGTTGCGGCCCCGCTCGAAGCCCGCCGTGCCGCGCTCGACGACGAGGAGGGAGAGGCCGTGGGCGCCGCCGTCGGGGGTCGTCCTGGCGACGACGACGACGAGGTCGGCGAGGATGCCGTTGGAGATGAAGGTCTTGGAGCCGTTGAGGATCCAGTGGTCGCCGTGGTCCTCGGCGGTGGTGCGGATGGCCTGGAGGTCGGAGCCGGCGCCGGGTTCCGTCATGGCGATGGCGGTGACGATCTCGCCGCTGCAGAAGCCGGGCAACCAGCGCCGCTTCTGCTCGTCGGTGGCGAGCGCGGTGAGGTAGGGGCCGATGATGTCGTTGTGCAGGCCGATGGCGAGGCCGGGGGTGCCGGCCCGGGTGAACTCCTCGGCGAGGACGGCGCTGTAGCGGAAGTCGGGGTTTCCGCCGCCGCCGTACTCCTCGTCGACGGCGAGGCCGAGCAGGCCCTGCCGGCCGGCGGCCCGCCAGACCTCGCGGGAGACGATGCCGTCCTTCTCCCACTGGGCGTAGTGCGGCAGCACCTCCTTGGCGAGGAAGGTGCGGACCACCTCACGGAAGGCCTCGTGGTCGGCGGTGTAGAGCCGGCGCTTCATGCCTGCTGCTCCTTCTCGGCGGGGTGGGGTGCGAGTGCGGGTACGGCCCAGTCGCGGGCGACCTCGGCGGTGTCGGCGCCGGGCCGGGCGGGGCCGGTGCGGACGGTGCCCGGGGTGGCGGAGAAGCGGGGCGCGGGCGCGGGCTGGACGAGGCCGGCGTGCTCGACGAAGGTGCCGCGGGCGGCGAGGTGCGGGTGGCCGGGTGCCTCGCGCAGCGAGAGGACGGGGGCCACGCAGGCGTCGCTGCCGGCGAAGACCTCGGTCCACTCGTCCCGGGTACGGGTGCGGAAGCGCTCGGCGACGGCGGTGCGCAGCTCGGGCCAGCGGGTGAGATCGCGGCGGGCGGGGGCGACGTCCTCGATGCCGAGGAGGCGCGCGAACTCGTCGTAGAACTGCTGTTCCAGGGCGCCGACGGCCATGTAGCCGCCGTCGGAGGTCGCGTAGGTGCCGTAGAAGGGGCAGCCGCCGTCGAGCAGGTTGACGCCGCGCCGGTCCTGCCAGCCGCCGGCCGCGAGCATGCCGTGGATCATGGTCGCGAGGTGGGCCGTGCCGTCGACGATGGCGGCGTCCACGACCTGGCCCTCGCCGTGCTCCCGGGCGTGCCGAAGGGCGGCGAGGACGCCGATGACGAGGTAGAGGGAGCCGCCGGCGTAGTCGCCGACGAGGTTGGCGGGCACGGTGGGCGGGCCGTCCGGATCGGGGCCGATCATGCCGAGGGTGCCGGTGATCGCGATGTAGCCGATGTCGTGGCCGGCGGTGGGGGCGAGGGGGCCGTCCTGGCCCCAGCCGGTCATGCGGCCGTAGACGAGTCGCGGGTTGCGGGCGAGGCAGGCCTCGGGGCCGACACCGAGGCGTTCGGCGACGCCGGGCCGGTAGCCCTCGACGAGGACGTCGGCCCGTTCGACCAGGTCGAGCACGGTGTCCCGGCCGCCGTCGGCCTTGAGGTCGACGAGGACGGAGCGTTTGTTGCGGTTGGTGAGGTCGTACGCGGGGTCGATGCCGAGACCGGGGCCGCCGGGCCGGTCGACGCGCACGACGTCGGCGCCCAGGTCGGCGAGGAGCATGGCGGCGAAGGGGCCGGGGCCGATGCCCGCGAGTTCGACCACGCGTACGCCGGAGAGCGGGCCGCCGCTGGACGGGCGGGGTGTCGTCATCGAGCCCCCAGGCTGGGTGTGACAGTGATGATGTAACACCGGAGATGCTAGGAACGCGTTCCACTCCGCACAAGCCCCCGAGCCGAGCAAGCGCTTGGAAATTACCCAGGGGTACCACCGGGTCCACCGGCGGGTGACGTCCGCTAGAGTCCGCCGACGACATGCGCGCCGGGGGACGGCGCGGGCGAAGGCGAGGGGCTGGATGGAGACAGGGGCGGCCGCACGGCCGTACGACGTCGTTCTCTTCGGGGCGACCGGGTTCGTGGGCGAGCTCACCGCCGAGTACCTGGCCGAGCACGCCCCGACGGGCTGCCGCTGGGCCCTCGCCGGACGCGGCCGGGGCAAGCTGGCCGCGCTGCGCGAGCGGCTCGCCGCGCGGTGGCCGCGCTGCGCCGAGCTGCCGCTGCTCGTGGCCGACTCCCTCGACCCCGCGTCACTGGCCGAACTCGCCGGCTCCGCCCGGGTGGTGGCCAGCACGGTCGGCCCGTACGTCTGGTACGGGGAGGAGCTGGTCGCGGCCTGCGCCGAGGCCGGCACGGACTATCTGGACCTGACCGGCGAGTCCGAGTTCGTCGACCGGATGTACGTACGGTACGACGGCCGCGCCCGGGAGACCGGGGCCCGGCTCGTGCACGCCTGCGGCTTCGACTCCGTCCCCCACGACCTGGGCGTCTACTTCACGGTCGGGCAGCTGCCGGAGGGCGTCCCGCTCCAGGTCGACGGCTTCGTCCGCGCCGGAGCGATCTTCTCGGGCGGCACCTTCGCGTCGGCGCTGACCGCGTTCGGCCGCGGCCGGGAGATCCTGCGGGCCGCGCACGAACGGCGGCTGCACGAGCCCCGGTTGATGACCCGGAGGGCCCGCGCCCCGCTCGGCGGCCCGCGCTTCAGCCGCGAGACCGGCACCTGGGCGCTGCCGCTGCCCACGCTCGACCCGCAGGTGGTGGCGCGCTCGGCCCGGGCGCTCGAACGCTACGGCCCCGACTTCCGCTACCGCCACTACGCCTCGGTCAAGACCCTGCCGATGGCCCTGGGCGGCACCGTGGCGGTGAGCACGGGCGCGCTGGCGGCCCAGATCCCCGCCGTCCGCCGCTGGCTGATGGACCGTTACGAGCCGGGTCAGGGCCCGAGCGCCGAGCGGCGGGCCCGCAGCTGGTTCTCCGTCCGCTTCGTCGGGGAGGGCGGCGGACGGCGTGTCTTCACCGAGGTGACGGGCGGCGACCCGGGTTACGACGAGACGGCGAAGATGCTCGCCGAGTCGGCGCTCTGCCTCGCGCTCGACGACCTGCCGAAGACCTCCGGCCAGGTCACGACGGCGGTCGCGATGGGCGACGCCCTGCTCGACCGCCTGCGCGCGGCCGGCCTGCGCTTCCGGGTGGCGTACGCGGGCTGAGCCCGCCCGCCGTCAGTGGCGGACCAGGCAGAAGGGGTGGCCGGCCGGGTCGGCGTAGATGCGCCAGGACCGGTCGCCCGCCCCCGAGTCGAGCCGCTGGGCGCCCAGCGCGGTCACGGCCTCGTCCGCGGCGTCCAGGTCGGCGACCCGTACGTCGATGTGGAACTGCTGCTCGGGCGCGCCCCAGACCGGCGGCCGGTGGTCGGCCACCCCCTGGAAGGCGAGCACAGGGGCCCCGGAGGCGTCGTGGAGCGTGGCCCAGGCGTCACCGACCGCCCACTGGGGGTCCGGGCGGTTGATCTCGCCGCCGAGCAACCGCTGGTAGAAGAAGGCCAGTTCGAGGACGTCGGGGCAGTCGAGGACGACGCACTGCAGGGTGCCGATCGGGCCGGGGGCGGCGGAACCGGGGGTGATCATGCCGGGGGAAGTCATGCGGGACACTCTGCCGCCGGAGCGACGGGCCCGGGTATCCGTACGGGTACTCAGACGTCCCGGGTGTCACCCGGTCCCCGTGCTCAGGGCCTCCGCCAGGGCACGCCGGCACAGCGAGTCGGCGTGCCGGGTGGTCTCGGGCAGCCGGAACCGCGGGCTGAGGTGCAGCGTCTGCGCACAGGCCCGCTCCAGCGAGACGCGGTGCCCGACGGACACGAACACCGGCTTCACCCCGTCCCGGGTCCGCAGCGCCCGCCCGACGACCTCGCCGTCGGCCACCAGGTCACTGAACTCCCCCCGGCGCTCTCCTGGTTGCTCGTACGTGAAGGTGAACGGGTTCTTGGCGACTCCGATGGACGGCAGCCCTGTGAGCACCCCGAGGTGACTGGCGAGCCCGAACCGCCGCGGATGGGCGAGCCCGTACCCGTCGCAGACCAGCAGCCCGGGGTCGGCGGAGAGCCGCCCGAGCGCGGCGAGCACGGTCGGCACCTCGCGGAAGGCCAGCAGGCCGGGCACGTACGGGAACGACACCCGGCCGACCGCCGTCGCCTCCTCGACGACGTCGAGCGACCGCCCGTCGAGCACGACGGCCGCGGCGGCCACCAGGTCCCGCTCGTCGTCGTACGCCACGTCGACCCCGGTCACGAACCCCTCGCCGACCCCGGGCCCCTCCTCCCCCAGCGCCAAACGCCCCCGCAGTTCCTCCTGCAGGGCCAGCGCCGCACCCTCGTCGGCGGGCCATCCCTCGGGAATCTCGATGATCGTCATGGTGGGGCACCCTACGCGGCCGGCTCCGCCGGGACGCGCGGCCGATCCTCCCGGGAAGGGCGGTAGCCTGGCGATCATGTTCGTACTGGAGTTGTCCTACACCGCGCCCCTCGAGCGGGTGGACGAGCTGCTGCCCGCACATGTCACCTGGCTGGAGCGGCAGTACGCCGCCGGGGTGTTCCTGGCCTCCGGGCGGAAGAACCCGCGGGACGGCGGAATCATCCTGGCCGGTGGGGTCGGGCGCGCGGAGATCGAGCGGATCGTGGCGACCGACCCGTTCAGCGTCGCGGGCGTGTGCGCGTACCGCGTCACGGAGTTCTACGCGACCAAGACGGTGGACGAACTCAAGGGCTTCCGGGACGAGTTGCCCGCCTGACCGGGCGGCCGGTCCCCGTCGTGGAACTCCCGCCTGACCGGGCGGCCGGGCCCCGTCGTCGGACTCCCGCCTGCCCCGGGCGACGACGGGAGTCCGACGACACGCCCTAGCGGAGCAGGGCCCGCGCGACGCGGCCCTTCTCGCCCGACGCCCAGCACGCGCCGTCGGCGGTGCAGTCGACCGTGTCGTACGAGCCGGTGTCGACGGTGCGCCAGGTGCGCCCGCCGTCCGTGGTCAGGTCCGTTCCGGTGGGGCCGACGGCGAGGGCCGCCGACCTGGTGTGCGGGAGCCAGGCGACGCCCGACCGGTAGGCGGGCGGCGGGGTGGCGGACGCGGCCCAGGTGCGGGCCCCGTCGCCGGTGACGGCGGCGGCCCGCGGCGAGGGCTGGTCCTTGCGGTAGTCGCCGCCGACCGCGATGCCGTGCCGGCGGTCGCGGAAGGCGAGGCCGAAGACGCCCTTGGCGCCCTCGCCCGCCGGGATCGTGGTCTCGGTGGCGGTCCAGGTCAGGCCCCGGTCGGCCGAGTGCAGCACCCGGCCGGTCGCGCCGCCGCCGGTGGCGAGCCAGACGTCCCTGGGCCCCGCGGAGACCAGGCACTGGCCGCTCGCCGCGAAGCCCGCCTCGCCCGGCAGCGCGTCCGGCATGCCGTCGCTCGGCAGGACCTGCCAGGACCGGCCGCCGTCACGGGTGGACAGGATGCGGTACTTCCCGTCGACCGGGTCGCTCATCGCGAGCCCGTGCCGGTGGTCGAAGAAGGTGATGCAGTCGTAGAAGGCGCGCGGATCGGTGTTGCGGAAGGACTCCGTCCAGGTCGCCCCGCCGTCCTCGGTGCGGAAGACCCGGGACGCCTCGCCCTCCCCGATCGCGAGGACGACGGCGCGCCGGGCGTCGAAGGCCTCCACGTCACGGAACTCCAGCTCTCCGGCACCGGCCGGAGAGACGTTTCGCCAGCTCGTGCCGCCGTCGGTGGTCCGCAGCACCGTCCCCTTGGAACCGGCGGCCCAGGCGACGGACCGGCTCACCGCGGCCAGGCCCCGGAAGCGGGCGTCCGTACCGGTGGGCGTGAGCTGCCAGCCGGCCCCCGCCGCCGTCCCGGCGGCCGGCGCCCCGGCGCCCTCGTCGGCGACGGCCGGGACCGTCAGGGCCAGGGCGAGCGCCGCCCCCGCCAGTCCCGCCGCCGTCATTCGTCTCGTCTTCCCCATGGACGTCATGGCGCCGGAAGCTAGCCCACCGCGAAGATCCCGTCCAGAGTGCGTACCCCCCTCCCCTTCCTGGGCCCTGCCGTCGAACTCCCGCCTGCCCCGCGACGCCCTCCGGGCAACGACCGGAGTTCGACGACAGGGCCTAGGCTGGAACGCATGACGGAGCACGGCACCGAACCCGTCCCGGACGAACCGCCCAGGCTCAAGGAGTACGACGGCGAGGGCATCACCGTGACCTTCGAGCCCCGCCGCTGCCTGCACGCCGCCGAGTGCGTCCACGGCCTGCCGAGCGTCTTCGACCTGGGCAGACGTCCCTGGGTGCAGCCCGACCAGGCGCCCCCGGAGCTGGTCGCAGAGGTGGTCCGCCGCTGTCCCTCCGGTGCGCTGCGCCACTACCCGGCGGACGGCACGGCCGAGCCTCCGGAGACCCCCACCACCGTGCGCCGGATGCCCGACGGGCGGCTCGTGATGCGCGGAGACCTCCTCGTACGGGCCGGCGCGGGCGAGCGGCACGAGGTCCGGGCGGTGCTGTGCGGCTGCGGGGCCTCCGGCAACCAGCCGTACTGCGATCACTCGGGCCCCTGCGCGGGCGGCGACTTCGACCTCGCCGAGGAGCGCTGACCTCGGGAGATCCGCCGGTGCCGCCGGTGGTGACACAGCTCACGTCACCTTCCAGTGCACGTCAGGGCCGTTCCGTTCGTCTCTCCTTGTGTCAGGGAGAAGCCCGGAGAACGAAGCCGCGCGACAGGAGGCTGGCCCCATGTCCACCGTCATCGAGCAGGCCGTGCAGGCCCGTCTGGTCGCGTCCGCGCCACGGATCGAGTCGGTCGCCGCGACCCTCCGGTACGACCGCGAGGATCCGTACGCCGTGAGCATGGCGTTCCCGCCGCCCGCGACCCTCGAGGGCGTCGAGGTGTCCTGGGCCTTCGCGCGCGAGCTGCTCGCGCAGGGGGTGGAGGGTCCGGCCGGCGTCGGCGACGTACGCCTCCGGCCGTACGGATACGACCGCACGGTGGTCGAGTTCCATGCCCCCGAGGGCGTGGCCATGGTCCACGTCCGCACCTCGGAGCTGCGCAGTTTCCTGGAGCGCTCGCAGCACCTGGTGCCGGCGGGGCTGGAGCACGAGTACCTGGACTGGGACGCCGATCTGGCGCACCTCCTGGAGGAGCACCCGTAGCTCCCGCCGTGCCGCTGCCCCCTCCGCAGTAATTCGTTTGCGGTCCTCCGACGCCCGCTCGTAACGTCTTCCCCGGCCCTGTTGTCGCCCGATCGGAGAAGGCCGTTGCTCGTCTGAGGTTTCGAGACACCGTGCCGCGCGTGCCGCCCTGCCGCCGCGTGTGCCGTCCTCGACCTCGGCGTACGAGCGCTGCTCCGTTCCTCTCCCCGCCCGCGCCCCGGTGTCTCACGCGTTGCCCACCATCACGCTTCGCAACCGGGAGGCCCCCATGGCGACCCGCCCATCCTTCATCACCTGCACCTCTCTCTCCTTCTCCTGGCCGGACGGCACCGGCGTCTTCGACGACTTCCGACTGGCCGTCGGGCCCGGCAGGACCGGTCTCGTCGGTCTCAACGGCTCGGGGAAGTCGACCCTGCTCAAGCTCATCGCCGGCGAGCTCACCCCCGCGGCGGGCACGGTCCGCATCGCCGGCGAGGTCGGCTACCTCCCGCAGAACCTGGTGCTGAACACCGGACTGCGTGTGGACCAGGTCCTCGGCATCGACGCGACCCGGGCCGCCCTGCACGCCATCGAGGCGGGCGACACCGCCGAGGAGCACTTCACGGCCGTCGGTGACGACTGGGACGTGGAGGAGCGGGCGCTGGCCGTGCTCGACCAGCTCGGTCTCGGACACATCGGCCTCGACCGCACGATCGGCGAGCTCTCCGGCGGCGAGTCGGTGCTGCTGCGGCTCGCCGCGCTGCTCCTCGCCCGGCCGGAGGTGCTGCTGCTCGACGAGCCGAGCAACAATCTCGACCTGACCGCCCGGCGCCGGCTGTACGAGGCGGTGGACGCGTGGTCGGGAGTGCTCGTCGTGGTGAGCCACGACCGTGAACTCCTGGAACGTGTCGACCAGATCGCGGATCTCCGGGACGGCGAGGTCGCCTGGTACGGCGGCGCCTGGTCGGACTACCAGGAGGCGCTCGCGGCCGAACAGGAGGCGGCCGAGCGGATGGTGCGGGTCGCCGAGGCCGACGTCCAGCGGCAGAAGCGCGAACTCGTGGAAGCGCACCAGAAGTTGGCCCGGCGCAAGCGCTACGCCCAGAAGAGCGTCGAGAACCGGGTGGCGCCGAAGATCGTCGCCAACGGCCGCAAGGCACAGGCCGAGGTGTCGGCGGGCAAGCACCGCGCCCTGCACGCCGACCGACTGGCCGAGGCGCGCTCGCGGCTCGACGCGGCGGTGGAGGCGGTGCGGGACGACGACGAGATCCGCGTGGAGCTGCCGCGCACGACGGTCCACCCGGGGCGCGGCGTGCTGCTGCTCCGCGATCTGGAGCTGCCGTACGGGGCCCGGGTCGACGGCGAGTTCGAACTGCGGGGCCCCGAGCGGGTGGCGCTGCTCGGCCGGAACGGGGCCGGGAAGACGACGCTGCTGCGCACGATCGCGGGTGAGCTGGCCCCGGTCGCGGGCGAGGCGGTGGTGCACGTTCCGCTGCGGTTCCTGCCGCAGCGGCTGGACGTGCTCGACGACGAGCTGAGCGTGGTGCAGAACGTGGCCCGGTTCGCGCCGGAGGCGACGGCCAACGAGATCCGGGCGCGGCTGGCCCGGTTCCTCTTCCGTGGCGCCCGGGCGGACCGGCCGGCCGGGACGCTCTCGGGTGGCGAGCGGTTCCGCGCCACGCTGGCGGCGCTGCTCCTCGCCGAGCCGGCGCCCCAGCTGCTGATGCTCGACGAGCCGACCAACAATCTCGACATGGCGTCGGTGCGGAGTCTGACGGCCGCGCTCGAGGCCTACGAGGGCGCGCTGGTCGTGGCGAGCCACGACGTGCCGTTCCTGGAGTCCCTGGGGATCACCCGCTGGCTGCGGCTCGACGGCGAGCTGCGGCCGACGACGGCCGAGGCCGTCCGGGAGGGGTTCGAGGTGCGGGCGCCCGAGGAGACCGGTCAGACGGTGGAGTGACGTCCCGGTCCTGGCCCGTCAGCGGGGTGAAGGCGGGCCCTCCCCTTCGCCGCCCCCGGCGGGGCCAGGCCCCCCGTTCCCCACCGTGCGACGCGACCGCCGCGGCCGGCAGCCCCGTGCTGCCGCCGCGACGGTCGCGGTCGGCCGTCTGCTCTGAGTAGCCGCCCGTCACGGACCGCGCGCGCCGGTCTCAGGGGAACAAACGCGTGACCTGGGTCTCCTTCGAGGCACCAGAGCAGGGCGCATAACGCAACGTAACCGGACATCACAGGGACGGTCTTGGCCACCCCCTTATCGGGCCTTAACCTACGGTCTCGTAACCTACGAATCCGTAGGTAGTTCGAATGCCCTTCTCCGTCCCCAGGAGTTCCCGTGACACTCACCTCTCCCCACCTCGCCAGTTCCGCAGGGTGGACCGACGCGCGCCTCCTGTACGCGTTGGAGGAGGTCGTCGAGAAGGAGCTCAACCGGCACCTGAAGGTCACCAAGGACTGGATGCCGCACGAGTACGTGCCGTGGTCGGACGCCCGCAACTTCCCCGGGTTCTTCGAGGACGGCGAGGCCTGGGACCGCTCGCAGTCCAAGGTCACCGACATCGGCCGCACCGCGCTCGTGGTCAACCTGCTCACCGAGGACAACCTCCCGAGCTACCACCACGAGATCGCCACCCTCTTCGGCCGCGAGGGCGCCTGGGGCACCTGGGTGCACCGCTGGACCGCGGAGGAGGGCCGGCACGGCATCGTCATGCGCGACTACCTGCTGGCCTCGCGGGCGGTGGACCCGGACGAGCTGGAACGTTTCCGCATGGCACACATGAGCGAGGGGTTCGAGTCCGACAACCGGCACTCGATGCTGCACTCGATCGCGTACGTGGCCTTCCAGGAGCTCGCCACCCGCATCTCGCACCGCAACACCGGCCACCAGTCCGGCGACCCGGTCTGCGACCGCATGCTCGCCCGCATCGCGCTGGACGAGAACCTGCACATGATCTTCTACCGCAACCTGCTGGGCGCGGCCTTCGAGCTCGCCCCCGACCTCACGATGCAGGCCGTGCGGGACGTGGTCGTCAACTTCCGGATGCCCGGCCACGGCATGCCCGGCTTCGAGCGCGCGGCGGCCCAGATGGCGATCGGCGAGATCTACAACATGCGCATCCACCACGACGACGTGCTGGAGCCGGTCCTCCGCTTCCTCAAGGTGCTCCAGATCGACGGCCTGGGCCCCGAGGGCCTGAAGGCGCAGGAGGAGCTGGGCCTGTACCTGAACGGCCTGGACGCCGAGGCGTCGAAGTTCGACGAGAAGCTCGCGGCGCGCAAGGCCCGGATGGCGGCCCGGGCGGCGGGCTGACGGAGCGGCGAGGGCCGCCGGGGAGTGGTCAGCCCCGGCGGCGCTTGAGCTTGATCCGCTCCTTCTCCGAGAGGCCGCCCCACACCCCGAACCGCTCGTCGTGCGTGAGCGCGTACTCCAGGCACGCGACGCGCCCCTCGCACGCTCCGCAGAGCAGCTTCGCCTCGCGGGTCGAGGAACCGGGCGCCGGGAAGAAGAACTCCGGTCCCGCCTGGGCGCACAGGGCGTCCTCCTGCCAGGAGAGGTCGGCGTCCATGAGGCTGATCGGGGCGGAGGGCATCGTGTCGGTCTGCATGGAACACAGACTGCCCCCGTGGCCTAAACGCGCCATCAACGTCCGATCAACGCGGCGCGCCGAACACCGGCGAGACCGTTTCGGCCTGCCGTTTTCCTGCCCCCTTCCCCGGTTCGGCCACCCCGCCCCGCCGCACGCCGCCCCGGCGGCGTGATCATGAACGGCGTGTTTCCGCCCCCGTAACCCCACCGGTTCGCCTCCCGCACTGTGGCAGCGTGGGGTCGACCGGCGGGACCGACATGGGCAGTGATCACGGAGATCGGTCCCAGGGATCGAGGACGAGCAGTGACGGGGGCGGGACACATGACCACCGAGGTCGGCACCGTGACAGGTCCGGCCGGGGCGCAGGCCGTCCGGCGGGCCCTGGACGTGCTGCACTCCTTCCACGACAACGGGCCGGATCTGAGCGCCTCGGACCTCGCACGGCGGCTCGGTCTCTCGACGTCGACCGCGCACCGCCTGGCCAGGACGCTGCTCGCCGCCGACTTCCTGGAGCAGGACGCCGACACCGCGCGGTACCGGCTCGGCCCGGCGGTCACGGAGCTCGGCCGGCTCTCGTACCACCAGCGGCGCCTGCACCTGGCCGCCCCCGAGCTGCGCGACCTCGCCGAACGGACCGGCGCGGTCGCCGATCTGGCGCTGCGCAGCGGCGCGCACGCGGTGATCGTGGCGGGTGGCGCGGTCACCCCGAGGGTGGGACTGCGGCGCCCGCTGCACGCGTCGGCGCTCGGAATGGTGCTGCTCGCCTGGCAGGGACGCGCGTACGGAACCCCCGCACCGGGGAGCGAGTCGGCCCGGACACGGGAGCTGGGGTACGTCGTGGACGACGGCGAGTGCGCGCTCGAGGCCCGCACGCTCGCCGTACCGGTGCTCGGGCGCGAGGGGCTCGCCCGGTTCGCGCTCGGGCTGCGAGCCGCTCCCGCGGTGCTCACGGACGCCCGGCTCGGCTGGTTCCTCGGGCAGGCGCGCGCGTGTGCGCGGGCCCTGGAGGTGCTGCTGCTCCCGCCCTCGGAGCGGCAGCCCCCGCAGGCGTAGCGGAGCGCCGAACGGCGACTGTCCGCACGGTCGTGCGGACAGTACGATGGGCGCATGAGCGGCAGCACCAAGACGGACGGACGTGTCGAGCGCGGCAACCAGACGCGGCGACTCGTCCTGGCCCGCACGATGGACATCGCCTCCGTCGAGGGGCTGGAGGGGCTGTCGCTGGGGCGGATCGCCACCGAACTCAAGCTGAGCAAGAGCGGGGTCTTCGCCCTGTTCGGGTCCAAGGAGGAGCTCCAGCTCGCGACCGTGCGGGCGGCCGCCGCGGTCTTCGCCCGCGAGGTCGTCCTCCCGCTGGCCGAACTGCCGCCGGGCCCGGGGCGGGTGTGGGCGCTGTGCCGGAACTGGCTCGCCTACTCCTCCGGCCGGACCTTCCGGGGCGGCTGCTTCTTCTACGCGGTCACGGCGGAGTTCGACGCGCGTACGGGCCCGGTCCACGACGCCGTCGCGCGGTCGCGCGTCGACTGGGTCGCGTACGTGGAGCGGACGATCGAGGAGGCGCGGCTCGCCGGCGGCTTCGTCGAGGACGTCGACGCGCCGCAGCTCGCCTTCGAGATCATCGCCTTGATGGAGTCGGCCAACGCCCAGTCCGTGCTCCTCGGCGACACCGCCGCCTACGCGCGGGCCGAACGGGGCATCGCCCGCCGGCTGCGGGCGGAGGCCACGGACGCGGCGCGGGACGAGGTCGACTCCCCGGCGGTCTGATCCGGCACGGCACCCGTCACGAAATCCACCGTGGCCGCGACGACCTGAGGGTCGGTCAGGATGCGCCGGTGGCCGAGTCCTTGGGTGACGACGAGCCGGGCACGGTCGGCCCGCGCCTCGCTGAGGACATGGGCGTGGGCGATCGGCACCATCTCGTCCGACGCGTCGTGGATCAGCAGGACGGGCGCGTCGAGGTCCTCGGGCCGCCAGCCGGCCTCCAGGTGCTCCCAGACCTCGGGATCCTCCGGGGCCAGCCGGCGCTCGACGTGGCGGCGCATCGCCCGCATGGCACGGTCGCTCATCCCGAAGGCACCCTGGAACCAGGCGGTGAGCAGCGCGAAGGAGCCCACGCCCGAGATGCCGACGAAACGCCCGGCGCGCACGCCGTCGCGCAGGGCGAACAGGGCCGCGCTGACCCCGAAGGAGTGCGCGACGACAGCCTCGAAGTCGCCGTGCCGGGCGTGCAACTCCCGGATGATCGCGCGGTATTCGATGATGTTGGTGGCGCGGCCCGGCGCGTCGCCGTGGCCGGGGGCGTCGAAGGCGACAGGGCTGTATCCCCGGTCGAGCAGCGCCTCGGCGAAGGCGGCGAGGCGTGAGCCGCGCGAGGACCAGCCGTGGACGAGCAGCACCGGCCGCCGGCCGTCGCCCCAGGCGTAGACGACGGCCTCCTTGCCGCGCACCGGCAGCCGGTCGGTCCGGGCGGCGGCCATCAGCCGCTCCTCGGCCGGCTTGACCCGGGAGCGGCCGGCCGGGCGGACGAAGAGGTGGAACACGGCCCGCCCGGCCGGGCCGGGGGCGAGGCGGGCTGCGGTGTTGAGAGCGGTGCGGACCAGCAGGGCCTTCGTCATGGTGCCGGGTCTCCTCGATCGTCCTCGTTCGTCCCCTCGATGCGAAAAATGCTAGCACGATCGTTCGTGTTGTTTTGGTCCCGAGAGAGACGGCCGACCACGGAGGGCCCCGGCGGGGTCCGGCCCGCTACTCCTCTCCCGCCGCCTGCTCCCCTCCCGCCGCCTTCGCCTCCCCCTCCGCCTTCGCCTTCTTCTTCGCCCTGCTCGGCTGCACCCGCTTCGGCTCCCCCGGCATCTTCGGGTACTCCGGCGGATAGGGCAGGTCGCCCAGGCCGTGCTCCGCCTCGTCGCGGCGGGCCAGTTCGAGGAGGGACTCCAGGCTGAAGCGCCGGTCGTCCATGTCCGCGTGCACATCGCCCACTTCGGCGTACCGCGCCGGCATCGTGCGGATGTCGAAGTCCTGCGGCACGGCGTCGTCGACCTCCTCCCAGCGCAGCGGCGCGGAGACCGGCGCGTGCGGGCGGGGGCGGACGGAGTAGGCCGAGGCGATGGTGCGGTCGCGGGCGGTCTGGTTGTAGTCGAGGAAGATGCGCTCGCCGCGCTCCTCCTTCCACCACTTGATGGTGACCCGTTCCGGCATCCGCCGCTCCAGTTCCCTGCCGCAGGCGATGGCAGCCCGTCTGACCTGGGTGAACGTCCAGTTCGGCAGGATCGGCACGAAGACGTGCAGGCCGCGGCCGCCGGAGGTCTTGGGCCAGCCGCGCAGCCCGTGCTCGTCGAGCACCGCCCGCAGCTCGTGGGCGGCCCGGACCGCGTCCGCGTAGTCCGTGCCGGGCTGGGGGTCGAGGTCGAGGCGGAGTTCGTCGGGATGGTCCGTGTCCTCCCGGCGCACCGGCCAGGGGTGGAAGGTGACGGCCCCGAGATTCGCCGCCCACAGGACGGCGGCCGGCTCGGTCGGGCACATCTCGTCGGCCGAGCGGCCGCTGGGGAAGGTGATGTGAGCCGTGGGGATCCAGTCCGGCAGGTACTTGGGCGCGCGCTTCTGGAAGAAGGACTCCCCCGTCACGCCGTCGGGGTAGCGCTCCAGCGTGGTGGGACGGTCCCGCAGAGCGCGGGTGATGCCGTCGCCGACGGCCAGGTAGTAGCTGACCATGTCGAGCTTCGTGTAGCCGGTCTCGGGGAAGTACACCTTGTCCGGATTGGACACGCGTACGGTCCGTTCGCCGATCTCCAGCTCCACCGCTGCCGCCTTGCCTGCCATGACGGTCACCCTAGGCCGGGCGCCCATAGCGCGCATATCGGGCCAGATCGTCTCTAGACTCGCCGCATGGACCTGCCGGTGATGCCGCCCGTGAAACCGATGCTGGCGAAGGCCGTGAAGAAGATCCCGCCCGGCATGCAGTACGAGGCCAAGTGGGACGGCTTCCGGGCGCTCGTGCACCGCGACGGCTCGGAGCTCTTCATCGGCAGCCGCACGGGGAAGCCGCTGACCCGCTACTTCCCCGAGCTCGCCGAGGCGCTGCTCGCGCGGCTGCCCGAGCGCTGCGTCGTCGACGGCGAGATCGTGATCGAGCACGGCGGCCGGCTGGACTTCGACCGGCTCACCGAGCGGATTCATCCGGCCGCGTCGCGGGTGCGGATGCTGGCGGAGACCACGCCGTCCCGCTTCATCGTCTTCGATCTGCTCGCCCTCGGCGACGAGTCCCTCCTCGACACCCCGCTCAGCGAGCGCCGGGCCGCCCTGGAGACCGCGCTCGCCGGCGTCGACGCCCCGGTGCACCTCGCTCCCGCGACGACGGACCCGGAGCTCGCGGCGCGCTGGTTCGACCAGTACGAGGGGGCCGGGCTCGACGGGGTGATCGCGAAGCCGCTGGACCTGCCGTACCGCCCGGACGAACGCCTCATGTACAAGATCAAGCACGAGCGTACGGCCGACGTGGTCGTGGCCGGATACCGCTTCCACAAGAGCGGCCCGGTGGTCGGCTCGCTGCTGCTCGGCCTGTACGACGCCCAGGGCGCACTCCAGCACGTCGGCGTGTGCGCCGCGTTCACCGCCAGGCGGCGCGCCGAGCTGATCGAGGAGCTCGAACCGCTGCGGATGGACCCGCCGGACGGGCACCCGTGGGCGGCCTGGACGGACGAGTCCGCGCACGAGTCCGCCCGGCTGCCGGGCGCGCCGAGCCGCTGGTCGGGCAAGAAGGACCTGTCCTGGGTGGCGCTGCGCCCGGAGCGGGTCTGCGAGGTCGGGTACGACCACATGGAGGGCGACCGCTTCCGGCACACGGCCCAGTTCAAGCGGTGGCGCCCGGACCGCACGCCGGAGTCGTGCGGGTACGAGCAGCTGGAGGAGCCGGTGTCGTACGACCTCGGCGAGGTCCTGTCGTAGACCGCCCCCCACGGCAAGGGCGCCCCGTAGATCGTCAAGCCTCCGACCCGGCGTGAGATGCCCCACATCCGCGCGGGCGGCAACCGCCCCTCCTCGCGCTGGCGTTCGGTGAACTGACGGGCGATCGGACGGACGCACCCCGGTACACCTGCGGGAACACCCAGGGCACCCGCGGACCGGTCCGTACGCCTCGCCGAGGGCGCCCCGCGGCTGTTGCGCGGCGGTGACGGAGCCGTCGTCGAACCGCCACCGGGATCCGGTACGTATGGAGGGTGGAGAAACCCTCCGCCACCCCAGAGACCCACAAGGACCGACCGTGATCGCCTCGCCCTCGCCTCTCGTACCCGTGCCGATCCCCGACCGTGTCGCCGCGCTCATCGGGGCCTGCCTGCCGCTGCACGTGCTCCAGGCCGAGGTCGACGCCGACTGCGCGGCGCGCGAGGTGTACCGCTTCCGCGGGCCGCTGTGCCCCGAGGACCGGGCCGACCGCGAGCACGCCCTGGCCGCCCTCGCCCGGGCCAACAAGATCCTCGCCAAGCACCACCCCCAGCTGCCGGTCCGCCCGGGCTACTGAGGCCCTTCGGCCGTTCGGGGCGCGGGCCCGGCGCCGCACCGGTTCGGGTGTACTGCGCATGCGGGACACGGCCGCCGGTGTGACGCTGCGAGAGTGACGACCACCAGCGAAGCAGCGCCCGCGCCCCCCGCCGCCGAGCCCCCGGTGCTCGACAGCCGACGCCGCAACATCGTCTTCGGCACGATCATGCTCGGTGTGCTTCTGGCCGCGCTGGACCAGACGATCGTGGGCACCGCGCTGCCGACCATCGTCGCGGACCTCGGCGGCGCCGCCCACATGTCCTGGGTGGTCACCTCGTACCTGCTGGCCGAGACGGTCGCCACCGTCCTCGTCGGCAAGTTCGGCGACCTGTTCGGCCGCAAGGTGATCTTCCAGATCTCGGCGATCGTCTTCATCACCGGCTCGTTCCTGTGCGGACTCGCCACCAACATGACGCTGCTGATCGTCTGGCGCGGTCTGCAGGGAATCGGCGCCGGCGGCCTCATGGTCACCTCGATGGCACTGATCGCCGACGTCATCCCGCTGCGCGAACGCGGCAAGTACCAGGGCGCGATCGGCGCCGTGTTCGGCGTGTCGACCGTGATCGGACCGCTCCTGGGCGGCCTCTTCACCGACCATCTGACCTGGCGCTGGGCGTTCTACGTCAACGTCCCCATCGCGATCCTGGTGGTCGTCGCCGCCGCCCGCACCATCCCCTCGGTACGCTCGGCGAGCCGCCCGGTCATCGACTACCTGGGCATCGCGCTCGTGGCGGTCGGATCCAGCGCGCTGATCCTGGCGACGAGTTGGGGCGGGAACGAGTACGCCTGGGGCTCGGGCGTCATCATCGGGCTCTTCGCCGGGGGCCTGCTCGCGCTCGCGCTGTTCTGCTGGGTCGAGACCCGGGCGGCCGAACCTATGCTGCCCATGCGCCTCTTCCGCAATCCGGTCTTCACCGTCTGCTCGGTGCTCAGCTTCGTCGTCGGCTTCGCGATGCTCGGCGCGATGACCTTTCTGCCGACCTATCTCCAGTACGTCGACGGGGACTCGGCGACGATCTCCGGCATCCGCACGCTGCCCATGGTCGTCGGCCTGCTCATCGCGTCGATCTTCAGCGGCAACGTCGTCAGCAAGACCGGCCGCTACCGGATCTTCCCCGTCGCGGGCTGCCTCGTGATGGGCCTCGGGCTCTATCTGCTCTCCCTGATGGGCCCGCGGACCAGCACATGGCTGGAGTCGCTCTACATGTTCGTGCTCGGCGTCGGCATCGGCCTGTGCATGCAGGTCCTCACCATCGCCGTGCAGAACACCGTCGACTACGCGGACCTGGGCACCGCCACCTCGGGCGTCACCTTCTTCCGTACGCTCGGCAGTTCCTTCGGCACCGCCGTCTTCGGCACCATCTACACCAACGCCCTCAAGCCGAACCTCACCGAGGGCGTCGGCGAGGCGTCGGCGCGCGCCGCGAGCCTCGGCCTGGACCCGGCGGGCGTCGCGAAGGCCGCGCAAAGCCCGTCCGGTCTGCACGGACTGCCCCCACCGGTGGCCGAGCCGATCGTGCAGGCGTACGCGGACACCCTGCACACCGTCTTCCTGTGGACCGTGCCGGTGGCGGCCGTCGGCTTCGTCGTCGCGCTGTTCCTCAAGCAGGTCGCGCTGCGCGACACGGTCCGCGCCTCCGCCCCCGACATGGGCGAGGGCTTCGCCTCCCCCACCACCAGCGGCGACTCGGCCAAGCTCCTGGAGCTCTCCGTCGGCCGGATCATCCGCAGGACCGACTACGACACCGCGCGGCGCATCGTCTCCGACTCCGACACCCGGCTCGACACGGCCGGCGCGTGGGCGGTCATGCAGGTGGAGCTGTTCACCCGGCTCGTCGGCCACGCCAGCCTGGGCCTGATCTCGGCGGGGCGCCGGGTCCCGCCGGAGGTGCTGCTCCCGGTCTTCGACCGGATGGTCGACGAGGGCTTCCTCACCCGCGACGGCAACCTGCTCTCGCACACCCAGGCCGGCAAGCGGGAGGCGGACGTGATCACCAAGGCCTGGGGCGACTGGCTCAGCACCCAGGTCGAGCGGGAGCGCGGCCGCCCCAGCGGTCCGGAACTGCGGGCGGCCACCGACGCCATCGCGAAGAAGCTGATCGCGGAGGACCTGGCGCAGGGTCTGCCGCGGACCGGCCGGGAGCCGGTGGGCGCGACGGCGAGATGAGGCCGGATCCGATATCCATTGCCCCACCCCCGGCACCCGACACCTGACATCCGACACCCGACACCCGACACCCGACACCCGATATCCGATATCCAATATCCGGTGTCTGATATCCGATCCCTTCCGCCTCAGTCCAGGAAGTCCCCGTCCACGTACACCCACGCGCCCTCGTGCCGCGCGAACCGGCTTCGCTCGTGCAGTTCTCCCGGCACCCCGCCGTGCGTGAAGCGGGCCCGGAAGGTCACGGTGCCCTGCTGGTGGAAGGCCGTTCCGTCGCCCGTCTCCTCGACGGCGAGGCCCGACCACCGCATGGCCGGGTCGAAGTCGACCTCGGCGGGGCGCGTCCGCGGGTCCCAGGTGCGCAGGAGGTAGGCCTCGTCGCGGACGACGAAGGCGCTGTAGCGCGAGCGCATGAGGAGTTCGGCGGTGGGAGCGGTGGCGGGGCCCGCATGGAAGCGGCCGCAGCACGCGCTGTACGGGGCCTCCAGGCCGCACGGGCACGGCGAGGCCTCGGTCACGGCGGGCGCGGGAGCGGCGGGACGGGCGGGGCGGGTCTTGCGTCGGGACATGGGGCCCATTGTCGCGTGCCGGCCGCCGGCCGCCCCGCCGAGGTGCGGGGTCAGCGCGCCGGGCGCCCCGCGGGGGTGCGGGGTCAGCGCGCCGGGCGCCCCGCCGGGGTGCGGCTCAGCGCGCCTCGCGCCACATCCCCCACAGCACCGGGCCGCCGCCGGGCAGCCGGAACTCCTCGCGGACGGAGAAGCCGAAGTGCGCGTAGACCGGGAGGTTGGCGGCCTTCGAGGACTCCAGATAGACGGGCAGGCCCGCCGCGTCGGCCTTCGCCAGGCCCGAGCGCAGGAGCGCGGCGCCCTGGCCGGTGCCCTGGGCGGCGGGGTCGGCACCGATCAGGGCCAGGGACCAGTGGGGCTCCGGGGGCGTGTGGACGGCGGCGGTCTCCACGGCCTCGCGGAAGAGGCCGGCCCGGTCGCCGAGGATGTCCACCAGCCGCCGGATGGTCTGGTCGTCGGGCACGGCCTTCTCCTGCGCCTCCGCCGGCACCCAGAAGGCGGCCGCGGCCCCGGTGCGCTCGCACACGCCGTTGTGAAGGTACTGGCGGGTGAAGAGGGCGGAGAAGTAGTGCCCCAGGGTCGCCTCGCGCGAGGCGTCGTCCGGGAAGAACCAGCGCATCATCGGATCGTCGTCGAAGGCCCGGGCCAGCGTGCCGCTGATCGCCTCGGCATCGCCGATCGCCGCCGCTTCGGGCATGTTCATCATCGCCATACGGGACATTCTGCGCACAAACGATCTTGAACTGACACGCGGGGTCCCCTTTCCCCCTTTCCCCCTTTCCCGCCCTACGGCCGGTACCGCAGCGGATGCCCCTCCGGCACCTCCACCACCGCGATCCGGACGCCGTCCGGGTCCGCGAGCCACATCTCGACCAGCCCCCACGGTTCGGTGACCGGCTCGCGCAGCACCGTGACGTCCGTGCCGCGCAGCTCCTCGCGGGCCGCGCGCACGTCGGCCACCTGGAGCCAGAGGCGGAGCTCGGGCGCCGGCGCCGCGGCGGGGGCGCGGCCGGAGAGTTCGAGGAAGCCGCCGCCGAGGAAGTAGACCGTGCCGCGGTCGGGGCCGGTGCCGAACTCGCGGTAGACGGCGAGGCCGAGCGTCTCGCCGTAGAAGCGGCGGGAGCGCTCGGGGTCGGTCGGGCGGAGCAGAATCCTGCTGCTCAGTACGTGCATCCGATTGACTTCCGCTCCCCGCGCCACAGCACGTCGATTCCTGCCACGGTCGGCTGACCGTCTCGGTGGGTTCCCGCTTCTGCGCGCTGTGCCGGGACGAACCCCGGTCTCATCTGCGCTCCACGGGCTGATACCGCCAGTCCGGCGGCCTTGGCGACGTTGACCGCCGCGTTGATGTCCCGATCCAGGACGGCCCCGCACGCCCCGCACTCCCATACGCGGATGTGCAGGGGCTTGGGACCGTCCTTGACGCCGCACACGGAGCAGACCTGAGAACGCTGAGGCCCGTTCGGATACAGGCGGAAGCTGTACCGAAGCTGCATGCGATCACCGTACTGAAGTCGCCCCATGGTCGAGTATCAGAACATTCGCACTACTCGTCACCGTGCTTCGTCGCTCCGCCCATCCGGTTTCGCGACGAAACACGACAAGGAACCGCTTCGCCGCCGGACCGAAGCCCGGTGCACTACTACGACGCCCGGTAGCGTTCGAGCATGAAACTGACGATTCTCGGAGGCGGCGGATTCCGGGTGCCGCTGGTGTACGGCGCCCTCCTCGGCGACCACGCCGAGGGACGGGTCACCCATGTCACGCTGCACGACCTGGACGCCGGGCGCCTGTCGGCGATCGCCCGGGTGCTGGCCGAGCAGGGCGCGGGCGTGCCGGACGCGCCGGTGGTGAGCGCGACGACGGATCTCGACGAGGCGCTGCGCGGCGCGGACTTCGTCTTCTCGGCCATCCGGGTGGGCGGGCTCGCGGGCCGGGCCGCCGATGAGCGGATCGCGCTGGCCGAGGGCGTGCTCGGCCAGGAGACGGTGGGCGCCGGCGGTGTCGCGTACGGCCTGCGGACGCTTCCCGTGGTGACGCACATCGCGCGGCGGATCGCGGAACTCGCGCCGGACGCCTGGGTCATCAACTTCACCAACCCGGCCGGCATGGTCACCGAGGCGATGTCGCGGATCCTCGGCGACCGGGTGATCGGCATCTGCGACTCCCCGGTGGGGCTCGGCCGGCGGGTGGCGCGGGTGCTCGGCACGAACCCGGACGAGGCGTGGATCGACTACGTGGGCCTCAACCACCTCGGCTGGCTGCGGGGGTTGAAGGTCGGCGGACACGACGTACTTCCGCGTCTGTTCGAGGACGACGCGCTGCTGGGCTCGTTCGAGGAGGGCAAGCTCTTCGGGACGGAGTGGCTGCGCTCGCTGGGCGCGGTCCCCAACGAGTACCTCCACTACTACTACTTCAACCGCGAGGCGGTCCGCGCCTACCGCGAGGCGGAGAGGACCCGCGGCGCCTATCTGCTCGACCAGCAGGACGGCTTCTACGCGGAGATGGGCAAGCCCGACACTCCTCCGCTGGACACCTGGCACCGGGTGCTCGCCGACCGGGAGGCGACCTACATGGCGCACAACCGGGAGGCGGCCGGGGTCGGGGAGCGCGACGAGGCGGACCTGGAGTCGGGCGGGTACGAGAAGGTGGCGCTGGCCCTGATGCGGGCCATCGCCCGCAACGAGCGGGCCACCCTGATCCTCAACGTCCGTAACCGGCAGACCCTTTCGGTGCTCGACGCGGACGCCGTGATCGAGGTGCCGTGCTTCGTGGACGCGGCCGGCGCCCATCCGGTGTCCGTGGAGCCGCTGCCGTATCACGCGGTGGGCCTGGTGACGGCGGTGAAGGCGGTCGAGCGGGAGGTGCTGGCGGCGGCGGAGAGCGGCTCGCGGGCGACCGCCGTCAAGGCCTTCGCGCTGCATCCGCTGGTCGATTCGGTCACGGTGGCCCGCCGGCTGGTCGACGGCTACACCGCGGAGCACGCGGGGTTGGCGTACCTCCGTCGTTGAGATGGACGACTGACGAACATCTTTACGGCCCCGGGGGCGCGGCCTAGGCTCGCGCCCCATGACGTCACTGCGCCGCAGGCGTGTTCGAGGAGGAGTGGCCCGGCTCGTCGCGGGCTGTCTGCTGGCCGCGGGCCTGGTGAGCACGGGCACCGCGGCCGTCGGCAGTCCGGCCGCCGCCGAGACGGGCGGGGCCACCGTCGTGCCCGTCCAGACCACCGGGCCCGCCGATCGGCGGTTCAATCTGGTGATCATGGGTGACGGGTACACGGCCGAGGAGATGCCGGCCTTCCGGGCGGACCTGGAACGGCATCTGAGCATGTTGTGGAGCATCGAGCCGTTCGCCTCGTACCGCTCGTACGTCAACGTGTGGGCGGTGGAGGTGCCGTCGCGGGAGTCGGGCGTCGACTGCGATCCGGGGCTCGACGCGCCGGCCCGTGACACCGCGCTCGGCATGGGGTTCTGGGGCGGCTGCAACGCCGGCAGCGTGCAGCGGCTGCTCACGGTCGACGGCGCGAAGGCCGCCGGGTACGCCGACCTGGTGCCGGGCACCAGCCGTGCGAACCGGCAGATCGTGGCGCTCGCCCACAGCTCCACCTACGGCGGCGCGGGCGGCAGTTACGCGACCGCGTCCGGCGGCAACGCCCTCTCGGCGCTGATCACCCCGCACGAGATAGGCCATTCGCTCGGCGGACTCCAGGACGAGTACGACTACTACGGGCGCGGTGTGCCCGGCGGCGCGTACACCGACGCCACCGAGCCGGCCTCCGTCCATCACACGCTCCTGACGGAGCGGCAGATGCGGGAACAGCGGGCCAAGTGGTGGCGCTGGCTCGGCGAGGAGAGCGAGTCGGGCGGCGTCATCGGCCGGCACGAAGGCGGCCTCTACAGCACCACGGGCGTCTGGCGGCCGAGCCGCCACTCCATGATGAAGACCCTCGGCTACGCCTTCGACCAGGTCGAGCGCGAGGTGATGGTGCAGGCGATCTCGGCCAAGGTGAACCTGGTCCAGGACCACACCCCGAACGACACGCCGATCGGGGCCGACCGGACGGTCTGGGTCGACACCCTGCATCCGCTGGGCGGCGAACTCGGCGTGGAATGGCGGCTCGACGGCCGGCCCCTGAAGACCGACGGAGCCCGGACGGTCGACCTGCGCGCCCTGGGCCTCTCCCCCGGGCGCCCCTACGCGCTGACGGCGACGGTCACGGATCCGACCCCGTTCGTCCGCGACCCCGCGGTGCGCGCCTCGGCCGCGCTGACCCGTACCGTGAAGTGGACCGTCGACCCGGCGCTCCGCACGCCGGACGACGCCACGCCGACGGCGTTCACCGGGCACACGGCGACCACCGCCCCGGTCGGGGCGCGGTCCGTCGTGCACGCCGACACCACCCATCCGGTACGCCGGACGCCGGACGTGCGCTGGAGCCTGGACGGGCGGACGGTCCCGAATCCGGGCAACGACCGTGACCTGGACCTGCGTTCGCTGCGCCTGGCCCCCGGCACCCACTCCCTGACGGCCCGCGTCCCCGGCACGCGCCAGGAGCTGCGGTGGACCGTCGACGCGCTCGCCGCCTCCGCCGCGTACGAGCTGTCGCCCCCGCTGCGGACGGTGCACCGGCCGGGGCGGCCCGTCGAGTACGTCTACGACAAGGAGTTCACCCTGCGGCTGACCGCGCGGGACGACCAGCAGGGTGCCGTGGTGAGCCAGTTCCGGGTGGACGGCGACGGCTGGTACACGTACTACGGCTGGCCGACGGACGCGGCGGCGCCGTTCCGCTTCTCGCCCTCGGGCACGGTGATCGACGACCTCGTCTACGGCAAGCTCGGCCGGAGCCGGGCGGTGCCGTGGGACGACGCGACGCCCGACTACGGCACGCACACCGTGGAGTACCGCACGGTCGACGCGGCCGGGAACGTCGGCCGCGCGCACAGCTTCCTGGTGACGCTGGTCAGGCCGTGAGTCGAGGACCCTCAGCCGCGAGGCAGCAAGGCCGCGGCGCCCCGAGGCCGTGAGGCCTGAACGTACGGGCACGAGGAGAGGCCCCCGCCGGTGCCGGCGGGGGCCTCTCCTCGCGTACGGGGTGCGGTCAGCGCTTGCGGCCGACCGCGGCCCAGCCCGGGATGGGGTCGTCGCCCTGGACCGGGACGGGCTCGCCGAGCTCCGGGTGCCACTCGGCGGTGAGGGAGACGCCGGGCTCGACCAGGTCGAGGCCGTCGAAGAACGCGGCCAGCTCGTCGCGCGAGCGGGGCCGCAGGGTCAGGCCGCGCGCCTTGTACATGGCGGCGGCCTTCGCCGCGCCTTCCGGGTCGAAGTCGCCGGTGACGTGCGAGAGGACGAGGTAGCTGCCCGGGGCGAGCTTGTCGACGATCTTGCCGACGAGTTCGTAGGCGCCGTCCTCGTCGCCGACGAAGTGCAGCAGCGCGAGCATCGACAGGGCGATGGGCTGGTCGAAATCAAGGACCTTTCCGGCCCTTTCGAGGATCAGTTCGGGGTCACGGGCGTCCGCCTGGATGTACTCGGTGGCCCCTTCCGGGGTCGAGCGCAACAGCGCGGCGGCGTGCGCGAGCACGATCGGGTCGTTGTCGCAGTAGACGATCCGGGACTCCGGCGCGGCCGCCTGCGCGATCTGGTGCAGGTTGGGCTCGGTCGGGATCCCGGTGCCGACGTCCAGGTACTGCCGTACGCCGTCGGCGCTCAGCCAGCGGATGGCGCGGTGCATGAAGGCCCGGTTGACGCGGGCCATGTCCCGGCCGCGGGCGTCGACGGTGAGGAGCTGGCGGGCCATCTCCTCGTCCACGGGGTAGTTGTCCTTGCCGCCCAGGAACCAGTCGTACATGCGCGCGGGATGCGGCTTGCTGGTGTCGATGCGTATGCCGCTCTGCGGTGATGCGGGTTCCTGGGTCATCGGGCCTCTCCTCGGCGGGACGAACGGTGTTGCGTACAGCAAGAGTTACGCGATGTGAGGGGTGGGGCGGAAGGGTTCAGGTGAGCAGGAAGTCAGCCTGACCGGATTTCGCCCCCTGGATGAACGCGGCGATCTCGCCGTGGGTGTAGATCAGCGCTGGTCCTTCAGGGTCTGCGGACTGTCGCACGGCGACCCTGCCGTCGGCCAGCTTCATGGCCTCCACGCAGTTGCCCCCGTTCCCGCCGCTCCACGGCTTGTGCCATCCCTCGGCACCGAGCTCAGCGGCGGGCATGCCGTTGTATATGCGATCCATTCACAGCTCCTTGCGGAGATCCCGGAGGATCTCCTTCGTGCGTTGTGCAGTCGCGGCCTGGGCCGCCATGCGGTCCATGACCTCGAGGTGGGAGGCCACCTCGGGGCGCGCGTCGAGGTAGACGGCGCCGGTCAGGTACTCGCTGTAGACCATGTCCGGGAGTTCGGGCATGGCGAAGCGGAAGAGGACGAACGGTCCGTAGGTGCCGGGGTGGTGGCCGGACCGGAACTCCGCGATCTGCAGGGTGACGTTCGGCAGCTCCGACGCTTCGAGCAGCCGGTCGAGCTGGGCGCGCATCACTTCGGGCCCGTCGCCGACCGGTCGGCGGAAGACCGTCTCGTCCATGATCACCCAGAACTTGGGCGCGTCCTCCCTGGTCAGGAGGGACTGCCGCTCCATGCGGAGGGCTACATGACGCTCGGTCTCCTCGGCATCGCTGCCGCCGACGGCCCCGCTGCGCAGAATGGCGCGGGCGTACTCCTCGGTCTGCAGCAGACCGGGGACGAACTGGGGCTCGTAGGCCCGGATGAGGCTCGCGGCCCCCTCCAGGCTCACGTACATGGAGAACCAGCCGGGCAGCACGTCGTGGAACCGCTGCCACCAGCCGGGGAGATTGGCCTCCTCCGCGAGGGCGACGAAGCCCTCGGCCTCGGAGTCCGTGATGCCGTACGCCTTCAGCAGGAGCTGGACGTACGGGATCTTCAGCGCGACCTCGGCGGTCTCCATGCGCCGGATCGTGGCCGGAGCGACCCGCAGGATCTTGGCGGCCTCTTCCCGCTTGAGGCCGGCCCGCTCGCGCAGATCCTGCAGACGCTTGCCGAGGACGACCTGTCCCACCGTGGGGGCGGACCGCGGCTCGCTCACTCTGAAGACCTCCCCGACGCGCTGATTTCGATGAGAGTGTGCCACGAACCCGGCCAGAGAGAACACAGCACTCTGCATTTTTCAGAGTGCCACTTGCCAAGTGTCCGACTCGGGAGCAGAGTATTCCGGTGAACCAGTACGCGTCGTGCGCTTCTGCGCGCGGAGGGCGTACGGCACTCCCTCCTGCCCACAGTTGTGAGGATCGGTCGTGGCTTCTGGTAACGCGCACCCCTCGGGTCTCATGAGCCCCCGCGTCATGAACCAGCGCTCCCGACCGCACATCGAGGACCGCCGCTTCGCCTTCGAGCTGCCCGCCCGCACCGACTCGGTCGCCCGGGCCCGGCTGCTCGCCGAGGAGCGCCTCATCCTCTGGGGCTGCGACACCGAGATCCGCGAGACCGTCGCGCTCGTCGTCTCCGAGCTCGTCACCAACGCCGTCGTGCACACCGCGAGCGCCCGCTTCGTGTGCGAACTGCGCGAGGGCGAGGAGCGGCTGCGGATATCCGTCCGCGACGAGGGCGGCCCGGCCGGGCCGCGCATCCGGGACTGCGGCGAGGAGGAGCGCGGCCGCGGACTCATCCTCGTCGACGCGCTGTGCAGCGCCTGGGGCGCGGACCGCACCGGCCACGGCACGGCACAGATCGTCTGGGCTGAGCTGGCGCACGGCATGGGAGAGCCGTGCTGAGGTCCATGGCGACGCTGCTCGTCCCGCGCGCCCGCAAGAACCCCGAGAACCCCTCCGGCAGGTCCCCCTCCCCCGCGCCCCTCGGCGTGACCCGGCTGCCCGTGCCCGTCGACCTCCCCGCCACCCTGGGCTGCGACGCGGTCGGCGTCCCCGCCCGCTACGGATTCCGCATCCTCTCCCGGCTGCCCGCCAAAGGCTGCGTCTACGCCGACGTCGACTGGTGGTGGTGGCTGGTGCCGGCCGGCTCCGACCACGACCTGACCTGGCCCTTCCCGGCCTGCTACGCCCCCGGCGCGGTGATCCCGGACCGCCGGCCGCGGCTGATCCACCTCCCCGACGGCGACTCCCCGTACACCCCGCCCATCCCCCTCTATCTGCTGATCTGCCAGCTGACCGGGATCGCGCCGGCGTGGAGCGTGCCGCCACAGGTGCGCAGTGCTCTGTGACACGGGGCGGAAGACCGTAGGGTCGAAGCATGTTCTCCCCCGAGGGCCCCACGCTCCGTGAGCTGACCCGCCAGGCACTGTCGTCGGTCGAGCAGGGCTACGACCTGCTCGCCGGCAAGTTCGACGCCACCCCGTTCCGCACCCCGGACCGCCTGCTCGCGGCCGTCGCCGACGCCCTGGAGCCGCTCGGCCCCTTCGACTCGGGGCTGGACGTCTGCTGCGGGACGGGCGCCGGGCTCCCGGTGCTGCGCTCGGTCTGCGCGGGCCGGATCGCCGGGGTCGACTTCAGCGCCGGCATGATCGCCGAGGCTCGCGCCGCCCACCCCACGGCCACCCTGGTACGGGCCGACGCCCTGGCCCTGCCGTTCGGGCCGGTCTTCGACCTGGCGGTCAGCTTCGGCGCCTTCGGCCACTTCCTGCCCGCCCAGCAGCGGGCGCTCTTCGCGCAGGTGCACGCCTCCCTGCGGCCCGGCGGCACCTTCGCCTTCCCCCTGCCGGCCCCGCCGCGGGTGGGCTCCGCCCCGTACTGGACGCTGTGGGGCTTCGACGCGGTGATGCGGCTCCGTAACGCGCTGTGGCGGCCCCCGTTCGTCATGTACTACCGGACCTTCCGCCTCGCGGACGTCCGCGAGCGCCTCCGGTCGGCCGGCTTCCGGGTGGAGCTCCGCCCGATCCGGTCCCTGGGAACGCGCGAGGACGGCAGCCCGCAGTGCCGGCTGGTCGTGGCCCGCAAGAGCCTGGCGGCGTAGCACGGCGAGCCCGGGGCCGGGGTCTCGCCGGCCCCTGCCCCGTACACACGAGGACCTCGGCGCACACGCGAAAGGACCCCGACTTTCGTCGGGGTCCTGTTCTGTGGTGTCCGAGGGGGGACTTGAACCCCCACGCCCGATAAAGGGCACTAGCACCTCAAGCTAGCGCGTCTGCCATTCCGCCACCCGGACAAGGTGTCTGCCGCTGCGGTGTTCCCCGCGGCGACATGGATAACTCTACCAGGGGTTCGAGGTGCCTTTCACCAGCGTTTTCCGTGGTCAGTGGGGGGAGCCGGCCGCTCGTACGTCCGGAGGACCGTTCCGCGTACGACGCGGGGCGCACGGGGCGTCGCCGCTCCCGCGGGGGCGGCTGCGCCTAGCCTGCGCCGGGTGAGTCACCTTCCCCCTACGCCGCCCGGCTCCTCGTACCGCAGGCCGCGGATGCTGTCGCCGCTGCGGGAGCATCTGCGGGACACCTTCTGGTTCGCCCCGGTCGCGGCCATGGTCGCCGTCTTCCTCGTCTGGTGGGCGTGCGCCGAGATCGACCAGGCGATCGTCGCGGCGCTCCAGGATCAGGGGGAGTACGAGGCCGTCGCCGACCTCGCCGCGATCGCCCAGGACGCGCAGACCGTCGTGACGACGGTCAGCTCGGCGATGATGACCTTCATCGGTGTGGTCTTCTCCATCTCGCTGGTGGCGGTGCAGATGGCGAGCGGGCAGTTCAGCCCGCGCGTGGTGCGGATCTTCGTCCGGAGCCGGATCACCAAGGCGACCCTGGCGGTCTTCCTCGCCACCTTCCTGCTGTCGCTGCTCGTGCTCGCCTCGTACGAGAGCGACACCGACCCTCGGCACGTCACGACCGTGCCGCTGCTGCAGTCGGTCCTGACCCTGCTGATGGTGGGACTCAGCCTGCTGCTCTTCGTGGCCTACGTGAACTCGACCCTGCGCCTGATGCGGGTGAGCCACGTGGTGGACCGGATCACGCAGGAGTCGTTCCGGGTGCTCACGAAGATGCCCTGGGACGAAGGCGGGGGCGGCGAGCTCGGACCGGTGACCGGGCACGTGGTGCACCGGGGGCGGGCCGGGGTGCTGCGCGACGTGAACGTGGCGCGTCTCGTGCGGGCGGCGCGGCGGCACGGGCTCGTGCTGCGGCTGCTGCCGCGGACCGGGGACTTCGTGGTGCCGGGCACGCCCCTTCTGGCCGTGCACGGCGGCGCCGCCCCGAAGGGACTCGCGTCCTCCGTGTCGGTGGGGATCGAGCGCACCTTCCACCAGGACCTGGGCTTCGGGCTGCGGCAGCTCGCCGACATCGGCCTGCGCGCGCTCTCCCCCGCCGTCAACGACCCGACGACCGCCGTGCAGTGCCTGGACCGGATCACCCAGTTCCTGGCGGCGGTGGCCCGACGGCCGCTCGGCGCGGTGGCGTACCGGGACGGGCGGAACGGCGCCGGAGCGGTGCGGCTCGTGCAGGACGTGCCGGGGTGGACCGACCTGGTGGATCTCGGCTTCGCCGAGCTGCGGGGGTGCGCGACGGCCAGTCCGCAGGTGTCGCGGCGGATGCTGGCCGGGTTGGACGACCTGCTGTCGCTGGTGCCGGAGGAGCGCCGGGCGCCGCTGCTCCGGCACCGCGCGCTCCTGGTCGAGCTCGTGGAGCGTACGGTGCCGGTGGCCGCGGACCGGGACTTCGCCCTGGAGGCGGACCGTCAGGGCATCGGCTGACGCGCGGCGCGCGGCGGCGTGGCACGTGCCGGTGGGAGCCTGACGCCCCCCGACGCCGGCTCCCGCGACACCACCATTGACCACCACGACCCGGTCCAGGTCCAGTCCATTGCCGAAGTACGTCAGGTCCGCGGAGGATGCCGGTGACCGGGCCCCGGCGCCCCCGGCGACGGGGCCCGGAGGGGTGAGCGCACCTCGGTCAGGCGGGCGGAGACGACCACGTTGCCCGCGTATCCGCCGTCCTGCGCGTACGGACCGCCGCAGGTGATGAGCCGGAGTTCCGGACGGCCGGTGGAGCCGTAGACCCGTTCGGCGGGGAACCCCTCCTTCGGGACCACCTCGACGCCGTACACGGTGAACACCGCCGTGCGTCCGTCGCCACGCGTGATCTCGATCCGTCCGCCGGGGGCCAGCGCGCCGAGGTCGTAGAAGACGGCGCGGCCCTCGGGGGTGTCGACGTGCCCGACGACGACCGCCGTGCCGCGCTCCCCCGGGGAGACGGCGCCGGTGAACCAGCCGGCGAGGTTGCGGTCGTCCGGCGGCGGGGCCTCGATCCACCCCTCGGCGTCCAGACCGACCCGGACCACCGGCGCGTCGATCCGGATGCCCGGCACCCGCACGCGGACCGGTGGCGAGGCGGGCAGCGGCTCGGCGACCGCGGCCGGGGCCCGGCCGCCCGGCGCGGCGGCGGCCAGCGGCTGCGGCGGCCCGGTGGCCGGCCACTCCCCCGTACCGCCCCGGACGAGGTGTACGCCCACCAGGAGCACGACGGCGACGACGCCCCAGGCGCCGCGCCGGTTCGGCCCGTTCGACCCCTGCACGCCGTCCCGCCCTCTCCTCGCTCGTAACGCCTCAGGTGTGGCGCCCCTTCGCCCCGGACCTCGTCACACCGGGGCGAAGGGGCCGTTTCAGGACCCGGTGGTCTGGCGGCGGCGCATGAGGACCACGGCGGCGCCGAGCGCGCCGGCGATCAGCACGCCGCCGGTCACCATCTCGGTGGTGCCGACGCCTGCGGAGCCGCTGTTGCCGAAGCCCGCCTTCACGCCCTTGTGGGCGCCGGTCGCGCCGGTGGAGGCGCCGTCGATGGTGACCTTCGCGGTGCCGCGCTCGCCCTTGCAGTCGAAGGTGACCTCGTACTGGGCGCCGATCTTGGCCTCGAAGTCGACGGTGGCGGTGCTCTGGCGGCCCTCGTTCAGGGTGACGGTCTCGAAGATCCCCGAGGTGACGGTGACGGTGGGGACCTCGCATCCGTCGGACTTGAGCGTGACCGTGCCGCCCGGGGCGACGGTCTCGGGGGTGACGGAGTAGCCGAACGACGTGACGCCGTGCGCGGTTCCCTCCTGGGGAAAGCCGTCGTCCTCCGCGGACGCGGTGGGGGCCGCGAGGGTGAGCGGGGCGACGGCGAGCAGGGCAGCGGCGGCGGCACGTATCGCGCGCATGATGGTCCTCCCGATCACGCGAGGGCGGATTGCGGAAGGGTTCCGCAGGGGGGCCGGTGGAAGACCCTCGCCGCGATCGAAGCTAGGCGCGCCCGGACCCCCTCGCCACCGCTCTCCGCCGAACGGGTCATCCCCCCCACCGGCTCCGCCGCCTCCGTGCGGGCCGTCGCCCGCAGGGCGGGACGGGTGGGCACGCGGGACGTCGCCCCCGCCGCGCCGAGGCGCCCCGCGCGGGAACGCCGCCCACCACCGTGCCGCGCCAGCCCCGGTGGCCTCAGGGGGCGAGACGGGACCTGACGGTGCGCCAGCCCTGGGTGACCTGGTCGTGGAGCGACCGCCCGTCGGGCACGGTGCTCCCGGGCCCCTCCGTGAGCAGCGCCACCAACGCCGCACCGTCCGCCGGACGGTCCTGCGCCCGCGGACTCAACGCCCGCCGCACGACCGCCGCGAGTCCCGGGTCGATCCTCTCGACCGCGGCCAGGGCGGCCGGTTCGGGCCCGGTCTCGGTGATCTTGCGGTACGCGGCGCCGATGCCCGTCGCCGCGAACGGGCTGTCGCCGTGCACCGCGCAGACCACGCAGCAGCCCCACGCCCAGATGTCGGCGGCGGGCCCCACCGGCCCGTCCTCGAACTGCTCCGGCGCCATGTACGTGAGCGTGCCGGGCCCGCCGCCGGCCGCGGTGAGCCGCGTACGGTCCACGATCGTCGCGATGCCGAAGTCGAGCAGGCGGGGCCCCGCGCTGGTCAGCATGATGTTGCCGGGCTTGAGGTCCCGGTGGACCAGGCCGAGCCGGTGGACGGCGGAGAGCGCCGCCGCCAGGGCGAGGGCGAGCGCGCGGAGCGCCGGCGCGCCGCCGAGGGGGCCGAGTTCGCGGAGGTGCGCGTCGAGCGGGCGCCCGTCGAGCAGTTCCATGGCGAGGTACGGCCGTCCGGCGTCCACGCCGCTGTCGAGCACGCGGGCCGTGTAGGCCCCGGAGACCATGGACAGCACCTCGGCCTCGCGCTCGAACCGCCCGAGGAGTTCGGCGTTGCCGAGCAGCTCGGCGTGGATGGTCTTCAGGGCGACCTGGGTCGCGGAGCCGTCCCGCCGCGCAAGGTAGACGGTGCCCATGCCACCGGACCCGATCCGGCCGAGGAGTCGGTAGGTGCCGATGGTCCGCGGCTCGTGCGGGTAGAGCTCCTGGACGGCGGGGGCCGAGTCGGCGGGGGCCGAGTCGGCCGCCGCCGCGGGCCCGCGCCGGGCGACGTCCCGCGGCCCGGGTACGGCGGAGGCGGCGGCCTCGGCGGCGGGCGGCGGCGCGGGGGTCGGCGCGGGCGTGGGCGTGGGCGTGGGAGTCGGCGGGGGCGCGGGCGCGGGCGTGGGAGTCGCCCCGGTGGGCTCCTCGCCCGAGGGCTTCGGACCGGCGGTCGGTTCGGCAGAGGCGGTCGGCCGGGCGGAGGCGGACGGCTCGGGGGAGGCGCTCGGCTCGCCGGATGCGCTCGGTCCGGTGTCCGGCCCGGCGGCGGCCGCCCGTCCGGCGGCCTCGCCCGACGGCGCCGCGAACGCCACGCCCGACGGCGAGCCGGACGCGTCGACCGACGGCGGCGACCCCCCGGCCTCGCTCACGAGCGGCTGCTGCCTGCGGGCGGCCACCAGCGCGACGACCTGGCACACCAGCGCCACGGCGGTGACCCCCACCGGCAGCACGACGACGAGCAGCACCACGTACAGCACGAACCCGGCGATCACCCGGACGCGGGTCCGCTGCGCGGCCCACAGTCCCGTGGGCATTCCGGCGGTCAGCAGGCTCTGCCGGGTCAGGAACCACAGGACGACGCCCAGCACCGCGAACACGCTCGCCGTCACGCTCGCGTCCTGCGTCAGATAGGCGTGCGCGCCCGCGATCTCGCCGAACAGGCTGCCGAGGTCGAGCGGGTTGTCCGGCCACTGCGCCATCGACAGCTGCTCGAAGTCGATCGGCTCGTCGACGTTGGCGAGGAAGGCGAGCAGGCCGACGCAGAGCGCCACGGTCAGCGCCCGTTCGACGAACGGGGCCGTCCAGTCGGCACCGGAGGGCCCGCCGCCCGTGAAGGCCGCGGCCTCCCGCTGCCGGAACGCGCGCTGGGTGCGCAGGAGCAGCGGAAGCGTCGCCAGGCGCACCACCAGGGCGGCGCCGATCAGTACGAGCCAGGCCTCGCCCGGTGTCGACGCGAGCTCCGCGGCCTCGACCATCTCTCCCCCGTCCGACGGCTCAACGACCGCTTGGAGTATAGGAGATGGGACCTACGGCAGCCGGACGACCTGACCCGCGTAGGAGAGGTTGCCGCCGAAGCCGAAGAGCAGGACCGGCGCGCCGGAGGGGAGTTCGCCGCGCTCGACGAGCTTGGCGAGGGCGAGGGGGACGGAGGCGGCGGAGGTGTTGCCGGAGTCGACGACGTCGCGGGCGACGACCGCGTTGACCGCACCGATCTTCGCGGCGAGCGGCTCGACGATCCGCAGGTTGGCCTGGTGCAGGACGACGCCGGCCAGGTCCTCGGGGACGATCCCGGAGCGCTCGCAGACCTGGCGGGCGAGCGACGGCAGCTGCTGGGTGGCCCAGCGGTAGACGGCCTGGCCCTCCTGGGCGAAGCGCGGCGGGGTGCCCTCGATGCGGACGGCGTGGCCCATCTCGGGGACGGAGCCCCACAGGACGGGGCCGATGGCACCCGTGTCGGTGTCCGTCGCCTCGACGACGGCCGCGCCGGCGCCGTCGCCGACGAGCACACAGGTGGTGCGGTCCGTCCAGTCCGTCACCTCGGTCATCTTGTCGGCACCGATGACCAGGGCGCGGCGGGCGGCCCCGGCCCGTACGGCGTGGTCGGCGGTGGCGAGGGCGTGGGTGAAGCCGGCGCACACCACGTTGAGGTCCATGGTGGCGGGCGAGCCCATGCCGAGGCGGGCGGCGACGCGGGCGGCGGTGTTCGGCGAACGGTCGATCGCGGTGGAGGTGGCGACGAGCACCAGATCGATGTCCCCGGGGCCGAGGCCGGCCGCGGCCAGAGCCTTGCCGGCGGCGTGCGCGGCCAGCTCGTCCACCGGCTCCTCGGGTCCGGCGACGTGCCGGGTGCGGATGCCGACCCGGCTGGTGATCCACTCGTCGCTGGTCTCGACGAGGGCGGCCAGGTCGTGGTTGGTGAGCACCTTGGCGGGCTGATAGTGCCCGAGCGCGGCGATTCGAGTGCCCGTCATGCCCGGGACCCCCTAGGTCTTTCGATCGGTGGTTCGTCGTGCGGTGTTCGTGCGTGCGGCAGGACCACCCAGTCTTGCCAGCGACTGATGGGTAACAGGTGACGTAAACCACCAAGATTCACCCGAAGTGCCTGTCCGACCGTGACAAGAGGAGAATGGGCCGGTCAGGCCTCTCAGGGCGGGCCGCGGGAAAGCGGCCACCCGCACGACAGAAACGAGTGCAGCGACCATGGGACGGGTCACCGAGCGACGGCGCGTGCTGCGCATACGGGGCGGGGCGGTGAACGAGCGGCCGGACACCCTGGTCGCGGAGGAGCCCCTGGAGATCCGGCTGAACGGCCGGCCGATCGCGATCACCATGCGGACGCCGGGCGACGACTTCGCGCTCGCGGCGGGGTTCCTGGTGAGCGAGGGAGTGCTGGCGACCGCCTCCGACGTGCGGAACATCGTGTACTGCGCGGGCGCCAAGGACGACGGCTCCAACACCTACAACGTGGTGGACGTCCAGCTGGCCCCCGGGGTGGCCGTCCCGGACATCACCCTGGAGCGGAACGTCTACACCACCTCGTCCTGCGGCCTGTGCGGCAAGGCGAGTCTGGACGCGGTCCGCACCACGGCCCGCTTCCCGATCGCCGACACTCCCCCGGTGCGGCTCACGCCCGAGCTGCTCGCCGTGCTGCCCGAGCGGCTGCGGGCGGCGCAGCGGGTCTTCGACCGGACCGGTGGCCTGCACGCGGCGGCGCTGTTCTCGGAGGACGGCGAGCTGCTCGACGTGCGGGAGGACGTGGGCCGGCACAACGCCGTGGACAAGCTGGTGGGCCGGGCGCTGCGCGAGGGTCTGCTGCCTCTGGAGCGGGCGGTGCTGCTGGTGTCGGGGCGGGCCTCGTTCGAGCTGGCGCAGAAGGCGGTGATGGCGGGCGTTCCGGTGCTGGCGGCGGTGTCGGCGCCGTCCTCGCTGGCGGTGGACCTGGCGGCGGAGTCGGGTCTGACGCTGGTCGGCTTCCTGCGGGGGCGGGACATGAACGTGTACGCGGGCGAGCACCGGATCGCGCTGGAGACGCCGACGGCGCCTTGAGGGGTGTCCGGACGATCAGTTCTTGGGCGGGTCGATCATCTGGAGTTCGAGCGTGGCCGGGGGCGGGGCGATGCCGGGGCCGCCGGCCGCGGTCCAGGCGAGGACCTCGTCGAGGCAGTCCTCGTCGGCGCTCCAGCCGATCCAGGCGGCCCGCCCGCCCCGTCGCCGTCCCTCGGTGGACGGCTGGACCACGAGCACGTTGGCCTGGGCGCAGGGGCCGAGGCAGTCGCTGGTACGGACGATCAGCCGGCCGGCCGAGGCCGCGGCGGCCGCCCGCAGCCGGGCCAGCTGCCCGTCGTGGTCCATGCCGGGGTTCTTCCGGGCGTCGCCGCAGCAGCAGCCGCGGCAGACGACCAGGGAGCAGGGGCGGGCCCCGTAACGTATCGGCACCCGGGTCACGCGGCCCCGCCGAGGGTGATGGCGTCGGCGGGGGCGACGGTGCCGAGCCGCGGGAAGTCCAGCTGGACGGAGGCGCGGTGCTCGTCGGCGGTGAGGGCGGTCATGGCGTCCTCGGCGAAGACGAGGTCGTAGCCGAGGTCGCCGGCGGCGCGGGCGGTGGACTCGACGCCGAGATTGGTGGCGATGCCGCCGAAGACGACGGTGTCGACGCCGTGCTTCTGGAGGAGCTCGTGGAGGCCGGTGTCCTGGAAGCCCCCGATGCTGCGCTTGACGACGACGGCGTCGCCGTCGTGGACGAGGGCGGCGACGAGTTCGCTGCCGGGCGGCTGGGTGTCGACGCCCGGCCGTTCGACCCGGATGTGGACGACGGGCGCGCCGGCGGCCCGGAAGGCGTCGGCGAGGCGGCCGGCCGCGGCGAGGACTTCGGTGCCGGGGCGGGGGGCGGGGCAGCGCGACGATGCGCTCCATCAGGTCGACGAGGACGAGCGCGGTACGGCCGGGATCGAGTGCGGGCATGGGAGCACCGTAGCGGCCCCGATGATCACCGCGGGGCGGTCGGGGATGTGATCCCGCCAACGGAGTCCGGCCCGGCCTCCGTACCCGTCACGTCCGGCTCGAAGGCGACGCGGCGCAGCAGGGCCAGGAACCGGGTGCGCTCGGCGGGGTCGAGGGGCGCGAGGAGTTCGTCGTTGGCGCGGTCGGCGAGGCGCCGGCAGCGGTCGAGGAGGTGGCGGCCGTCGGGGGTGACGGTGATGGCGTTCTTGCGCCGGTCCGTGGGATCGGGTTCGCGGCTGACGAGACCGCCTGCCTGGAGGTCGTTGAGGACGCCGACCATGTCCTTGGGGTCGATGGCGAGGCTGCGGCCGAGGGCGGCCTGGGCGACGGGGCCTCGCTCGGCGACGGCCGCGAGGACGGCGTGGTGCCACATGCGAAGCCCCTCTTCGGCGAGGGCGGCGGCGACGAGTCCGCGGCCCCGGGCGGCGGCGCGGCCGAGGAGCCAACTGGGCAGGTCGGCGATGGCGCGGGGGGCGGGCGGGGTGTCGGCGGCCATGGCCGGAGTCTACGCCGCATCACGAGAAACCGTTGGACTTCCCCACGATGCCCGCTCTAAGGTGACTAATCGTTGGGGGCCCCAATGATCCTGCCGGCAGTGTCGGACGGCGCCTTCCGGGCCGGGTCCCCACCCCTCACCCTCTCCCCTCACTCGACTCCTGGAGGTGTCGCCCATGCGGCGGGTGCGTCATACGGTGAACGGCGGTCCCGAGGTCCTCTTCGTCGAGGACGCGCCCGTCCCGGAGCCCGGCTCCGGCGAGCTCCTCGTCCGGGTCGAGGCGGTCGGCGTGAGCCTCGCCGGGGTTCGGCGCGTGCGGGGCGGCGACGGACCTCAGCCGCTCGGCGGCGAGCTGGCCGGGGTCGTGGAGGCACTGGGCCCGGAGACCGCCGGATCGGGCTTCGCGGTCGGCGACCGCGTCACGGGGATCTGCTTCGGGCACGGCTACGCCGACCACGCCCTGCTCCACACCGCGACAACCTCCGCCGTGCCGGACGGGGCGAGCGCGGAGGACGCCGTGTCCCTGGTCCGCAGCGGTCTGGTGGCCCGGGGGGCCCTGGACGCCGGCCGGATCCGCTCCGGGGAGTCCGTCCTGGTCACGGCGGCGGCCAGCGGCGTGGGCCAGCTCGCCGTGCCGCTCGCGAAGCTGCTCGGCGCCGGCCGGGTGGTGGCCGCGGCGGGCTGCGCGGACAAGGCCGCGTTCCTGCGCGGACTCGGCGCCGACGAGGTCGTCACGTACGACCAGGAGTCCTGGGGCGAGCCGGTCGACGTCGTCCTGGACGCCGTGGGCGGTGACCTGCTTCCCCGCGCCGTGGCCGCGCTCGCGCCGGGCGGCCGGCTCGTCGCGTACAGCTCGGGCGGCGGCACCGTCCAGGCCTACGACCTGTTGGCCGGCGCCAAGTCGGTGATCGGCTTCCAGATGGCCCACCTGGTACGGAGCCGGCCGGCCGAGTACGCGGCCTGGCGCGACGAACTGTGGGCCCTGCACGCGTCCGGCCGGCTGCGGCCCGTGATCCACGCGCGCGTGCCGCTGGCGGAGGCGGCCGAGGCCCACGCGATCATCGAGCGGCGGGAGAACCGGGGGAAGGTCGTCCTGGTCCCGTTACGACGGGGGCGGTCGGGGCGTCCGGGGCGGCTGAGGCGGCTGGGGTGGCTGCGGCGACTGCGGCTGCGGCAGCAGTCTGGGCCACCGGCTCGACCGCCGCCTCCGGGTCGCGGGCCCGGCGCCTGGCGATGACCGCGCAGACCATGAGCTGCATCTGGTGGAAGAGCATCAGCGGCAGCACGGCGAGCGAGGCGTGCGCGCCGAAGAGGACGCTCGCCATCGGCAGCCCCGCGGCCAGGCTCTTCTTGGAGCCCGCGAACTGGATCGCGATCCGGTCCTCCCGGCCGAAGCCGAGCCGCCCCGCGCCGTACCAGGTCAGCGTCAGCATCACCGCGAGCAGCACCGCCTCCACCACGAGCAGCAGACCGAGCCGGGCCGGGGTCACCAGGTGCCAGACGCCCCGGTTCATTCCCTCGCTGAAGGCCGTGTAGACCACGAGCAGGATCGAGCCCCGGTCGACGTACCCCAGCACCTTCTTGTGCCGGACGAGGAAGCCCCCGACCCACCGGCGCAGGAGCTGCCCCGCCAGGAACGGCACCAGCAGCTGCAGCACGATCTTGACGGCGGAGTCGGCGGAGAACCCGCCCGCGCTGCTGCCGAGCAGGAACGCGGCGAGCAGCGGGGTGACCACCATGCCGGCGAGGGAGGAGAAGGAACCGGCGCAGATCGCGGCGGGCACGTTGCCGCGGGCGATCGAGGTGAAGGCGATCGACGACTGGATCGTGGACGGCACCAGGCACAGGAAGAGGAATCCGCTGTAGAGGTCGGGGGTGAGGACCGTCGGGACGAGTCCTCTCGCGGCCAGCCCGAGCAGCGGGAAGATCACGAAGGTGCAGGCCAGCACGGTGCCGTGGAGCCGCCAGTGCCTCAGGCCGTCCAGCGCCTCACGCGTGGAGAGCCGGGCGCCGTAGAGGAAGAAGAGCAGCGCCACCGCCCCGGTCGAGGCACCGCTCGCGACCGTCGCCGCCGCCCCGGAGGCGGGCAGCAGCGCGGCGAGGCCGACCGTGCCGAGCAGCGCCAGGATGTACGGGTCGACGGGCAGCCAGGACGGCAGAAGGGGCCTGCGGGGCCCGGGGGGCGTACGGGAGCTCATACGTCCATCCTGGTGGACGCCCCCGCGATCGGGAATCCCGCACAGCGCACTGACTGTCATCACGAATCGCGATAACGTCGCGGTCGTGAGCGCCAGCGTGTACGAGCCGAGCCAGCTGCGGACCTTCCTCGCGGTCGCGCAGACCCTGAGCTTCACGCAGGCGGCCCGGCGGCTCGGGTTGCGCCAGTCCACGGTCAGCCAGCACGTACGGCGCCTGGAGGAGGCGACCGGGCGGCCGCTCTTCGTGCGGGACACGCACGGCGTGGAGCTGACCGAGGACGGCGAGGCGATGCTCGGCTTCGCCCGGACGATCCTGGAGGCGCACGAGCGGGCCGCGGCCTTCTTCACCGGCACGCGCCTGCGCGGGCGGCTGCGCTTCGGCGCGTCCGAGGACTTCGTGACGACCCGGCTGCCGGAGATCCTGGAGGCCTTCCGGCGCGAGCACCCGGAGGTCGACCTGGAGCTCACGGTCGAGCTGTCCGGCACGCTCCAGAGCCGCCTGGAGGCGGGCCGGCTCGATCTGATCCTGGCCAAGCGGCGCGGCGGGGAGGAGGGGGACGGCGGCGGGGAGCTGGTGTGGCAGGACGTACTGGTGTGGATCGGTTCGCCGCGGCTGCGGCTCGATCCGGACCGCCCGGTGCCGCTGATCGTCTTCCCGCCGCCCGGCATCACGCGGGCCCGCGCCCTGGAGGCGCTGCAGGCGCAGGGCCGGCCGTGGCGGATCGCGTGCACGAGCTCCAGCCTGAGCGCGAACGTGGCGGCGGCCCGGGCCGGACTCGGCGTGATGGCGCACACCCGCGGGCTGCTGCCGCCCGGCCTCGTCGAGCTCCCGGCCAGGGCCGGGCTGCCCGAGCTGGGCGCGGTCGACTTCGTGTTGCGCAAGGGGCGACGGCGCGGGGCGACCCAGGACGCGGCGGACGCCCTGGCCACGGCGATCCTGGCGGGCGGCGACCGCCTCCACCGGCCCCGCTGAGCGGCGACCGCCTCCACCGCCCCCCGCTGAGCGGCGTGCGAGTACACGCAGGGCCGGAGCGAAGCCGGTGCTCGCCGTCCGGCACCCGCCGAGGACCCTCCGCCCGCCGGCCGCAGGCCGGGCCCGCCGTCGCCCTCTGGCGTACATCCCCCGCACCCCTGGTGAGAGCGCCGTCGGCGCTCTCGGCGGGGGGTCGCGGTGAGCGCGTCGTACAGATTCCGTGGAGATTCCGGCCACCAGGGCTTACCGCCGGTTAGGCAGCGGGCCCGCCGAAGCGTTCACTTGTCCGGTTTCCGGCCGCTGACCTGTGGATACGCGCAAGGTCGCGGCTTGGTGAAGGCCCTCCCGCCGCATCGCGCCGTGGGGTAGGTTCACCCGCGCCGTACGGAATGCGACATCGAGCGGGCGAGGGAGCAGGTCAGTGCGCGAGTTCACCGTGCCGCCCGTCGAGGCGGCGCCTCAGGTCGGCGGTCTGGCGGACGCCGTGTTCGACCATGCCGAGCGGGATCCGGAGCGGGTGGCGCTGGGCCGCAAGGACGCCGAGGGGCAGTGGCGGGACGTGACCGCCGCCGAGTTCCGGGACGAGGTCCTGGCGCTCGCGAAGGGCCTGATCGCGGAGGGCGTGCGGTTCGGCGACCGGGTCGCGATCATGGCGCGAACCCGCTACGAGTGGACGCTCTTCGACTTCGCGCTGTGGGCGCTCGGCGCCCAGTCGGTGCCGGTCTATCCCACGTCCTCGGCCGAGCAGGTGCTGTGGATGCTGCACGACGCCGAGGTGACGGCCTGCGTGGTGGAGCACGAGGACCACGCGATGACGATCGGCTCGGTGATCGACCGGCTGCCGCGGCTGCAGCGGCTGTGGCAGCTGGACGCGGGTGCGGTCGGCGAGCTGATGGCGGCGGGCGTGGACATCGACGAGGACGTGGTGCAGCGGCACCGCAAGGCGGTGACGCCCGAGTCGGTGGCGACGGTGATCTACACCTCGGGCACCACGGGCCGCCCCAAGGGCTGTGTGATCACCCACGCGAACTTCATGTTCGAGACGGACATGCTGATCGGGCGGTGGGAGCCGGTCTTCCATTCCCGGCCCGGCGACGAGGCGTCGACGCTGCTGTTCCTGCCGCTCGCGCACGTCTTCGGGCGGATGGTGGAGGTGGCCGCCGTCCGGGGCGCGGTGAAGCTGGGGCACCAGCCGGTGCTCGCCGCCTCGGAGCTGCTGCCGGACCTGCAGGCCTTCCGGCCGAGCTTCGTGCTGGCCGTGCCGTACATCTTCGAGAAGGTCTTCAACGCCGCCCGGCGCCGGGCCGAGTCGGAGGGGAGGCGGGGGCCGTTCGACAAGGCCGTGGACGTGGCGGTCCGCTACGCGGAGGCCCTGGAGCACAAGGCCTTCGGGATCGGGCCGGGACCTTCCGCGGGGCTGCGGATGCAGCACCAGTTCTTCGAGAAGACGGTGTACGGGAAGGTGCGCGAGGCGCTCGGCGGACGGGTGCGGCACGCGATGTCGGGCGGTTCCGGCATGGACCGGCGGCTCGGGCTCTTCTTCGAGGGCGCGGGTGTGACGATCTTCGAGGGGTACGGCCTGACGGAGTCCTCTGCGGCGGCGACGGCGAATCCTCCGGAGCGCACCAAGTACGGCACGGTGGGCCAGCCCGTGCCGGGCACGACGGTGCACATCGCGGAGGACGGGGAGGTGTGGCTGCACGGCGGCCATGTCTTCTCCGGGTACCTCAACAATCCGCGGGCGACGGGCGCCGTCCTCAACGACGGCTGGCTGGCGACCGGGGACCTCGGGGTGCTCGACGAGGACGGCTATCTGACGATCACCGGGCGGAAGAAGGAGATCCTGGTGACGTCCGGCGGCAAGAGCGTGTCGCCGGCCGGCCTGGAGGAGCAGGTGCGGGCGCATCCGCTGGTGGCGCAGTGCATCGTGGTCGGCAACGACCGCCCTTACATCGCGGCGCTGGTGACGCTCGACCAGGAATCCGTGGACCACTGGCTCTCGATGCAGAACCGGCCGCCGCTGCCGCCGGCCGAACTGGTGCGCGATCCGGACCTGGAGGCGGAGATCCGGCGGGCCGTGGTGGCGGCCAACGTGCGGGTCTCGCAGGCGGAGTCGATCCGCACCTTCCGGATCCTGGCGCATCCGTTCAGCGAGGAGCACGGGCTCCTCACCCCGTCCCTGAAGCTGAAGCGGAAGGCGATCGAGCAGGCGTACGCGGCCGAGGTCGAGGCGCTGTACCGCTGATCCAGGGGGCCCGCCAGCCATCTGACGCGTCATCAATTGACGTTGTATCAGTTATTGACGGTTCATCAGCTCGCTCACAGAATGCGGTCACCCGACGGAGGGATGACCGCCGTGCCCAGAACGCTCCGCACCCTCGCCGCCGCGGCGGCGGCCCTGCTCCTCGCCACCGCCTGCAACTCCGCCTCCACCGGCGGAACTTCGCCCAAGCCGAACGGCTCCGGCAAAACCGTACGCGGAGTGACCGCCGACACGGTCAAGGTCGGCGGCATCGTCTCCATGACGAGCGCCAGCGGCTACTCCAAGAAGGACACCGACCTCGGCGCCAGGGCCCGCTACGACCGGGCCAACGCCGAAGGCGGAATCAACGGGCGCCGCATCGAGTACCTCGGCGCCGAGGACGACGGCCAGGACCCGGCGCGCAATCTCGCCGCGGCCCGCAAGCTCGTCCAGCAGGACCAGGTCTTCGCCGTCGCGCCCATGAGCTCGGTGACCTTCGCGGGCGCCGACTTCCTCGACTCCCAGGCCGTGCCCACCGTCGGCTGGGGCACCCTCCCGTCCTTCTGCGGGCCGAAGCACCTCTACGGCTTCAACGGCTGCCTCGTCCCCACCCCCGGCGGCACCCTCAACCAGACCTGGCCCGAAGGCCTCGCCACGGTCCTCGGCGGCGCCCGGGGCCGGTCGGTGGCGCTGATCGCCGGCGACAACGACGCCGGCAAGTTCGGCATCCGCACCTTCACCCAGGGCTTCAAGGCCGCCGGATTCGACGTCGCCTACGCCAAGGCCGCCGTACCCGCCGGCTCGCTGCCGAACGACTGGTCCGCCTACACCAAGGAGATCCTCCGCTCCGGCCCCGGCGGCAAGGCCCCCGACGCCGTCGTGTCCGTCATGCAGACCCCGTACAACATCGGCCTGTTCACCGCCCTCAAGCGGGCCGGCTACCGGGGCGTGCTCTCCGACCCCACCGACTACGACCCCGGGCTGCTCGCCAAGGACGCCACCCGGCAGGCCCTCGACGGCGTGGTCGTCCTGCTGCAGTTCCAGCCGTTCGAGGCGGACAGCCCGGCGATGCGGCAGTTCAAGGCGGACATCAGGAAGACGGCGGGCAGGGACGTCCCCCTGAACATGCACATGATGACCGGCTACATGAGCGCCGACCTCTTCCTCTCCCTCGCCGCCAAGGCCGGCAAGGACCTCACCGTCGAGTCCTTCCAGAAGGCGGCCGACGGATTCTCCGACACCGGCACCCTCGTCGGCGACCGGTCGGAGCCCAGGGGCCGGAAGGAGAGCTTCGGCTGCGGCGCCCTCGTCCGGCTCACCGGCGGGCGCTACGAGGTGGCCGTGCCGTTCCGCTGCTACCCGCCGATCCCCTTCCGGTAGGGGCGCGGATCCGTGGGCGACCTGCTGGCCTTCGGCCTGAGCGGTCTGGTCTCGGGCGCGCTGTACGCGCTGCTCGCCACCGGCCTCGTCCTGTCCTCCGCCGCCTCCGGGGTGTTCAACTTCGCGCACGGCGCCACCGCGTACCTGTGCGCGCTCGCCTTCCACGAGCTCCACTCCGGCTTCGGCTGGCCCGCCGTCCCCACCGCGCTGCTGCTCGTCCTGGTCGTCGCCCCCGGGCTCGGCTGGGGGCTCGACCGGCTGATGTTCCGCAAGCTGGCCCGGGTCGGCGCGACCGCGCAGATCACGGCGACCATCGGGCTGCTCGTCGCGCTGCCGGCCGCGGGCCTGTGGGCCGTGGAGCTCCTGGAACGGGCCGGGGCGCCGGTCGTACCGGCCGAGAACCAGTTCGGACTGCCGGGGGTCGGGCCGAGCCCGGCGGTCTCCTGGCAGCCGTTCGAGGCGCTCGGGATCGACGGCGTCGGCATCGACTCGGACCAGCTGATCACCTGGCTGGTGACGGCGGCCGTCGCCGCCGGCCTGTGGGTGCTGCTCCGGCACACCCGGCTCGGGCTGCGGCTGCGGGCCGCCGTCGACAACCGCTCGCTCGCCGAGCTGCGGGGCGTGGACGCCGACCGGCTGTCCTCCCTCGCGTGGATGCTGTCCTCGGCGCTCGCCGGTGTCGCCGGCGTCCTCGCCACCCCGCTCCTCGGCCTCTCGGCCCACGACTACACGCTGTTCCTCTTCGTCTCCGCGACGGCCGCGGTCCTCGGCCGCTTCACCTCGGTGCCGCAGGCCTTCGCGGGCGGGCTCGGGCTCGGCGTCGTCCAGAACCTCGTCGCCGGCTACGCGGGCTTCGCGGAGAGCGTCACCGGGCTGCGCACGGCGGTCCCCTTCCTCATCCTCTTCGCCGGTCTGGTGCTGCTCGCCCGGCGGGAGCGGGTCGCGGGCACCGCGGCCGCCGATCCCCCGCCGGACGACCGGCCGGCCGGGCTCGGCCCGGTGCGCCGGTGGGGGCCGTGGGCGGTGGCGGCGGCGCTGCTCGCCGTCGCCTTCTACACGGTCACGACCCCGTTCTGGAGCGGCATCCTCGCCCAGGGCCTGGCGATCGGTCTGGTCTTCCTCTCCTTCTCCGTGGTCACGGGGCTCGGCGCGATGGTCTCCCTCGCCCAAGCGACCTTCGTGACCGGCGCGGCACTGGTGGCCGGGCTGCTGATGAGCCACGGCTGGCCGTTCTTCGCGGCGACGCTCGCCGGTTCGGCCGTGGCGGCGCTGCTCGGCGCCGTGGTCGCGCTGCCCGCGCTGCGGCTCGGCGGGCGGTCGCTCGCGCTGGCGACCCTCGCGCTCGCCTTCCTCGCCGACCAGGTGCTCTTCCAGTTCGGCGACCTGCGCAACGGCGACACCGGCTGGGAGATCCCCCGCCCCGTCGTCGGCCCGCTCGACCTCTCCGACGACCGCGCCATGGGCGTGGCGCTGGTCGTCCTGTGCGCGGCGGGCGTGGCGGCGCTGAGCCGTCTGCGGGGCTCGCGGCGGGGCCGCGCGATGCTCGCGGTCCGCTCGGCCCCGGCCGCCGCGGCGGCGTCGGGCGTCTCGGTGGTCCGTACGAAACTCCTGGTCTTCACGCTGTCGGCGGGCGTGGCGGGCTTCGGCGGCGTCCTCTACGCCTCGTACAACACGCGGGTCACGGCGACGGACTTCCCTGCCATGGCGGGCCTGGTGTGGCTGGCGGTGGTCGTCGCCGCGGGTGTGCGCCGGCCCCAGTACGCGGTCGTCGCCGGCCTCGTCTTCGCGGTCGCCCCGCACCTCCTCGCCACGTACGTGACCGACTCGGCCCACCTCCCGGTCGTCCTCTTCGGTCTCGCGGGCCTGGCGCTGGCGAACGACCCCGACGGCTACGTGGCGGCGATCCCGGCCCGGTGGGCGGGCCGCCGGGCCGGCCGCCCGGCGCCGTCCGCTCCCCCGCCTCGCCCCTTCCCACGGCCGGAGGCGAGGCCCCCGACCCCCGAGGTGGCCGGCGGCCCCGGGAACGCGGACACCTCGGCGGGCCCCGTCGCCCTGGAGTTCACCGGCGTCCGGGTCGGGTACGGGGCCGGTGCGGACGTGCTGCACGGCGTCGACCTCGTGGTGCGGCGCGGCGAGATCCTGGCCGTGCTGGGGGCCAACGGGGCCGGGAAGTCCACCCTGTGCCGGGTGGCCGGCGGGTTGCTGCGGGTGCGGGACGGGGACGTCCGGGTCGGCGGGGCGGGGGCGCGGGGGGACTCCGTCGTGGGGCGGGCACGGCGGGGGGTGCGGCTGGCCCCCGAGGGGCGGGGGATCTTCGCCGGGCTGTCCGTCGAGGAGAACCTCGCCCTGCACCTGGGCGAAGGGGAGGAGCGGGAGCAGGTGTACGCGCGCTTTCCCGCACTCGCGGCGCGGCGGGGCGTCTCCGCGGGGGCGCTGTCGGGAGGCGAACAGCAACTGCTGGCGCTCGCGCCGCTGCTGCAGCGGCCGCCCGGCGTGCTGATCGCCGACGAGCCGTCGCTCGGGCTCGCACCCCGGGTGGTCGACGAGGTGTTCGCGGTACTGAGCGAGCTCCGCGAGCGGGGGACGGCGCTGCTGCTGGTGGAGGAGAAGGCGGCCGAGGCGCTGGGGATCGCGGACACCGTCGCGTATCTGGCCGAGGGGCGGATCGTGTGGTCCGGGGCGCGCGCCGAGGCGGACGTCGAGCGGCTCGCCGACGCCTATCTCGGGATGGGGGTGCGGTCATGACGGCGCTGCTGGAGGCGACCGGGGTCGGGGTGCGCTTCGGCGGGGTCCGCGCGCTGGACGACGTGGCCGTCACGGTCCGCGGTGGGGAGGTCTGCGGGCTCATCGGGCCCAACGGGGCCGGGAAGACGACGCTCTTCGACGTGTTGTCCGGGATACGGCGGCCTGACCGCGGGCGGGTGCTGCTCGACGGGGTCGACATCACGCGCCGTTCGCCGGTCTGGCGGGCCCGGCACGGGGTGCGGCGGACCTTCCAACGGCAGCAGCTGTTCGGACAGTTGACCGTCGAGGACAATCTCGTCGTCGCTCAGGAGTGGCGCCGCGGCCCCGTCGCCGCGCGCCGCGCGCGGGCCGCCGAGCTGCTGCGCGTGTGCGGGCTGGAACGGCTCGCGGGGACGTACGCGGGCGTGCTGCCGGTCGGGCAGGCCCGGATGGCGGAGCTGGCCCGGGCGCTCGCCGATCCGCCGCGGCTGCTGCTGCTCGACGAGCCCGCGTCCGGCATGTCGGCGGAGGAGCGCGGCCGGCTGGCCGCCGTGGTGCGGCGGGTGGCCGAGGAGGAGGGCTGCGCGGTGCTCCTCGTCGAGCACCACGTCTCCTTCGTGATGGAGCTGTGCGCCCGCGTGGTCGTGCTGGACCTGGGGCGGGTGCTCGCCGAGGGCCCGGCGGAGGCCGTCCGGGCGGATCCGCGGGTGCGGGCCGCGTATCTGGGCTCGGCCGGTAGCGTCTCCGGCCCGGCGGAATGCGATCCGGCCGTTGATCGTTGACGCTGGACGGAGTGAACCGACGACGTTAGGAACGACCCCTCGTGAGCACGGACAACAAGGTCCCCTTCCTCACCCTCAACAACGGCGTGCGGATGCCGCAGCTCGGCTTCGGTGTCTGGCAGGTCCCGGACGACGAGGCCGAGAGTGCCGTCGCCACGGCCCTGGAGGCGGGCTACCGCTCCATCGACACCGCCGCGATCTACGAGAACGAGACTGGCACCGGCAAGGCGCTCGCCGCCTCGGGGCTCCCCCGCGAGGAGCTCTTCGTCACGACGAAGCTGTGGAACAGCGAGCAGGGCTACGACTCCACCCTGCGGGCCTTCGACGCCTCGCTGGCGAAGCTGGGCCTCGACCACGTCGACCTGTACCTGATCCACTGGCCGGTCCCGGCGAAGGACGCGTACGTCGACACCTACCGGGCCTTCGAGAAGATCCTTGCCGACGGCCGGGCCCGGGCGATCGGCGTGTCCAACTTCCTGCCCGAGCACCTGGAGCGGCTGATCGGCGAGACCTCGGTCGTGCCCGCGGTCAACCAGATCGAGCTGCACCCGCAGCTCCAGCAGACGGAGTCCCGCGCGGCGCACGCGAAGCACGGCATCGCGACCGAGGCCTGGTCGCCGCTCGGCCAGGGCCGGGGCCTGCTGGAGGTCCCGGCGCTGGTGGCGATCGCGCAGAAGCACGACCGCAGCCCGGCCCAGGTGGCGCTGCGCTGGCACCTCCAGGTGGGGAACGTGGTGATCCCGAAGTCGGTGACCCCGTCCCGGATCCGGGAGAACATCGACGTCTTCGACTTCGAGCTGGACGCCGAGGACCTCGCGGCGATCACCGCGCTCGACGAGGGCCGCCGACTGGGCCCGAACCCGGGCGAGTTCAACGTCGGCGCCTGACCCGCGGAGGGCGGTGCGGACGTGTGCCCCTGGGCGGGCACCGGCTCCCCGTCACCGTGACGGCGGTGGGAGCCGGTGTCCTGAGCCGGGGGCGGCGCCCGGGTGTCAGGCGGGCCGGCGGGCGGTGTGCACCGTGCGGGCGGCCAGCAGGAACACGTCCGGCCGGCGGTGCAGGGACAGCGGGTCGGCCGGGTCCAGCAGCCGGTCGAGGGCGGCGCGGTCGTCGTCCGCGAGGCAGTCGGCCAGGCCGGCCCGCTGCCGCTCGTAGTGGGCGACGACCTGCTCGCGCACCGCGTCGGGCAGCGGCGCGGGGAGGTCGGAGAGGAAGCTCCGGGTGCCGCTGGGCGTGAGTCCGGCGTCGGCGAGCAGGCCGGCCCAGTCGTCGATCTCCTCCTTGGAGTCGGGGAGCGCGGCCCGCATCTCGCCGAACCAGTCGGCGCTCGCCGCGTCGAGCCGGGCCTCCAGGCCGGGCCGGCCGACGCCCGCGTTCCACGGCAGGTGCCGGGCGGGGAGGCCGCCCTCGGCCAGGGCGATGACACCGCCGGGGTTCAGCACCTCGGCGAAGGACGCCAGGGCGGCGCGCTGGTCGCCGATGTGGTGCAGCGAATGGCTGGCCCAGATCAGGTCCGCGGTGCCCAACGCGGCGAAGTCAGCCGGGAGTTCGGCCTTCAGGGTGCTCACCCGGCTGCCGAGCCCGCGGGCGTCGGCCCGCTCCTGGGCGAGGGCGAGCAGCTCCGGGCTCGCGTCCACGGCGACGACCTCGGCCCCGGGGAAGGCCTCCGCGAGCAGGGCGGTGACGACGCCCGGTCCGCTGCCGATGTCCAGGACCCGGCGCACCGAGGCCGCGGGGGCGAGGAGGGCGAGCCAGGCGGCGACCTCGGCGTAGAGGGGGCTCTGGGTCTCCGCCTGCCGCGTGAGCAGGGGGGCCAGCTCGACCCAGTCGAGGTGGGCGCGGTCGTGGTGGGCTTGGTGACCATGCTGGTGGTCGTGGCCGTGCTGAGGGCCGTGGCGCTCGATAGTGCTCATGAGGACAGCGTGCGCCCGTACCCGCGGGATCCGCGAACGAACTTGCCGAACCGGCAAGTCTCGCACACACGCCCGACCGGTCTCGCGCAGGCGTGCGAAGAATGTCAGGTCCCCCGGTGCTGCTGCGGACTGATCCCGCGGACCCGCTTGAAGGCGGCGCTGAGCGCGAAGGCACTGCTGTACCCGACCTGGCGGGCGACGGACTCGACGGTGGCGTCGGTCTGCCGCAGCAGGTCGGCGGCGCGCGCGATCCGCCAGCCGGTGAGGTACGCCATCGGGGGCTCCCCCACGAGGTCGGTGAAGCGCCGGGCCAGCGCGGCCCGCGAGACGCCCGCCTTGTCCGCCAGGGAGGCGACCGTCCAGGGGTGGGCCGGGTCGTTCTCCATGAGCCGCAGCGCCCGCCCGACGACCGGGTCGCCCATGGCCCGGTACCAGGCCGGGGCGGCGGCCCCGGGCCGGGAGAACCAGGCCCGGACGGCGGCGATCAGGAGCAGGTCGAGCAGCCGGTCGAGCACCACGCTCTGGCCGGGCTCGTCGCGGGATATCTCCTCGTCCAGGAACGGCATCAGCGGGCAGTCCCACACCTCGGCCGGCAGGTGGAGCAGGCCCGGCAGGGCGTCCAGCAGCCGCCGGCTCACCTCGCCGGCCAGCAGGTAGGTGCCCACGAGGACGGTCGTGCCGCCGTCGGGGGCGTTGCCCCAGGTCCGTACGCCCAGGCTCATCGACTCCGCCAGCGGTTCGCCGCCGAGCGTCGAGCAGTGGCCGCCCGGGCCGATGACGGCCGTGGGCGGGGCGTCGGCGGCGTGGGCGACGGTGTACGGCTCGGGGCCGCGGGCGATCGCGATGTCACCGGGCCGCAGCAGGACCGGCGCCCCGTCGCCGTCGGGCACGATCCAGGCCTCGCCGCCGGTGACGCACATCAGGCAGAGCGGGGCCTCGTCCGCGATCCGTACGGACCAGGGCGGGGCCATGACCATGCGCAGGATGAAGGCGCCCTTGGCGCGGGGCCCGTCGAGGAGGCCGGCGAGTGCGTCCATGGCGGCCAGCGTAGACGGAGGCGTATGCGGGTGAGCCGGTGGAGCATGGGAACTCCGGCCCGGGACGACGAGTCTTGAGCCATGACGACGCACACGAACGACACACGGACGGACAACACGCGGACGAGCGGCGCGCGGACGGTTCTGGTCACGAGCGCCACCGGCAAGACCGGGCGCCGGGTGGCCCGCGTCCTGGAGGAGCGCGGCGCACGGGTCCTGGCCGGCTCCCGCGGCGGCCCGACCCGCTTCGACTGGGAGGACCCGGCCACCTGGGGCCCCGCCCTGGACGGCGCGGACGCCGCGTACGTCTCCTACCACCCCGACCTGGCCGCGCCGGGCGCCGAGGAGGCGATGCGGACCTTCGGCGAGCTCGCGGCGGCGCGCGGGGTGCGGCGGCTCACCCTGCTCTCCGGGCGGGGCGAGCCGGCGGCGGTCCGGGCGGAGGAGGCGCTGCGCGCCTGCGGGGCCGAACTCACCGTGGTGCGGGCCTCGTTCTTCGCGCAGAACTTCGACGAGGGGCTGCTCGCGGAGGGCGTCGCGGCCGGGGCGATCGCCTTCCCGGCCGGGGACACGGCGGAGCCGTTCGTCGACGTGGACGACCTGGCGGAGGTCGTCGTGGCGACGCTGGTCGAGGACGGGCACGCGGGCCTCGTGCACGAGGTGACCGGGCCCCGGGCGCTGACCTTCGCCGAGGTGGCGGCCGAGCTGTCGCGGGCCTCGGGGCGGGAGATCGCGTACGTGCCGATGGAGGAGGGCGAATTCGCCGGGATGCTGGTCGGGTTCGGCATGCCGGAGCCCGAGGCGGCGGGCCTCGCGGCCTTGTTCGCGATGCTTCTCGACGGGCACAACACCCCGGTGACGGACGGCGTGAAGCGGGTCCTCGGCCGCGCGCCACGCGACTTCACGGCCTACGCGGACCGGGCGTTCGGCCCGGCCCCGACGGCGGGCCCGGCCCCGACGGCGAGCCCGGCCCAGGCTCAGAACCCGGTGCCGGCTCAGGGCCCGGCCCCGGCTCAGGACCCGGCCCCGGCCCGGGGCCCCTCCGCGGCACCGGCCACGGCCCCCGCTCAGGCGTAGCGCGCGGCCAGGGTCCGGACGGTGGCGGCGATCCGCTCGCGGAGGTCGTCCGGCGCGAGGACCTCCACCTCCGCGCCGAGGCCGAGCAGGCTGTCGTGGGCGTGCTCGGGCCCTTCGACGGGCAGGGCGACCCGGATCCAGCCGTCGGGGTCCTCGGTGCCGTGCTCGGCGACGGCCCGGGCGGCCGCGCCGCCGAGCCGGGCGGCGCCGCGCGGGGAGATCCGTACCAGGGCCTCGCCCTGGTACAGCCGGGCGTGGAAGTCGTCCTGGGCCGCCCGCCAGTGGGCCGCCAGGTCGAAGCCGTCCGGGACGACGGCCTCCTCGTCGGTCACCGTGAGGTCGAGGATCTGGTCGACCCGGTAGGTGCGCGGTCCGGGCCCGGCGACCAGGTACCAGCGGCCCGCCTTGAGCACCAGGCCGTACGGCTCCAGGCGCCTGTCGACGTCGGTGGGCTCCTTCCAGCGCCGGTAGCGGACGGCCAGGACGTGTCCGCCGCGGACGGCGTCGGCGACCGCCGGAAGGAACGGGGCCTCGGTGCACTCCGCGTACCAGCCGGGCGTGTCGATGTGGAAGCGGGCCTGGAGCCGGTCCACGTGGTCCCGCAGCGGCGCCGGCAGCGCGGCCCGCAGCTTCAGCTGGGCGTCGGCGAAGTGCGCGCCGAGCCCGAGTTCGGCGGCGGCGACCGGCAGTCCGGCGAGCACCAGGGCCTCGGCCTCCTGTACGCACAGATCGGTGAGGCGGGAGCGGTGGCCGGCGAGCAGCTGGTAGCCGCCGCGATGCCCGGCCTCCCCGTAGAGCGGCACACCGGCGGCGTGCAGCGACTCGACGTACCGATAGACGGTGCGGACGGAGACCTCCAGCTCCTCGGCGAGCTGGGCGGCGGTCATCCGGCCGCGGGTCTGCAGCAGCAGGAGGATCGACAGGAGTCGGCTGGACTTCACTGACACAAGGTGTCAGTGAAGTCCTCCTAGAGTCCAGCCATGGCTTTCGCAGAGAAGCACCTCTTCGTCCTGGAGCCGGTCGTGATCGCCGGCCGGCACGTCAAGCGCTACCACGTCACCGCCGACCCGGCGGGCATCGAACCCGAGGTGGAGAAGGCGGCGTACGCCGTCCTCCCCGAGCTCCTTCCGGAGCCGGACGGCACCCCGCCGGCGAGCTTCGCCGTGCTGCACCGCGGCGGTGACAGCGGTGCGTACCTCAACGTCTACAGCTGGGCCTGGGACAACGTGATCCACTTCGGCTGCGCGGCGGCGGGCCAGCCGGCCCTCGACTGTCCGGACCTGGACCCCACCCACTTCGTACGGATCGAGCCGGGCGCGCGCAACTGGATCGGCTGCGTCTGGGAGTTGGCGCCGTTCGGCCACGAACGGGGCGCCTGGGTACGGCACATGCTCGCCGCGGACGCCCCCGACCTCGACGCCTACCTCGCGGACACGCTCAGCTCCGGCACCACGGGCGTGGACGCCTGAGCGGCGCCGGTGGGCGGTCGCCCGGGTGACGCCGTTCAACCGCGGGCGGCGCCCTTGACGTAGCAGGCGAGCCGGTACGCGGGATCGGCGCGGGGGCGGTCCTGGTCCGGGAGGGCGGCGAGGGCCCGGGCGAGGGTCTCCACGGTCACGGGGGTGCCGTGGAACCAGGACGCGTAGTGGCCGCGGCGCAGCTTCTCGGCCGTGCCGCGCGGTGTGCTGCCCTGGCCGTGGCCGGTGAAGCCGGTGCCGGGCGCCGGGGTGAGGCCGTGGGCGGCGGCGTACGCGGTGACGAGGCCGACCCGGTCGGAGCCCGCGTCGGGGGCCCGGTGCGGGCGGAGCACGGCGTCGATGTCGCTGCCGACATCGTGGGCGGCGTCCTTGTCGACGGTGGTGACGAAGACGCCGCCGGGGCGCAGCACCCGGGCCGCCTCGGCCACCACGTCCGCGGCGAACGGGACGAGGTGCAGCAGCCAGACCGCGCTGACCGCGTCGACGGCGCCGTCCGGCAGCGGCAGCCGGCGGGCGTCCGCGCGCACGACCCGGCCGGGGAGCCGGCCGGCGGCCGTGCGCAGCATCGCCTGGGCGGCGTCGGCGCCGTACACGGCGAGCCCGGGCCGGGTGAGGCGTTCGGTGACGAGGCCGGTGCCGCAGGCGAGGTCGAGCAGGGTGCGGGCGCCCGGCGGCACGAGCCGCAGCACGGCCTCGGCCGCCGCCCGCGCCCGCGGCACCCCGCCGCGGGTCTCGTCGTAGCGTGCGGCCTCGGCCTCGTAGTCGAGGATCGTCCCCGTGTGCTCCCCCATGCGGGGATCGTACGCGGGGGGTCAGCGCGCCCCGTGGCCGGGCGCCACCGCCTCCACGCGCTCGGCGAGACCGAAGTCCTTCTCGGTGACGCCGCCGGCGGTGTGGGTGTTCACAGACAGGGCGACGCTGTTGTAACCGAGCGTCAGATCGCTGTGGTGGTCGAGCTCCTGCTGGATCTGGGCGACGTGGACGACGAGCGCGGTCGCGGCAAAGTGGTCGGCGAGCTCGTACGTCCGGGTGATGCGGTCGCCGTCGAGGGTCCAGCCGGGGAGCTCCCGCAGACGGTCCTCGATCTCCTTCTGCGACAGGGGCTGTGTGGGCACGTGGTGCTCCCTCCGGTCGTGCTGGCTGGTGGCGGTGCGCTGGGTGGTGACGGAGCGGTCCCGGGGAGAACGTACCCGGCTCCCCCTCTGAGATACCGTCTGGCCATGACAACTGTCGTGACCGACACGGGTGTGGGGCCGCTGCTGCGCGGCTGGCGGGAGCAGCGGCGGCTGAGTCAGCTGGAGCTGGCGCTGCGGGCGGACTCGTCCGCGCGGCACATCTCCTTCATCGAGACCGGCCGCTCGCGGCCCAGCGAGGAGATGATCCTCAAGCTGGCCGAGCATCTGGAGGTGCCGGTACGGGAGCGCAACGCCCTGCTGCTGGCGGCCGGTTACGCCCCGCAGTTCACCGAGTCGGCGCTCGACGAGCCGATGCTGGAGACGCTCCGCGAGGGCATCGAGCGGCTGCTCCAGGGTTACGAGCCGTTTCCGGCGCTCGTCGTGGACGGCTCGTACACGGTGGTGGCGGCCAACCAGGGGATCGGGATGCTGCTCGCGGGGCTTCCGGAGCACCTGCTCACCCCGCCGTTGAACGCCATGCGGATCACCCTCCACCCGGAGGGTCTCGCCCCGCGCATCCGCAACCTCCGCGAGTGGCGAGGGCATCTGCTGGCCCAGATGGAGCGTCAGATCGGCCTGGCCCGCTCGGAGGCGCTGCGCGCGCTGTACGAGGAGGTGGCGGCCTATCCGCTGCCGGAGGGGGCCGGGGACGCGGACGACCGGGAGGACCCGGAGCCGTACCCCTACTTCGCGCTGCCGCTGCGGATCGAGCACGACGGGCACGTGCTGTCGTTCGTGTCGTCGATCTCGACGTTCAACACGCCGCTGGACGTGACCGTCGCCGAGCTGGCCATCGAGACCTTCCTCCCGGCCGACCCGGCGACGGTCGCCTACCTCCAGGCGCTCAAGGCGTAGCGGCCCGCAGGGCGGACCACTGGAGTCCGGCGAAGCCGGCCACGGTGCCGGCCTGGAGCAGGGTCCACACCGTGCCCGCCGCGGTGGGCTCCAGCCAGGCGAGGAGCGCGACGACGCTCAGCACCGTCCACAGCAGGTTGGCGTCGACGACGGCCTTCACCCCGAGGGCCGACGGCCGCGGGCGGCTCGCGAGCCAGGCCACGCCGGCCGCGAAGGCGGTGAGGAAGAGACCGATCTCGAGCAGCAGCCCCCGGTCGACGCCGAGGAACTCGCCGAGCGGCCCGGAGGCGCCGACGTAGGCGAGGCCGTTGGCGCCGGTGACGACGGCGTCCAGGGCGAGGAACCGGCGCACCATGGACCGCGGCTGGGTGGTGCGGGCGAGACCGGCGAGCAGGGCCTGGGACATGGCGGATCACTCTCCTGGGAGACGTATCTGACGGGGTGTCGGGGCCGGTGCCCGGGCGGAGTGCGCCGCCCGGGACCCGGTGATCCGAGCATGCCGGGGACGGCGGGGACCGTCGATTACGTCCCAGGTAATGCGGACCGGGAGGACCGGGTGGACCGGGTGGTCCGCGCGGACGGGGTGCGGGACCGGGGCGCGGGAACCGGCCGCCGGAACGGGACACGGGACCGGGGCGCGGGACCGGGGCGCGGGACCGGGGCGCGGGACCGGGGTAGGGTTCGCGCCTGGATGGCCGGATGAGGCCGGCCCGTTCGTTCAGGGGGATTGCCGTGGGGGGCAAGGGACGGTCGCATCTCGTCGCGACCGGCGACGACCACAAGGTCACACCGGCGGAGCTGTTCTTCGACCTGGTCTTCGTCTACGCGATCACGCAGGTGACGGCGCTGATGGCGGCCGACCCCTCGCCGGTGCGGGTGGTCGGGGCGATGGCGGTGCTGGCACTGATGTGGTGGTGCTGGTGCGCGTTCTCGTGGCTGGGCAATGTCGTACGGGCCGACTCGGTCGCCCTGTTCGGGGTGCTGGTCACCGTGATGGCCGTGGTGTTCGTGGTGTCGCTCGCGGTGCCCGAGGTGCTGGCCGACGCGCCGGGCGGGCTGCCCGCGCCGCTGGTGTTCGTGCTCAGTTACGGCGTGGTGCGGGTGCTGCACCTGGTCTCGTACCGCCTGGGCAGCCCCGGCGACACGGTGCTGCACCGCGTCCTGCTGCGGACGGCGCTGATGTCGGTGCTGCCGCCGTTCGTGCTGCTGCTCGTGGGCTGCGCCTACGAGGGGACGACCCGGCTGCTGCTCTGGCTGGGCGCGGTCGCCGTGGACTACGGCGCGATCTTCGTGACCGGCTCGTCGGGCTGGCGGGTCAACGCGCCCGGACACTTCTCCGAGCGGTACGGGCTGATCGTCATCATCGCGCTCGGCGAGTCGATCGTCGCGATGGGCGTGGGCATGGAGGGCTTCCCGCTGACCCTCGCGGTGATCGGGGCGTGCGGGGCGGGCCTGCTGCTGTCGGCCGGGCTGTGGGCGCTGTACTTCCGCCGCTTCGGCCAGGGCGTCGAGCACCGGCTCGCCGGGCTGGAGGGCGACGAGCGGACCCGGTTCGCCCGGGACGCGTACACCTTCCTCCATCTGCCGCTGGTGGCGGGCGTGGTGCTGTGCGCGCTCGGCATGAAGAAGGTCCTCACCCAGGTCGCCGACACCGGCCACTACGGGCTCGCCGAGCCGCTGCACGGGACCGTGGCCTGGTCGCTCACGGGCGGGGTCGGGGTGTTCCTGCTCGGCTCGGCGGCGATCGTGCTGCGCGCGGGCGGGCCGCGTCCGACCCTGCTGCTCGTGGGCGGCGTGTGCTGCCTGGCGGCCGGCCCCCTGGTCGCCCGTGTCCCCGCGCTGCTCGCGCTGTCGCTGCTCGCCGTCGGGGTCCTCGTGCTGGTCCTGACCCACGGGCGCCGCACGGCCGGGGCCCCGGCCGCCGCCGAGGACCTGCCGCACGCGGCGTGAGGACGTCCCCGGCGGCGGAGGCCGGTGCCGGGCCCGGTCGGGCTCGGGTGCGGGGCGGTCAGTCCGCCCGGCGCTCCGGTTCGGCGGAGCGCTCCGGCGCGGGGCGGGCGACGGTCGGTTCCGTTTCGTGTGCCCGCTCGGCGCGGTGGGCGGTGCCGCGTTCGCGGGCGGCCTCGGCGCGCAGCAGGGCGTGCAGGACGGCGTAGGGGTCGAAGGGCATGGTGAGGCTCCTTGCGGTGAGGGGGGTGAAGGGTGCGGGAGAGGCCTGGCCTCTCAGCACCGCATCACCGCCGACCGGGGAGCGTCGCCCTGCGCGGACGGTACGGGGACGGGGACGGCGTCGCCGCCGGGCGGGGCGCACCGGGCGGCCCGCGGCGGTGCGGGACGCCGTACGCCGCGGATCGGCGGGGCGGCCTCGGTCTCGGCGGCGTCATGGCTCTCGGCGCCCGGATCGGCCGCCGCGGAGACGGAGCGCGGCTCGCTCTCGGCGCCCGGCAGCCCCGCCCCGGCGCCCGCGCCCAGCAGCGCGGCGAGCACGAGCAGCACCGCGAGCGCGAACCGGGCGAGGGGCCTCATGGAGATCCGTACTGCCCCGCGGGAAGGGCGGTAGGCCGCCCGGGCGGCAGATCCGCCCGGGCGGCCTACGCCCCCGGCCCGCTTTTCACCGCACCGGGCGTCCGGAGGTGCGGGCCTTGCGGGCCGCCATCACCGCGTACACGAGGACGCCGACGAAGAGGAACAGCACGCCCTGGTAGACGGCGGCGTAGCCGGAGCCGGCGACCAGCCAGAGGGAGAAGCCGAAGGCGGCGAGGGCGAGCACGCCGTCGCGGGCGAGGCGGGCCCGGGAGACCTTCTCGCGCTGTCCGGACAGCAGGAAGTGGATCTGGGCGGCCGTCGAGAGCAGGTACGGCACGGTGGCGGTGAAGGTCGTGACGAGGACCAGGATCTCGAAGACGCCCTGGGTGCCGGCCGTGTAGTTGTAGACCGTCAGGAGCGAGGCCAGCACGAGGGTGACGACGACACCGGCCGTGGGGACACCGCGCCGCTTGACCGTGAAGACCTTCGGGAAGAGGCCGTCGCGGGCCGCGGCGTAGGGGGCCTGGGCGCTGAGCAGGGTCCAGCCGTTGAGCGCGCCGAGGATGCTGACCATGGCCATGCAGGCGACGGCCACGCCGCCCCAGGAGCCGCCGAACATGACGTTCGTGGCGTCGGAGAAGGGCGCGGTGGAGGTGACCAGCTTGTCGTGGGCGACGGTGCCGAAGACGGACAGGGTGCCGAGGAGGTAGACCGCGGCGGCACCGAGGGTGCCGAGGACGGTGGCGCGGCCGACGTTGCGGCGCGGGTCGCGGACCTCGCCGGCGCTGACGGCTGCGGACTCGACGCCGAGGTAGCTGAAGAGCAGGATCGCGGCGGACGCGGAGACCGCGCCGAGAGGGCTGCCGCCGCTCGCCTGGAAGGGGCCCAGGTTGGCGCTGTCGAAGAAGAGGAACCCGCCGACGGCGACCAGCAGCAGCGGCACGAACTTGAGCACGGTCGCGACGACCTGCACCGCCCCGACGTAGCGGGTGCCGGCCAGGTTGGCGAGGCCGGGCAGCCACTGGAAGGCCAGGGCGGCGGCGATGGTGGCGAACGTCGAGCCGTGGACGGGCACGACGACGTCGAGGTAACCGACGGCGGCGACGGCGAGGGCCGCGTTGGAGACCCAGGCGGTGATCCAGTACGACCAGGCCGCCAGGAAGCCGGCGAAGTCGCCGAAGGCGGCCCGGGCGTAGACGTAGGGGCCACCGGTCTGCGGGAGCCGGTGGGCGAGCCGGCCGAAGACGAGGGCGAGGGCGAGGGCGCCGAGGGTGAGCACGCCGAAGGCGAGCAGGCTGATGGTGCCGAAGGGCGCGACGGAGGCGGGGAGGAGGAAGATGCCGCCGCCGATGATGTTGCCCATGACGAGGGCGGTCGCGACCGGCAGTCCGAACCGCCGGGCGTGCTTGCCGGCCCGGGGGTCCGGCCCGTCGACGGCGGGGTCGTGCTCGCCGACGACCGGGACCTGCTCACCGGCGGAGGTGGGGCCCGGTGATGCGGGGGCGGGGGATGCGGGGCCCGGTGATCCGGGGGCAGGGGATGCGGGGGCAGGGGATGCGGCAGCCGGGGGTACGGGGGTGGCCGTGCTCATGGGGGGTGGTGCGCCTCTCGTCGTACAAACGTCCCCATGGTCCAAAAGGCGGGACAGCGTTCCAAATCAGCCGTTTTTGTCCCGCACGACTGGCCCGTCGACCGGAAGAAGTTCTTCCGCACCGCTCTTCGACGGGGAAATCTCCAGGGGCACCTGCGGCCCCTCGCTCTCCCGCAGCCAGCCGCGCAGCACCTGGTGCACCTGCTCGGCGCCGACCAGATCGTCGGGAGGGGCGGCCAGCTCGCGCGGCCAGAGCAGGAAGGGGCGCCCTTGTTCGCCCCCCAGCCCGCCGTGCGAGCCGATCTGCTCCTCGAAGGCGTGGACGGTGCCGGTCGCCGGGTCGTACATCGAGTTGACCATGATGTCGGCGACGTGCGGAAACCCGTCGGTGCGCCGTACCGCCGCCGCCGCGCCGGGGCCGAAGCCGGCGAGCGGCCCCTCGGCGGCACCGTCGGCGAGTTCGGCGACCGGCACCTCGACCCCGTCGCGGGCGAGCACGACCGAGCCGTGCTCCTCGCTCGCGACGAGCAGGAAGCCGATGCCCGGGTGGCGGGCGAGGGTGGGCAGCAAGGCCGGGTGCAGCCGGTCGATCTCCTCGCGGGTCATCCGGTGCGGCACGCCAGGGAAGGAGACGAGGCCGAGGTTTCCGGAGGCGAGCACGACCGGCTCGGGCGCCCGGGCCGCCGCGACCGCCGCCGCCTCCGCGCCCTCCTCCCCCTCCTCGTCCGCCGTGTCCAGGGGCCGGTGCAGCGCGCTGCGCAGGGCGTCGCGGGCGGCGTCCCTGGCCTCCGAGCCTCCCCCGGACTCCGGCCGGGAGTGCCTCCGGCGGGACCGGCGCACCCGGCGCGGCACCGGCAGTCCGCAGCCGGCCCGCACCAGATCGCGCAGCGTCAGCCCGTACGCGGACTCGAAGGTCTCCCCCGGGCTCTGGCCGTGGTCGGAGAGGAGCACGATCCGGTACGGGCGGGGCGCGTGCTCGGCGACCTTGGCGATCAGGGCGATCGCCCGGTCGAGCCGCGCCAGGACCTGGTCGGTGTCGGGGCCCTGCGGCCCGGAGTGGTGGGCGACCTCGTCGTACGCGACCAGGTCGGCGTAGACGGCGGTACGGCCGGCGAGCATGTCGCCCATCACGGCCGCGACCACCACGTCCCGCTCGACGACCGTGGCGAAGGCCCGCACGAAGGGGTAGAGGCCGCCGCGGGAGACCCGCGGGGACACGCGGCGCAGCCGGGCCCGGACCGACTGCAGGATCTCGCGGCAGGCCTCGGCCACGAAGGAGCCGGCGGTCCGGACGGCGTTGGCGGGGTCGGAGAAATAGGCGAAGTAGCCGGCCCGCGAGCGGTTGCGCCGGCCGCGGCGGGCGGCCATCGACAGGACGAGCGCGAGCTGGTCGGCGCCGCCGCTGAACAGATTGCCCCGGGAGGCGCCGTCGAACGTGAGCAGCCCGCCGTCGCCGGTGCGCGCGACGGCGCGGCGCTGAAGCTCGACCGCGCTGGCGGGCCGGTTGGAGACCATGAGCCGGCCGGTGTCCTTCTCGTACCAGCGGAAGGCGGGCACGTCCTCGTTGGACCCGTGCAGGATGCCGAGCTGGCTGGCGCCGGTCTGGCTCGACCAGTCGGTGCGCCAGGGAGCCAGGGTGTGGCTGCCGGCCAGCCAGTCGGCGACGGTGGGCATCCGGCCGTCGGCGACGGCGTCGCACAGCACCCGGTGGCCGACGCCGTCGAGTTGGAGGAAGACGATGCCGGGAACGGGTTCGGCGCCGCCCTCGCGGACGATGCGGGGGCGCTTGCGGTCCGTGAGCCGGTAGAGGCGGCGCCGGTAGGCCTCGTCGTCGCGGACGGCGAGCGCCGTGGAGGTGGCCGAGGCGACGGCGGACATCACGGCGGCGACCACCACGGCGGTCTCGGGCGCGGCGGCGCCCCGGCCGTCGGGGATCAGCCAGAGCGCGACGAGCAGCAGCGAGCCGTTCAAGAAGAACACCAACAGGCCGAGCAGGAGCGCCGGTACGAGCAGCAGGGCGCGCACGATCAGCGGCCAGACCAGCGCCCCGAGCAGCGCGAAGGCGCCCGCGCCCCAGGCGGCGGTGAGCGCGGTCCTGGTGACGCTGTCGCCGTCGGCGGACTGGAGCTGGAAGTCGGGGAGGAGAGCGGCCAGGACGAGGAGGGTGAGCGTGGAGACCGCCCACACCGTGACCACCCGGAACAGGGCCCGCCCGGCGCTCCGCCAGCGGCCGGGGGTTCGCCCTCGCCGTTCACCCACGCCTGGTTCACCTTTCACCCGTTCCCTTCCTCAAGCGTGGCACAGCGGCCGGGGGGCGGGACGGGGAGACGGGTGTTCGAACGGGCGGGTGGCTCCCGGGGCCCGACCTGCCCGACTTCGAGCGGGGGCAGGTCGTGGTGGTGGTGGGGGTGTGCGTGCGGGCGGGACCAGGAGGTGGCCTGTCGGGCGGGGCGAGGACGTGGCCTGCCGGGCGGGCGCAGGAGGCGGCCAGGCGCGGGAGCGCTGCGGGAGCGCTCGGGAGCCGTCGTACCGGCGCCGTGCCGGGGGCGCGCGCTCAGGGTCCGGCGTATCCCGCGGGCGCGCTCAGGAGCCGCCGTATCCGGCGGGCGGGCGCTCGGAAACCGGATCGTTCCCCGCGGGCGTGCTCAGGAGCCGTCGTATCCGGCGGTGGGCATGGAGAGCCGGCGGTGCACCCCGGCCTTCATCGGCGCGTCGTACGCCGGTTCGTCGAGCCCGGCGGTCTCGAGCCGCACGCCGCGCCGCTCGCACTCGGCGAAGAACTCCGGCACGTCCGTCAACGCGCGGGCGAGGACACGTTCGTTCGGGGCGACGAAGAGGTCCACGGTGCCCTCCTCCACGTCCGCCCACAAGGCCTGGTGGTCGGGCCTCATGCCGTAGCAGAGCAACTGCCGCGTCACCACGTACCCCTTGTCCCGGGCCCAGCGGACGCACATGGCGTACTGGCTGCGGGTGTCCACCAGGAAAGGGTCTTCGTCGAGCTCTTCGAGCGGGGTGAGGCTGGCGATCGCCGCCACCCGAACGTCGTCCATGAACCGACCCTACTGCGTCCCGGGGCACCCGAGCAGCCCTTCGGTATACCAAGTGCGGGTGGTCCGGCGAAGACCGGCCACACCGACGGCCCCGGACATCTACCCTCGTTTCGGAGGCGTCGTGCGTTCGGCAACGGGAACCATGGGAACGTGGCCGGCGGCACCCGGCCACGGGAACTCGCTCGGGAACTCGGCTACGGGAACTCGGCTACGGGAAGGGTGGCGTACCGGTGGAGGTCACCTGGTGGGGTCATGCCACGTGCACGGTCGAGGACTCCGGGGTCCGCTTCCTGACCGATCCGCTCTTCGCGCGCAGGCTGGCGCATCTGCGTCGCCGCCGCGGCGCGCTGCCGCCGCCGGTGGCGGCGCGGGCCGAGGCCGTGCTCGTCTCGCACCTGCACGCCGACCACCTCCACCTCCCGTCGCTCGCCCGCCTCGCCCCGGGCACTCGCGTGATCGTGCCGAGCGGCGCCCCCCGGGCCGTGCCGGCCCTGCGCCGGCTGGCCGGCCGGGGGCTGCGGCTCACGGAGCTCGGGCCGGGCGACGAGGTGTCGGTCGAGGGCGTGACCGTACGGGCGGTGCCGGCGCTGCACGACGGGCGCCGGCTCCCGGTCGGCCCGCACCGCTCCCCCGCCCTGGGTTACGTGGTGGAGGGCGAGGCCCGGACGTACTTCGCCGGTGACACCGGCCTGTTCGACGGCATGGCGGAGGCGGTCGGCCCGGTGGACGTGGCGCTGCTGCCGGTCGGCGGCTGGGGGCCGTACCTGGGTCACGGCCACCTGGACGCGGGCCGCGCCGCCCAGGCACTCGCCGCGCTGTCCCCGGCGGCCGCGGTCCCGGTCCACTACGGCACGTACTGGCCGATCGGCATGGACGCGATCCGTCCGCACGAGTTCCACGCACCGGGCGACGAGTTCGTCCGCCACGCCGCCCGGCTGGCCCCGAAGGTGACGGTGCACCTGCTGGAGCACGGCGGGCGGGTCCGCCCGGAGGTGGCGCGGTGAACCGACCCGGCGGGAGAACGGGGGCAGGGAGGGGTGCGCGTACAGGCAGGGGTGCGGGGTCGGGGTCGGGGACGGAGAGGGGTACGGGTACGGGTACGCATGCGGGTACGGCGGGGGCCGCGTGGTGATCGAGCGGCTCGTGACGGTGGTGCGGGAGCTGCCGCCGGAGTCGACGCAACAGGCCGTCGGGTATCCGTCCCTCTTCCTGCTCGTGGCCCTCGGCGCGCTCGTGCCCGTGGTGCCGACGGGCGCGATCGTGAGCTCGGCCGCCGTGGTGGCCTTCCACCAGACGACGCCGCTCTCGCTCCTCTTCGTCTTCCTCACGGCGTCCGGCGCCGCGTTCCTGGGCGACCTGGCGCTGTACTGGCTCGGGCAGCGGGGCGTCAGGTCCCGCAACGGTTCGCGCTGGCTCGCGGCCCTGCGCGGCCGGGTCACCCCGGAGCGACTGGCCCACGCGCAGGACCGCCTGGACAGCCACCAGGTACCGGTGCTGGTGCTGTCCCGCCTGGTGCCGGCGGGGCGGATCCCGGTGATGCTGGCCTGCCTGCTCGCCGGCATGCCGTTGCGGCGCTTCGCGCGCGGCGATCTGCCGGCGTGCCTGGCGTGGGCGGCGACGTACCAGCTCATCGGCATTCTGGGCGGCTCGCTGTTCCCCGAACCGTGGCAGGGCGTGGTCGCCGCGGTCGGGCTCACGGTCCTGATCAGCGCCGCACCCGCGCTGTGGCGCCGCCTGCGCGGCGCTCGCCACGAACCCCCCGGGGCCGGCTAGGCATGTCCTCCGGATCCGGCCCGATCAGCACCGGGCCCGATCAGCACCGGACAGGCGGTGCCAGGGTGCGGGCGTCGCCCCCCGGCGGCGGACGCCGTCACCCGTCGGGCAGGTCCTGGTCGCGGACCTCCGCCACCGCCTCGCGGACGTCGGGGTGCGGATCGTCGGCGAGTCCGTCGAGCAGGTCCGCGACGCCGGGGGTGGTCCAACGGCCCACCGTCCAGACCAGGTTCTCCCGTACCCCGGGGTCGGGGTGGGCGGCGAGGGGAGCCAGCCGGTCGACGGGCCCCCGTCTGCGCATCCCGAACCAGTGCAGCGCCTCGGACAGCACCGCTGGGTCCCCGGGATCGCCGGCCGCCGCGATCCTGGCGAGCAGCACGCCGACGGGCGGCGGCGGCCCGTCGAGCGGATGGGGCAGCCGCTCGCGCAGCCGCCGGCCCCCGTACTCGCCGCGGACGCGACAACCGAAGCACGTGCAGGGCCGTACGCCGTGCGCGTCGGGCCGGTAGCGCCAGCCGGCGACCTGCGGCACGTTCCTGATCCGGTGCACCTCGCGCGGCCGGACCGCGCGGGGCACGAACACCTCCCAGCCGCGCGGGTCGTCGAGCGCGGCGATCCGCCGTACCGACTCGGCCGCGGACACCCTCGACCGGGCGTTCCGGGCCCGGTCCGCGTAGTGCCCGACCCACACCTGCTGCTCGTCGTCGAGTCGCACGTGCACGGCCACGAGTCCGCCGCGGCTGCCGAAGCGGGCCAGTTCGCGCAGCCATTGGTGGGTGAGCGTGTACGAGGGCAGCACCGGGAAGCAGTACACCCCCCGGTCACCGCCCTGCCCCCGCCCGTCCGCCCGGATCCCGGACCGCCGCACGCGCGGCGCGTTCGCCGCGGAGGTCAGGTGCACGAATATCGCCATGCCCCTGATCACACACCAGCACGCCGGCCCTCCGCACCCGGTTTCCGGTCGGCGGCCCGGCCGGCGGCCCCGAGGCCCGGCCCCAAGGCACGGCCCCTAGGCGTCGCACGGGCCCTAAGCGTCGAGGACGCGGGACGCGCCCACCGCCAGGTCCCACAGGTCCTCGCGGGGCAGGCCGGCGTCTTCCCAGGCGGCGAGGACGCGGGTGAGGGGTTCGAGGACGGGTTCCGAGGAGAGGACGAAGGTGGCCCAGTGCATGGGGGCCATGCGGCGGGCGCCGAGGTCCTGGAAGGCGCGGACCGCTTCCTCGGGGTCGGTGTGGACGTCGCTGAGCCACCAGCGCGGCTCGTAGGCGCCGATCGGCAGCAGGGCGAGGTCGATGCCGGGGAGGCGGCGCCCGATCTCGGTGAACCAGTGTCCGTAGCCGGTGTCGCCGGCGAAGTAGATCCGGCGGCCGGCGCGGTCGGTGAGCACCCAGCCGCCCCACAGCGAGCGGCAGGTGTCGAGCAGGGTGCGCTTGGACCAGTGGTGGGCGGGGACGAAGTCGAAGCGCACACCGCCGAGTTCGGTCGCCTCCCACCAGTCGAGCTCGGTGACGCGGCTGAACCGCCGGCGGGTGAACCAGCGGCCGAGGCCGGCCGGCACGAACACCGGGGTGCGGCGCGGGAGTCGCTTGAGGGTGGGGGCGTCGAGGTGGTCGAAGTGGTTGTGGCTGATGACGACCGCGTCGATCGGCGGGAGGTCCTCCCAGCGGACGCCGACGGGGGTGAGCCGGGCCGGGGTGCCGAGGATGCGGCGGGACCAGACGGGGTCGGTGAGGACGGTGAGACCGCCGACGCGCAGCACCCAGCTGGCGTGTCCGGCCCAGGTGACGGCGAGGGTGTCGGGCCCGGCCTCGGGCAGCGGCCCGGGGGCGAACGGCAGCAGCGGGATGTCGCGCAGCCCCTCCGGCCCGGGGCGTACGGCGCCCTCGCGGGCCAGCCGGGCCATGGCCCGGACGCCGGGCAGCGGGGCGGTGAGCCGGTCGGCGAAGCTGCGCGGCCAGTCGCGGCGCAGCCGGCCGAGGGGCTGGAGGGTGGGTGCCGGGTGCGGGGCGTGGGGGGTGGGGGCGGAGTGCGGGGCCCGGGGTGGCCGGGCCGTCTGTTCCGTCATCTCTGCGGCCTCCGTCTGTTCCGTCAACCGTTTGTCGAAGCGTCGCCGAGCCGTCGCCGTCGCGGCGTGGCCGGCCGGCTCCGCTAACCGGTCAGTTCGTCGAGAGCGGCTCCGAAGGAGCTCAACGCGCCTGCCACGTGCGGCAGTTCCTCGGGGCGCGGGGATGTGAGGGATTCCGTCCGTTCCTCCTCCGTGGCTCCCAGGAAGGACGCGGTGTCGAACCGGACGCGCAGCGCCCCGAGTTCGTCGCCGAAGCGGTGGCCGCCGGGGACCGGGGTGCCGAGGCGCTCGGTGAGGTGGTTCTCCAGCTCCAGGGAGTCGGTGACGCCGCGGGCGGCGAGGCCGGCCCGCAGCGGGCCGAGGTCGGCGTACACGTGCCGCCCGGCCTGCGGGGGCCGGGAGACGCCCCCGGCCGCGAGCACGGCGTGGTGGGCGGCGGCGGCCACCCGCCCGTGCACCCGGGCGGTCAGCCGGGCCCGTACGGTCACGTCCTCGGGTTCGTCGAGGGCGTGGGCGGCGGCCGCGGCGAAGGGCCCGGGGACGAGCGCGCCGAGCGCCGTGAGGATGTCGAGCGTGCGGGCCCGCTGGTCGCCGTAGCCGTCGGCCCGCGCGACGGCGACGGGCGGGAAACGGGCGACGGCCAGGGGCCAGGCGGCGGGGGCGAGGGCGCCGGCCAGATCCGTGAGGACGGTGACGTCGTCGGGGCACATCTCGGCGGGACTGAGCAGCACGGTCTCCTGGGGCCGGTGCAGGGTGTCCCGCCAGGTCTCGTCGCTGACGATGTGCAGCCCCTCGGCGACGGCCGCCTCGCAGGCCTCGCGCACGAGCTCGGGCGGGGCGACGGTGGCGGTGGGGTCGTCGGCGACGGAGATCAGCAGGAGGCGGGGGTCACCGCCCTCGGCGCGGATCCGGCGGACGGTCTCCAGAAGGGCGTAAGGGTCGGGGACGCCGCCGCACTCGGCGGGGGTGGGCACGTGGTAGGCGGGGCGGCCGAGCAGCCGGGCCTGCGGGGTCCACCAGGCGGGGCAGGGACGGGGCAGCAGGACGTCACCGCCATGCGCGGCGATCAGGGCCAGCAGGAGGGGCGGGGCGCCGGGCGCGGCGACGACGTCCTCGGCGTGGGTACGCAGTCCGCGCCGCCACCAGTAACCGGCCGCGGCCTCGCGCAGCACCGGCCCGCCCCCGGGGGGCTCGGGGCCGGTGCGGCCGGCCGCGGCGGCGAGGAGGGCGGTCAGGCCGGGCAGCACGGGCAGGCCGGGCTCCGGAGCGGGCGGTCCGTAGCGCACCGGCCCGCGGCCTTCCGGGGCTGTCCGCCGCGCGTCCCGCTGCATGTCCCGAACCTCCCGAACCTCCTGAGCCGGCGAACCCGCCGGGCAGGCCGGCCACCGACCGGGGCGCACGCGAAGCTCGCCCCGAGAGCCTTCAGAGCCCTTTATACGGAGGTTCGAGCGATTTCGCCGCTTGTGACGCCGTTCGCGAGGCGGTTCGCCCGGCGGCCCGAGCGGGGGCGGGGCCCGGACGACGCCCCGACGGGGGTTCTGGGACGAGGGTCGCGGACAACGTCCCGACGGGGCTCCGGGGCTCCGGGGCTCCGGGGCTCCGGGGCTCCGGGGCTCCGGGGCTCCGGGGCTCCGGGGCTCCGGGGCTCCGGGGCTCCGGGGCTCCGGGGCGAGGGTCGCGGACAACGTCCCGACGAGGTGCCGGGTGGCGAGGCCGAGGCGGTGTTCGGACAGGCGAGGTCCGGACAGGCGCTGTGCAGACCTGCGATGTTCAGACCTGCGATGTTCAGACGACGGTGACGGAATGCCGGACGACCGCGTCGAACAGATATCCCTGCGTGTTGTGCACGGCCCGCTCGGGCTGCGTGTTGCCGGCCGCGTCGGTGACCCGGGAGAGCAGGGTGACGGGCCCGGGGCCGTACGGACGCCAGGGCGTCTGCCAGCGGACCCAGGGCGCGTGGCGCGTGGGCCCGAGGAGCCGGGCGGGCCGCCAGCGGGCGCCGCCGTCGGTGGAGACGTCGACCCTGCGCACGGGCGCGTACGCGGACCAGGCGCGGCCTTCGAGCCGGTGCGTCCGGCCGGCTTCCAGGGTGGCGCCGAAGGGCAGCTCGTACGCGCTCTTGAGGGTCTGGCGGGTGAGCGGGGCGCTCCCGCCGGGCGGGTGGGCGGCGCCGAAGAGCCGGTAGTAGTCGGTGGACCAGGGCGAGGCGAGCGGGGTGCGCGACACCTCGATGTCGCCGAGCCACTTGACGGACGCGATGCCGACCCAGTGCGGCACGACGAGCCGGACGGGGTGCCCGTGGTCGTACGGGAGGGGCTCGCCGTTCATCTCGTACGCGAGGATCACGTCGTCCAGGGCCTTCGCGACGGACAGCGGGCGGCGCACCCGGCCGAGGTCGACGCCGCCGGCGACGTACGGGGCGTCGAGTCCGCGGGGCTGGACGTCGACCGCGTCGGAGGCGATGCCGGCCAGCCGCAGCACGTCGGACAGCCGCGCGCCGCGCCAGCGGGCCGCGCCGATCGCCCCGAGGGTCCAGGGGGTGCCGCTGACGGACTCGCCCTGCTGGGTCGCGTAGAGGCTGCGGCCGTTCCCGGCGCACTCGATCAGGGCCGAACGGGTGACGGACGGCAGGTCACGCAGCTGGCCGTACGTGAAGTGGACGGGCGTACGGCCGTGCAGCCCGTCGCCCCAGACGGTGAGGCGCCAGTCGGCGGCGTCGAGGACGGGCGTGGAGGTGTGGTTCCGGACGAAGAAGCGGTCGACGGGCGTGAGCGGCCCGGTGTCCTCGAAGGTCTCGAAGCGCGCCTCCGCGTTCGTACCGCGGACGGTGAAGTACTCGGGCGGGACCGGCTTGACGATCCCGGGCGCCGAGGACACGGTCGCGGTCGCGCTCGGGGCCGCGGTGGCCGACGGGACCCCGAGGGCGGAGAGCACGGGCGCGGCGGCGATCGCCTTCAGAAGGGTGCGGCGGGCAGGCACGGGCGGTCTGTCTCCTCGGCACGTCGGGAGCGGGTCCGCCACACCTTAGGGGCGGCGAGGGGCCGCGGACGGGGCGTTCATGAACCTGTCATGAAGCCCGTCAAGGAGACTGTCCGGATGAGCACCTACGAGCCGGATCGCGTGACCGCCGTCCCCCTGCGGGGCGCCCGCCTGGACCTGGAGCCGCTGCGGCTCGATCACGCCGCCGAGACGGCCCGGGCGCTCGCCGACCCCGCGCTGCACACCTTCATCGGCGGCGCCCCGCTCCCGGAGCCGGAGCTCCGGGCCCGTTACGAGCGGCTCCTCGCGGGTCCGCCGGACCCGACGACGACGTCCTGGTGCAACTGGGTGCTGCGACTGCGGGAGACCGGCGCGGCGGTCGGCACCGTGCAGGCCACGGTGACACCGGGCGGGGCCGAGATCGCCTGGGTGGTCGGGACACCGTGGCAGGGCCGCGGCCTGGCCCGCGAGGCGGCGGTGCTCCTGGCCGCCTGGCTGCGGGAACGGGGCGCGCCGGCGCTCGTGGCACACGTGCACCCGGAGCACCACGCCTCGGCGGCGGTGGCCCGGGCGGCGGGCCTGGCGCCGACGGAGCAGTTCGAGGACGGGGAGCGGCGCTGGGAGTGGCGGGGGTAGGGAGCACGCATCACGCCGCACGCCGCTCGCCGCACACGGCACGCCGCTCGCCGCACGCCGCTCCACAGACGCCGCTTGCCGCTCGCCGCTCCCCCTCCCCGCCGAGAATGGCGCTCATGTCGATCCGTAGAGCGCTCCCTTCCGACGCCGCCTCCATCGCGGCCGTCCACGTCCGTTCCTGGCAGGCGGCCTACCGGGGCCTGGTGCCCGACCCGTATCTGAAGGGACTCGACGTCGCCGAACGGACGGAGGTGTGGCGCGAACGCCTGACGGGGCCCGCCGCGCCCGTCGTCCTGGTGGCGGAGGACGAGAGCGGATCGGTGACGGCGTTCGCCTCGTTCCGGCCGTGGCCGGACGGCGAGGGAGACACGGGCGGAGGCGAGGGCGGCCGCGGAGGTGAAGGCGAGGGCGGCGGCGGAGGTGAAGGTGCGGGCGGCCGCGGAGGTGAGGGCGAGGGTGAGGCCACGCCCCTGGATGCGGCGGTCACCGCGGAGCTCTCCACGCTGTACGCCGCTCCGGAGGCGTGGGGACGCGGGGTGGGGCGGGCGCTGCTCGCGGCGACCGTGGAGGCGATGCGCGGCGCGGGTTTCCGGGACGCGGGGCTGTGGGTGTTCGAGGAGAACTCCCGGGCCCGCGCGTTCTACGAGAGGGCCGGCTGGCGAACGGACGGAGAGTCCGTCACCGAGGACACCGGCGGCCGCACTCTCCGGGAACTGCGTTACGCACTACCCCTGTTCGGCTAGCGAACTGTCCACATCATGAGAGCGGGGTCTCACATTTCGAGTGACCGGCGTACGGTGATCACACCCACTCACTCAAGGGAGTCCGGTCATGTCGCATGCCGAAACCGCCGTCTACACCCACGGGCACCACGAGTCGGTCCTGCGGTCGCACACCTGGCGCACGGTGGAGAACTCAGCCGCCTATCTGATCCCCGCGCTGCGGGCCGGACTGGACGTCCTGGACGTGGGCTGCGGACCGGGCACGATCTCGGCCGACCTGGCCGCGCGGGTGGCGCCGGGGCGGGTGACCGCCGTGGACGCGGCTGAGGACGTACTGGTGAAGGCCCGGGCCGCCGCGGACGAAAAGGGCGTGGACAACGTCGAGTTCAGGGTCGCTGACGTCCACGCCCTGGACTTCCCCGACGACTCCTTCGACATCGTGCACGCCCACCAGGTGCTGCAGCACGTGGGCGACCCGGTGCAGGCGCTGCGGGAGATGCGGCGGGTGTGCAGGCCGGGCGGGGTGGTCGCCGCCCGCGACAGCGACTACGGCGCGTTCACCTGGTTCCCCGCCTCTCCGGGCCTGGACCGCTGGCAGGACCTGTACCGGCGGGTGGCCCGCGCCAACGGCGGCGAACCCGACGCCGGCCGCCGCCTGCTGGCCTGGGCGCACGAGGCCGGCTTCACCGACGTCACGGCCTCGGCCGCGGCGTGGTGCTTCGCCGGGCCGGACGAGCGGAGCTGGTGGAGCGGCCTGTGGGCCGACCGCACGACCCAGTCGGTCTACGCCCGCCAGGCCGTCGAGGGCGGCCACGCGACCCACGAGGAGCTGTCCGAGGTCGCCGAGGCGTGGCGCGCCTGGGACAAGGAGCCGGACGCCTGGTTCATGGTCCCGCACGGCGAGATCCTGTGCCGGGTGTGAGGCGGGACAGGAAACGGGACAGGCGACGTGGCGAGGCCGCGCTTTGAACAGGCGGCTCCGCTCGTCGTCCCGCGTCGCGAGGACTGTGGTCCGGGGCGAGGGGCCTTTCCGACGAGCGGTGGGCGACGCCGGAGGCGCTGCTGCCGCCACGACCTGGCCCTCGTCGTTCGGGCCGAACCTACGATGTGGCCATGACGATCTCCGGGCGGCAGCCGCTGATACGGGTCCTGTACGACGACTCCCGCGGTGACCTGCGGGATCCGGCTCGTCCGCGACCCGTCCGCATCTACCAGTGGGAACCGGACCGTCCGCCGGCTCCCGCCGCTCCCCTGGTCGTCGTCTCGCACGGCACCGGAGGTTCCGGCAGCAGCATGGAGTGGTTGGTGGGACCGCTGCACGAGGCGGGATTCCGCGTCGTGGCCCTGGACCACCACGGCAACAACTTCGTCGACGGCTACGAGCCGGAAGGCTTTCTGCACGTGTGGGAACGGCCTCGCGACGTCTCCTTCGTCCTCGACGTACTCGCTCGCGAACAGCCCCTCGGGCCGGTCGGCGCGGCGGGTTTCTCCCTGGGCGGCTACACGGCTGCGGCACTCGCCGGTGCTCGTGTCGATCCGCAGATTCTGTGGGCGGTGATGGCGGGGACGGTTCCCCTGCCGGAGATTCCCGAGTTCCCCGGCGCGCTGGAGGCGCTGCGGAAGAAGTATCCGCTCGACGAGTCGTTGCGGCACGTGCTCGACGGCGCCGGGGCGGACCTGTCGGATCCCCGGGTCCGGGCGGTCTTCCAGGTGGCTCCTGGAGTCGGCGGTCTCGTGACCCGAGAGAGCCTGGCCACCGTGCGGGTGCCGGTGGGCATCCGCTGGTGTGGAGCGGACACGGTCAACCCCTACGAGGTCGACACCCGGCCGTACCTGGACCACATCCCCGGGGCGAGTGGCTGCTCAGCCGGCCCCGACGTTCGCCACGAGGACTTCTTCCTGCCGGGACCCGCCAAGTCCGCCGTCCGTGTACGGGTGGGCAGGGAGGCCGCCGCCTTCTTCGAGCAGCACCTTGGCTGAACGCACCTGAGCACGGCATCTGCATCGGCGTCGGCATCGGCATCGGCATCGGCATCGGCATCGGCGTCAGCTCGGGGGACGCATCCTGAAGTCGTAGGCGGCCGGGAGGGGTTCGTCCGTGATGCGGGACCAGAGCTCGCCGAGCTCCTCGGCACCCTCCCGCAGGTCGGCGACCTCGAAGCCCGCGTCGAACACGGCGCGGGCTTCGGCCTTCCGTCCCTCCGCGAGCAGCAGCCGGGCCTCCAGATGGCGAAACGCCCCGCGCGCCCGCACGTCCTCCGGCAGGCGGGACATCACGGCGCGGGCCTGCCCGGTGCGGCCGGTCTCCAGGAGCACGGTCAGCACCTCGCGCCCGAGGGCGGCCGTGACGACGGGGTCGCCGCCGTCCTGGTCGTCGAAGGCCTCCACGTAACGCTCGGCCGCCCGCTGCGGGTGGCCGCCCTCCCGGTCGGCGACGGCCAGGCAGTGGAGCAGCGGCCAGCGGACGGCCGCGTTCTTCAGGCCGCGCTCCCAACTCCGTACCGCCTGGGCGAGATCACCCGCCGCCCACTGGGCGACACCGAGGTGGTACTCGGTGACCGGATCGGCGGGGGCTGTCTCCAGCATGTCCCGCCACGCGTCGGAGACCAGCGTCGCCCAGGGCCGCGCGCCGAAGTCCGTTCCTCCGACGCCCTCCCTGTTCCAGCCGCCTCCCGCCTCCTCCGCAGCGTCCCCGGCGTCCGCCGCGTTCGCGGCATGCGCGGCAGGGAAGGCCCCCGTGCGGAGCAGGTGGAGCCAGGGCCGCTGCTCCTCGCCGAGCAGTTCCTCGGGGAAGGGTGTGCCGGGCAGGTCGTAGCCGCCGCGGAGCACTTCGAGCGCGCCCCAGCCGGAGCCGGTGGCCAGCGGCGGGCCGGGTTCGGCGTCGGCGAGGACGGCGCGCCACTGCTGGTAGGCGGCGTCGACCTCGGCCCGGGGCAGCGCCGCCTCCAGGGCGCTCTCGACGCTCGCGCGGGCGGCGGCCCAGTCCGTGCCGTGCGCCGCGGTGGCCGGGTCGGCGGTCAGCGGGCCGTACACCTCGAGCCAGGACACCTCCTCACCCGCCTCCAGGGGCGGGTGCTCCAACTGGGTGCGGGCGAGGCCGGCCTGGATCTCGGCGTAGCCCGGGGTGCCGGGCTCGGTGAGCCAGTCCTGCCAGCGCCGACCGCCGCGGCCGGTGCCCCACAGGAACAGTTTGCGGCCGAGCAGCCCGTCCGTGGAGGTCTGTACGAGTCCGGCGCCGTGCTCGTCGAGGGCGGCGATCCAGCGCCGGCCGCCGTCCGGCAACGCGTAGAAGTAGTCGGCGGCGTGGGTGCTCCGCAAGGGGTACGTACGGTCGGTGCCGTCGGGGGTTCGGGGCACCGGGACGCGGCGCAGGGCGTGCTCGTATCCGAAGTGCCAGGCCTCGTCCGCGGGGGCGAGGACGCGGCGGTCCTCGGGGACGGCGGTGTTGGACCACCAGTAGCAGGGGACGGCTCGCTCGTGCGGGTTGCGGACGCGGATGCCGACGCGCAGGTGTTCGGCGCCGTCCGGCAGCCACAGGTCGACCTGGAACGGCAGGTCGCGCAGCCGTTCCCACTCCCACAGGCGCACCATACTGCCGCCGTCGGGCGCGGGGACGACCGCCGCGTGGAGCGGGGCGCAGGAGAGGGTGGTGTGACCGCGGGCGCCGATGTTCCACTCGATGCCGCCGGAGAACCAGGCGCCGTTGAGGGCGAAGGCGGCGGGTTGCAACACCGGGTTGCGGTAGAGGAGTTCGCGGCCGGTCGGCTTGTGGAGGAGGGAGTGGACACGGCCGCCGAGGCCGGGGAGGACCGTGACGCGCAGCAGGTCGTTCTCGATCTCGATCGTGTCGAGGGCCGCGGGAACGCGCTCGCGTCCGTATCCGTCGCGGACCCGGGTGGGCAGCAGGGTGCGCAGCGGGGCGCGGCCGAGCTGACGGGCCATGTCGCGCGGGATACGGTCCCGGTCGCTCTCGTCGACGACGAGGACCGTGGGCTGGGCTCCGCTCGCGGGGCCGGTCGCGTCCAGCAGACGGAGCGCGGGCAGGGGGTTGTCGGGGCCCAACTGCGCCGCGGGCAGGGTGAGTACGGCACGTCGTACGGTCGTCATGCCGAGAATGGAACACGGCGGAACCACCGCTGGCCAGAGGGTGGACAACGGCCCTCGGGAGGCTTGACCCAGAAATTCCGTTGCGGCGTAAACACGCCGCCCTAGGGTGGTTCCGTCACGGATGAGACGGCGCGGAAAGGGCGCGGGGAATGAGCGAGCAGCACACCTACCGGGTGATCGTGCGAGGGACGTTCGACGGACTGTCGGAGGAGAGCCGGAGCCGGCTGCTCGCCGAGGTCGACGAGCACGGGCTCTCGGCGATGGAGTTCACGGAGGAGGGCTCCCTCACCTACGACCGGACGTTGAAGCACTTCTCGTACCGCCTGGTCGTCGTCTCCGACGCGGCGGACGGCGAGGAGATGGCGGGGGCGATCGCGGAGGATCGGGTGGAGCAGGCCCTGAAGGGGCTGGGCCACGGTTACGCGGGACTGAGGTCCACGGTCACCGACATGGACACGATGAAGATCAACTACAAGCGCTGAGCTGCGCTTCCGGGGCCGTCGGCGGTGATCGCCCAGCGCTCGTGGTCCCGCCAGGCGCCGTCGATGAACAGCATGGCCGGCGAGAAGCCCTCCAGCCGGAAGCCGGCGCGGCGGACCAGGGCGCGGGAGGCGGTGTTTCCCGGCTGGATGTTCGCCTCCAGGCGGTGCAGGCCGAGCGGTCCGAAGGCGTACGCGAGGACGAGTCCGAGGCCTTCGGAGAGGAGGCCGCGGCCGGCGGCGTGCGCGAAGGCGCCGTAGCCGAGGGCGCCGGAGAGGAAGGCGCCGCGGACGATGTTGTTGATGTTGACGAAGCCGGCGATCCGTCCGTCCGCGCGCTCGCAGACGAGCAGGCCGACCCGGGCGGGGTCCTCGATGAGCTGCCGCGCGTAGGCCTCGTAGGCCTCCGTCGTCCGGGGCGGGAACAGCCACGGGCGGTGCAGCGGGCGGCTCTCGCGGGCGCGGGCGGTGAACTCCTCGGCGTCGCCGAGGGAGAACGGCCGGAGCGCGACGCGGGGCCCGACCGTGAGATACCCCCCAAGATCGTCAACCATCCCCCCAGGCTAGCCGCCACGGCCCCACCCCGCGCCCCCCACCGGACGCCCCTATCTCTCGGTGCCTGACATGCCCCCGACCCCGGCACACGTGAAGCCACCCCAGACGAAGCGGGCGCCCCTCCGCCCCTCCGCCCCCCCACTCGCCACGTCTGCTCGGCCCCCCTCAGGCCCGCCTCCACCCACTCCACACGCCCGCCCGACACCTGCCTGGCGCCCCCAAGCACGCCTCCGCCCACCGAGGTGCGACTGAACTGCGCCCCCGACCAGGCCCGCCATCGGCGGTATGGGCGCACACTCCCCCCCGCCGCACACCTGACCGACACCCCTCCCGGCCCGCCTCCGCCCACCGCCAGGTGGGCACCCCGGCCTCGCCCCTCGACGCGGGGCGCCCGCCCACGCCCCGCGTGGGACGCTCGCCCATCTCCGTGTGGGCAATCGTCCCGCTGGGGCGGGACGGGTGGGCACACGGGACCGCGCTTGGCGGCGCGTCCGCTCCTTGCACCTACGCCCGCCCCTTACGGCGCCGCGCGGTCTCGGCGGGCGTCAAAGCGGTAGGGCCTGGGCGCGGCAAGGCGCTGCGTTCCGTTGTGCCCACCCGTTCCGCCCCAGCGGAACGACTGCCCACAACGGGGACGGCGGGCGGCGGGCGCGGCCCACAACGGGGCGGGCGCAGCCCACGGCGGGCGAGGGCGCGGCCCACAACGAGGGCGGCGGGCGCGCGCAGTACGCCGCGGGGGCCGCGAGGGGCGGGCGCAGCCCGAGGGGCGGGCGCAGTCCCGGAGGCCGGCGCAGCCCGGGGGCGGGCGCAGCCCCACCACGGGCGCAGCCCGGGGGCGGGCACAGCCCCACCACGGGCGCAGCCCGAGGGGCGGGCACAGCCCCACCACGGGCGCAGCCCGAGGGGCGGGCACAGCCCCACCACGGGCGCAGCCCGAGGGGCGGGCACAGCCCCACCACGGGCGCAGCCCGAG
>NZ_JBITXX010000008.1:36108-242468 GCF_044544925.1 Streptomyces sp. NPDC053431 | reverse complement strand
AGGACGGGGCGGGCGCAGACCCGGGGCGGGCGCAGCCCCGGGGGCGGGCGGCAGCGCGGCAGCGGGAGGCTGCTCACGACGGGGCAGCGAGGAGTGCCGGGGCGGCGGCCGGCGGGCGGGCGTTCAGGGGCGGGACGTGGTGGCGGCTCGCGGCGGGGACGCGCGCGGCGTCAGCGGCGGGCTGACGTCACGCGGGCCGGACACGCCTCGCCCTTCTTCACGACACCCACCACCACCCACCCCCGCACCCCCCGGGCAACCCCCGGCGCCGGATGCTGCGTGCAGACCCGCCAGTTCAGCGGCCACAGCACCCGCCGGTCACCGCCGCCCACGTCGTGGACGTCCAGCCGCGTCCGCGGGTCGAGCGCGGTGAAGACCCGCCACAGCCCCTGACCGAGAAGGTCCGGCATGGGTGGGGCCACACCCGGTTCCTCCGCCTCGGCGACCGGCTCCGCCGAGCTGACCGCCACCGCCGCGAGCGCGAGCGCGGCGCCCGCGCCGAGCACGGCCGCCCGCTTCACTTGCGCCTCCGGCAGGCCGCGTAATAGCCGCAGGCCGCACCGAGCAGCGCGGTCGTGAGCAGCGCGAGGGAGAGCGGCGTGGCGACCTCGGGGATCAGCAGCCTGATCCGTACCCGCCCGGTGTTCTCGAAGACGAAGACCAGCATCAGGATCACGACGGCCGCGACCGCGATCCGGCCGGGGGTGAAGACTCCGCCCGCCCGGGCCTCGCCCGTACTCGAGCTCGATGTCTCCGTAGGACTCATGGCCGGCCCTCTCCTCCGTCGTGCGTCCCCTCAGAATGAACCGACTCCGGCGATTCGGCGGCCGCGGAAGGGGCCGTACGAGTGACTTGTCAGACAACGACGGACGGCTACGGTAGACCTGAACGACAGCACCGTACGCAGAGCACGAGGAGGATCCGTGGCAGCCGGCGGACAGCAGCGACGCCCCGTCGTCGCGCTCTACGAGCGGATCGCGGACGCCATCCACGACGGCACCTACCCCCCGGGCTCCACGCTCCCCTCCGAGCCGAAGCTCGCGGGCGAGCTCGGCGTCAGTCGGCCCGCGCTCCGCGAGGCGCTGCTGCTGCTCCAGGAGGACGGCCTGCTCACGGTGCGGCGCGGCGTGGGCCGTACGGTCAACGCGCACCCTCCGAGGCGCGGCTTCGAACACGTCCAGGCCCTTGAGGAACTGCTCGGAGCGGGCGCACCGCTGCGCGTGCGCGGCCTGCTCCGCTCCGTCGAGGAGCCCACCGACTTCACCACCCAGCATCTGCTCGCCCCGGCCGGGGCCGAGCTGCGCTTCTGGGAGTCCGTACTGGCCGGAGAGGCCGGGCCGGCGGCCCTGAGCCACGAGTGGGCCGCCGCCGACGAGGTCCTGGACCGCGTTCATCCGGCGTTCGCGGAGGCCCTGCGGGCCACGGCCGCGCCGGAACGCACGTCGATGCTGGCGGTGCTGACCGGGGCCTCGCGCGGCGTGCCGCTGGCCGCGCACAGCGCGGTCACGGCGACGCTGCTCGGGCGCCGCCGGGGCGAGCAGCTGGGCCGTTCCGCCGACACCCCGGCGGTCCTCGTCACCCAGGTGGTGCGGGTCGAGGACGTCCCGGTGCTGGCGGCCAAGCACATGCTCCCGACGGGCGCGCCGGCGCTCCCGGTTCTGCAGTCGAACTGACGGGGCAGGGCAGGGCAAGGCAGGGCAGGGCAGGGCAAGGCAGGGCGACACGTCAACGGCGGCCCGCCCCCTCACCCCCCTCTCAGCTGCCCCTCCCGCCGCCCTCCTGCAGCCCTTCCTGCCGCCCCTCCCGCCACCCCTCCTGCAGCCCTTTCCTGCAGCCCTCCCGCTCCCCCTCCTGTCACCCTCCCGCCCCCCTCCTCCGCCCCTCACGCGTCTCCCGCGGCCGCCCGGCCGCGCGCCACCTCTCGGCCCCCTCCACCACCCGCTCGGCGCCCCCTGTCGCCGGCGTCACACCACCACCCTCCCCACGTGGCGTACACTTCCCCGCCATGCACTTGTCTGACAACCTTGCCGCCGCCCCCGCCCCCGCTTCCTCCCCCGCCGTCGCCGACTGGATCCGGCAGGCCCCCAAGGCCGTCCTGCACGACCACCTCGACGGTGGGCTGCGGCCCGCCACGATCGTCGAGCTGGCGCGGGCCTGCGGGTACACCGGGCTGCCCACCGAGGACCCGGCCGAGCTGGCGGTCTGGTTCCGGGACGCCGCCGATTCCGGTTCGCTGGAGCGGTACCTGGAGACGTTCGCTCACACCTGCGCGGTGATGCAGACCCGCGAGGCCCTGGAGCGCATCGCGGCCGAGTGCGCCGAGGACCTCGCCGCCGACGGGGTCGTCTACGCCGAGATCCGTTACGCCCCCGAGCAGCACCTGGAGGGCGGGCTCACCCTCGACGAGGTCGTCGAGGCCGTGAACGCCGGCTTCCGCGAGGGCGAGCGCCGGACCGGCGGCCGGATCACCGTCCGCACCCTCCTCACCGGCATGCGGCACACCGACCGCTCCCTGGAGATCGCGCAGCTCACCGTCGCCCACCGGGACAACGGCGTGGCGGGCTTCGACATCGCCGGCGGCGAGATCGGCAACCCGCCGGCCCGCCACCTCCCCGCCTTCCAGCACCTGAAGCGGGAGAACTGCCACTTCACGATCCACGCCGGCGAGGCCGTGGGCGCCGAGTCCATCCACGAGGCCGTGCAGGTGTGCGGCAGCGAGCGGATCGGGCACGGCGTGCGGATCACCGACGACATCGCCGAGGACGGCACGCTGGGCCGCCTGGCCTCGTACGTCCGCGACAACCGCATCGCCCTGGAGGTCTGCCCGACCTCCAACCTCCAGACGGGCGCGGCGAAGGACTACGCCTCGCACCCGATCGACGAGCTGCGTCGCCTCGGCTTCCGGATCACCCTCAACACGGACAACCGGCTGGTCTCCGGCACCACCATGAGCGAGGAGTTCCAGCACATGGTCGACGCCTTCGGTTACGGCCCCGAGGTCTTCGAGGAGTTCACGGTCGCCGCCGTCGAGGCCGCCTTCCTCCCGCTTCCGGAGCGCCGCCGCCTCATCGACGAGCTGATCCGCCCGGGCTACGCGGCCCTCGCCACCCGCTAGCCCCCGCCGGTCCGCCACCCGCCAGCCCGCCACCCGCCAGCCCGCCACCCGCTAGACCGCCGGCGGTCCGGTCCGCGGGCCGTCCGGTCCGCCAGCCGTCCGCTTGCCAGCCGACCGGGCGCCCGGCCAACCGGCCGCCCGCAGCCCGGACGACGGGGGCGGGCGGGCGGCGCCGAGCCGGGGGCGTACGGGAGAGAGTCCTGTACGCCCCCGCTCACCCGCTCCACCCGCCCCCCCACCACCACCTGCCCCCGTTCCTCTCCCCGTCTGCACCGCCCCCCCTGCCCCTTGGCCCGACCTCGCCCGCGCCTCCCCTAGCCGACCCGCCCCTGAACCAGGGGCAGTTCGAGCGTCCCCGTGTCCTCGGGGGTGCTGACGACCGTCACCGGCTTGATGCCCCGGTTGCCGAAGTACGCGGTGTCGCTGGCCGCGATCACGAATTCCAGGCGGTGGCCGGTCTCGTAGCGGTGCGCGATCGCGGGGAGTTCGACGGTGAAGGGGCGGGTGACGTCCGGGACGCGGACCGGGGCCACCAGGCGGTTGACCAGGATCTTCGTGCCGTCGGGGGCCACGTCGTAGAGCTTGGCGAAGAGGACCAGCTTGTCGGCGGCGTCGCCGGAGTCCTGGACGCGTTCGGTGCGCGGGGAGATCACCTTGAGGGTCGCCCGGGGCGCGCCGACGAGGTCGGCGGGGGCCGTGAGCGGGGCGGTGCGCCAGCCGAGGTAGGTGCCGGCGATGTCGTACGGCTGGGGGTCGGGCAGTCCGATCATTCCGGCGAGCGAGGACTCGGAGTGGCTGGTGGGCACGAGCCAGTTGGCGTACTCGCGCGAGCCCCGGGCGACCTTGGCGCGGTTGTCGACGAGCTTGCCGTCGCCGGAGAGGTAGAGCTTCTGGCTCAGGGCGGGGACGCGGTCGGCCGTGCCGTAGCCGCTCTGCCAGTCGCGGTAGTAGGCGAACTCGGCGCCGGTGTCGGTGCCGCGGTCGCCGCGGAGGTGGCGGTCGAACCAGGCGAGGACCCGCCGGCCGACGTAGCTCGACTCCAGGTCGCCCTGGCCGAGGTCGAGTTCGCCTGGTCTCTGGCCGCCGCTGTGCCCCCAGGACTGCCAGATCATCTTGGTCTCGACGCCCTGGCGCTGCAGCTGCTCGTAGGTGGCGCGGGCCTCGTTGAGGTTGAACAGGCTGTCGGACTGCCCCTGCACGATCAGCGTGGGGGCCTTGACCCGGTCCAGGTAGGAGACGGGAGAGACGCTGCGGGCGAAGGCGAGCATCGCGTCGGTCTCGGTCCGGGGGTAGCGGCCGGAGTTGAGGAGCCGGACGGTGTCGCAGGCGTCGGTGACGAAGTGCAGGCAGCCGAGGGAGTTGATCCGGCTGGGGTCGAGGGAGGGCGCGAGCAGCGGCTGGCCCTCGCCCATGAGGTAGAAACCGTTCGCCCACTGCCACTTGAAGACGCCCGGGGTGGCCCGGTCGGCGCTGTTGGGGGCGAGCGAGTACGCGAGGTCGTTCCAGGTGATGAGGGGGACGAGGGCGTCGAGGCGGGGGTCGGCCGCGGCGGTGGCGAGCTGGATCGCGCCGCCGTAGGAGCCGCCGATCATGCCGACACGCGGGTCGTCCGCCGCGTCCTTGGTGACGAAGTCGACGCGGGTGCCGTCGTCGGCGGCACGGGTGCCGGCGAGGAAGTCGACCAGCCGGGTGGCGGCGCGCCCGTCGATCCGCGGGTCGTCGAGGGACACGAGACAGCCGCTCTTGCCGAAACCGAGGCCGGAGTAGACCAGCCCCACGTAGCCGCGGGCCGCGACGGCCTTGCCGATGGCGTCCGTGGAACCGTCGTCCTTGCTGCCGCCGAAGCCGTTGGTGGCGAGCACGGCCGGTGCCGGGTGGGCCGCGTCGACCCCGTCGGGCCGGTAGAGGTCGGCGTCGACCGCGCAACTCCGCCCGCCCGCCTCGACGGTGAAGCGAAGTGCTGTGACGGTGTACGTACCGAGCTCGGCCGCCCGCGCCGGGGCGGCGACGGCGAGCGGCGCGGCGAGCGCGAGACCGGCGGCCAGCGCGAGGGCCTTGCGGGACCCGGGAAGCGCACGGGCACGACCGCGGGCAGGGGTACGGGCAGGGGCACGGGACACGGGGACCTCCACACCGAGGACGCGCGAGCGACCTACCTACCGGTAGGTACGGGGCGCGCCCATGGTGTGACACGTGTCATGCAACCGTCAACGTATCGGACAGGCGTTGTTGACGGAGATTCAGTGAAGGACGTCTTCAGGCCAGCGCCGGTACGTCCAGCGTGAGCGTGCCCGTGTGCGTGTCCAGGACCGCCGGTATCCCCAGCGGCATCGTCGGCGCGCTCTCGTGGTGTCCGAAGCCCATCCCTTCCAGGACCGGGACGCCCAGCGTGCCGAGCCGGTCGAGCAGGACCGCGCGGACGTCCTCGTACGGGCCGCACTCCTCCCAGGAGCCGAGACCGATGCCGGCGACGCCGTCCAGCCAGCCGGAGCGGAGGAGTTGGGTGAGCATGCGGTCGAGGCGGTACGGCTCCTCCCCGGTGTCCTCCAGGAGGAGCAGGCCGCCCCGGGCGGTGCGGCGGGCGTGCGGGGTGCCGAGGTCGGCGGCGAGCAGGCAGAGGCAGCCGCCGAGGGTGACGCCACGGGCACGGCCGGGGACCAGGGGGCGGGCGGTGCCCGGACCGATCGTGCGCACCGACTCCGGTTCGAAGAGGGTGGCGCGCAGGGACTCCTGGGTGCGGGTGTCCTTGAGGAAGGCCGCGGCGGCGACCATCGGGCCGTGCAGCGTGGCCAGGCCGAGGCGGCCGGCGAAGGCCTCGTGGAGCGCGGTGACGTCGCTGTAGCCGACGAACACCTTGGGGCCCGCGGCCCGTATCGCCGTCCAGTCGAGAAGGTCCACCATGCGCTGGGCGCCGTAGCCGCCGCGGGCGCACAGGATCGCGGAGACGGTCGGGTCGCACCAGGCCTCGGTCAGGTCGCGGGCGCGGTCGGCGTCCGTGCCGGCGAGGTGGCCGAGGGTGGGGTGGGTGTCGAGGACGTGGGGAGCGACGACCGGGTCGAGGTCCCAGCCGCGCAGGATGTCGAGGCCGGCCTGGAGGCGGTCCTCGGGAATGGGGCCGCTGGGGGCGACGACGGCCACGCGGGCGCCGGGGCGCAGGCGACGGGGGCGGAACGGCTCGGGGGTCATTTCCTCAGCTCCAGGAGGGGGACGTCGGACCGTTCGACGCCGAAGGTCTGGGCGTACAAGGAGAGTTCGGCCTCCAGGCAGCGGATCATCGTGTCGGACTTGCGGAAGCCGTGGGCCTCGCCCTCGAAGGCGAGGTAGGCGTGGGGCACGCCGCGGCCGGCCATGCGGGCGAGGAAGCGTTCGGCCTGCGCGGGCGGACAGATCACGTCGTCGAGGCCCTGGAGCAGCAGGAAGGGCGCGGTGATCCGGTCGACGTGTTCCAGGGGGGAGCGGTCGCGATAGCGGGCGGGGACCTCGTCGAGGGGGCCGATGAGGGACCGCGGGTACTCCGATTCGAAGTCGTGGGTCTCGCCGTCGGCCCAGGCGGCGGGGTCGAGGATGGGGTAGAGGATCGTGCCGCATGCGTAGAGGTCGCTGTGGGCGAGGGAGGCGGCGGTCGTCCAGCCGCCGGCGCTGCCGCCTCGGACGGCGAGGCGGGCGGGATCGGCCGTGCCCTCGTCGGCGAGGGCGCGGGCCACGGCGGCGCAGTCCTCGACGTCGACGACGCCCCACTGCTCGCGCAGCCGCTCGCGGTACTCGCGTCCGTATCCGGTGGAGCCGCCGTAGTTGACCTCGGCGACGCCGATGCCGCGGGAGGTGAAGTAGGCGATCTCCAGGTCGAGGACGAGCGGGGCGTGGCCGGTGGGGCCGCCGTGCGCCCAGATCACATAGGGCGGGAGCCGGTCGCCGGGGGCGGTGCGGTCCGGGTTGTGGGGCGGGTAGACGTGGGCGTGGATCTCGCGGTCGTCGGGTCCGGTGAAGGTGCGGATCTGTGGTTCGGGGTAGTAGGCGGGGTCGACCGGGTCCTCGTGCGGGCAGCCGACGACCCGGGCGCGGCCGGTACGGGTGTCGAGCTCCACGACCTCGTAGGCGCTGCGGGGGCTGGCGGCGACGCCGACGACCCGGGTGCCGTGGACGGCGAGGGTCGCGGCCCACTCGGTCCAGGGGCCGGCGGCGTCGACCAGTTCGCCGCTCTCGGGGTCGAGTATCCCGAGGGCGGTGGCGCCCTTGCCGTGGACGACGGCGACGAGTCCGCCGTCCAGGGGCTGGAACCAGCTGAGGCCGATCTTCCACAGGGCCCCGCCGAACTCCTCGGGGCGTGGGCAGAGCGCGACCGGTGTGCCGTCCTCGGCGGTCCGGTAGAGGTTCCACCAGCCGCTGCGGTCGCTGAGGTGGAGCAGATGACCTTCGGAGGTCCAGCCGACCTGCGGTACGGACTCCTCGGGACCGCCGGCGACGGTGCGGTGGTTGGCGAGGGTGCCGTCCCCCGTGATGTCGGCGAGCAGGGCCTCGGTGCCGTCCCAGGGCATCCGGGGGTGGTCCCAGGCGATCCAGGCGGCCTGCCGGCCGTCGGGCGAGAGCCGGGGGCCGGTGACGAAGCGGTGGCGGCCGTCGGTGAGTTCGCGGACGCGGGTGCGGTTCTCGGCGGCGGAGCCGTCCAGGGGTACGGCGGCGATCACCCGGCGGACGTCGGTGGGTCCGGGGCCGGTGAACTCTTCGAGCACGCACCAGACTTCGCCCTGCTCGGTGCGCAGCACGGGGTCGACCCAGCGCAGTCCGCCGCCGACGCCGGAGACGGGGGTGAGGGGGCGGGGCGCGGCGCCGTCGGCCGCGTCCGGCTCGTAGGCGTAGAGCCGCTGGTCGGGGAGGTGGCAGAAGACGACGAGCGCCGAGCCGTCCGGCCGCGTGGTGCCGGCCCACGGCTGGCCGCCGTACTCGATGACGCGGCTGCGCACGTTCCACGGCGCCGGCAGCACCGATTCCTCGGTGCCGTCGGCGCGGCGGCGCACCAGGGCGCGCCGCCCGCCCTCGGTGGGGCGCGGTGCGGTCCACCACACCTCGTCGCCGACGAATCCGACGTGGTCGGGCCGTCCGTCGTGAGCGGCGGCGAGCGCGGCGCCGATGGGTGACGGCCAGCTGCCGTAGGCGGCCGTGGGTGCCATCAGGTTCCCCCCTGTACGGGTCGTGCGGTCGTGACGTGCGGTGCGGGTGGACCGAGGTCCGCCGGACGGCCTTCGGGGGCCTAGGCGGATCTCAGGTAGTGGTCGAGGACGCGGACGCCGAAGTGGAGGGCGTCGACGGGGACGCGCTCGTCGACGCCGTGGAACAGTGCGCCGTAGTCGAGCTCGGGGGGCAGTCGCAGCGGCGAGAAGCCGTAGCCGGTGATGCCGAGCCGGGAGAACTGCTTGGCGTCGGTGCCGCCGGACATGGAGAAGGGGACGACGTGTCCGTCGGGGTCGAAGCGCTCGACGGCGGCGCGCAGTTTGGCGAAGGTGGGCGAGTCGACCGGTGCTTCCAGGGGCACTTCGCGGTGGTGGAACTCCCACTCGACGTCGGGGCCGGTGAGCAGGTCCATGGTCTGGGTGAACTCGTCCTCACCGCCGGGCAGCATCCGCCCGTCGACGTAGGCCACGGCGTGGCCCGGGATCACGTTGATCTTGTAACCGGCGTCCAGCATCGTCGGGTTGGCGCTGTTGCGGACGGTGGGCTGGACGAGGGCGGCGGCCGGGCCGAGCTTCTCCAGGAGGAGGTCGGTGTCGAAGTCGGGGGCGTCGACGTCGGTGTCGATGCCGTACAGGGTGGCGAGTTCGGTCAGGGCGGCCCGCACGGTGGAGGTGAGGCGGACGGGCCACTCGTGGGCGCCGATGCGGGCGACGGCCGCGGCGAGGCGGGTGACGGCGTTGGCGGTGTTGACCTTGGAGCCGTGGCCGGCGGTGCCGTGGGCGGTGAGCTTGAGCCAGGCGGTGCCGCGCTCGCCCGCGGCGATCGGGTAGAGCGTCATTCCGGGGCTTGGGTGGAAGCTGAAGGCGCCGGACTCGCTGATGCCCTCCGTGCAGCCCTCGAAGAGGCCGGGGTGGGTGTCGGCGAGGAAGCCGGAGCCGTCCTCGGCGCTGGCCTCCTCGTCGGCGGTGTAGGCGAGGACGATGTCCCGGCGCGGCCGGACGCCCTGGCGGGCCCAGGAGCGGACGACGGCGAGGACCATCGCGTCCATGTTCTTCATGTCGACGGCGCCCCGGCCCCACACGATCCCGTCGCGGACCTCGCCGGAGAAGGGGTGCACGGTCCAATCGGCGGCCTCGGCGGGGACGACGTCGAGATGGCCGTGGACGAGCAGCGCGTCGGCCGTGGGGTCGGTGCCCGGGATGCGGGCGACGACGTTGGTGCGGCCGGGGGTGCGCTCGAGGAGCGTGGGCTCCAGGCCTGCGGCGGCGAGCCGCTCCGCCACGTATTCGGCGGCGGGGCGTTCGCGGCAGTCGCCGCCGCCGCGGTTGGTGGTGTCGATCCTGATGAGCTCGGACGTGAAGGTGACGACCTCGTCGAGTGCCGTCGCGTCCGGGCCCTGGTCCTCCTCAGCCATACTGCTCCTCCACGGCGGCCGACACGATCGTCGTGACCGCCTTGAACGTGCGGATTGCCTCGTACATGGTCTCGCTGGTGTAGGCGACCCGCCGCTCGCCACTCCGCTCCGCGCCGGGGACCACCGTGGCGGCGGCGGCCAGGTGTTCGGCGTCGAACTCCAGCTCCACGGTGAACGGCCCGCCTCTGACCGGCTCGTGCCGGACGGCGAGGGCGGTCGCCTCCTTCGCCGCGGCGCGGATGTCCGTGGCCGTGCGGGCCGGCGTCCGGCAGACCGCCGCGTACCGCGACACGTGGTCCTTCACGGCGACCTTGTGCGCCTCCGGCGCGTAGCCGAGGGCGTCCTCGCAGGTCAGGTCGTCGCCCGTGACCAGGATGACGGGGACCCCGAACTCGGCCACCACGTGCGCGTTGAGCAGGCCCTCGCTCGCGCGGATCCCGTTCAGCCAGACCCCGGTGATCGAGTTGGCCAGGTAGGTGTGGGCGAGGACGCCTTCGGCTCCCGCGCCGGTGTGATAGCCGACGAAGGCGATGCCGTCGACGTCGCCGTGCTGGACGCCCTCGACCATGGAGAGCGACTTGTGCCGCCCGGTGAGCATCTCGGCCCGCTCGTCGAGTCGTTCCAGCAGGAGATTGCGCATGGTCCAGTGCGCCTCGTTGATCAGGACCTCGTCGGCGCCGCCGTCGAAGAACCCGAGCACCGCCGCGTTGACGTCCGAGGTGAACATGGACCGGCAGCGCTCCCACTGGGGCGTGCCGGGCAGCACGTCGGCGGGCCACGTGACACCGGTCGCGCCTTCCATGTCGGCGCTGATCAGGATCTTCATGCCTGGCACCGTACGCGCCTCCCGGCGACCCCGACCACCCCTGTGGAAAAGTGTCGGAGGCGTGGACCGGTGGCGGTGATTCGGGCGAATCCTTTCATCAGGTACGTATAGGCTGACGGGCGCAGTTTTCGTCGTCCCGCGTACCCCAGGAGACCCCTCGGTGACCACCTCGCTCGCCCCGTCCGAAGCCCCCTCTTCCGTCGACGCCGACCTCGGCGGTGGCGAGTGGGTGGAGCCCGCCGCACAGGCCGTCGCCGAGTCCGTGGTCCGCGACGCCCGTGAGTTCGGCGTGTACGCGCGGACCGGCGGCTGGGCCTTCGCGCTGAAGGTGGCGCGCAGCGTGCGGCCCGGCGGGCAGCCGGCCGAGGGCTCGGAGAAGGTGTCGGCGAAGGCCTTCGCGGAGCTCGCCGGCTGCTCCCCCGAGCGGGTCATGCGCTACTACAAGGCCTGGGACATGGCCGCCGACGACGGCCTGGTGCCGCAGTTCGAGGCGCTCGTCCCGGGCGAGGACGTCGAGCTGCCGGAGGCGGACGTCTGGCTGTCGTACTACTCCTCCCGTAACGGCGCGACCTCCGTGCGCGGCCAGGCGATCACGGCGGCGGCCGAGGCGGAGGGCATCAAGGCGACGAAGGCGCTGGAGGTGGCGGAGAACCCGACGGCGCTGCGGGCCGCGATCCTCGCCGACCCGGGCACCGCCGAGGCCGCACGGGGCGCGCTGCTCGACCGGATGAAGGAGGACCCGGCGCTGCAGACCGAGATGGCCCGGGCCATCGCCCGCACCGGCGACCTGAAGAAGGCGGTGGCGCAGGAGGCGAAGGCGGCGGACCGGATCGAGTACGTCCGGCAGATCGCCGAGGGCGGTCAGATCAGGACGCCGGCCGGGCAGACGGTCGAGGCGCCGGCCGAGCTGCGCGCCGAGGCCGAGCGGCACCTCTCGCTGATCGACGAGCTCGACGACTCGGAGGAGGCCGGCGAGTGGGCCGGCGAGGCCTACGACACGGTGAGGTCGATGGTCGCCCGGGCCGTCGAGGCGGACCCCGAGCTGCGGGTCCAGGAGCGCCGGGCGAAGTTCTACAGCAGCCTGCAGAAGGCGACGAAGGTCTTCGAGGAGCTGACCCTCGACGAGGTGCTGGAGGAGGACGTCGTCGAGGACGACATGCTGCAGCGCCTGGAGGCCCTGCAAGAGGCGATCGGCGCCTGCATCAGCGCCCTGCGCAAGGCGACGACCGCGTCCTGACGACGCCCCTGCGGGATGTGGTGCCCGGCGTCGCGCCCGCGGGACGCGGCGCCCCGCATCCCGACGCCCCGTGCGGTGCGGCGCCCCTCATCCCCACGCTCCGTGCGGTGCGGCGCCCGGCGTCCCGGCGCTCGCCGCGATGCCGTGCCCGGCGTCCCGACCACCTCGGCGCTCGCCGGGGAACCCTGCGGGGCCCTCGGCCCCGAAGGGGTCCCCGGCGGCGAGTTCAGTCCTCGTGTCCGAGCTGCAGGTCGCGCTCGGTCCGGCCGCCGCCCGCGAGCTGGAGGACCGTCGCCACCGGCGGGTAGCCCGCGGCGATCACGGTGTACTCGCCCGAGGACAGGTCGACGAAGCGGAAGGTACCGTCCGGGCCCGTGGTGAGCGTGTCGACCACGTTGCCGGCGGCGTCGAGCAGCGTCACGCGGGCGTCCTCGACGGGCCTCCCGCCACCGGCGCGCACCGTCCCGCGCAACACCGCGCCACCCGCCAGCTCGATGTCCTGGCGGGTCTCGCGGGAGGCCTGCACGCTGACCGGAAGGGCGGCCGGGCGGAAGGCGGGGGCGCTGGCGGCGAGGGTGTACTCGCCGGCGACCAGCTCGCCGATCACGTACCCGCCGTCGCGCCCGCTGCGGGTGGAGGCGACGACCTCCCCGCGGACGTCGGTGAGGGTGACGGCCGCGTCCCGTACCGGAGTGCCGTCGGCGGTGACGACGGCACCGGCGAGCCGGCCCGCGCCGCCGAGGACGACGTCGAGCTCGACCGGGCGCTCCCCCACGGTGACGGAGACGGCCTGCGGCTGGTGTCCGCCGGCCGCCGCGATCAGCACGTACGACCCGGAGCCCGGCACGCTCAGCGCGTAACGGCCGTCGTCGCCGCTCGCGCCCCGGCCGATCTGGCGGCCCTGGACGTCGATGAGGGTGAGGGCGGCCCGGGGCACGCAGCTGCCGTCGTGGTGCTGGACGGTGCCGCAGACGGGGACGCCGGCGGGCAGCGGGGCGGCGGTGCGGGTGTCGGTCCGGGTGACGGACCCGGTGTCGGTGGCACCGGCCCGGGCGTGCGGGACGGGGGTGGCGGGGGCCTCGGTGGCGGGGGTGTGGTGGGACACCAGCGGTTTCTCCTTGAGGAAGAAGGCGAGGACGAGGCCGAACGCGAGGACCGGCACGAGGTAGAGGAAGATCCGGGGCATGGCGTCGGCGTAGGCCTGGACGAAGGCGTCGCGCAGCGCGGGCGGCAGTGCGTGGACCGCCTGCGGGGTGATCGAGTCGGCCGGCGGGAGCTCGGCGGCGCCGCCCTTGGGCAGCCGGTCGGCGAGGGCGTCGTCGAGGCGGGCGGCGAAGAGGGTGCCGAAGATCGCGGCACCGACGCTGCCGCCGATCTGGCGGAAGTAGTTGTGGGCGCTGGTGGCGGTGCCGAGGTCGGCGGGGCGTACGGAGTTCTGGACGGCGAGCACGAGGACCGGCATGACGAGCCCGATGCCGACGCCGAGAACGGCCTGCCAGAGGCTGTGGGTCAGCCGCGGGGTGTCGGTGTCCATGCGGGACAGCAGCCACATGCCGAGGGTCGAGACGGCGCCGCCGAGCAGCGGATAGATCTTGTAGTGGCCGGTGCGGCTGATGAGTTGGCCGGAGACGACGGAGGCAGCGACGATGCCGCCCATCAGCGGAAGCATCAGGAGGCCGGACTCGGTGGCGGTGGCGCCCTCGACCATCTGCAGGAAGGTGGGCAGATAGCTGGCGGCGCCGAAGAGGGCGATGCCGACGACCGCGCCGACGAGGCCGGTGACGGTGAACACGGAGTCGCGGAACAGGCGCAGGGGGATGAGCGGTTCGGGCGCGAAGCGCTCGACGAGGAGGAAGAGGGCGGTGGCCGCGACGGCGCCGCAGCCCAGTCCGAGGACGACCCGGGAACCCCACGCGTACTCGGTACCGCCCCAGCTGGTGAGCAGCACCAGGCAGGTGGAGGCGGCGGCGAGGAGGACGGCGCCGAGGACGTCGAACCGGGCCCGGGCGGCGGGCTTGGGGAGCTTGAGGACGAGCGAGACGACGAGGAGGGTGACGAGGCCGAAGGGCACGTTGAAGTAGAAGCACCAGCGCCAGGAGACGTGGTCGGTGAAGAAGCCGCCGAGCAGCGGTCCGGCGACGGAGGCGAGACCGAAGGCGGCGCCGATCAGGCCCATGTACCGGCCGCGTTCCCGGGAGGGGACGATGTCGGCGATGATCGCCTGGACGCCGATCATCAGTCCGCCGGCGCCGGCGCCCTGGAGGGCGCGGAAGGCGATGAGCTGGTCCATGGTGCGGGACCAGCCGGCCAGGCCGGAGCCGATCACGAAGACGACGATCGCGAAGAGGAAGACGCCCTTGCGGCCCAGGAGATCGCCGAGCTTCCCGTAGACGGGGAGGCCGATGGTGGCGGTGAGCAGGTACGCGGTGATCGCCCACGACATCCGGTCCAGGCCCTGGAGTTCGCCGACGATCTTCGGCAGGGCGGTGGCGACGATCATCTGCTCGAGCGCGGCGAGGAGCAGCGCGAGCATGAGTCCGCAGAAGACGAGCCGGACGCGGCGGGGGTCGAGCGCCGCTTCCGGTGGGGGTGAGGGCACCTGACCGGTGGGCGGACCGCCCGCGTCGGAGGTGACGGCCGCGATGCCCGCGCCTGCTGTGCCGGTGGTGTCTGCCGTGCCGGTGGCGTCTGCCGTGCCGGTTGAGGCCGGTGTGCCGGTTGAGGCCGGTGTGCCGGCGGCGAGGCGCGGCTCCGCGCCCTCGGCGTCCCTGGCGTCCTCGGCCAGTGTGATCGCACCCACGTGCTGCTCCCCTCGTCACGGCGTCTGCGCGCCATTCTTCGCATTGGGCGCGAAGCGGGAGCAAGTCGGGCGGTACGTGGGAAAGGTGGGACCACCGAGGTCTAACGTCCCTGTGGGCAGGCGCACTTGGGGCGCTCATCAGGGAGTTTGCCGGGAAGTTCGCGACCCCCGAGTGCGCCGGGCGCTCTTGCGGGGGTCGCGGGGAAACCACTCGAATCGGTGACTGAACCGGGCGTTACTTCCGGGCTCCGGTTTCCCGAGGCTACTTCCGGGCGGGCTCTCGGCCCTACTTCTCGACCTCGGCGGCGAGCTTGGCGAGCAGCGCGTCGTAGATGCGGCCGAGGCCCTTGGGGGCGAAGGTCTTCTCGAAGAAGCCGCCGATGCCGCCGGCACCGTTCCAGACGGTGCTGACGACGGCCTTCGACCTGCCCTCGCCAGCCGGGGTGACGGTCCAGGTGGTGACCATGGAGGAGTTGCGGTCCTTCTCCACCAGCTGCCCGTCGGTGGGCTCGGTGACCTCCAGGAGGCAGTCGCGGACGCGCTTGCTGGTGGCCTGGAGCTTCCAGTGGACGAGGGTGCCCTCGCCGTCGCCACCCTCGCGCACCTCGTACTCGCTGAAGTGCTCGGGGAGCAGCTTCTCGCGCGTCCCGGTGTAGTCGGCGAGGGCGTCGAACACCGTCTCCGCGTCGGCGGCGATGATCCGCTCCGTCGTGGCCTCGACCTGCGCCATGGCGCTTCCTCCAGCTTGTTCTCGTGGTGCTTTCGGGGGATACGGGCCAAGCCAACCACCTGGGCGCCGGGGCCCAAAATCCGGGTTGCGGCGATCAAGGGAACATGTGTTCTAATCTGGGACCACCCCGTCCCCTGAGGAGGCGTCCATGAGATGGGATCGTCTGGTCGACGGCTCCGCTGCCGCCGACACTCCCGCCACCCTGGCCGAGAGCGCCCTGTTCGGCGCGGACGCGGTCACCACCCGCACCTTCGACACGCCCGAGTTCCGCGGCATCACCTTCCACGAGGTGCGGGCCCGCTCGATCGTGAACCGGGTGCCCGGCGCCTCCCGCATGCCGTTCGAGTGGACGGTCAACCCGTACCGCGGCTGCACGCACGCGTGCGTGTACTGCTTCGCCCGCAAGACCCACAGCTATCTCGACCTCGACACCGGGATCGGCTTCGACTCGCAGATCGTGGTCAAGGTGAACGCGCCGGAGCTGCTGCGCGCACAGCTCGGTTCCCGCCGCTGGCAGGGCGCGCACATCGCCATGGGCACCAATGTGGACTGCTACCAGCGGGCGGAGGGCCGCTACCGGCTGATGCCGGGCATCCTGGAGGCCTTGCGGGACTACGCCAACCCGTTCTCGATCCTCACCAAGGGGACGCTGATCCTGCGCGACCTGGAGCTGATCCGGCAGGCCGCCGAGGTCACCGAGGTGGGCGTCTCCGTGTCCGTCGGCTTCACCGACCGGGAGCTGTGGCGCACGATCGAGCCCGGCACCCCCGCCCCGGAGCGCCGCCTGGACGTCGTACGGACCCTGGCCGGGCACGGCATCGGCTGCGGCGTCCTGATGGCCCCGGTCGTGCCCTTCCTCGGCGACCGGCCCGAGCAGCTGCGCGACACGGTCCGCGCCATAGCCGAGGCCGGCGCCACCTCGGTCACCCCGCTCGTGCTGCACCTGCGGCCCGGGGCCCGCGAGTGGTTCTTCACCTGGCTGCGCCGGCACCACCCCGGACTGGTCGGCCGCTACGAGCGCATGTACGCGGCCGGGGCCTACGCGCCCACCTGGTACCAGCGCCGGATCACCCGTCAGGTGCACGAGCTGGCGGCCGAGTTCGGGATCGGGCCGAACGACCGCCGGAGCTCCCCGCGCCGGATCCCCGTCCCGGACCACCACGCGCGCGTGCCCGAGGCCGAGCAGCTCACGCTGCTGTGACACGAAGCGGGATACCGTCCTTCCAGACCCCTTTGACGGCGTGTTACCTACGCCGAACGGGTCATCTCCGGGCCGGAACGGTCCCACCGAGCCCGGTTCTGGGCACGGACGCCGTATGAGAAAACGCGCAGGAATGCTGATCGCCGCTGGGGCGCTGGCCGCCGGGACGGTCACCGTCCTGCCCGCGCCCACGTCCGCCTCCGCCGCGAACGGGCACGCACCGAGCCCCCGTCCCGTCGCCCCGGTCGCCTGGACCGACTGCGCCACCAAGGCGTATCCGAAGCTCCAGTGCGCCACCCTGAAGGTGCCGCTCGACCACGACAACCCCGCCGGCCGGATGATCAGCCTGGCCCTGACCCGGGTCCCCCACACCGCGACGACCTCCCAGGGCCCGCTTCTGGTCAACCCCGGGGGCCCCGGGGGCAGTGGCCGCGGGTTGGCCGGATACGTGGCGGCCTCGCTGCCCGCGAAGGTGGCCGCGCAGTACGACGTGATCGGCTTCGACCCGCGCGGCGTGGGCAAGAGCGAGCCCGCCCTGAACTGCCGCCCCGGCCACTTCGCTCCCGTGCGGCCGGACTCCGTTCCGGTCGGCGCCGAGGACGAGCGGGCCGGTGTCGAGCGCGCCCAGACCTTCGCCAAGGCCTGCGGCGAGAAGTACGGCGACGTGCTGCCCTACATCGACACCGTCTCCACCGCCCGGGACCTGGACGCCATCCGCGCCGCGCTCGGCGCGCCGAAGCTCAACTACCTCGGCTACTCGTACGGCACCTACCTCGGCGCGGTGTACGCCCGGCTCTACCCGCAGCGGGTGCGCCGCATGGCGCTCGACTCCGTCGTCAACCCGCACGGCGTCTGGTACGAGGACAACATCGCGCAGGACTTCGCCTTCGACACCCGTCACAAGGACTTCACCGCCTGGGTGGCCCGCAACGACGCCACCTACCGGCTCGGCACCGACCCGGCGGCGGTCGAGGCGGCCTGGTACCGGATGCGCGAGGCGCTGCGGACGACTCCCGCGGGCGGCAAGGTCGGTCCGGGCGAGCTGGAGGACACCTTCCTGCCGGGCGGCTACTACAACGGCTACTGGCCGCGGCTGGCGGCGGCGTTCGCCGCGTACGTCAAGGACAAGGACGCGGCACCGCTCGTGAAGGCCTACGAGGACTACGGCGCGGCGGACGCCACCGCCGAGAACGGCTACTCGGTCTACACGAGCGTCCAGTGCCGGGACGCGGCCTGGCCGCGGGACTGGAACGTCTGGCGCAGCGACAACTGGGACGTGCACGCCAAGGCGCCGTTCTCCACCTGGAACAACGCCTGGTACAACGCGCCGTGCGCGTTCTGGCCGGTCGACTCGCGGACCGCGCCGGACGTCGGCAACGACGAGCTGCCGCCGGTGCTGATCCTCCAGGCCACCGAGGACGCGGCCACCCCGTTCGAGGGCGGGGTCGCCCTGCACCGGATGGTGAGCGGCTCCAGCCTGGTCGTCGAGGACGGCGGCGGCAACCACGGCGTGTCGCTGGCCGGCAACGCCTGCGTGGACCAGCACCTCGCCGCCTACCTCTCCACCGGCACGGTGCCCCGCGGGGCGAAGGGCGCGGAGGCGGACGCCGTCTGCGAGACGCTCCCCGAGCCGGCTCCCGCCAAGGCCACCTCGACCCGCGGCGCCGCCCGGGACGCCGGGACCACGCTGCACGGGATGCTCGGCCACGTGCGCTGAGGCCGCCAGGTCACGCGCGCAGAGAGTTGTCCACAGGTTGGCCGGGGGCGGGCCGGAGTGTCGGTGGCGTGCGTCAGGATGTCACCCATGAGCACGCACCTGACCCATGTGTCCGCCCCCGAGGGCCTCGCCCCCAGCCCGCAGTACAGCCATGTCGTGTGGGGCACCGGCCGGTTCGTGGCCGTGTCCGGGCAGCTGGCCCTCGACTCCGAGGGCGCGGTCGTCGGCGCCGGCGACGCGGCCGCCCAGGCCCGCCAGGTCTTCGCGAACATCGGCCGCTGCCTGGCCGCCGCCGGCGCGGACTTCGCGGACGTCGTGAAGCTGACGTACTTCGTGACGGACATGGCGCACATGCCCGCGATCCGCGCGGCCCGCGACACCGCCTTCGGCTCGCTCCCGCTGCCGGCCAGCTCGGCGGTCCAGGTGTCCGCGCTGGTGCGGCCCGAATTCTGTATCGAGATAGAGGCGTTCGCGCTGGTGCGCGAGATAGCCGGGACGGTGTCCTAGGGGGTGCCCGGCGTGCCTGTGGGAGCGGCCGGCTTCGGGCAGGTGACCGTGCCTCGCTTCACCGCGAGGCTCAGCTTGGGGGTGGTGAGGAGTCCGGGGATCTGCATGTCCTGGGCGGTTCCGGTGATCGAGTCGAACTTGGCGTAGCGCGCCTGGATGCCGAAGCGGTGCTGGGGGCTGTCGAGCGGGTTGACCACGTAGGCGCCCGTGTCGTCCTTGACGGTCCTCACGTCGGCTCCGTTGACGTTCAGGTCGACGATGCCGTCCATGTCGAGCTCGCCGGTCGCGTTCCTGAGGTCGAGCACGGTGTTCCTGGTGCGGATCTCCCAGGTGCCCGGGTCGGTGTCGCCGAGGGTCAGGAGCAGGGTGTAGGTGACGCCGGCGATCTGCTGCGGCCGGCTCAGGCAGAGTCCGTTGATGACGCCGTCGGCGAAGCCCATGCGCAGCACGCGCAGCGGGCCGGTGGTGCCGTCGGCCCTGACGACCGTCTGGTCGACGACGGCCGCGCCGTACTGCGTGCCGTACAGGCTGCTGGTGGTGAAGTCGACGGGCCGGTCCTGGATGCGCAGGTCGAGGGCGAGCGCTCCCTTCGTCATGGCGCCCGCGAGGGCGCCGGCCGCCAGCAGGGCGGGCAGGGCGACGGCGAGCGAGCGGCGCCAGTGGGTGCGGCCCTCGTCCGGGGCCGGTCCGGCGGTCATGGGCTGGTCACCGTGATCGTGCCGGGCAGGTGGACGGGGTTGTCGGTGGAGTCGAGGGCGGCGTGGTCGTCGGTGGTGCGGATCGCGTAGATGGTGCCCTGGAAGTGGGTGGCGCCCGAGGTGAGGGGGATCAGCTGGCCGAAGAAGTCGAGCAGGGCCTGCACATGGCAGGCGATCAGCAGGACGCAGATGTTGTCGATCGTGCCCCACATCACGGTGGTCTCGGCCTTGCCCGCGCTGTCGTAGCCGCCGAGCTGCCCCTCGTCCGGGACGTCGATGGTCAGGGTGTGGCCGTTCGCCCGCTGGGTCACGGCCATGTGGTCGCGGATCCTGAGCTTGGTGAAGGTGTACTTGTTCGTCCGCACCTCGGTGCCGTCGGACAGCCGGATGGTGACGTCCTTCTCCACGGTCAGGGAGACCGCGAGCAGGCTGTCGATCCTCACCTGCAGCGGATCCGGCGACGGGAGGAACGGCACCCCCAGCGGGGTGACCGCCGCCGCGGCCCGCGGTGCGGCGAGGCCGGTCCGGCTCGGTACGACGGCGGTGGCGACGGCGACGAGGAGGACGGCGACGACGGCGAGCGCACGGTGCCGGGCCCTCACGGTGCCTCCTGGGGTGCGACGGGCGTCCGCCGGGTGGCGCGGCGCGGGCGTTTGGGGCCCCAGCCCACCAGCATCGAGGCGCCGAGCACCCCGCATGCCATACCGGCCAGGAAGCCGCCCAGGTTGGACACGACGAGCGAGACGATCGCGAGGACGGCGCCGATGAGACCGAAGGTGTAGCGCTGCCGGGGCGCGGCGATCGGGATGAGCCCGCACAGGATCATGCCGCCGCCGGTGAGATATCCGGCCACTCCCCCGAAGCCGGTGGCCACGATCAGCTGCACCGAGCTGAGGGAGAACTTGAGCACGGTCCAGCCCCCGACGACCAGCCACAGCCCGCCCCAGAACGGCCTGGTGCGCCGGAAGGCCCGGAACCAGCGGTGGGCGGCGCCCGCGTGGGCGCGTACGGCGCTCAGCATGTCGTCGCCGTTCCGCCGACGATCCGGATGTCGAGCTGGGGCAGCACGAGGGCGCCCGCGATCTCGGCGTCGTACGCGGTGGCGTTGAGGCCGTGCAGGTTGACGGAGCTGCCGCCGGGGCCGCCGGCCGAGCCGAGACCGAAGCCGCCGGGAACGGCTCCGGTGAGCGGTTTGCCGTCGACGAGGACCTGGTCGGCGGACTGGCCGATCACCGCGTTCTGCAGGGTGGTGGGGCCGTAGGACCGCAGCTCGGTGGCCTGGATGAAGAGGTTCGACGCGTCGATGTCGGTGGTGTAGGCGGCGGGCGGAGTGGCGGTCACCTTCTGGCCGGCGGTGAGGAGGAGGGAGTACGGCAGGCCGGCGATCGACTGGTGGACGATGCCGCACAGTCCGGCGAGTCCCGCCTGGGCGAAGCCGACCCGGGCCATGCCCGTGGTCGCGGTGCTGGTGCCGTCGGCCTGGCCGACGGGCGGGGTGTTCACGACGGCGCCGAAGCCGGTGCCGGAGACGCCGTTGGACGTGAGGGTGAACGGCTGTCCGGTGACGCTGAAGTTGGCGGCGAGCGCGCCTTGGGCCAGGGCCGCGCCGAGGGCGCCGATCGCGAGCACCGAGGGGACGAAGGCGAGCGCGCCGCGGCCCCATCGGGTACCGCGCCGAGTGCCGTCGGCGGCCTCGGCGAGCATCGCCGCGTTCCACTCCGTACCGGCCCGGACGAGGAGCCGGGCGGCGCTGCGGGGGCCGGGCAGCTTGCCGGAGCGCGGGAGGAGACTCACGCGGCCACGCTCCCTTCCGGCGTCCGGGGTCCACGCCCGGAGCGCCCAGTCCGCCCAGCGCGCCCGGCGCCTCCGCGGACCGGTCGGCGCAGGCGCCGGGCGGGCTTCTCGGGAAGCCAGGAGAAGGCCATGGAGCCGCCGAGCACGGCGAGGAACATGCCGACGAAGAGGCCGCCTAGGTTCGACAGCGGGAACGAGGCGACGCCGGCGATCACGGCGACGACGCCCGCGGTGTGCCGCTGACCGGGCAGCAGCAGGATCAGCAGGGCCAGGGCCATCAGGACGACCCCGCCGGCCATGCCGGCGATGCCGCCGACGCCGATCTGGAGGATCTTGCCGAGGGGGGCCATCGGCAGGAAGAAGATGACGAAGCCGCCGAGGCCGGTCCACAGCGCGGCCCAGAAGGGCCGGGTGCGCCGCCAGCGCCGGAAGGCGAGCCGGACGCGCCGAAGGGAGCCGCCGCCTCCGAGCGGCGCCGACGCGAGTGCGGGGGCGGGTACGGGCACGGGCTCGGGGGCGGGTGCGGGCACGGGCTCGGGTACCTGTGCGGGTGCCGCCACCGGCTCGGGTACCGGTGCGGGTGCCGCCACCGGCTCGGGTGCGGGTGCCGGCGTCGCGGCGTGCGCCGGTGCGCCTGCGGGCTCCGGTGCGGCTAGCCGTGCTGATCCGGGCGCGGGTGCTGGTGCGGCTATCCGTGCTGATGCGGGTGTGCGTGCGGGTGCGGGTGCTGGTGCGGCGGCGTCTGCGGCCGCGGCGTCGCTTGCCGGGTCATGCGTCATGAGGGCCTCGCAGCAGGGCGGTTGGGGGCGGCGTTCGGGTGGTCCGGGGCGCCGTGTCCCGTGCGGCGCCCCGGACCGGTGAGGGGCTCAGCAGCCGGTGTTGCCGTGGGCGATGTCGATGGCGAGGTTCGGCAGCGTGATGGCGCCGGCGATGGTCGCGCCGTTGGCGTCCGCCTTCAGGCTCTCGATGGTGGTCCGGCCGCCGGTCGCGTCGAGGCCGAACTGGCCCGCGGTTCCGTCGTTGATGCCGGCGCCCTTGATCCCGTTGCCGTCGGCGGCGGCACCGATCACGTTGGGCGTGGTGTCGCTCGCGTTGAGGGTGGCCTTGGAGGCCTTGAGGGCCTGGGCGTCCAGGATCAGCTTCCGCGCCTGGAGACCCTCGCCCGCCGCCAGCTGGTCCGGGGTGAGCGGAGTCGCCGCGGCCGGTGAGGAGATGTTGAGCGACCAGGTCCCGAGACTGCCGACGACGGGCAGGTTGACCGACTGGGTGGCGTGCACGCACAGCCCGTCGAGGCCGGCCTGGGCGATGCCGACCTCGGCGGCGCCCTTCGCGCCGCCCGCGTCGATGGTGTGCATGACGGCGCCGATGCCGGTGGGGGCGGCGACCGTCCTGGAGCTGAGGGTGAAGGGGACGCTGGTCAGCGAGAGGTTCGCGGCCAGGGCGCCCTGGACCATGGCCGTCGCCATTCCGGCGACGGCCGCGCCGGCCGGGAGGGCCAGGAAGAGGGATCTGCGCCAGCGGGTGACGCCTCTGGTGTCCCTGCCGGAGCCGACGGCTCCGAGCTCCTCGGACTCTCTGATCTCTTCGTTCACGTGCCTTCTCCAACCGTCGTCCCGCGCTCGGCGCGGGTGGGGATGCGGGGATGCGTCACGGCCGTGACAGTGAGTGGCCACTTGTTCGAGAATTGGACACTATTAGAGAATGTGTCAACGGTCTGGACAGAGAAGCCGGAAAATTCGTCTCCACTAGGCTTGGGCGATGGCCAGGTTCAGGGAGACGGTGCGCACGCTGCTGCGCGAGCGCCTGTTGGACGCCGCGTACGAACTCGTCGCGGACCGCGGGTTCGACAAGCTCCGGATGGCGCACATCGCGAGCGCCGTGGGCGTGAGCCGGCAGACGCTGTACTCGGAGTTCTCCTCCCGGGAGGCCGTCGGTGAGGCGCTGTTCCAGCGCGAGCTGGAGCGCTGCCTGGTCGGCATCCAGGCGGCGCTCGACGAACACCGCGACGACCTGCGCGAGGCCGTGGCGGCGGCGGCGGACTTCACGCTCACGCTCGCCGCCCGCAACCCGCTGGTGAAGGCGATGCTCACCAGCAGCCGGGACGACGGGCTGCTCCCCTATCTGACGACCCGGTCCCAAGCGGCCTTCGCCACGGCGACGGCGATGGCCGACGCGTACGTGGCCGAGGCCTGGCCGGCCGTCGACCCGGTCGCGCGCGACCTCGCGGTCGACACCGCCGTGCGCCTGACGGCCAGCCACATCGTCCAGGCGGCCGGCTCGCCGCAGGAGTCGGCCCGGCGCATCGCGGACACCTTCCTGCGGATCGCCCTGAGCACGGGGAAGGAGCGCCTCACGGCGTGAGGCGCGAGCTCAGGGCCCCGGCCCCGGGCTCTCCTCCAGGACCGGGCGGTCGCCGAGCTCCCGGGAGACCGGCAGCGGGCTGCCCCGCAGCCCCACCCGCCCCTCGACCCGGGCGATCTCGCCCCAGCCGTAGGCGCGGGAGTCGTCGGACAGGTCGGGGTTGTCGCCCAGGTAGAAGAAGCGGCCGTCCGGGACGGTCCGCAGCACGGCCCGGACCGAACGGGTGCCGTCGGCGGCGCAGCAGTTGCCGGTACGCCGCGCCTGCGCCGCCCACTGACCGGCCGTCACCCGGCGGACCGGGCCGCGGCCGCCCTCCTGGAGGAGCACCTGGAAGGGGTCCTCGGCGGTGGACACGATGGCGATCCGGTCGCCGGGCAGTCCGATCACGCGTTTCACGAGCAGGGCGTTCTGGTGCCGCGAGCGGAGCAGCACGACGTCGAACCGGCGCACTTCCCCGGCCGAGCCGGGGACGGCGAACAGCCGCTCGCCGTCATGGAGGGTGGGCGCCATGCTCGACCCCTCGACCTTCACGCTCAGCGCCGTCAGGGCGACGGTCGCGAGGAGACAGAGAACCGCGAGCCCGCCGAGAGCGGCGAGGACCGCCCGGCGCGCGTTCATCTTCGAGGGCCCGGCGGCCGGCAGGCACGAGGTGCGCGGTCCGGCGCCCGGGTGGCACCGGGCCGGCGGTCCGGCGGCCGGCGGGCACCGGGCGCGCGGTCCGGCGGCCGGCAGGCACGAGGCGCGCGGTCCGGCGCCCGGGTGGCACCGGGCCGGCGGTCCGGCGGCCGGCGGGCACCGGGCGCGCGGTCCGGCGGCCGGCAGGCACGAGGCGCGCGGTCCGGCGCCCGGGTGGCACCCGGCCGGCGGTCCGGCGGCCGGCGGGCACCGGGCGCGCGGTCCGGCGGCCGGCGGGCACCGGGCAGGGGCATCGATTCCATGGCGGGGACGGTAGGCCGGGCGGCGGGCCTCCGCCGTGACCGTACCGCTCACTCCGCGGACCGCGAGCCCCCGGCCCGCGACGCCGGCGAGCCCCGCCCGGCCCAGGCCCCCGAGCGCGCCCCACCCACCCCGCCGGCCTCCCGCCCAGCCCCCGCGCCCAGTCCCCAAGCGCGCCCCCGCTCACCCCCTCGGCGCCCCCCGCTGATAAGCCCGCGGCGTCGAGCCGGTCCAGCGTCTGAACGCGCGGTGGAAGGCGCTGGGTTCGGAGAAGCCGAGGTTCCGCGAGAGGCCCTCGATGGAGAGGGAGCCGCGGGTGAGCGCCGCGATGGCGTGGTCGCGCCGCACCTGGTCGCGGAGCCGCCGGTACGAGGTGCCCTCGGCGGCCAGTCGTCGGCGCAGGGTCTGCGGGCTGACGGCGAGGCGGTGCGCGACCTCCTCGGGCGACGGCACGGGCCCGGCCGGCAGGGCTGCGGCGATCAGCCGGCGTACCCGGGTCGTGGCCGTGCCGGGGTCGTCGCGGCAGACCAGGACGTCGAGGGTGACGCGGCGCAGCAGCGCGTGGAGGGCCGCGGCGTCGCGGCGTACCGGCGCGTCCAGGTCGGCGCGGCCGAAGACGACGGCGGTCCGGGGGGCGCCGAAGACGCAGGGGACCCGGAAGAGGAGCGCGTACTCGCGGGCGTGCGGGGGCTCGGGGTAGCCGAACTCGACCCGGCGCAGGCCGAGCCGGCGGCCGATGAGCCAGCCGGCGAAGCGCTGGGCGACGACGACGGTGGTCTCGGCGCCGAAGCGGACGGGGTCGTCGTAGCCGGACACGTCGAACTCCACGCGCGCCTCGTCGTCGGCGAACTCCCCACCCGCCCCTTCCGCCTCCTCCTCCGCCGCGGGTTCGACGAGCCGGAAGCGCGGGCCGGCCGGGAAGAGCCCGTAGAAGGCCTGGCCACGGTGGAGGCCCTCGCGCAGGTCGCGGCTGCCGCGCACGACGAGGTCGGCCATGGTGGCGAAGGTGCCGAACCTGCTGGGCGCCTCGCCGAAGCCGATGAGCTCGTCGTCGAGCGTGCGCCAGAGGGTGCCGACGAGCCGCCCGAAGCACCGGGCGGGCACGCGCGCCGGCAGCTCGGCCGGCAGGCCCGCCCGGGCGAGCAGCGGTTCGGGGGCGATGCCGTGGCGTGCGGCGCCGAGCAGGGCGGCGCGGACGTGATGGGAACTGACCGACAGGGTGGTCGGCGCAGGCGGCACGGGCGGGCTCGCTGGGGGCATGTCACGCCTCCGCTGGACAGGAACACGAGGAGTGGACGGTAGCCCGACACTGTAATAAAGACTGTCAACAACGGAAGGCGCCCGCCTCCCAACGGGACGTACATCACAGCGACTTGGGCATCAGCCGCGCCGCACCCCGCTTTCAAGCCCGGCCCGCCACCTCCCCCTGGGACCGTCGGCGTTCCCCTCGGGCGCGCGAACATTTCCCTCAAGCCACCCGCGCCCTCACAAAGCGAGCCGCCCCAGCGCCTCCCGGGCCGCGCCCCCCAGCCTCGGGTGCGGCAGGGCCGCCTCCAGGACCTCGCGGGCGTCCGGGTCGCCGAGCGCGCCGAGTCCCTCGACGCAGGCGAGGCCGACCCGCCAGTGCGGGTCGGCGGGGGCGAGCCGGCGCCGGAGGACGGCGACGAGGACGGGGACACTCTCCGGGGCGCGCAGGGCGGCGAGGAGACGGACCGGCAGCAGTGCGTAGGCGACGCGGAGTTCGTTGGTGGCGAGCGCGGCGGCGGCGCGGGCGGTGCGCGGGTCGCCGAGTCGGGTGAGGGCGTGGGCGGCGGAGACGCAGCGCTCGGGGTCGCGGTGGTTGAGGAAGAGGACGAGGGCCTCGAAGGCGCGCGGGTCGCCGGCGAGGCCGAGTCGGAAGGCGGCGATCTCCCGGGCCCAGAGCGGCTGCCCGGGAGCGGTGAGGACGTGGTGGAGTTCCTCCGCGCCGAGCGGCCCCGCGAGTTCCTCGAATGCCGCCGGGACCTCTCCGCGGTCATTCTCGATCTCTTCTCGCAAACGATCGATCATCGAGCAGAATTCGGGATCCTCGGCGAAATTCATATTCCGCAGCCTATCCGCGACCCAGATCACATTGTTCTCAACTTCCCGGGACTGGCGCGCTCGTTACCGGGCAGTTAATCTCAGGTGAGCGGGCCACCCCCCGCACTTCCCCTCGACGGCCTGGTGACGCAGCCGTCCTGGGACCACCCCATACCGCAGGTGTGGGGAGTTCGTTCGGTTCGGCAGTTTTCGACGTGACTCCGGGACAGAGTCCGTCGCCCTTTTCCCCGCACTCGGGGCGCACCGCGCTTCCTCTTTTCGCGCACTGCCTTCAGTCGTCACTTCTTCTCCCAGGAGTCCCCTGATGGACACCCCTCTCTCCACCATCGCCGTCGTCGGTCTCGGCACCATGGGCACGGGCATCGCCGACGTGCTCGCCCGGGCCGGCCGCGAGGTCATCGGCATCGACATCAGCGAGACCGCGGCCGCCAAGGCGGTCGCCGCCCTGGAGGCCTCCACCGCCCGCGCGGTCGCCCGTGAGCGCATCACCGACGAGGAGCGGCAGGACGTCCTCGCCCGCTTCCGTACCTACTCCGACCTCCAGGCGGCCGCCGACGCCGACCTCGTGATCGAGGTCGTGCCGGAGTCGTACGAGACGAAGCAGGAGGTCTTCCGGGCCCTGGACGGCATCGTCCGCCCCGACGCGATCCTCGCCACCGGCACCAACGCGCTCTCGGTCACCCGGCTCGCCGCCGACTCGGCCCACCCCGAGCGCGTGCTCGGCCTGCACTTCTTCACGCCGGTCCAGGCCATGAAGCTGGTCGAGGTCGTCTCCTCGGTGCTGACCTCCCCGCAGGCGGTGGACGCCGTCACCCGGCTCGCGCAGGAGCTCGGCAAGGAGCCCGTCGCGGTCGGCGACCGCCCCGGCTTCGTGGCCGACGGACTGCTCTTCGGCTACCTCAACCAGGCCGCCGCCATGTACGAGGCCAAGTACGCCTCCCGCGAGGACATCGACGCCGCCATGCGGCTCGGCTGCGGCCTGCCGATGGGCCCGCTGGCGCTGCTCGACCTGATCGGCATCGACACCGCCCGTACCGTCCTGGACGCGATGTACGCCTCCTCGCGGGACCGGCTGCACGCCCCGGCCCCGATCCTCAAGCAGCTCAGCGAGGCGGGTCTGACCGGCCGTAAGTCGGGCCGCGGCTTCTACACGTACGAGACCCCGGGCTCCGGCACCGTGGTCCGTGACGCGCTCACCCCGCTGGAGACGGCCGCCGCCGGCGAGGGCCGCGAGGTCCGCTCGGTCGGCGTCGCCGGTTCGGGCACCATGGCCTCGGGCATCGCCGAGGTCTTCGCCAAGGCCGGTTACGAGGTCGTGCTCGCCGCCCGCTCGCAGGAGAAGGCCGACACCGCCAAGGCCCGCATCGCCAAGTCCCTGGGCCGTTCCGTGGACAAGGGCCGGATGACCGGCGAGGCGCGCGACGAGACGCTGGCCCGGATCGTCCCGGCCGGCTCGCTGGACGCCTTCGCCGAGGTCGACCTGGCGGTCGAGGCGGTCGCCGAGGACCTGGAGATCAAGCAGGACCTGTTCGCCCGCCTGGACAAGATCTGCAAGCCGGGCGCGGTGCTCGCCACCACGACCTCCTCGCTGCCGGTCGTCGCCTGCGCCCGGGCCACCTCGCGCCCGCAGGACGTCATCGGCATGCACTTCTTCAACCCGGCGCCCGCGATGAAGCTGGTGGAGATCGTCCGTACGGTCCTGACCGCCGACGACGTCCACGCGACGGTCCGCGAGGTCACCGCGAAGATCAAGAAGCACGGCGTGGACTGCGGCGACCGGGCCGGCTTCATCGTCAACGCGCTGCTCTTCCCGTACCTGAACAACGCGATCAAGATGGTCCAGGAGCACTACGCCACCCTGGACGACATCGACGCCGCGATGAAGCTGGGCGGCGGCTACCCCATGGGGCCGTTCGAGCTCCTGGACGTGGTCGGCCTGGACGTCTCGCTGGCCATCGAGAAGGTGCTGCACCGCGAGTTCCGCGACCCGGGCCTCGCCCCGGCGCCGCTCCTGGAGCACCTGGTGGCCGCGGGCTGCCTGGGCCGCAAGACGGGGCGCGGCTTCCGCGAATATGCCCGTCGCTGAGGCACACGGCGAGCCGTACGGGGGGTGGGGAGGGCTGCTCAGGCCGTCGGGCACCGTCGGTGCCGGGCCGGGCTCCCCTCCCCCACCTGGGCACACTCCCGCTCCGATGCAGTACGTTCGGGACATGTCCAAGGCCGCGAAGACACCCCGTGCCACGTCCACGTCCGACTCCCCGGAGAGCGCGGCGGGGACCCGTGCCGCCGCCCAGCGGCTGAAAATGCGCCGGGAGCTGGCCGCCGCGGCCATGGAGCTCTTCGCGACCAAGGGGTACGAGGCCACGACGGTCGACGAGATCGCGGCGGCGGCCGGGGTGGCCCGCCGGACCTTCTTCCGGCACTTCCGCTCCAAGGAAGAGGCGATCTTCCCCGACCACGACGACACCCTGGTGCGGGCGGAGGCGGTGCTGAACGCCGCCCCGCCGCACGAGCATCCGCTCGACACGGTGTGCCGGGGCATCAAGGAAGTCATGAAGATGTACGCGGGCTCCCCGGCGGTCTCCGTCGAGCGGTACCGCCTGACCCGCGAGGTACCGACGCTGCGGGAGCGCGAGATCGCCTCGGTGGCCCGCTACGAGCGCCTCTTCACCCGCTATCTGCTCGGCCACTTCGACGAGCGCGACCACCACGACGGCAACGACGACCCGCTGCTGGCCGAGGTGGCCGCCTCCGCGGTCGTCACCGCCCACAACCACGTCCTGCGCCGCTGGCTGCGCGCGGGCGGTCAGGGCGACGTGGAGGCCCAGCTGGACCACGCCTTCGCGATCGTGCGCGAGACCTTCGGCACGGGCATAGGCGCCCGGCCGGCCGCTCCCGGCTCCCCCGTGGCCGCCGCGGAGCCGGAGGCCCCAACCGCCGCCGCCACCGCCTCCACGACGGGCGACGTGGTGGTCGCGGTCGCCCGGACGGACGCTCCGCTGGACGAGGTCATGCGGACGATCCAGCAGGCGCTGCAGAAGGGCTGAGACGCGCGCCACGAGCACTCCACGACGAGGGCCGCCCCCGGATTCCGGGGGCGGCCCTCGTCGTTCCGGGGCCGACCGCTGCCGCATCCGCCCAGTTCAGGGGCATTTTCGATCGATCATCGCTCATGCGTGAGCAGCAGATTGCATCTGAGTGAAATTGTTGGCACGCAGTGCCTTGTCAGGTGACACGGCGTGCCATACGTTGATGTTGTCCGGGCGGCCGGCGCGCAGAGATCACCTCGTGCGCCGGCTGTCCCCACCAGCGATCCCGCGAGTGCGCCCGGACGCCTGCGTCACAGGCACCTCCCGCGCCCCACCCGGCGCCGCCACAGCACCACCCGCGCCGAACCGACGGCACACCTCCACAGCACCAAAACCCCGACGTAACCCTCAGTGCGTCCCCCGTGGGCGCCGCACCGCCGGAGGCATCCCGTGAAGGACATCCTGGACGCGATCCAGTCGCCCGACTCCACCTCGGCCGACTTCGCCAACATCAAGCTCCCCGAGTCGTACCGCGCCGTGACCGTCCACAAGGACGAGGCGGAGATGTTCGCCGGCGTCGACAGCCGCGACAAGGACCCGCGCAAGTCGCTTCACCTGGACGACGTCGCGCTCCCCGAGCTCGGCCCGGGCGAGGCGCTGGTCGCCGTCATGGCCTCCTCCGTGAACTACAACTCGGTGTGGACCTCGATCTTCGAGCCCGTGTCGACCTTCGGCTTCCTGGAGCGCTACGGCCGCCTCTCCGAGCTCACCAAGCGCCACGACCTGCCGTACCACGTCATCGGCTCCGACCTCGCGGGCGTCGTCCTGCGCACGGGCCCGGGCGTCAACTCCTGGAAGCCCGGCGACGAGGTCGTCGCGCACTGCCTGAGCGTCGAGCTGGAGTCCTCGGACGGCCACAACGACACGATGCTCGACCCGGAGCAGCGCATCTGGGGCTTCGAGACCAACTTCGGCGGCCTCGCCGAGGTCGCCCTGGTCAAGTCCAACCAGCTGATGCCGAAGCCCGACCACCTGACCTGGGAGGAGGCGGCGTCCCCGGGCCTCGTGAACTCCACCGCGTACCGCCAGCTGGTCTCCCGCAACGGCGCCGGCATGAAGCAGGGCGACAACGTCCTGATCTGGGGCGCGAGCGGCGGCCTCGGCTCCTACGCCACCCAGTTCGCGCTGGCCGGCGGCGCCAACCCGATCTGTGTCGTCTCCTCCCCCGAGAAGGCCGACATCTGCCGGTCCATGGGCGCCGAGGCGGTCATCGACCGCAACGCCGAGGGCTACAAGTTCTGGAAGGACGAGAACACCCAGGACCCGCGCGAGTGGAAGCGCTTCGGCTCCAAGATCCGCGAGCTGACCGGCGGCGAGGACATCGACATCGTCTTCGAGCACCCGGGCCGCGAGACCTTCGGCGCCTCGGTCTACGTCACCCGCAAGGGCGGCACCATCACCACCTGCGCCTCGACCTCGGGCTACATGCACCAGTACGACAACCGCTACCTGTGGATGTCGCTGAAGCGCATCATCGGCTCCCACTTCGCCAACTACCGCGAGGCGTGGGAGGCCAACCGCCTGATCGCCAAGGGCAAGATCCACCCGACGCTCTCCAAGGTCTACTCCCTGGAGGAGACCGGCCAGGCCGCCTACGACGTGCACCGCAACCTGCACCAGGGCAAGGTCGGCGTGCTGGCCCTCGCCCCGGAGGAGGGCCTCGGCGTCCGCAACCCGGAGATGCGCGCCAAGCACATCGACGCCATCAACCGCTTCCGTAACATCTGACCCCGGGACCACAGATGACAGAGCGTCAGAAGGACCGGCCGTGGCTCATGCGGACGTACGCCGGTCACTCCACCGCCGAGGCGTCGAACGAGCTCTACCGGCGGAACCTCGCCAAGGGCCAGACCGGCCTCTCGGTCGCGTTCGACCTGCCCACGCAGACCGGCTACGACCCCGACCACATCCTCGCCCGCGGCGAGGTCGGCAGGGTCGGGGTGCCCGTCTCGCACCTCGGTGACATGCGGCGGCTGTTCCAGGACATCCCCCTGGAGCAGATGAACACCTCCATGACCATCAACGCCACCGCCATGTGGCTGCTGGCGCTCTACCAGGTGGTCGCCGAGGAGCAGGGCGCGGACATCACCAAGCTCCAGGGCACCACCCAGAACGACATCGTGAAGGAGTACCTGTCGCGCGGGACGCACGTCTTCCCGCCCGGCCCCTCGCTCCGCCTCACGACGGACATGATCGCGTACACGGTCAACCACATCCCGAAGTGGAACCCGATCAACATCTGCAGCTACCACCTGCAGGAGGCGGGGGCCACTCCGGTCCAGGAGATCGCCTACGCGATGTCCACCGCGATCGCCGTCCTCGACGCCGTCCGCGACTCGGGGCAGGTCCCCGAGGAGCGGTTCGGCGAGGTCGTCGCCCGGATCTCGTTCTTCGTGAACGCCGGCGTCCGCTTCATCGAGGAGATGTGCAAGATGCGCGCCTTCGGCCGCATCTGGGACACCATCACCCGCAAGCGCTACGGCATCGAGGACGCCAAGCAGCGCCGCTTCCGGTACGGCGTGCAGGTCAACTCGCTCGGTCTGACCGAGGCCCAGCCGGAGAACAACGTCCAGCGGATCGTCCTGGAGATGCTGGCCGTCACGCTGTCGAAGGACGCACGCGCACGTGCCGTGCAGCTCCCGGCCTGGAACGAGGCGCTCGGCCTGCCGCGCCCCTGGGACCAGCAGTGGTCGCTGCGCATCCAGCAGGTCCTCGCGCACGAGTCCGACCTTCTGGAGTACGAGGACATCTTCGCCGGCTCGCACGTCATCGAGGCCAAGGTGGAGGCCCTGGTCACCGAGTGCCTGGCGGAGATCGAGCGGATCCAGGAGATGGGCGGCGCCATGGCGGCCGTCGAGTCCGGCTACCTGAAGGCGCAGCTGGTCTCCTCGCACGCCGAGCGGCGCGCCCGGATCGAGTCCGGCGAGGAGAAGATCGTCGGCGTCAACATCTTCGAGACGACCGAGCCGAACCCGCTCACCGCCGACCTGGACACCGCGATCCAGACGGTCGACCCGGCCGTCGAGGCCCGGGTCGTGTCCGCCCTGCGCACCTGGCGGGACACCCGCTACCAGCCGCCGTTCAACCACCCGCGGCCCTGCAAGGCCCTGGAGCGGCTGAAGGAGGCCGCCAAGGGCACCGGCAACCTCATGGAGGCCACCCTGGAGTGCGCCCGCGCGGGCGTCACGACCGGCGAGTGGGCCGGGGCGCTGCGCGAGGTCTTCGGCGAGTTCCGCGCCCCGACCGGAGTCTCCTCCGCCCCTGTGGCCGTCCCGGCCGAGGAGGGCTCCCCGCTGGCCGAGGTGCGCCGCAAGGTGGACCGTACGGCCCAGGACATGGGCGTCGGCAAGCTGCGCTTCCTGGTCGGCAAGCCCGGCCTGGACGGGCACTCCAACGGCGCCGAGCAGATCGCCGTACGGGCCCGCGACGCCGGCTTCGAGGTGGTCTACCAGGGCATCCGGCTGACGCCGGAGCAGATCGTGGACGCGGCCCTGGAGGAGGACGTGCACGCCGTGGGCCTGTCGATCCTCTCCGGATCGCACGCCCAGCTCGTGCCGGACGTCCTCGACCGCCTGAAGGTGGCCGGCGCGGCCGACATCCCGGTCGTCGTCGGCGGGATCATCCCGAACGCCGACGCCGAGGAGCTCAAGGCGGCGGGTGTGGCCGCCGTCTTCACCCCGAAGGACTTCGGTATCACCGGGATCATCGGCCGTATCGTCGACGAGATCCGGAAAGCGAACAAGCTCGACCCCCTGGAGGTTCCCGCATGACCAGCACGCCCGTGAACCGGCTGCGCCCCCGCCGCTCCTGCCTCGCGGTGCCCGGCTCCAACCCGCGCTTCCTGGAGAAGGCCCAGGGCCTCGCCGCCGACCAGGTCTTCCTGGACCTGGAGGACGCGTGCGCGCCGCTGGCCAAGCCGGAGGCCCGGCACACCATCGTGAAGTTCCTCAACGAGGGCGACTGGACCGGCAAGACGCGTGTGGTCCGGGTCAACGACTGGACGACCCACTGGACGTACCGTGACGTCGTCACCGTCGTCGAGGGCGCCGGCCAGAACCTCGACTGCATCATGCTGCCGAAGGTGCAGAGCGCCGAGCAGATCGTCGCGCTCGACCTGCTGCTCACGCAGATCGAGAAGACCATGGGCTTCGAGGTCGGCAAGATCGGCATCGAGGCGCAGATCGAGAACGCGCAGGGCCTGAACAACGTCAACGCGATCGCGCAGGCCTCCCAGCGCGTCGAGACGATCATCTTCGGCCCGGCCGACTTCATGGCCTCGATCAACATGAAGTCGCTGGTCGTGGGCGAGCAGCCGCCCGGCTACCCGGCGGACGCGTACCACCACATCCTGATGAGCATCCTGATGGCCGCCCGCGCCAACAACCTCCAGGCGATCGACGGCCCCTACCTCCAGATCCGCAACCAGGAGGGCTACAAGGCGGTCGCCCAGCGGGCCGCCGCCCTGGGCTTCGACGGCAAGTGGGTGCTGCACCCGGACCAGGTCGCCGCCGCGAACGAGATCTTCTCGCCCTCGCAGGAGGACTTCGACCACGCCGAGCTGATCCTGGACGCGTACGACTACTACACGTCCGAGGCCGGCGGGAAGAAGGGCTCCGCGATGCTCGGCGACGAGATGATCGACGAGGCCTCCCGCAAGATGGCCCTGGTCATCTCCGGCAAGGGCCGGGCCGCGGGCATGCAGCGCACCAGCAAGTTCGAGATCCCGGAGGCCTGAGTACGATGCAGTTCGGCCGCACCTACGAAGAGTTCGAGATCGGCGCCGTCTACAAGCACTGGCCCGGGAAGACGGTCACCGAGTACGACGACCACCTCTTCTGTCTGCTGACGATGAACCACCATCCGCTGCACATGGATGTGAATTACGCGGAGAACACGACGGACTTCAAGAAGAACGTCGTCGTCGGCAACTACATCTACTCGCTGCTGCTCGGCATGTCCGTGCCGGACGTCTCCGGCAAGGCCATCGCCAACCTGGAGATCGAGTCGCTGCGGCACGTGGCGCCGACCTTCCACGGCGACACCATCTACGGCGAGACCACCGTCCTCGACAAGACGCCGTCGAAGTCGAAGAGCGACCGCGGCATCGTCTACGTCGAGACCAAGGGCTACAAGCAGGACGGCACCCTGGTGTGCGTCTTCCGCCGCAAGGTGATGGTCCCGACCGCCGAGTACATCGACGCGCGCGGCGGCGAGCAGCCCGGCCGCCCGGAGCTGAAGGAACAGGGGAAGTAGTCATGGCGCGACTCGCCCAGACCCACGGTCTGACCGACGTCCAGCAGGAGATCCTCGCCACGGTCCGGGACTTCGTCGACAAGGAGATCATCCCGGTCGCCACGGAGCTCGAGCACCGTGACGAGTACCCGCAGCAGATCGTGGACGGGCTCAAGGAGCTCGGCGTCTTCGGTCTGATGATCCCCGAGGAGTACGGGGGCCTGGGTGAGTCGCTGCTCACCTACGCGCTGTGCGTGGAGGAGATCGCGCGCGGCTGGATGTCGGTGTCCGGCATCATCAACACGCACTTCATCGTGGCGTACATGCTGAAGCAGCACGGCACCCAGGAGCAGAAGGACTACTTCCTTCCGCGGATGGCGGCCGGCGAGACGCGTGGCGCGTTCTCGATGTCGGAGCCGGGCCTCGGCTCGGACGTGTCGGCGATCACGTCGAAGGCGGTCAAGGACGGCGACGAGTACGTCCTCAACGGCCAGAAGATGTGGCTGACGAACGGTGGCACGTCAACGCTGGTCGCGGTTCTCGTCCGAAGTGACGAAGGACACCCCGAGGGGACCGCCCCGCACAAGTCGATGACGACGTTCCTCGTCGAGAAGGAGCCCGGCTTCGGAGAGGTCCGCCCCGGCCTCACCATCCCCGGCAAGATCGACAAGATGGGCTACAAGGGCGTCGACACGACCGAGCTCATCATGGACGGACTGCGCATTCCGGCCAATCGGGTCCTGGGCGGGGTCACCGGCCGAGGGTTTTACCAAATGATGGACGGCGTCGAGGTCGGGCGCGTCAACGTGGCGGCCCGTGGTTGCGGCGTCGCGCAGCGTGCTTTCGAGCTGGGCGTCCAGTATGCCCAGCAGCGTCACACTTTCGGAAAGCCGATCGCCCAGCACCAGGCGATTCAGTTCAAGCTGGCCGAGATGGCTACCAAGGTCGAGGCCGCCCATGCCATGATGGTGAACGCAGCACGCAAAAAGGACTCCGGGGAACGAAACGACCTCGAAGCGGGGATGGCGAAGTACCTCGCCTCCGAATACTGCAAGGAGGTCGTCGAGGATGCCTTCCGCATTCACGGCGGTTACGGGTTCTCCAAGGAGTACGAGATCGAGCGCCTCTACCGCGAGGCGCCGATGCTGCTCATCGGTGAAGGTACCGCCGAGATCCAGAAAATGATCATCGGTCGTCGGCTGCTCGAGGAGTACCGGTTCCAGGGTTGATTGTCGGATATGGGTCGGTTTGGCCGCGAAGAAGATCACACCCTGTGTTCGTCTTCCGGCCGCCGACTCGGCTTCTGGCTTGCCCAGTTGCGGCCCGCAACCGATAGCATCGCCCGAAAGCCGCCGTCCCCCGTTGCCAGCGCGGCATCATCCGCTACGAAGGTCATCCATGCCCCACAGCCAAACCTCTGCACACCGCGACAGCCTCAAGGGCGTACGCATCGCACGCGGAGCATCGCCGTGGCTTCTGCCGACCGTCGCCACCGCGGCGCTCAGCCTGGCGCGCTCCCGCAAGTCGAAGCGCGCCGCGGCCGTCGCCGTGCCGGTCACCGCTCTCGCGGCCGGCATGCTGTGGTTCTTCCGCGACCCCGAGCGTGAGATCGCTCAGGGCCGGGTCATCTCCCCCGCCGACGGTGTGGTGCAGAGCATCATGCCGTGGAAGGACGGACGCACCCGCGTCGCCATCTTCATGAGCCCCCTGAACGTCCACGTCAACCGCGCGCCGCTGGCCGGCACGGTGACGTCCGTGGAGCACGTCCCCGGCGGCTTCGTGCCGGCGTTCAACAAGGAGAGCGAGAACAACGAGCGCGTTGTCTGGCACTTCGACACCGAGCTCGGCGACATCGAGATGGTCCAGATCGCGGGTGCCGTCGCCCGGCGGATCGTGCCGTACATCCCGCAGGGGACGAAGGTCGAGCAGGGTGACCGGATCGGTCTGATCCGCTTCGGCTCGCGCGTCGACATCTACCTCCCGGAGGGTGTCGAGGTCGCCGTCGAGGTCGGTCAGCCCACCACGGCGGGGGTGACTCGCATTGACCGTGATTGATCCCGACACGCGTGCGGCCGACTGGGTCGCCGAGGCCGAGGCGGACGCCGCCGGAGAGGCCGAGGAGATGCCGCTGTCGCTGAGGCTGTCCATAGCGGACGCCCTCACGCTCGGTAACGCCACGTGCGGTTTCATGGCGGTGTACTTCACCACCACCGGCATCCTCATCCCGCACCTCACGGGGAGCGGCGTGGAGACCGGCATGGCGCGGCACTCCGCCGCGACCGCCGTGATCCTGATGCTGGGAGCGGCGATCTTCGACCTGTTCGACGGAATCGTCGCGCGCAAGCTGCGCAGCTCGCCGATGGGTGCCGAGCTCGACAACCTGTCGGACCTGATCAGCTTCGGTCTCGCGCCGGCGTACTTCGTCCTGGTCTACGGCATGGTCGCGGACGACGCGCACCAGAAGGTCTCGGCGGTGGCCGCGATCGTGGTGCTGCTCGCGGTGGTGCTGAGGCTCGCGCGGTTCTCGTGCGTGACGATGAAGGACGGCATGTTCCAGGGCATGCCGAGCCCCTTCGGCGCGCTGACGGTCGTGTCGATCATCCTCCTCGAGCTGCCGTTCATCCCGACCCTGCTCGCGATCATCGGTACGGCGTGGCTGATGGTGAGCCGGGTGGAGTACCCGAAGCCGCGGGGTGTCCTCGCGGTGGCGATGCTCAGCTGGATCGTCGGAGCGATGGGCATGCTGGCGGCCTGGGCGTTCGACGCCCCGGGCGGACAGCTCCTCCTCCAGACCGGCTGCGCGCTGCAGGTGGTGCTGGGCGCCGTGATCCCCCTCTTCGCGACGGCCCGGCGCGTCAACACCTTCCGCGACAACCGGCGCGAGAGCCGGGAAGCACGCCAGGCGGAGGCGGCGCAGCTGCCGTAACGACGGCCCCAGAAAAGGCCCGGACGCACATCGCGTCCGGGCCTTTTCGCGTCCGGGCCTTTTCGCGTCCGGGCCTTTTCGCGTGGGGGCGGCGGGTGAGGGCGGGGGAGGTTGGGCGTGGCGGGCGGTGGGGGCGGTCGGGCGTGGCGGGCGGTGGTCGTGGGCGTCAGGACGTGGTCGGGACGTCCGAGGGGTCGCCGTCGGGGCGGGGTCGGGACGGACGGGCCGTCGCCGTCAGGGCGCGGTCGGGACGGACGGGCCGTCGCCGTCAGGACGGGGGCAGGACGGACGGGCCGTCGCCGTCAGGACGGGGGCAGGACGGACGGGCCGTCGCCGTCAGAGCGAAGGGCAGGACGGTCGGACCGTCGCGCCGTCGCCGTCAGGAAGGGGGCAGGACGGACGGGCCGTCGCCGTCAGGACGGGGGCAGGACGGACGGGTCGTCAGGACGGGGTCGGGCCGTCCCGGGCCGTCGTCGCCAGGACATCGTCCAGCCGTCGTCGGGCCGTCTCAGCGGCTCAGGCGCTTGTAGTAGAGCGTCGTAGGGCGCAGGGTGCCCGCCGGGTCGGCGGCGAAGTCCGGGATCCCGCCGGCGGCGGTCCAGCCGGCCGCGCGGTAGAGGTGCTCGGCCGGGCTGTCGGTCTGGGTGTCCAGGACCAGGAGGGTCAGCCCGGAAGCGGCGGCCTGCGCCTCGGCGGCGGCGAGCAGGCGGCGGCCGAGGCCCTGGCCGCGGGCGTCGCGATGCACGACGAGCCGGGCGATCTCGCCGCGGTGGCGGCCGTTCGCCTTGCCGTCGCGGACGAGGGTGACGGCGCCGAGGAGGCGGCCGGTCGGGGAGAAGGCGGCCCAGACGTCACGGGTCCCTGCCACTTCGCGCCACCAGGCGGCGGCCTCCGCGGGGTCCAAGGGCGCCAGGAAGCCGATCGAGGCGCCGTCGGCGACCGCGTCCACGAGCAGATCGGCCAAGCCGTCCGCGGCCCGCGCGCGGACCTCGTCGGCCCCGAGACACCGAATCTCCATTACGCCCCGTCCCCTCTCCGTGCCAGGCAGGCCACTCGCCACCGGGCTGCGGCCGCTGTGCGCAGCCGTCCCGCCGACCCTATGCTCCGCCGCGGTGCTGGTCACGCCGGCGCCGCCACCTACCCCGTCCGAGACAGCCGCTCCGCGCCGGGCGCTGCCCGGCCCGACGCCCCCGTAGCGGGCAGCCGCTCACCGGGGCGCTGCCCGCCCGCCGCCCGCCCCCGTTCTAGGCAACCCGCTCCGCCGGGGCGGCTGCCCGGCCGTCCTCGTTGTGGGCAGTCGTTCCGCTGGGGCGGAACGGGTGGGCACAACGGAACATCGCGCCTTGCCGCGCCCAGGCCTCCACCGCTTTGACGCCGGCCACGGGAGCGCGGCGCCGTAGGGGCGGGCGTAGGTACAGGGAGCGGGGCGCGCCGCCAGGCGCGGTCCCGTGTGCCCACCCGTCCCGCCCCAGCGGGACGACTGCCCACACGGAGGGCGGCGGGCTGGCGACGCGGCCCGGCGCCTCCCGGGCCGGCGCCTCCCGGGCCGGCGCCTCCCGGGCCGGCGACGGGCGCCCAACGGGGGTGGGCGGCACCGGGCGACTGACCACACGGGAGGCAGGCAGCGCCCCGGAAGCACGACACGCCCGGCGAGTCCCCACACGGGGGCGGGCAGCACCCGTCGACTGACCACACCAGAGGCAGGTAACGCCCGGCCCGTGCCCCCGCAGAGGCGCGGCACGCCCGGCGAGTCCACAGAGGCGTGGGGCACCGGGCGAGTGCCCATACGGGGGCGGCGCCGGGCGCCCTGCCCACGCGGAGGTGAGGCGGCGTCCGGCGACTGACCACTCGGAGGGCACAGCGCCCAGCCAGCGACCCCACGGAGGCGGCGGCGCCCGGCCAGTGACCCCACGGAGGTAGAGCGGCGCCCGGCGAGCGCCCCCACGGAGGCGGGCGGTGCCGGGTGAGGGCCTGCGCAGGGGTGGGCGGCGCCCGGCGGGTGCCTGTCCGGGGGTGGGTGGCGTCGGGTGAGGGCTTACCCGGGCGGGGGCTCGGCTGGGTGCCTGCGGGGAGTGGAGGTGGGGGTCAGGACAGGAAGTCCTTGGCGATGTTGGCGGCTACCTGTTCCAGGAGCGGGCCCGCGTTCGCCATGGACTTCGACGGCTCCGGCTCCAGGTCGGTCAGCGGATACGCCCGGCGGATCCCGGCGGAGCCCAGCGCCTCGGGCGCGAGGGCGAGCCGGCCGCAGACCGCCACGACGTCCTTGCCGGCCGCCCGCGCCGCCGCGGCGACGCCCGCCGGAGCCTTGCCGTGCAGGGTCTGCTCGTCGAGCGAGCCCTCACCGGTGATGACGAGGGTCGCGCGCTCCAGGGCCGGGGCGAAGCCCAGCACCTCCAGCATCAGCTCGATGCCGGGCCGGAAGCTCGCGCCGATCAGCAGGGCGCCGTAGCCGATGCCGCCCGCACCGCCCGCGCCGGGCGAGGCGGCGAGCTCGGCGGCCTTGGGGCCGATCGCCTTCTCCAGGACGCGCGCGTAGTGCGCGAGGGCCTCGTCGAGGGTCTGGACGTCCTCGGGGCTCGCGCCCTTCTGCGGGCCGTACACGGCCGCGCAGCCCTTGGGGCCGGTCAGCGGGTTGTCCACGTCGCTGGCCAGGACGAGGTCGACCTCGGCGAAGCGCGGGTCGACGCCCGAGAGGTCGGCCGAGGCGAGCCCGGCGAGGGCCGCGCCGCCGGGGCCGACCGGCTCGCCGTCGGCGTCGAGGAAGCGGGCGCCGAGCGCGGCGAGCATCCCCGCGCCGCCGTCGGTGGTGGCGCTGCCGCCGACGCCGAAGACGATCGAGGTGGCACCCGCGTCGAGGGCCGCGCGCAGCAGCTCGCCGGAGCCGTACGTCGTGGCGGTGAGCGCCGCGAAGACCCCCGCCGGCAGGAGCTGGAGGCCGGAGGCCTCCGCCATCTCCACCACCGCGGTGGTCCCGCGCAGCGCGAACGCCGCCGTGACGGGCTCGCCGAGCGGGCCGGTCACGGTGACCTCACGCCGCTCGAACCCGGCCGCGACGGCCGCGGCCACGGTCCCGTCGCCGCCGTCGGCGACGGGCAACGTCTCCACCTCGAGCTCCGGGACGACCCGTCGCAGTCCTGCTGTGACCCGCTCCGCGACCTGTACGGCCGTGAGCGAACCCTTGAACTTGTCGGCCGCGACGAGCACGCGTGCGACCTCAGTTACTGCTCCGTCCGTCACCTTGCATCCCTTGCTTTCGAACAGGCAGTCGCGCCAGGGCCGACCCTATCCGTCCGGCCAGACGGCGTGCCACCCCCTGATAAGGCGATATTCCGGACCATAGTGGGGCGACATGAGCGCGGAACCGATCGATCAAATCCCCGGACATAAGCCCCGCCCCGACGCAAAGGTCATCGGGATCGGGATGGCGGCGGTCGTCGCGGTGGTGGCCTGGGCGGCCCTCGGCAAGAGCTCGTTCGACCACGCCTCCACCTCGGCACTCGACTGGGTGCTGGCCGATTTCGCCTGGCTTTTCGTGACGGCCGCGGACGTCTTCCTGGTGCTCTGCGTGGTCATCGCACTGAGCCGTTTCGGACGCGTCCGTCTGGGTGCCGACGACTCGGAACCGGAGTTCACGAACCTCGCCTGGATCGCGATGATGTTCAGCGCGGGAATGGGCATCGGCCTGATGTTCTACGGGGTGGGGGAACCGCTCCAGCACTATCTGGCGCCGCCGCCGGCGAGCGGGGTGCCGCCGCGGTCGGGCGCCGCGGCCCGGACGGCCATGGAGTACTCGTTCTTCCACTGGACGCTCACCCCGTGGGCGATCTACGGCATCGCCGGACTCGCCCTCGCCTACGCGGGCTTCCGCAAAGGGCGCGGGAACACGCTCAGCGCCGCCTTCGTGCCCCTGATGGGCGAGCGCCGGGCGCGGTCCTGGCCGGGGAAGGCGATCGATCTGCTCGCGGTGTTCGCGACCGTCTTCGGCACGGCGACCAGTCTGGGCCTGGGCGCCCTGCAGGTGGCCGAGGGGCTGCACATCACCCTGGGCGTACGGGACTCGACGACCACCGAGCTGATCATCATCGTGTCGCTGTCGGCGGCCTTCGTGCTGTCCGCGTTCTCGGGGCTGCACAAGGGCGTGAAGTGGCTGTCGACGCTGAACATCGTGCTCGCCGCCGCCCTGATGCTGTTCGTGTTCCTGCTGGGGCCGACCGTGTACGTCCTCGACACGATCCCCGCCTCGGTGGGCGGCTATCTGCACCAGCTGCTGCCGATGGCGAGCCGCACCGGCGCCTTCACGGACCGGGCGTGGCTGGGTGCCTGGACGATCTTCTACTGGGCGTGGTGGCTGTCCTGGGCGCCGTTCGTCGGCACCTTCATCGCCCGGATCTCGCGCGGCCGGACCGTCCGCGAGTTCCTGATCGGGGTGCTGCTCGTCCCCTCGGGGGCGACGGTGGTCTGGTTCTGCGTGATGGGCGGGACCGCGATCCGGCTCGACTCCACGGGCGCCGCCGACATGGCGGGGGCGGTCCAGGACGGGGCGGAGGCCTCGCTGTTCGCGATGCTGGACGCGCTGCCGATCGGCACGGTGACCTCGTACCTGGCGATGCTCCTGGTGATGACCTACTTCGTCACCAGCGCCGACTCGGCCTCCCTGGTGATGGGCTCGCTGACCAGCCGGGGCGCGCTGCACCCGCCGACCTGGCTGGTGGTGGCCTGGGGCGTGCTCATGGCCGCGGTCGCGGCCGTGCTGCTGGTCGCGGGCGGTCTGAAGTCGCTCCAGACGGGGACGATCCTGGTGGCGCTGCCCTTCGTGCTGGTGATGCTCGGTCTGTGCTGGGCCCTGCTCAAGGAGCTGCGGACGGACCCGGGGGCGGGGCCCGCGCGGCACCACGCACCGCACGGGGTGCGGGACGCGGTGCGGGCCGCGGTCGGGGACGCGGTCACCGAGCGGGGGTCCTCGCGCTCCTCGCGCCACCACCGGCTGCGCCGGGCGGCGAAGTCGCGGACCGCCGGCGAGGCCGAGCGGGAACGGCGGCGGACGCCCGTGGACGACTGAGCGACGGATCGTGCGGAGCCGGGCGGGTGCGTCGCCGCGCGGCCGGGCTCCGTATTGGGTAGACCGATGGCATGGGCCTGCTCAAGCACAGTGAACTCGCCGACCGGATCCTGGGCGGCTGGACGGGGCGGATCGCCGGCAACATGCTCGGCAAGCCGGTCGAGAGCGGCGACCACTGGACGCCCGAGCGGATCGACGCCTATCTGGAGCTGACCGGCGCGCTGCCGCTGACGGACTATCTGCCGCCGCCGCCCGCCGCCGGCGCGGACGGTTTCGAGCTGCGGCCCGAGTGGCCGCAGTGCGTGCGCGGCCGGATCCACGGGAGCTGCCGGGACGACGACATCGACTACTCGATCCTGGGGCTGCACCTGCTGGAGACCCGCGGTTTCTCCTTCACCACCGAGCAGGTCGGCGACCAGTGGCTGCTGCGCCTGCCCTATCTGCAGACCTTCACAGCGGAGCGGGTGGCCTACCGCAATCTGGCCAACGGTCTGAAGCCTCCGCTGACGGCCACCTACGACAATCCGTACCAGGAGTGGATCGGCGCCTTGATCAGGGCGGACGTCTACGGCTGGACCTCGCCGGGCGACCCGCGCCGGGCCGCCTCGCTGGCCCGCCGGGACGCGGCGCTGTCGCACACGGGCAACGGGGTGTACGGGGCGATGTGGGCGGCGGCGCTGGTGGCGGCGGCGTTCACCGCCCCCGACGCGCGCTCGGCGCTGTCCACGGCGCTGGAGCGGATCCCGGCGAGCAGCCGGCTCGCCCGGACCGTACGGCACACGATGGCGCTGCACGAGGCGGGCGTCGAGTGGTCCGAGACCCTCGCCGAGCTGGCGAAGGAGACCGGGGGGCTCGGCTGGATCCACACGATTCCGAACGCGGCGGTGCTGACCGCCGGACTCCTCTACGGGGAGGGGGACTTCAGCCGCACCATCGCGCTCACCGTGCGGGGCGGCCTGGACACCGACTCCAACGGGGCGACGGCCGGTTCGGTCGCCGGGGTGCTGTGCGGGGCCGCGGCGATCCCGGCCCAGTGGGCGGAGCCGCTGGAGGACCGGGTGCGCAGCGCGGTCGCGGGCTTCGACCGGGTGCGGATCAGCGAGCTGGCGGAACGGACGGTACGGCTCGCGGAGCTGGCGGGCTGAGGACGGACGCACCGGCGGAGCAGCACGGCGGGCCGGCGAGACGGCGGACCGGCGACACGACAGACCCGGCGTACCCGCAACCCGGCGGACCGATGCCCCGCGGACCGGTGGACCGGCGGCCGCAGGGGCCTGGGGCGAGTGAGGCGGGGTTGGCGGCAGGCCGTGGGCGGCGGCGCTCAGCCCTGCTCGGGTTCCGGGGGCACCAGGCCGCCGGTGCGCAGGGGTTCGTCGCGTGCGGCGGTGCGGGCCTCGGTGCGGTGCCCGCGGGCGATGTAGTCGCGGACGACCGCCTCGACGGCGTCCTGGGGGTTGCCGATGCCGGCGAGGACCATGACCTCGACGACGAGTTCGGCGTCGAGGGAGATGTTCACCTTGGCCATGCGGGGAACCTAGCACCGGGAAATCGGCTCGCGGGAGGACTTCGGGCACACCTACGCTCGCGGCATGACCATGGTGGCGATTCTCAGCGGTGCCGGCATCTCCACGGACTCGGGGATCCCCGACTACCGGGGGCCCGACGGCGTGTGGACACGCGACCCGCAGGCCGAGCGGCTCTTCACCTACGGGCCGTACATGGCCGACCGGGAGATCCGCCGCCGCTCGTGGCGGTTGCGGCTGGACGCGCCGGTCCTGGAGGCCGAGCCGAACGCGGCGCACCACGCCGTCGCCGCCTTCGAGCGGAGCGGACACGCGCTGCGGGTGCTCACGCAGAACGTGGACGGGCTGCACCAGGCGGCCGGTGTGCCGGAGCGCAAGGTGCTCGAACTGCACGGCTCCGCGCGCTCGGTGGTGTGCACGGCCTGTCATGCCCGGTCGTCCATGGCCGAGGCGCTGCGGCGGGTGCGGGCCGGCGAGCCCGACCCGGCCTGTTCGGAGTGCGGCGGGATCCTGAAGCCGGCGACGGTGATGTTCGGGCAGAACCTCGACCCGCAGGTGCTGGCGCAGGCCATGTCGATCGCGAAGGCCACCGAGGTGTTCATCGCGGTCGGTACGAGCCTGCAGGTGCAGCCCGCCGCCTCCCTCGCGGGGATCGCGGCGGAGCACGGGGCCCGGCTGATCATCGTGAACGCCGAGCCCACCCCGTACGACCCGATCGCGGACGAGGTCGTCCGCGAGCCGATCGGCACCTCGCTGCCCGCGCTGCTCGAACGGCTGCGTTAGAAGAGGGCGTCGGGTGCGGCGCCCGACTCGAAGGCGAGCAGGCGCTTCTTGCGGTCCAGGCCGCCGCCGTAGCCGGTGAGGCCACCGCCGGCGCCGATCACCCGGTGGCAGGGCACGATGATCGTGACGGGGTTCTTGCCGTTGGCCAGGCCGACCGCGCGCGAGGCGCCGGGATTGCCGAGGGCCTCGGCGAGTTCCCCGTAGGTCCGGGTCTCTCCGTACGGGATGAGCCGCAGCTGCTCCCAGACGCGCAGCTGGAACGGGGTGCCTTCGAGGTGCAACGGCAGGTCGAACGCGGTGAGTTCGCCGGCGAAGTACGCGTCGAGCTGACGCACCGCCTCCGTGAAGGGCCGTGGGTCGCGGGTGCCGAAGGTCTCCTCGGGCGGCCGGTGGCGCTGGTCGGTCATGTACATCCGGCTGAGCACGCCGTCGACGGCGACCAGGGTCAGCAGGTCGTAGGGGCTGTCCACGACCGTGTGCTGCACGGTGGGCATGAGCAAGGTCCTTACGCGGGGAGGTGGTTGATCGGGTGGGAGTCGGTGGCCCACAGGTACTGGACGGCGTAGGCGCGCCAGGGCCGCCACTGCGCGGCGCGGGCGGTGAGCGCGGCGGGTGAGGAGGGCAGGCCGAGGCCCTGGGCGGCGCGGCGGATGCCGAGGTCGCCGGGGAGGAAGGCGTCGGGGTCGCCGAGCGCCCGCATGGCGATGACCTCGGTGGTCCAGGGGCCGAAGCCGGGCAGGGCCAGCAGCCGGGCCCGGGCCTCGGCCCAGTCGCTCTCGGGGCCCAGGGCGAGAGAGCCGTCGGCGAGGGCCGTGACGAGGGTGAGCAGGGTGCCGCGGCGGCTGCGGGGCAGGGCGAGGGTCTCCGGGTCGAGTCCGGCGAGCGCTTCGGAGGTCGGGAAGAGGTGGGTGAGGCCGCCCTCCGGGTCCTCCACGGGCACACCGTGCTCGGTGACCAGGCGGGCCGCGTGGGTGCGGGCGGCGGCCGTGGACACCTGCTGGCCGAGGACCGCGCGTACGGCGAACTCGGCGGCGTCCACGGTCCGCGGCACCCGCCGCCCGGGCGCCGCGTCGACGAGCGGCGCGAGCAGCGGGTCGGCGCGCAGCTGCTCGTCGACGGCGACGGGGTCGGCATCGAGGTCGAGCAGCCGGCGGCAGCGGCTGATGGCGTGGGTGAGGTCGCGCGGGTCGGTCAGCGAGAGCCGGCACAGCACGTGGTCGGGGCGCGGGGTGAGGGCGACGATGCCGTGCCCGTACGGGAGGCTCAGGGTGCGCCGGTAGGCGCCGTCCCGCCACTCCTCCACGCCGGGGACGGCGGTGGCGGCGAGGTGGCCGAAGAGGTTGGAGGGGTTGAGCGGGGCGCGGAACGGCAGCCGGACGGTGATCGTCCCCGGGGCGGCGGGGGCGGGGGCGCGCGAACCGGCGGCGCGGGCGCGCAGTGCGCCCGGGGTGAGGGCGAAGACCTCGCGCACGGTGTCGTTGAAGGTGCGGATGGAGGCGAAGCCGGCCGCGAAGGCGATCTCCGCCATCGGCAGCGGGGTGGTCTCGATGAGCACCCGGGCGGTCTGCGCGCGCTGGGCGCGGGCGAGGGCCAGCGGCCCGGCGCCGAGTTCGGCGAGGAGCTGACGCTCGATCTGGCGGGTGGAGTAGCCGAGCCGGCCGGCGAGGCCGGGGACGCCCTCGCGGTCGACGACACCGTCCTGGATGAGCCGCATGGCGCGGGCGACGGCGTCGGCCCGCGCGTGCCACCGGGGCGAGCCGGGGCTGGTGTCGGGGCGGCAGCGCTTGCAGGCCCGGAACCCGGCCCGCTGGCACGAGGCGGCCGTGGGGTGGAACTCCATGTTCTCCGGCTTGGGCGGCCGGGCGGGGCAGCTGGGCCGGCAGTAGATCCGGGTGGTGCGTACGGCGGTGAAGAACACGCCGTCGAAGCGGGCGTCCTTCGACTGGACGGCCCGCACGTAGCGCTCGGTGTCGGTGTGCATGTCTCAAGGATCGGGGGTCGGGGGCGCCCCGGGCTGGCGAGAAAACGACATCAACGTCCGAGGGGCTCGGCCCGCCTCCGACGGAGGCGACCCCACCTACCGCAGACATGGGCGGCCCCCACCCGCCTCAGACATAGGCGGCTCCCGCCCGCCTCACACATGGGCGGCTCCCGCCCGCCTCAGAAATGGGCGGGCCCCCGCCCCCCTCAGGCGTGGGCGGCCCCGGCCTCTTCCGCCGACAGGGCCGGCAGGTAGTGGGGGAAGAAGATCTGGCCCACGAGCTCGCGGCGGGAGCGGACGCCGGTCTTCGCGAAGACCGACTTCAGGTGGTCCTGCACCGTGAACGGGGAGAGGGTGAGCCGGTCGGCGATCTCCGTGGTGGGCGCGCCGCTGACCACCTCGGTCAGGACCTGGCACTCGCGCGGCGTGAGCGCGTAGGCCTCCATCAGGGCGGCGATGCGGTCCGGCGGCGACGCCGGACCCATGGACAGGGCGACCTGCGGCCGCTCCCCCGTCTCCAGGCGCCAGCCCTCGATGGCGGCCCAGCCGCCCGAGCGGGTCGGCACGCACACCCGGCTGCCGCCCGAGGGGCTGTTGAGGGCCGCCGCGGCGACCCCGTACGCGGCGGCCGGAAGTCCCGTGCCGCGGGCGGGGGTCTCGGCGAGCTCGGCGCACCAGGCGGCCGCCGTCGCGGACCGGGTGACGATCTCGTACTCCGCGGTGAGCACGACCAGCGACCGGGTCTCGAGGCCGGGCGCGGCGGGCCGTTCGGTCAGGGAGTCCCGCAGGACCCGGCCCAGCGGGGCGGAGAGCCGGGCGGCGAACTCCGTCTCGGCGGCGGAGAACGGCGGCCGGTCGGCGGAGCGGGTGAGCACCAGCGCGCCCCACACGCGGCCGGCGTCGCGCAGCAGCAGCCGCATCTCGTCGGCCATGCCCAGCGGGCGGTAGATGTCCTGATAGCGCAGGCTCCGCTCCAGCTCGCCGCCGAGGGCTCCGGCGAGCGTGCCGACGGGCTGCGCCTGGCGGGCGAGGACGGGCATCGAGAGGGCGTCCCCCTCGCGGTACTCGATGTCCAGCATGCGCGGCATCCAGGCGGCGCTGACGCCGTAGCGGTAGCAGCCGCCGACGTTGAGGAGGGTGATCGGGTCGAGCAGCACCCCGGCCCACAGTTCGAAGGGCATGGCTTCGGCGATCGCCGAGGCCGCGGCCTCCAGTACGGCGACGGAACCCCGCGCCTGCCGGGCTGCCCGGACGGTACGCCCGTGAATGCTCTGCCAGTTGACGGTGCGGGCCATGTGAAGAGTCTCCCCGGGCCCGCTGAACGTCTGATAAACGCACAGGTCGCCGTTGTTCACCGGGGGTGTGCTCCGCACCCCCCAGATTCCTGGGATGGCGCCGCGGCCGGTCAGTTCCCACACTTTCGGCCATGTCGCACAGAACAACGGACACATCGGGGGAAGGACCGGCTGCCGGCAGAGGTGTGGTCGAGGGCGCGTTCGCGCTGCTCGACGCACTGCGGCGGCGGGGCGGGGAGGCGGGCCTGAGCGAGCTGGCCGCGGCGTGCGGGGTGCCGAAGGGGACCGCGCACCGGCTGCTCGACCAGCTCGGGCCGGTCGGGGCCGTCGAGCGGCGCGGCCGCAGGTATGTGCTGGGGCCGCAGCTGTTCCGGCTCGGGCAGTCGTGGCAGCCGTATCCCGGCCTGACGGCGGCGGCCCGGCCGGCCCTGCACCGGCTGCGGGCGGTGACGGGCGCGAGCGTGGTGCTCACCGTGCTGCGGGATGACCACGCGCTGACCGTCGTCTCGGTGCCGGGGCGCGCGGAGCCGCTCGTCCCCGTACGGGACGGCATGACGTTCCCGCTCGACTCGGCGCCCGGGCGTCCGCTCGTGAGCCGGGAAACGGGGCCTTGCGTGGACCGGGACGGGCTGGCGGTGGGGCTGACCTGTGCGGCCCTGCCGGTACGGGGGCCGGACCGCCGGGTGGTGGCCGCGCTCGCCGCGCTGACTCCCGCCGACGGGAGCGCGGCGGCGGTCGTCGCCGCGGTGGCCTCGGCGGCGACGTCGGTGGCGGCCGGTCTCGCCCGGGCGGTCTCCGGTGAACGGGCCCCGCTGGCCGCGGTCTCCGCGTACTGAGGCCCTGGCTCGTCGTGGTCCGGCCGTCGGGGGGCGGCCGGACTACGCGGACCGCAGTCGCTCGGCGAAGGTCTCGTACGCGACCTCGTCGAAGAGGACGAAGCGGACCTCCGTCACCGAGCGGGGGCGCGCCGCGCGGACGGTCTCGACGGCGATCCGGGCGCCGTCGTCCATCGGCCAGCCGTAGACGCCGGTGGAGACGGCCGGGAACGCCACCGTGCGGGCGCCCAGTTCGTCGGCCACCCGCAGGGATTCGCGGTAGCAGGAGGCGAGGAGCTCCGAGCGGTCCTCCTCTCGGCTGTGGACCGGTCCGACGGTGTGGACGACCCAGCGGGCGGCGAGCTTCCCGGCGGTGGTGGCGACGGCCTGGCCGGTCGCCAGGCCGCGGCCGTAGTGGCCGGCGCGCAGCTCGCGGCAGGCGGCGAGGACGGCGGGCCCGCCCTTGCGGTGGATGGCGCCGTCCACTCCCCCGCCGCCGAGCAGCGAGGAGTTGGCCGCGTTGACGATGACGTCGGTGTCCTGCTCGGTGATGTCGCCGCGGACCAGGATGATCTCGGGTCGGGTGCTCATGACTCCATCCTCCCGCCGCCGACCAGGCGGGACATCCGCTTTTCGCGTGGCCTCAGGCGGCGCCGGGGGTGCGCAGCCGGCGCCACACCGCCTTCGCCGCGTTGTGCCCGGACATGCCGTGCACGCCGGGGCCCGGCGGGGTCGCGGAGGAGCACAGGAAGACCGCCGGATGGGCCGTGTGGTACGGGAAGAGGGAGAGCTTGGGGCGGAGCACCAGCTGGAGACCCCGGGCGGCGCCGCAGGCGATGTCGCCGCCGACGTAGTTGGCGTTGCGGGCGGCGAGTTCGGGCGGCCCCACGGTGGCGCGGGCGAGGATCAGGTCGCGGAATCCGGGTGCGAAGCGCTCGATCTGGCGCTCCATGGCGTCGGTGAGGTCGCCGCGCCAGCCGTTGGGGACGTGGCCGTAGGCCCAGAAGACGTGCTTGCCCTCGGGGGCCCGGCCCGGATCGACCAGGCTGGGCTGGGCCGTGATGAGGAACGGGGTGTCGGGGGCGGTGCCGGAGGAGGCCTGGCGCAGGGCGGTGCCGATCTCGCCCGCGGTGGGACCGATCTGGACGGTGCCCGCCCGGCGGGCGGCCTCGGCGGTCCACGGCACGGGGCCCGACAGGGCGTAGTCGATCTTGAAGACGCTCGCGCCGTAGCGGTAGGCGTCGTAGGCGGAGCCGAGGCCCGCGATCCGGGCGAGGGCGGTGGGTGAGGTGTCGAAGACGTAGGCGCGGGCCGGAGGCAGGTCGTCCAGGCGCTTGACCTCGAAATCGGTGTGGACGGCGCCGCCGAGCTCCTTGAGGTATCCGGCGAGGGCGTCGGAGATCGACTGGGAGCCGCCCCGGGGCATCGGCCAGCCGGCCGCGTGGGCGGCGAGCGCGAAGACCAGGCCGACGGCGCCGGTCGCGAAGCCGTCGAGCGGGGCGATGACGTGGGCGACGAGCCCGGCGAACAGGGCGCGCGCCTTCTCGTCACGGAAGCGGCGCATCAGCCACGTGGACGGCGGGAGCCCGACGAGCCCGAACCGGGCCAGGGTGACCGGGTCACGGGGCAGTCCGGTGAGCGGCAGCTGCGTGAAGTCCCGCAGCAGGGTCTCCCAGTGGGGCAGGAACGGCATGACCAGGCGCCGGTACGCGCCCGCGTCCCGCGGCCCGAAGGACGCCGCGGTCTCGGAGACGGACCGGGACAGCACGGCCGCGGTGCCGTCGTCCCAGGGATGGGCCATGGGCAGTCGCGGGTGCAGCCACTCCAGGCCGTGGCGCTCCAGGGGCATGGTGCGGAACACGGGCGAGGTGACGCCGAGCGGGTGCACGGCGGAACAGGGGTCGTGCCGGAAGCCGGGCAGGGTGAGTTCCTCGGTGCGGGCGCCGCCGCCGACCGTCGGCCTCGCCTCGAACACGGCGACCGAGAAGCCCCGCCGGGCGAGCTCCACGGCGGCGGTCAGTCCGTTGGGTCCCGCCCCTACGACGACGGCATCGAGCATCGACGGCACCGTGGACTCCTTCGTCAGCCGGCGGCCAGGGATCCCAGCATATTCCCGACCCCGTAAGGGACTTACCCCGCCCCGAGCAGGGACCGGATCCGCGCCGCGGTGGCCGCGTCGCGGGCCGCGGTGAACGGGAGGGTGTTCCCCCCGGTGATGCGGAAGGGCTCTCCGGTGAGGGTCAGATCGGCACCGCCGGCCTCCGCGACGAGGAGCAGACCCGCCGCGTGGTCCCACGCGTACTCCCAGGAGAAGGCGACGGCGTCGAGCTCTCCCCGGGCGATGGAGAGGTATTCGAGGCCGGCCGAGCCGCAGGGGCGCGGGCGGACGCCCTCGGTGCGCAGGCCGAGCAGGGCGCGCTTCTGGTCCGGGGTGGTGTAGTCGGGGTGGGAGGTGGCCACCTCCAGGACCGCTCCGGGGGCGGGCGCGCCCGACCGTATCGCCGTCCCGTTCAGCGTGGCGCCGCGGCCGCGCACCGCGACCGCGAGTTCCTCCCGGGCGGGGGCAAAGGTCCAGGAGGCGAGGAGCTCGCCGCCCTGGGCGAGCGCCACGAGGGTGCAGAAGCCGGGGTCGCCGTGGACGAACTGACGGGTGCCGTCCACCGGGTCGACGATCCACACCGGGGCGTCGCCCTTGAGCTCCTCGTACACGGCGGGGTCGGCGTGCACGGCCTCCTCGCCGACCACGACGGAGCCGGGCAGCAGGGCGGTCAGGGAGGCGGTGAGGTGGGCCTCGGCGGCCCGGTCGGCGACGGTGACGAGGTCGTGCGGCCCGTTCTTCTCCACGATGTCGTGCGCGGCGAGCTGCCGGAAGCGCGGCATGATCTCGGCGGCGGCGGCCTTGCGGACCGCCTCCTCCACCTCGGCGGTGCCGCCGGCGAGCACGTGGGCGAGGAAGTCCGTCTCTCCGGTGGCGTGTCGGGTCGTGCGTCGTTCCGTCATGCGTCCATCCCACCACACCGCTCTGACATCCAGGGGGCCGCTCGGCGACCTGTGGACGACCGGCAGGCGGCCCCCGGGCCGCGAGTACGCTGTGATCGAGTTCATCCCTTACTTCCAGGGAGGGTCCGTGCACGGCGAGTACAAGGTCCCGGGCGGCAAGCTGGTCGTCGTCGACCTCGACGTGGAGGAGGGCGTGCTGCGCCGGGTCCGGGTCGCGGGCGACTTCTTCCTCGAACCGGACGAGGCGATCCTGGCGATCGACCGGGCCCTGGAGGGCGCGCCCGCCGACACGGACGCCGCGGGCCTCGCCGCCCGCATCGACCAGGCGCTTCCACCGGGCACCGAGATGTTCGGCCTGACCACGGAGGGCATCGGCGTCGCGGTCCGCCGGGCGCTCGCCCACGCGACCGACTGGACCGACTACGACTGGCAGCTGATCCACGAGCCGCCGCGGTCCCCCGTGCTGCACATGGCGCTCGACGAGGTCCTGACGGCCGAGGTGGCGGCCGGCCGCCGGCCGCCGACCCTGCGGGTGTGGGAGTGGGGCGCCCCGGCCGTGGTGATCGGCAGCTTCCAGTCGCTGCGCAACGAGGTGGACCCGGAGGCGGCCGAGCGGCACGGCATCCAGGTGGTGCGCCGGATCAGCGGCGGCGGCGCCATGTTCATCGAGCCCGGCAACACCATCACGTACTCGCTGTCGGTCCCCGACGCCCTGGTCCAGGGCCTCTCCTTCACCGACAGCTACGCCTATCTCGACGACTGGGTGCTCGGTGCGCTCGGCGACATGGGGATCAAGGCCTGGTACCAGCCGCTCAACGACATCGCGACGGACGCCGGGAAGATCGCGGGCGCCGCGCAGAAGCGCGTGGTCGCGGGCGAGGGCGCGGTGCTGCACCACGTGACGATGGCGTACGACATCGACGCCGACAAGATGACGGACGTGCTGCGGATCGGGCGCGAGAAGCTCTCCGACAAGGGCACCAGGAGCGCCAAGAAACGGGTGGACCCGTTGCGCCGGCAGACCGGGCTGACTCGCGAGGCCGTCATCGACCGCATGATCGCCTCCTTCTGCGGCCGGTATGGCCTGACGGAGGGCGGGGTCACGGAGGAGGAGCTGGCGCTGGCCAAGGAGCTGGCGGAGACGAAGTTCGCGACGCCGGAGTGGACGGCCCGGGTGCCGTGAGAGCGGGGCCCCGGCGCCGGGCCGGGGGCGGCGCGGAGGGCCGAGGGCGGCGCGGAGGGCCGGGGCCGCACGGAGAGCCCGGGGCCGCGCGGAGGGCTGGGCGCGCGCCGAGGGGCGGGGACGAAAGGCGGCGGGCCGGTGCCCGGGCCGGGGGCGGCGCGGAGGGCCGAGGGCGGCGCGGAGGGCCGGAGCCGCGCGTCCGCCGCCGAACTCCTCGGGGTACGGCAGGCCGAGCAGGGGGCTGCGCGCGCGCCGAAGGGCGGGGACGAAAGGCGGCGGGCCGGTGCCCGGGCCGGGGGCCGCGCGGAGGGCCGGAGCCGCACGGAGGGGCCCGGGGCCGCGCGCCGAGAGGCCTCGTACCCGATGCCGCGAGCCGAAGGGCCTCTGCGGTGGCGCCGCAGGGGCGGCTCGTAGGCTGCCCCCATGCGGATCGATCATCCCGTGCGGCCGGGGCTGCGGATGGAGTGCGCGGACGGCGGGCGGCTCGTGCTGGTGCAGGGCGAGCGGCCCGTCCTCTTCGCGCGCCAGCGGGCCGGCCGGCGCGGGGTGCACTACGCGCGGACCGGGGCGTACGTCTCGCCGCTGGCCCCGCTGACGGCGGCCACCGCCCGTGCCTTCGCCGCCTTCGCCGCGCCCGGCTCGGAGGCCTGGACCGAGCGCTGGGCCGCGCGTGCGGAGGCGGAGCTGCGCGGGGTGGCCGACGGGCCGCTGCACGCGGGCGACTGGAACCTGGGCCCGATGACGCCGGGCTGGTTCGTCGAGCGGAACTGGCCCAAGCCGCTCGCGCACGATCCCGACCGGGGCCATCTGACGTGGTTCGGCTACGGCGACCCGGACGAGGACGCCCGGGACCTGCTGCCGCTGCGGGCACTGTCCGGTCCCGGGGCGGCCCGGGTGAAGGCGTACCGCCGCCAGTACCGGGAGGGCGTGCTGCCGCCTGTCCTGCTGTGGTGGATCAGCGGCCTGAACTGCCCCGTGGTGCTCGACGGGCACGACCGGCTGGTAGCGGCCCTCGCGGAGGGCGGCCGCCCGCCGGTCCTGCTCCTGTCACGGGCGGTCGACGCCCGGTACGTGGCGCTGTGCGCGGCCCGTCCGGTCGAGGAGTACGAGCGGCGGACGGCCGCGGCCGACGGCCCGCTCGCTGCGGTGCACACGGCGGCGGCGAGCCGCCGGCTCGCCGAGACCCTGCGGGCGATCGAGCGGACCCCCGAGATCACCCGGGCCTGGCCGGTCGCCGGGGGTGTGGACGGCTGGGAGCGGGCCGCGGCGGCACACGTGCCCGGCTGGGGGCCGGACCCGCTCCCCTGATCCGTGCGGGTCAGGCGGCCGGGGTACGGGCGACGAGGATGAACTCGTTGTAGGGGAAGGCCTTGCCGAGCGAGCGGGCGAACGGGAAGGAGTAGGTGCGCTCGATCTTCAGGCCGACCTTCTCGGCGTGGGCTCGCAGCCCGTCGAAGTCGACGAAGCGCACGTGGGTGGCGTCCGTCTTGTAGCCGGCCTCCTGGGGACAGATCAGGACGACCGAGCCGCCGGGCTTCACCAGCGGCAGGTACTGCTCCAGGATCGTGTTGCCCAGGGTCTCGTCCATGTGCTCCAGGACGTGCGCGCACAGCAGGCTGTCGAAGGAGCCCGGGCCGCAGTCCGGGGCCTCGGCGAGCTCGTCGGGCGTGTACGCGGTGAGGCCGCGCTCACGGCAGGTGGCGACGGAGGTCGCGTTGTGGTCGACGCCCACGCTGTCGGGACCGCAGTTCAGCAGGTTGCGGCCGATGCCGCAGCCGACGTCCAGGACGCGTCCCAGGCCCAGGCGCTTCAGATTCCACCGGTACGGCGCCTGGGTGGGCAGCAGTCGCTTGATCCCCGAGTTCTCCAGCCGCGCGAGCCGCTGGGTGTAGTCGGAGGATTCCGTGCCGGACATCGACGACCGCCTTCTGTTGCTCTGTGTGAACGGAAAACGACACCGTGGGGCGGGCAGCGGCCTGGACATGCGTCGACACATGACCGATGGGGTGGATCGCACGCTTCCCGGGTGGTCTGTGCCGCTGAGGCTATGTCATGAAGACGGAAGGGTAAAGATCGGAGTGTCGCGTGGATCACTCCGCGGCCCGTCCGGTGCCGCCGGTGCGGTACCGGGCCATGAGGCCGGTGTAGAGGAGCAGGGAGGCGGCGAGGCCGACGGCCCAGCCGTAGTCGGCGAGGGGTTTGAGGAAGGGGATCAGGCCGTCCTCGGGGAACGGGCCGGTGCCGGGCGCCGAGTGGGAGCCGCCGACGGCGAGGACTCCGCCGACGGCGAAGGCGAGGACGGCGGCCGGGTTCCAGCCGCCCCGGTACCAGTACGGGCCGTCGGCCCGGTAGAGGCCGCCGAGGTCGAGCGCGGTGCGGCGGACCAGCCAGTAGTCGGCGATGAGGATGCCGGCCACCGTTCCGAGCAGACCGCCGACGAGACCGAGCCAGGTGAAGATGTACAGCTCGGGGGTGGAGGTGAGCTTCCACGGCATGACGAGGACGCCGACGACGCCGGTGATCAGGGCGCCCTTGCGGAAGTCGACCAGCTTCGGGGCGAGGTTCGAGAGGTCGTACGCGGGCGAGACGACGTTCGCGGCGATGTTGACCGACAGGGTGGCGACGAGGACCGTCACCAGGGCGAAGAGCAGTCCGAAGACGTTGTCGGTCTTGGCGGCGAGCGCCACCGGGTCCCAGACGGGCGCCCCGTACACGGCCTGTGAGCCGGAGGTGACCAGGACGGAGAGCAGCGCGAACAGCGTCATGGTGGTCGGCAGGCCGAGGGTCTGTCCCCACACCTGGGCGCGCTGTCCCGCCCCGAAGCGGGTGAAGTCGGGGATGTTCAGGCTGAGCGTCGCCCAGAAGGCGATCATGCCCATGAGGGCGGGGAAGAAGACGCGCCAGAAGTCGGCGCCCCAGCCGAGTTCGGACGGCTGGTCGAGGAGGGGTCCGAATCCGCCCGCCTTGACCGCGATCCAGACCAGCAGGACGAGCGCGCCGACGATCACGAAGGGCGCGGCCCAGTTCTCGAAGCGCCGGAGGGCCTCCATGCCGCGGTGGATGATCGCGAGCTCCAGCGCCCAGAAGAGGACGAAGCAGAGCCATAGCGTCCAGGGCCGGCCCGCGATCGGGGATGCCGAGGCCCAGTCGCCGCCGACGGCCTTGTCGAGCAGGACGAAGAGGCCCTGGCCGCCGATCCAGGTCTGGATGCCGAACCAGGCGCAGGCGACTCCGGCGCGGACGAGGGCCGGCAGGTTGGCGCCGCGCAGGCCGAAGGAGGCGCGGGCGAGGACCGGGAAGGGGATGCCGTACTTGGGCCCGGCGTGCCCGGTGAGCAGCATGGGCAGGAGCACGATCACGTTGGCGAGGGCGATGGTGAGGACGGCCTGGAGCCAGTCCATGCCGAGGGCGACGAGACCGGAGGCGAGCAGCCAGGAGGGGATGTTATGAGCCATGCCCACCCAGAGGGCGGCGAAGTTGTAGGTGGTCCAGCGGCGTTCGGCGACGGGGACGGGGAGCAGGTCGTCGTTGACGAAGCGCGGGTCGGCACCGGCGGCGCCGGGCGCGAGTTCGACGCCGCCGGGGGCGGCCGTGCCGGGTCTGTCCGAGGGCGTGGTGGCGGTCATGGGCGGCGTGCCCCTTCCGTGAGGGGTTCGGGGGACGGTGCGGGACGGACCGTGCGGGGTGTGCCGGGGGGCGGGGCAGGCCAGGAATGACGTCGCGGGTTCGTGCGTCGATATACCCGTCGGCGTACGCACACATTCCGGCCACCCGCCCCCGGCCGCCGGCGGCCCGGCGCGGCCGTACCGGACCGCACCGCGACGTGTCTCGATCCGCACCGGGCACCAACGCCCGCTGATCTAGGGTGAGAAGCATGTCGACACAGGGGGCTCTGCGAGCCATCAGTGACTTACACGTCGGCTACGCCGACAACCGCCGCGTGGTCGAGGAGCTCCGACCCGCCTCCCCGCACGACTGGTTGATCGTCGCCGGCGACGTCGGGGAACGCATGGAGGACATCGTCTGGGCGCTCACCCTGCTCCGCGACCGCTTCGCCCAGGTCGTCTGGGTGCCCGGCAACCACGAGCTGTGGACGCACCCGGAGGACCCGGGCGCGCTCCGCGGCGTCGCGCGGTACGAGCAGCTCGTGGCCCTGTGCCGTGGCCTCGGCGTCCTCACGCCCGAGGACCCGTACCCCACGTGGACGGGGCCGGGCGGTCCCGTGCGCATCGCCCCGCTCTTCCTGCTCTACGACTACTCGTTCCTCACCCCCGGCACGACCACCGTCGAGGAGTCGCTCGCCGCGGCACGTGAGGCCGGGATCGTCTGCACCGACGAGTACTTCCTCCACCCCGACCCGTACCCGAGCCGGCAGGCCTGGTGCGCGGCCCGGCTGGCGGAGACCGAACGGCGGCTCGCCGCGACGCCGCGCGACCTCCCGCTCGTCCTCGTGAACCACTGGCCGCTGATCCGCCGCCCCACGGAGGTGATGACCCACCAGGAGTTCGTGCAGTGGTGCGGGACGGTGCACACCGCGGACTGGCACCTCCGGTTCGGTACGGCGGCGGTGGTCTACGGCCATCTGCACATACCGCGCAGCGTCAGCTACGACGGGGTGCCCTTCCACGAGGTCTCGCTCGGCTATCCCCGGGAGTGGCGCCGCTTCGGGCTCCGCTCCGACCTGGCCCGGCAGATCCTGCCCGAGCAGCCCGCCGCCGGACGCCCCTTCTCCAGCGCGGGTGCCGGAGGCGGGTCCGCGTGATCGACCGCATCCTGCCGCCCGCGGTGCGCTGGTCGCACACCTTCGACGACCGGGACGACCCGCTGTTCCCCGAGGAGCTCGCTCTCGTGAGCCGCGCGGTCGAGAAGCGACGCGCCGAGTTCACCACCGTCCGCGCCTGCGCCAGGGACGCCCTCGCGGCGCTCGGCCACCCGCCGGTCCCCCTGCTCCCCGGCCAGCGGGGCGCCCCCGTCTGGCCGCGGGGGATCGTCGGCAGCATGACGCACTGCGCCGGCTATCGCGCGGCCGTGGTGGCCCGCGGCGACGAGATAGCGCTCCTCGGGATCGACGCCGAACCGCACGCCGCACTGCCCGACGGCGTCCTGGAGACCATCGCCCGCCCCGAGGAGCGCACGTCGCTGGCCGCCCTGCCGACCGCCGGCGGCGTCGCCTGGGACCGGCTGCTCTTCAGCGCGAAGGAGACGGTCTACAAGGCCTGGTTCCCCGTCACCCGGACCTGGCTCGACTTCGACGAGGCCAGCATCGACCTGTCCCCCGACGGGACGTTCACCGCGCGCGTGCTGATTCCCGGCTTCACCCCGTCCGGTGAGCGCCTGACCGGCTTTCACGGGCGCTGGCTCGTCGACCGGGGCATCGTCGTGACCTGCATCGCGATGCCCGGCGTCCGGTAGGCCCGCGGAAGCCCCCGTCGCCGTCCGACGGGGGCTTCGGTGCCCGTCTTCTCAGAAGTGACGTCGGCGCCGCGGCCGGCGACGTGCTTGACGCCTGACATGCCGGGCCGTTCGGTACACGCCGGCAAGACTCAGCCAGGTGGCGCGGGTGTCGGGATGCTTCGCGCCGAGCAGCCTCCTCTGCTTCATGTACGTGTCCTTGAGGAGCGGGAGGGCCTGGTCGAGGTCTCCTGCGGTGGCGAGGGCGACGGCCAGGTTGTGGCAGGCGGTGAGGGTGTGCGCGTGGTTTTCGCCGAGGCTCATGGTGCAGGCCATGAGGTTGTTCTCGTAGAGCGGCACGGCCCGGCCCGGTTCGCCCGCCTCTTGGTGCGCCCCGGCGAGTCCGTTGCGGGCGGTGAGCGTGTCGGGGTGGACGGGCCCACGCACCTGCTCCAGGCCGTCGAGAGCCTGCTGGAAGAGGGGCACGGCCAGGTTCGGGCTGCCCGCGAGCCGGTAGGTGTGCGCGAGCATTCCGAGGACGGCGAGGGTGTCCGTGTGGCGCGGGCCGAGGGCACGGGTCCGGGCCAGGTATGTCTGTTCGTACAGCGGGATGGCCAGGCCGACATCGCCCGCCTCGCGGTGGGCGTCGGCGAGGTGGCGCTTGCTGGTGAGGGTGTCGGGATGCTCCTCGCCCAGGGAGCTCTCCCGTGCTCGGAGGACCTCCTGGAAGAGCGGAACGGCCTGCGCGGGGCTCCCCGCCATGAGATGGGAGACCGCCAGGTCATGGCGGACGGTGAGGGACGCGGGGTCGTCGGCGCCGAGCCGGTGACGGTGCTCGCGGTCGGCCTGCTCGAACAGGGGAAGGGCATGGTGCGGGTCGTCGACGGCCAGGAACCCGTAGCCGATGTCGACACCACGGGTGTCGGGACGACTTCCGTCCCGCGGGGCCGCGTCCCCCCGCCCGGGAGCGCCGAGACGAACAGCCCGCTCCGGATCTCCGGCCGCCCGGAGAGCGAGAGCGAAGGCGACCCGGAGGGCACGGGTGATGCCGTGTTGCTCGCCGTGCACGCGCTCCATGGCGGGCAGGACCTCGTCGAACAGCGCGACGGCCCGGTCCGGCTCACCCGCCTCCCGGTACACGCCCGCCAGGTTGCCCCGCACGAGGAGGGTGTCCGGGTGCTCCTCGCCCAGGACGCGTTCCATGTCGCGGACGATGTCCGCGAAGAGAGGAACGGCCCGGGCCGGGTCCTCGCGTGCCACCCGCACTGCCGTCAGGTTGCTGCGCGTCACGAGGGTGAGGTGGTGGTCCTCGCCGAGGACTCGGCGGCAGGCGTCGAGGTTCTCCGTGAACAGGCGTATCGCTTCCGCGTGATCGCCGGCCACCAGCCGTGCGCGGGCCCGGGTGTTGCGGGCGGCGAGCGTGCTGAGGTCCTCGTCGTCCGCGGCACCGTCGACGACCGGACCGGGCGCGTGGTCCGGTCCGAGCAGGGCGAGGGCCTTGTCCGGCTCGCCCGTGGCGCGATAGGCGTCGGCCAGGTTGTTGCGGCCGGCGAGGGTGAGGGGGTGCGTCGGCCCCAGCACGCGGAGCGCGTCGGCGAGCGCCCGCTCGTACAGCGGGACGGCCTGCTTCACCTGTCCCGAGGCCTCGCGGGCGTGCGCCAGGTTGTGGCGGCAGGCGAGCGTGTGCACGTTGTCCGGGCCGAACTCCCGCTCGTGGTGGGTGAGTACGCGGCGGAGGTGCGCGGCGGCCCGGTCGGCGAGGCCCTGGCCGAGGAGGAACACGCCGGCGTGGTGGAGGAGCCGCGCCGTGGCGCCGGTGTCCTCGAACGGGAGCGTGTGTTCGGCGATGGCGTCCATGTGCGGAAGCAGGGTGCGCCCGGTGGGCCAGGTGCCGGTGTCGTTCCAGTCGATCGGCCTGACGGTTGCCTCCAGCGCGACCGTCGCGCGGGTCCGTGCCGCGGTGACGAGGCCGGGCGTGCGGTGCGGATCGTCGCCGACGGGGGTACGGGCGACGGACTGGACCAGCCGGTGCACGGAGAGGGCTCGCGCGGCGGGGTCCACCGTGATCATGCTGTACGCGTTGAGGACGCCGATCGCGCCCGCGACCACGGCCGGTCGGTCCTCGTCGTCCAGCAGGTCGGCGGGAATGCCGTCCGGCGCGTACCAGGCGAGAGTGCGCAGCATGTCGGAGGCGGATGGCTGGAGTTCGCCGATCCGGTCGAGGGTCACGCGCCAGATGCGGGCGATGGTGCGCTCCGCGACGGTGAAGCCCGCCCCACCCTGCTCGTACAACGGAGCGGGTGCCTGCCGGAGCAGCTCCAGATACGCGCGGGGGGTCAGCAGCGGGTTCTGGGCGAGGAAGGCGGCGGCCTGTTCGACGGCGAGGGGGAGATGGCCCAGATCCGCGCACAGTTCGGCCGCTCCGTCCATGTCCCGGGCGCCGCCGCCACGGACGATGTGGGTGAGCAGGGTCAGCGACTCGGCCGGTTGCAGGACGTCGAGCCGGATGACGGCGGTGGCGTCGTGCCAGACCGTGGCGAGTCTGCTGGTGAGGAGGAAGCGGCCCTCGGGCAGCCGGGCCAGGAGCGGGGCGATGTCGGCGATGTGGTTGACGTTGTCCAGGACGATGAGCCAGCCGCGGTGCGCGGCAAGCCACTGCAGTGCGTTCTCGGCGAGGGCCTCCACCGTCAGCACCTTGGAGGTGGCGGGCTGCAGGGCGGTGGCCAGGGCGGCCAGGCCCTGCTCCACGCTCGCCGCGCTGTCGGCGGAGATCCAGCGGACCGGCGTGAGTCCGTGCCGGGCGGCACGGGTGGCGGCCCAGTGCGCGGCCAGCGTGCTCTTGCCGACGCCGCCGAGACCGTGGACGGCCTGGAGCCATACGCCGCCGGCCGTCTTCATGGCGGCGTCGAGACGGTCGAGTTCGGTGGTGCGCCCCACGAAGTGGGTGGTCCGGTAGGGCAGGTTGTCCAGGCCGGGCCGGGCCTTCACCTCGGCCACGGGTCGTACCGCGTCTGACGGCAGCACCACGCTGGAGTGGTCGTTGTAGATGCCTGTGACGGCGATTCCGCCGTTCGTCGCGGTCGCGTTGCCGCTGTGTGTCACCTGCTGCCCGGGGGGATCGCCGCCGACCGTCCCGCCGGCCAGGGTGCGCCTGCCCGCGTCGTACCTTCTTCCCCACCGCCACTTCGCCATGCCGTTGCCCCCGTCCCGGTCGCCTATCGGTTGATGACGCCGCTGACCGCGGTGGATCCCGTGCCGGTGGCCTCCGCATCCCCGGTGCGCACGGCTCGAGCGGCCGGTCCACCACCGGAGCGCTGCACCCCCGTCACCGCGCTGGCGCCGTCCCGTGCCACGGCGTTCCCGGTGTCCAGTGCTGTGTCGCCCGAGGCGCCGGCGACGAAGTCCGCCAGCGTACGCAGACCCTGGACGGCTCGCTCCCGGTCCTCTCCGTCGAGGGACTCGAGCAGGGCTGTGAACCTCTCCTGCCAGGCGCCTTCCTGGCGGAGCACCTCCCGGTCCGGGGCGGCGGTGCCCGGCTCCAGGGCGCGGGCCGTGCGGTCGAGGCGTTCCAGTTCGGCACGTCCCCGCTCGGCGTCGCCGCGGCCGACGAGCTCGGCGACCCGGGCCCGTACCTCGTGCCAGGCGTCCGTTCCGGCGGCCTGGACCACCGCCCCGCCGCCCGCCGCGGCCAACGCCGCCAGAGCCTCGGCCAACACCCAGCCCTCACCCGCCCCTCGCGTCTGGAAAACTACCGGCAACATACCCGCGGCTCGTCGCGTGTGGGGGCCGAATCAGGCCAGTTGAGAGAGGTCGAGGATCGGGGCGGGGGCTGGGCGGTGTGTCCGCCGGCAGCTTCGTCAGCGGAATGCCGGGATGATCTCGGCGCCGTACGCGTCGATCGTGCCCTCGCGGTTGTCGTGCATGTCGTAGACGGCGAACTGGTCGACGCCGAGGTCCTTGAGGTGGCGGAGCTTCTCGATGTGGGCCTCGGCGGGGCCCAGGAGGCAGAAGCGGTCGACGATCTCGTCGGGGACGAAGTCGGTGGACGGGTTCCCGGCGCGGCCGTGGTGGCTGTAGTCGTAGCCGTGCCGGTTCTTGATGTAGGTGGTGAGCTCGTCGGGGACCATGGCGGAGTGTTCGCCGTACCTGGCGACCAGGTCGGCGACGTGGTTGCCGACCATGCCGCCGAACCAGCGGCACTGTTCGCGGGCATGGGCCAGGGCCTCGGCGGAGTCGTCGGAGGTGACGTACGCGGGGGCGGCGACGCAGACGGTGACGGCGGCCGGGTCGCGGCCGGCGTCGGCGGCGGCCTGCCGGACGGCCTTGACCATCCACTCGGTGAGGAAGGGGTCGGCGAGCTGGAGGATGAAGCCGTCGGCCTTCTGGCCGGCGAGCGCCAGGGCCTTCGGTCCGTAGGCGGCCATCCAGACCGGCAGCCTGCCGTTCCTGACCCACGGGATGCGCACCGGGTTGCCGTCGACGACGGCCTCGCGGCCCTCGGCGAGGTCGCGGATGACCTCGATGGCCTCGCCGAGCCGGGCGAGGGTGTTGGGCTTGCGGCCGGCGACGCGCATGGCGGAGTCGCCGCGGCCGATGCCGCAGACGGTCCGGTTGCCGTACATGTCGTTGAGGGTGGCGAAGGTGGAGGCGGTGACCTCCCAGGTCCGGGTCCCCGGGTTGGTCACCATGGGACCCACGTGCATCTTGGTGGTGTGTTCGAGGATCCGGCTGTAGATGACGAAGGGTTCCTGCCAGAGCACGGCGGAGTCGAAGGTCCAGCCGTAGCGGAAGCCGTTGCGTTCCGCCCGGCGCATCAGGCCGACGACCTCCGAGGCGGGCGGGTCGGTCTGCAGGACGAGTCCGAAGTCCAAGGGGCGGTCTCCTAGTTCAGGTACTGGCAGGTGGAGCGGGGGACGAAGCTGCCGTGGCCCGCGCGGCCGGTGAACTTCCGCTGTTCGATGACGGGTTCGCCGCGCGACAGGACGGTCTCGACCTGGCCGGTGACCGTCTTCCCCTCGTACGCGGAGTAGTCGACGTTCATGTGGTGGGTGGCCGCGGACAGGGTCTGCACGGCGTGCGGGTCGTAGATCACCACGTCCGCGTCGGCGCCCGGCGCGATGGTGCCCTTCTGGGGGTAGAGGCCGAACATCCGGGCCGGGCTCGCGCAGGCGATCTCGATCCAGCGGCGGCGCGAGATGTGCCCGTCGACGACGGCCTGGTGAAGCAGGTCCATGCGGTTCTCGACGCCCGGCAGCCCGTTGGGGATCTTGGAGAAGTCGCCGAGGCCGAGGTCCTTCTGGCCCTTGAAGCAGAAGGGGCAGTGGTCGGTGGAGACGACCTGGAGGTCGTCGGTGCGCAACCCGCGCCAGAGGGCCTCCTGGTGCTCCCGGGGCCGCAGCGGGGTGGAGCAGACGTACTTGGCGCCCTCGAAACCGGGCTCGGCCAGGTTGTCGGTGGACAGGAACAGGTACTGCGGGCAGGTCTCGCCGAAGACCGGCAGCCCCTTGTCGCGGGCGGCGGCGAGTTCGGCGACGGCCTCCTCGGCGGAGACGTGCACGACGTAGAGCGGGGAGCCGGCGACGCGGGCGAGCTGGATGGCCCGGTGCGTGGCCTCCGCCTCCAGGAGCGCCTTGCGGACCTCGCCGTGGTAGCGGGGGTCGGTCTCGCCCCGGGCGAGGGCCTGTTCGACGAGGACGTCGATGGCGATGCCGTTCTCCGCGTGCATCATGATCAGCCCGCCGTTGGCGGCGCCGCGCTGCATGGCGCGCAGGATCTGTCCGTCGTCGCTGTAGAAGACGCCCGGGTAGGCCATGAAGAGCTTGAACGAGGAGATGCCCTCCTGGACGAGCCGGTCCATCTCCTTCAGCGTGTGCTCGTTGACGTCGGAGAGGATCATGTGGAAGCCGTAGTCGACGGCGCAGTTGCCGTCGGCCTTGGCGTACCAGGCGTCGAGGCCCTCGCGCAGGGAGTGGCCGACGGTCTGGACGGCGAAGTCCACGATGGTGGTGGTGCCGCCCCAGGCGGCGGCGCGGGTCCCGGTCGCGAAGGTGTCGGAGGCGAAGGTGCCGCCGAAGGGCAGCTCCATGTGGGTGTGGGCGTCGACGCCGCCCGGGATGACATAGCGGTCGGTGGCGTCGATGACGCGTTCGGCGGTCCAGCCGTGGGCGATGTCGGAGCCATGGGCGGCGAGGGCGGCGATCCGCCCGTCCTCGATCAGGACGTCGGCGTGGAGCTCGTCGGCGGCGGTGACGACGAGACCGCCGCGGATGAGGGTGCGGGTGCTCACGGGACTTCTCCCTGCGAACTAGAGGGATCGCGAACTGGAGTGGACGTGCGGTGCCGAACTAGAGGGAGCGGAAGGACTGTTCGAGGATCTCCGCGCCTTCCTCGGCCTCGGCGACGGTGAGCGACAGGGGTGGCGCGATGCGCAGGGCACTGGTGTTGTGCCCGCCGCCCTTGCCGATGAGCAGGCCGTTCGCGCGGGTGGCCTCCAGGACGGCGGCCGCGGCGTCGGGGTCGGCGCGGTCGGTGCCGGGCTCGGTGAGTTCGACGCCGATCATCAGGCCCCGGCCGCGGACCTCGCGTACGGCGTCGATGCCCGCGGTGATGCCGCGGAGGCGTTCGATGAGGAGCCCGCCGACGCGTCGGGCGTTGCCCTGGAGGTCGTGTTCCAGCAGGTAGGCCAGGTTGGCGAGGCCCGCGGCCATGGTGACCGGCGAACCGCCGAAGGTGGAGATGGAGTTGGCGTCGAGGCAGTTCATGATCTCGGCGCGGGCGACGACGCCGCCGACGGACATGCCGTTGCCGATGCCCTTGGCGAAGGTCAGCATGTCCGGGGGGCCGGCCTGGCCGTGCGCCTGCCAGCCCCAGAAGTGCTCGCCGGTGCGGCCCCAGCCGGTCTGCACCTCGTCGGCGATCCACAGGATCCCGTGCCGGTCGAGGACGCGGCGGAAGGCGGCGTAGAGCCCGTCGGGCGGGGAGGTGAAGCCGCCGACGCCCTGGATGGGTTCGGCGATGAGGGCAGCGACGTCGCGGGTGTGGCCGAGCAGGTCCTCCAGGTCGGCGACGCAGGCGTCGACGAACCGCTCGTCGGTGTACTGGGCGTAGGGGCCGCGGGTGCGGACGCCGCCGTGCACGTACAGGGTCTGGAGCGGGGAGAGGCCGGTGGGCGACCAGGAGCGGTTGCCGGTGATGCCGACGGTGGAGAAGGAGCGCCCGTGGTAGCTGTTGCGCATCGCCAGGATCTGGTTCGAGCGGCGGTAGGCGGTGGCGAGAAGCAGGGCGGTGTCGTTGGCCTCGGTGCCGGAGGTGGTGAAGAAGACGCGGGCGTCGGGGATTCCGGAGAGGGCGGCGATCCGCTCGGCGAGCTCGACCATGGGCCGGTTGAGATAGAGCGTGGAGGAGTGGATGATCCGCCCGGCCTGCTCGGCGACGGCCTTGGTGACCTCGGGGAGGGCGTGGGCGGTCATCGTGGTGAGGATGCCGCCGAAGAAGTCGAGGTAGCGTCTGCCGTCCGAGTCCCAGACGTGGCGGCCCTCGCCGTGGGTGAGCTCGAGGGGGTCCTTGTAGTACAGGGCGACCCAGTCGGGGATGACGGCACGGTGGCGGTCGTAGAGGCTGCTCACGGCTGCACCAGCCCGTCGTAGGCGTCGGGGCGGCGGTCGCGGTAGAAGGCCCACTGCCGGCGGACCTCCTCGATGAGCCCGAAGTCGAGGTCGCGGACGAGCAGTTCCTCCTCCTTGTCGGAGCAGACGTCGCCGACGAACTGGCCGCGCGGGTCGACGAAGTAGCTGGTGCCGTAGAAGTCGTTGTCGCCGTACTCCTCGATGCCGACGCGGTTGATGGCGGCGACGAAGTACTCGTTGGCGACGGCGGCGGCGGGCTGCTCCAACTGCCACAGGTAGGACGAGAGTCCGCGGTGGGTCGCCGACGGGTTGTACACCAACTGGGCCCCGTTGAGACCGAGTTGGCGCCAGCCCTCGGGGAAGTGGCGGTCGTAGCAGATGTAGACGCCGACCTTGCCGACGGCGGTGTCGAAGACGGGCCAGCCGATGTTGCCCGGGCGGAAGTAGTACTTCTCCCAGAAGCCCTTGACCTGCGGGATGTGATGCTTGCGGTACTTGCCGAGGTAGGAGCCGTCGGCGTCGATGACGGCGGCGGTGTTGTAGTAGAAGCCGGCGCCCTCGATCTCGAAGACGGGCACGACGATCACCATCCCGGTCTCCCGGGCGAGGTCCTGCATCCGGCGCACGGTGGGCCCGTCCGGCACGGGCTCGGCCCACCGGTAGTGCTCGGGCTCCTGGACCTGGCAGAAGTACGGAGCGTTGAACACCTCCTGGAACCCGATGACCTTCGCCCCCTGCCGGGCCGCCTCGCGGGCGTGCTCCTCATGCTTGGCGATCATGGATTCGGTGTCGCCTGTCCAGGTCGCCTGGACGAGCGCGGCACGTACGACGTCGGTCATGAGCTGCTCCTTCGGCGCGGCGTCAGAGAGCCTCTACGCACGTAGACGCGATGCGTAGGAGGAGAACGTAAGCCCCGTCACACCCCGGAGCAAGACCACTGCCGTGAAGTAGCGGAGTCGATCATGTTTCATACCCGAGTGGTCCACGTCGGACACCTACCGACACGTCCGGAACCGTACCGATCGCGCGGCGAGGAACCGCCCTCAGGCCAGTCCGGCCACCCGCAGCGCGTGCAGCAGGTCGCGCTCCCGGGCCGGGGAGACGGCGCGGGCGGCCGTGACCAGGCCGGCGGTGAGCGCGGGCGGGTCCACGGCGGCGAGCTGGGCCGCCTCCTCCAGGGTGCGGGCGCGCAGGAAGGCCGCGAGCAGCGCCTGGGCCTCGGCGTGGCGGCCGTCGGCCTCCAGGGCGGCACAGGCGGCCGCCAGCTCCTCGACCGGGCGGGCGACGCCCTGGCGCAACAGCTGGTCGCAGTCGTACGGGCGGCCCGCGTCGGCGAGTGCGCCCGCGACGGCGGCGAGCCGGACCGGCGGAAGGGAGGCCGCCTCCCAGAGCAGCGTGGCCCAGTCGGCGCCGAGCCCGGCGGCGTGCAGCTCGGAGGCGAGCGCGGGCAGCCAGTCGGGCGGCCCGGCCAGCGCCTCGCAGAGCAGCGCGTGCGCCTCGCCGCTGCGGCCCTGCGCGCGCAGCCGGCGGAGGGCGTAGACGGCGTTGCCGGCGGCGCGGGCGGCCTGATCGGCGGGGGCGCCCCGGCCTGGAGTGGCCCGGTCGCGGGCGGGGGTCGGCCTCGGCGCGGGCGATGCCGACGGGTCGGGAAGCGAAGCGAAACGGGCGCCACGTGGAGCCCGCGCCGGGGCGGCCGGCAGGTCCAGGGGCGGGGCCGGTTCGCGGGCCGGGATCGGGGCCGGCCCGGATTCCGGGACCTCCAGCCACGCGTAGCGCGCCCCTCGCGGGCGACGGCGCTTGGGCGACGGGTCCGCCGGAGCCGGGGTGTCGGCCGGAGGCCGGGTGTCGGCGGGAGCCGGAGCGGCGGCCGCAGCCCGGGTGTCGGCGGGTGCCGAAGCGCCCGCCGGAGCCCGGGTGTAGGAGGGTGCCGGAGCTGCGACATAGGCGGCCTGGGCGGTCTGAGCGATCTGAGCGGCCTGGGCGGTCTGAGCGGTCTGGTGGATCGGACGGGTCAGGCGGGTCAGACGGGCGGTGAGTTCCGCGATCCGCGCCTCGGCGCGGGTCAGGTCGTCCCGGGCCCACACCAGTTCGGCCATGGAGTCCGGCGAGACCAGGGAGTCCGGAGAGCTTCCGAGCTCACGGACGCGGGCCTCGGCGGCACGGGCCTCGCGTCGCATCAGCTCACGGCGTTCGGCCAGGGCCGCCGCCCCGCCGGGCGCGCGGTCGTGGGCCGTCGACGCGGCCTCGTGCAGGGCGCGACCCCGGGCGGTCCAGGGACTGTCGGCCGGCTCGGCCAGGTCGTGGAGGAGGGACTCCACGACGTCCCAGGGGAGGATGTCCGCGCCCTCGAAGCAGGCGCGCATCCCCTCCGGGTCGCGGGTGGCGAAGACCCCGTACCAGCCCCGGCCAGGGTCGAGACGGCCGGCGAGGTTCCGCAACCAGGTCGCGAACGCCTCTACCTCCGCCGGGAGTTGTCGCACCGTCATTCCGCTGCCTTTCGGTCCACCGGCATTGGACCGCACGCGTGTTACGGGACGGCTACGCAGAGTTTTCGGTCAGGGTGCCGTGAAGCTCACGACGATGCCCGTGTGGGGGCGCTTGCCGAGACGGGCGAGGATCGCGGGCCAGTCGACCGCCCAGAACTGCCACGTGTACTTGCGCGAGAGGAGGCGGCGGACCCGGCGCAGCTCCTCGCCCGTGACCAGCCGGGCCGTGCCCTCCACCCGTACGGCGTCCTCCGTGACGTTCCCGCGCAGATCGCAGACCGCCACCACGACGCGGGGGTCGTGGCGCAGTCGCTTCACCTTCCAGGAGTCGGTGCGGGTCCAGGCGTACAGCCGGTCGTCCTCGACCGCGTACCAGACGGGGGTGGCGACTCCGGTGCCGTTCTTCCGGAAGGTGGTCAGACTGACGTAGCGGCCGCGCCGCAGCTCCTCGGGTATCACGACCGCCGAGCTTACGCAGGGTTCCCGTCGCCCCCGTCACAGGCCTCGCGGGCCTCGGTCCAATCAGGCGGCCTCCGACGGCACCGCGACCGTCACCGGCATAGCCGCCGGCACCGGTACGCAGTGCGTCACCAGCTCGTCCATCGACAGCCCGAGGACGCCCGCGAGGGCGGCCACGGTGAAGAAGGCGGGCGTGGGGGCGCGGCCCGTCTCGATCTTGCGGAGGGTCTCCGCGGAGAGGCCGGCCGCGGCCGCGATCTCCGCCATCGAGCGGCTACCTCGGGCCTCGCGCAGGAGGCGGCCGAGCCGTTCGCCGCGCTCGCGCTCTTCGGGGGTCAGGGGGGTGCGCACCATGGAGCCCATTCTAATACCGGTATAGTAATTGGCATGGTGGAGATCAAGTCGGACGAGAACCTGTTGCTCATGCGCGAGGCGGGGCGGGTGGTGGCCCAGGCCCTGGAGGCCGTACGGGAGAAGGCGGCGCCCGGCGTGACGCTCGCCGAGCTCGACCGGGCGGCGCGGGAGGTGCTCGCGGCGGCGGGCGCGGGCTCGCCGTTCCTCGGCTACCGGCCGGACTGGGCGCCGGTGCCCTTCCCGGCGGTGGTCTGCCTGTCGGTGAACGACGCGATCGTGCACGGCGTGCCGGACGGCACCCGGCTCGCCGACGGCGACCTGGTGAGCGCGGACTGCGGGGCGGTGCTCGGCGGCTGGGTCGGCGACTCGGCGGTGAGCTTCACGGTCGGCCGGGCGCGCCCCGAGGACACCCGGCTGATCGACACGGCCTACGAGGCCCTGGAGGCGGGGATCGCGGCGGCCGTGGTCGGCAACCGGGTCGGGGACATCGCGCACGCCGTCGGCCGGGTCTGCCGGCGCGCGGGGTACGGCATCCCGGACGGCCTCGGCGGGCACGGCGTGGGCCGCACGATGCACGAGGGCCCGGACGTCCCCAACGAGGGACGCCCGGGGCGGGGCATGCCGCTGCGGCACGGCATGGTGGTCGCGATCGAGCCGATGCTGATCGGCGGCGGTCGCGACGACCACTACACGGCGCGGGACGGGTGGACGATCCGGACGATCGACGGCTCCCGCGCGGCCCACACCGAGCACACCGTGGCGATCACGGACGACGGCCCGAGGGTCCTGACGGCCCTTTGACCACCCTCAGGACCCGCAGCCACCGTCAGGCGCCTCCGTGTTCGGTCCCGGGCCGTTCAGTCGCCGTCCGGCCGTACCACCATCGCCGAGCCGCCGCCCCTGCGCACCGTCTCGGCGGCGGCCAGCCAGCGTCCGTCGGGCAGGCGCTGGACGCCGGTGGCCGCGCCGATCTCCGGGTTCTGCCGGAAGCGGTGCCCGATCGCCTCCAGCTCGGCCCGCAGCGGGCTGTTCCACAGGGCCGGTTCGAGTTCCGTGGTCGCCTGGTTGCGCTGGCTCGCGCGGGGCGCGGCGATCGCGTCGACGAGCGGCAGCCCGCGGTCCACGACTCCGGTGAGGGTCTGCAGGACCGTGGTGATGATGGTGGCGCCGCCCGGGGAGCCGAGCGCGAGCACCGGTCGGCCGGTCCTGTCGAGCACGATCGTCGGGGAGATCGAGGAGCGCGGGCGCTTGCCGGGGCCGGGCAGGTTGGGGTCGTGCACGGCCGGGTTGGCCGGGGCGAAGGAGAAGTCGGTCAGCTCGTTGTTGAGCAGGAAGCCGCGTCCGGGCACGGTGATGCCGCTGCCGCCGGTGGACTCGATGGTCAGGGTGTAGGCGACGACGTTGCCCCACTTGTCGGCGACGGTGAGGTGGGTGGTGTTCTCGCCCTCGTACGTGGTCGGGGCGGCGGTGCCGCCGGTCGCGCAGGGCTTCGGGTCGCGCGGGTCACCCGGTGCGAGGGGGCTGGTCAGGGCGGCGTCGTCGCGGATCAGGCAGGCCCGGGAGTCGGCGTACCGCTGGGAGAGCAGGCCGCGGGTGGGCACGTCCTCGAAGGCCGGGTCGCCGACCCAGCGGCCGCGGTCGGCGAAGGCGATCCGGCCGGCCTCGATGAAGCGGTGCAGATAGCGGGCCTGGGAGGCGTGGGCGAGGTCGGTGCCCTCCAGGATGTTGAGGGCCTCGCCGACGCTGGTTCCGCCGGAGGAGGACGGGGCCATGGAGTAGACGTCCAGGCCGCGGTACGAGACCTTCGTGGGCCGGCGCCGGATCGTCTCGTACCCGGCGAGGTCGTCCTCGGTCAGGTCGCCGGACCGGACCACCCGGGTGGCGCCCTCGCGCACCGGCGGGTGCTGGACGGTGTTGACGATGTCGCGGGCGAGCGGTCCCTTGTAGAGCGCGCCGACGCCCTGCCGGCCCAGCTGTTCGTAGGTACGGGCCAGGTCGGGGTTCTTGAAGGTCGAGCCGACCACGGGCAGCTGCCCGCCGGGCAGGAAGAGGGCGGCGGAGGCCGGGAAGTCGCGGAAGCGGGCCTCGTTGCCCGCCGTCTGGGCGCGGAAGGTGGCGTCGACGGTGAAGCCGTCGCGGGCCAGGCGCTCGGCCGGCTGGAGGAGCTTGCCGAGCGGCTTGCTGCCCCAGGCGTCGAGGGCGGTCTCCCAGGTGGCGGGGGTGCCGGGGGTGCCGACGCCGCGGCCGCTGGTCATGCCCTCCTCGAAGGGGATGGGCTTGCCGTTCTCGACGAAGAGGTTCGCGTCGGCGGAGCCGGGCGCGGTCTCGCGGCCGTCGATCGTGTGGACGGTACGGGTCTTCGCGTCGTAGTAGACGAAGTAGCCGCCTCCGCCGATGCCGGCCGAGTACGGCTCGGTGACGCCGAGGGCGGCGGCCACGGCGACGGCGGCGTCGACGGCGTTGCCGCCCTTGCGCAGCACCTCGACGCCGGCGGCGGAGGCGTCCGCGTCGACGCTGGCGACGGCGCCGCCCCAGCCGGTGGCGACGGGCACCTTCGCGGGAGCGGGATGGGGCGGCGCGGCGGTCGGCGGCGCGGCGGCGCCCACCGAGAGCACCGTCGCGGCGACGGCCACGAGCGAGCCGTAACGGACGGCGGAACGCCGCAACTGAGACTGCATCACTACCTCCAGTCGACGACCGTCCGCGCAGCGTAACTTCTGCCCCCGGCTCCCGTCAGGACCGCCTCTCGAACGGTCGACCGATGCCCAGTAACATGCGCGCCCATGAACGAAGACGTGCGCAACGTCGTCCTGGGCGTGCTCGCCACCGGAGTCAGCGGCTCCCTCGGCTGGCTGACCCGCACGTACCTGTGGCGTCGGAAACTCCGCAGGAAGCAGGCCTTCTTCGGACTTCCGCCCCACTCCGAGTGCCTGCTCGTGGTCCACCGGGAGGCCGGCAGCGACAGTGCGGTGCACCGCTACGACGTGTCGGCGCTGCTCGAACTCTCCGCGCTCGTGAAGGACTGCGGGGCGCACGCCCGGATCGTCCAGCACGATCTGGCCCATCAGGGCTTCGGCGACCGCACGGAGTTCTGCGTGGGCGGGCCCGGGGCGAATCGCCGGATGAGCGCGCACCTGGGCAGTCTGCTGCCGGGGCTGCGGATGAGCGTGGCGCGCGAGCCGGTCGAGGAGCGGGGCGCGATACGGATCGGCGACGACGTGTACCGGATGGAGCCGGGGGTCGCCGAGTACGTGCTGCTGGCGCGGCTGACGGCGGGCGAGGGCGGGCGCCCCGTCTTCCTCTTCTGCGGACAGCGGGCCATCAACAACCAGGCGGCGACCCGCTATCTGGCCCGGCACCACGAGCGGCTGGCCCGCCGCTACCGGGGCGGCTCCTTCGTCCTCCTCCTGAAGGTGGTCAACTCGCAGGCGTACGGCCCCGATGTGGTCGAGCTGGTGGCGGACGTGACGCGGCAGGCACGGACGGCACCGGTCAGTTCCTCCAACGAGCCTGCACTGGAAGCGACTTGACGCCGTTGATGAAGTTGGAGACCAGCCGCCTGGGCTGACCGGCGAGCTCCAGGTCCGCGGTGGCCGCGCGCGTCTCCTCGTACAGGATCCGGAGCTGGAGCCGGGCGAAGTGGGCGCCGAGGCAGACGTGGGGGCCGTCGCCGAAGGAGACGTGCGGGTTGGGGCCGCGGGCGAGGTCGATCCGGTGCGGCTCGGCGAAGACCCGCTCGTCGTGGTTGGCGGAGGCGTGGAAGACGACGACCTTGTCCCCGGCGGCGATCGGCACGCCGGCCAGTTCGGTGTCCCGGGCGGCGGTGCGCCGGAAGGACAGCACGGGCGGGTGGACGCGCAGGAGTTCGTCGACGGCCGTGTCCGTGCCGACCTCGCCGCGCCACAGCCGGGCGCGCTCCTCGGGGTGTCCGGCGAGCGCGAGCAGTCCGCCGGGGGCGGCGCTGCGGACGGTGTCGTTGCCGGCGACGGTGAGCAGGAAGAAGAACATCTCCAGTTCCGCGTCCTGGAGTTCGGACTGCGCGAGGACGGTCATGACGTCGTCGGCGGGGTGCGCGCGCTTGTGGGCGGCGAGCTTCTGCGCGTAGTCGAACATCTCGGCGAGCATCGCGGGTGAGCGCGGGTTGACCGGCTTTCCGCCGGCGTCGAGCACGGGCGGCTCGTCCGGGTCCTGGTAGGCGATGACCCGCTCGGTCCAGGTGTGCAGCAGGCCGCGGTCGCTCGCGGGCACGCCGAGCAGGTCGGTGAGATTGAGCAGCGCGTAGTCGTCGGTGACGGCCCGCACCAGGTCCACCTCGTCGTTCCCCGACACCCTTGCGAAGGCGAGGAGTTCACGTGCCCTGTGGCGTGCGGTCGCGGCGAACCGCTCGGTCCTCCGGGGCGTGAAGGCGCGGCTGACCAGCCGCCGCAGCCGGCCGTGGTCGGGCGGATCCTGGTTGAGCATCATGCGCCGGATGAACGGCAGGTCGGCGGGGTCGGGGTCGCGGATCTGGGTGGCGCCGAGGTGCGAGGAGAATCCGGCGGCGTCCTTGAGTACCCGTACGACGTCGGCGTGCCGCGTCACGGCCCAGAACCCGGGCCCGGCGGGCCACCCGAGAACCTCGTACTCCTCCTGGCGGGCCACCGGGTGACGGTCGCGCAGCGCACGGAAGCGGTCGTGCGGGATCCCGGCGGCGTAGATCCGCGGGTCGAAGACGTCGGGGACGTCCGTGACGTCTGCCGTGTCGCTCGTGTTCCCCACCGGCCCTCCCTCGGCGTGAAGACGCCACCAGCATGCCAGCTCCCCGCCGCTCGGGGGGCCGGAGTTCCTTCCCGGCTTCGCCCGCCGAGCGCCGGTCGCCCACTGCGACGCGTGCCGCGCCGGCTTCCCTCGATAGAGGGAGCCGCGGTGTGGCGGTCCTCGCCGGATCGTCCTGCCGTGGGCCAATGGCGGGATGACCCGGACCCGCCGCTTCGGCCGCCTCCGCCGGGCGGCGGCCCGTCGTCGGCCGGCGGCGCGGCGGCCCGAGGCCGCCTCCCCTCGGCTGACCCTGCTCCTGCTCAGCCTGCCGGGCCTGGCGGCGGTGGCCGCACTGCTGTTCACCTGGCTGCAGGTGGGTCAGGCGGGCCAGGAGCTGCGGATCTCCGAGCAAGGCCAGATCACGACGCGTTTCAACGCGGCCATCGCCAATCTCGGCTCGGGTTCCACGGATGTCCGGCTCGGCGGGATCTACGCGCTGGGGCGCATCATGAAGGACTCCGCGGCCGACCAGCCGGCGGTCGTCTCGGTGCTGGCCGCGTACGTCCGGCGGCACGCTCCGCTGCCGGCCACGGCCGCCACTCCCCTGCCGGACGTCAGTGCCGCCATGAACGTGCTCGTCCGACGCCGCCCCGAGCGGGACTCGGGCCTGGAGATCGATCTGAGCCGGACGGCCCTGCCCAACTGGAAGCCGACGTACGCGAGCGAGGCCCGGGACATCCACCTACGGAATGCGGTTCTGGCCGAGGCCGACCTGAGCGGCGCGGACCTGGCCAAGGCGGACCTGGTCGCCGCGCGTTTCGACGGCGCGACGCTCACGGGGGCCGGGCTGTCGGGTGCGACCCTCACCGACGCCCGGTTCGACGGGGCGAAGATCACGAAGGCCTCGTTCTCGGGCGCCGACCTCACCGGGGCCTCCTTCGCCGGCGCGGACCTCGCCGGTGCCTCGTTCATCGACGCGATCCTCCGGAAGGTCAACCTCATCGCGACCGACCTCAGCGGCACGGACCTCTCCCTGGCCGATCTCCGTCAGGCCGTCATCTGCGCCGAGGGCGACTCCTGCCCCAAGACCGAGGGCATGAACGTCGCGGGCGCGGACCTGGCCGAGGCCGCCCTGGCGGGGCTGGACCTGCGCAAGGCCGTCTTCTGCGACCGGGAAACGATGATCATCGGCTCCCAGGGGGGCGCGCCGCACCCCGCTCCCGCGGCCACGCAGCCGGACACGATCGGGTGCGCCTCCCTGCGGAGCACGAACCTCGTGCGGACGAACCTCTCCGGGGTCGACCTCGGCGGCGCCGACCTGCGGGGCGCCTGGCTGTTCGAGGCGAACCTGTCGCACACGAACCTGAAGGGGGCCGATCTGACGGGGGCGCACCTCATGGGCGCCCGGCTCGACGGGGCCGACCTCACCGGAGCCAAGGGCCTCCCGGACGACCTGACCGGCCGTTCCCCGTAGCCGGGGGCGGGTGGCCCCGGCCCGGCGCGGTGGGCGAACCGGCCGGCCGTCGGCTCACGCCACTGCGGGGGGCCCGCTGCGGGGCCCCCGCGGCCGGCCCCCGCGGTGAAGGCGGTATTCCGCCAATCGTTACCCACGCGTAACTTACCGACCAGTTACCCCCGGTAAGCCGTCGACGTTACCGTCGGGTCACTTCACTGCCCCCCCATCAGTGACACCCAGTGAGGAGTGACCCGTGCGCACAGCCCTGGCCTATGCCGTCTCGGCCGCCCTGGTCGCCGGGGCGGCCCTCGGGCTCGCCCCCGCCGCCCACGCCGAGACCTCCGGATCCGTCCGCTTCGTCGACATCGCCGGGGACGGCGGCACCGTCCTCAAGGCCAACGTCGTCACCCCCGCCGGCGCCGACGGCACCACCCGGTTCCCGGTGATCGTGCTCCCCACCAGCTGGGCCGTGCCCCAGATCGAGTACCTCGCCCAGGCCCGGCAACTCGCCGACTCCGGTTACGTCGTGGTGAGTTACAACTCCCGCGGCTTCTGGCAGTCCGGCGGCGAGATCGAGACCGCCGGCCCCAAGGACATCGCCGACGCGTCCCTGGTCATCGACTGGGCCCTCGCGAACACCCCGGCCGACCCCGCGAAGGTCGGCATGGCCGGGGTCTCGTACGGCGCCGGGATCAGCCTCCTCACGGCCGCGCACGACAAGCGCGTCAAGGCCGTCGCCGCGCTCAGCGGCTGGGCCGACCTCATCGAGTCCATCTACAGCGGCCGCACCCAGCACCTCCAGGCCGCCGCCCTGCTCGGCGGCGCGGGCTACCTCACCGGCCGCCCCGGCCCCGAACTCCAGCAGGTCCTGGGCGACTTCCTCTCCTCCGACCTGGACAAGGAGGACGAGATGATCGCCTGGGGGCGCAAGCGCTCCGCCGCCACCTACCTCGACGCGATCAACGCCAACCACCCGGCGATCATGCTCGGCAACGCCTGGGGCGACACCATCTTCCCGCCCAACCAGTTCGCGAGCTTCTACGAGAAGCTCAGCGGCCCCAAGCGCCTGGAGTTCCGGCCCGGCGACCACGCCACCGCCGAGGCCACCGGCCTGCTCGGACTGCCCAACGACACCTGGACCCACGCCCACCGCTGGTTCGACCACCACCTCAAGGGCGTCGACAACGGCGTCGACCGGGAGCAGCCGGTCCAGCTCAAGCCGCGCTCCGACGCCGGCTACGAGGGCTACCCGGACTGGAAGTCGGTCAACGCCAACCGGCGCACGTTCCCGCTCACCGGCTCCGAACACCTCTGGGCCAACGTCGACTCGGGCGCCGACGGCGGCGTCGTGATGCTGTCCAACCTCCTGGACCAGTTCTTCCAGGCGCCGCCCGTCGCCTCGATCCCGCTGCTCCCCCGCGCCTTCGCGGGCGTCTGGCAGTCCGAGCGCTACGCCACCCCCCAGCAGGTGCGCGGCACGGCACGCCTGCACACCACGGTCACGCCGACCGCGGAGAGCGGCACCTTCGTCGCGTACCTCTACGACGTCGGCCCGCTGGGCATCGGCAAGCTGATCAGCAACGCGCCGTACACCTTCCACGACAGGACCCCGGGGAAGGCGTTCCCGGTCGATCTGGAGCTGTTCTCGACGGCGTACGACGTGCCGGCCGGCCACCGGCTCGCCCTGGTGGTCGACACCGTCGACCCGCTGTACATCGAGCACAACCCGGCCGGCGCGCAGCTGACCTTCTCCTCCCCCGCGGCCGACCCGAGTTACGTGTCGGTCCCGCTGCGGGCGGAGTGATCACCGGCCGCGATCAGAACTCGGCCGACTCGGCGTAGATCTGGGAGAGCTCGGGGGCTCCGGTGGCGGCCCAGTCGAGGCCCGCCGCGACCACGTCGATCTCACGCCCGGAGGTGAGCCGGACCACCGGCTGGCCGTCCGGGCGGAGCCGCCAGCCGGCCCCCGGGACGGTCCGCACGAGGACCGTGCCCAGGTACAGCCCCGCGTCGTTGCCGACCCAGGGCAGCTCCTCGGGGTCGTCCCGCCATCGCGGCGGGAGTTGGTCGAGCGCCGTGAGCGAGCGGGGCGTGTCGTCGAGCCTCACCCCGGCCTCCTGGGCGCGGGCGCGCAGCAGCTCGCACTCGGCGAGCAGCTCGGCCGCCCCCTCCGGGTCCCGGTCGAAGGCCGAGACCAGGGGCGACCGTTGGGCTTCGTGTCGCTTGCGCCAGTTGTCCAGGAAGGGGATGTTCATCCGACCAGCGTCGCATCCCGCCCTCAGCGGCACCACCCGGCACGCGGAGATCGTCACGATGCCCGGCGCGGGTGCCCCCCGGGGACGTCCCCGACGTCGGGCCTCGTGGTGCCTCTCGGACGTCGAGCCTCGTGGGACGTCTCGGACGTCGAACCTCAGGAACGTCTCGGACGTCGAACCTCGTGGGACGTCTCAGACGTCGAGGTCGACGACGACCGGGGCGTGGTCGGAAGCGCCCTTGCCCTTGCGCTCCTCGCGGTCGACGTAGCTGTCCTTGACGGCGTCCGCGAAGGACTTGTTGCCGTACACCAGGTCGATGCGCATGCCCTTGTTCTTGGGGAAGCACAGCTGGCGGTAGTCCCAGTACGTGAAGGGGTGGGCGTACTTCAGCGGGCGGGGCACCACATCGCTCAGGCCGGCCTCGCGCAGCCCGGCGAGGGCGGCCCGCTCCGGCTCGGTGACATGGGTCGCGCCCTCGAAGAGGGAGATGTCCCAGACGTCCTCGTCGGTCGGCGCGATGTTGAAGTCGCCGAGCACGGCGAAGGGGCGCTCGCCCGCGGCGTCGTCGGCGACGGCGGCCTTCAGCGCCTCCAGCCAGCGCAGCTTGTACGCGTAGTGCTCGTGGATCACCTCGCGCCCGTTCGGCACGTACACCGACCAGACGCGGACCGGGCCGCAGGTCGCGGAGATGGCCCGCGGCTCGTCCACGCCCTCGTAGCCGGGGCCGCCGGGCAGGCCGGTGACGACGTCCTCCAGGCCGACCCGGGAGACTAGGGCGACCCCGTTCCACCGGCCGGTGGCGTGGACCACCGACTCGTACCCCAGCTCGCGCAGCTCCTCGGTGGGGAACTGCTCGGCCGTGCACTTGGTCTCCTGGATGCACAGCACGTCGGTGCCGCTGCTCTCCAGCCAGGCCAGGAGGCGGGGCAGCCGGGCGGTGATCGAATTGACGTTCCAGGTGGCGATGCGCATGACCGCAAGCCTAACGGCGGGGTGTGACAGGCGGCGGTCTCCGGCACCTGGGCCGGTCAGAGCTCCGTCGAGTCGCCCGGGGTGAGCCGCCGGTGGTCGGTGCCGCCGAGGGCGCCGATCTGGCGGTCGTAGATGGGCCGGGCCAGGTCGGTGAGCAGGGCGTCGTGGATGTCGTACGCGCGGACCGGCCCGACCTCCCGCACGTAGTCGATGACCTCGGAGATCTTGTTCCACGGGGCCATGACCGGCAGGAACAGGGTCTCCACAGGCCGGTCGGGCACGGTCAGCGCGTCGCCGGGGTGGAAGACGGAGCCGTCGATCAGGAAGCCGACGTTGGTGATCCGCGGGATGTCCGGGTGGATCACCGCGTGCAGCTCGCCGTGCACCTGGACGTCGAACCCGGCCGCGGTGAAGGCGTCGCCGTCGCCGACGGTGTGGATCCGGCCGGGGAACGCCGCCGACAGCTGCTCGGCGACGCTCCGCAGCGTCCACACCTCGACGGCCGGGTCCGCGTCCAGGGCGGCCCGCAGCCGCCCCTCGTCGAAGTGGTCGGGGTGCTCGTGGGTGACGAGGAGGACGTCGGCGCCGAGTGCGGCGTCCTCCTCGGTGAACATCCCCGGATCGATGACGAGCGACCGGCCGTCCTTCTCCAGGCGGACGCAGGCGTGGGTGTTCTTCGTCAGCTTCACGGGCGCAGCCTACGCCTGGGGGGTGGTGTCCTCCTTGATCACCCGGCTGACCACGCGCAGCGCGCTCTCGGCGGCGGGGAGCCCGCAGTAGACGGCGGTCTGGAGGAGGATCTCGCGGAGCTCGTCCGGGGTCAGGCCGTTGCGCAGGGCGGCCCGGGTGTGGTCGGCGAGGGCGTCGTGGTGACCGCCGGAGATCAGCGCGGCGAGGGTGACCGCGCTGCGGGTGCGGCGGTCGAGACCGTCACGGCTCCACACCTCGCCCCAGGCGAAGCGGGTGACGAGCTCCTGGAAGCCGGTGCCGAACTCGTCGGCGAGGGCCTCGTCGACCTGGGCGTCGCCGAGGACCTCCCGGCGCAGCTTCAGCCCGCTCTCGTACGGGTCCGGGCGCGGCTCCTCCTGCTCGTCCGCGGGAGCCGCCGGGGCGATCTCGGCGACCGGGACGACGGGCGCCGACACCGGCGGCATCGGCGGCACGGTCAGGGCGCCCGAGGGCTCGTGGGCGAGCGGCGCGAAGTGTCCGCCGAGCAGCTCGGTGACGGCGGCGGGCTGCTCGACGGGCGCGAGGTGGGAGGCGCTGGGGACCACGGCGAGCCGGGCGTCGGCGATGCCGGCGACGAGGGTGCGCGCCTCGGCGGGGCCGGTGATCGCGTCCTCGGAGCCGACCAGGACGAGGGCCGGCACGCCGATCCGGTCGAGCGCCTCGCGGACGTCGAAGACGGCGAGCGCCTCGCAGGCGGCGATGTAGCAGCCGGGGTCGGTGGTGCGGACCATCTGCACGGCCCAGTCGACGATGGCGGGCTGGGCGGCGGCGAAGGTGGGCGTGAACCACTGCTCGGGGGCGGTGCGGGCCATGGGTTCGAGGCCGTTGGTGCGCACGATCACGCCGCGCCGGCGGAACTCGTCGGCGCTGCCGAAGCGGGGCGAGGTGGCGACGAGGGCGAGCGAGGCGACCCGGTGCGGGGCGCGCAGCGCGAGGTCGAGGCCGATGGCTCCGCCGAAGGCGCAGCCCGCGTAGCCGAAGCGCTGGACGCCGAGCTCGTCGAGGGTGGCGAGCAGCCGGTCGCCGAGCTCGGCGACGGAGGAGGCGGGGTGGGCGGGGGCGCCGCCGTGGCCGGGCAGGTCGAAGCGGACGACCCGCCAGGTACGGGTGAGCTCGGGTATCTGGCGGTCCCACATGTGCCAGGTGGTGCCCAGTGACGGTCCCAGGACCAGGACCGGAGCGTCTTCCCGCCCGTCAACGCGGTATTGCAGGGTGTTCGTCGATGTCTCACTCACGCCCTGCACCGTCTCACATCCCGTGACGGGCCATATGGACGGGTGACGGCCTGAGCCGTCCGTCCCTCCGCTGCCGGCTGCCGGGCGGTGGGCGAGCGCCGGGCCCGGGGGCGCCTCTACCGGCTGGCGGGCGGGGGGCGAGCGCCGGGCCCGGGGGCGCCCCTACCAGCTGCGGGGGGGGGTGGGCGACCGCCGGGCCCGGGGGTCGCCCACCGCCGGCTGCCGGCGGTGGCCGGCCGCCGGGCCCGGGGGCCGCGAGCCGGCGGCCCGCACCCTGCGTCGCGGGCTGCCTCGCCTCCCCGCCCGAGGAGCACCGTCACGCCGGCCCACCGCTCGGGCACCCTGCGGGCGGGACGTCCGGGCAGGATGATGGGACGTATGGACCGGATGCCTTTCACCGCCGGCGCCGGGGCGGGAGAGGCGGACGAAGGCGGGTTTCTCGGCCCGCCCCCGACTGCCCTCGCCCTGCTCGACGCGGACGGAGTGCTCGTGGGGTGGAGTCGCGAGGCCGAGGACCTCCTGGGATTCCCGGCTTCGCAGGTGCTGGGACGCCGGGCGGTGGAGCTGGTCGCGTCCCCTCCCACCGATAGCGAGGGATCGCGGGAGTCCGGGCCGGACGAGCGGCTGAGGCTCAGCGGGACACGCGGTTCCGTCGTCGACGTACGTCATCGCTCCGGCGAGACCGTGCGCATCGCGGTGACCCTGCACCGCCTGACCCCAGCGACCGACGGATCCCCCTCCGCCCTGCTCATGGCAGCCGAGCTGGAGGCGCTTCGCTGGTGGGAGACCCGCCAGGCGATGCTGCGGGGGCTCGTCGCCCAGTCCCCGGTGACCTTGACCATCTACGGCCCCGACACACGCCTCCTGTGGGCGAACGCGGCCAGCATCCGGGAGCTCGGCGGCGACCTCACCGGACTGGTGGGCCGCACCATGGCCGAGCTCTTTCCCGGTGACGTCCTGTCAAGCCGGCATCTGGGGCCGCCGGAGGAGCTCGTCCGGCAGATCCTCGAGACCGGTGAACCGATCATCGACCTGCGGTTCCGGGGACGCGTCCCGGGCGGCAGCCGTGAACATGTCTGGTCCTCGTCCTACTTCCGGCTCGTGGACGGCCGGGGAGAGGCCGTGGGCGTGTGCGAGCAGTCCATAGACGTCACCGACCACTACCGGGCGCAGCAGCGTCTGGCCCTCCTGGCGGAGGCCGGCGCCCGGATCGGGGCGACCCTCGATCCGGCCCGTACGGCAGCGGAGCTCGCCAAGATCGCCGTGCCGCGGTACGCCGACGCCGTGGTCGTCGACGTAGCGGCGGAAGCCCTGGAGGGCGAGGAGCTCGGACCCGTCCCGCCACGGGACCTCGTACGGGTGGCGGACTCCGGCGCGAACCCGTCCCGCGCGGGAGAACGGGTCACGTACGCCTCCTCGTCACCGCAGGCCGACAGCCTCGCGGGGGGCCGGTCGACGACGGAAGCGGGTGTCACGCCGACCCGGCTGTACGTCCCTCTGCGCGTGCGGGAGACGTCTCTGGGGCTGGTCACCTTCGTACGTGCCGACACCTCCGAGCCCTTCGACGAGGGGGATCGGGCCGTGGCCGAGGAGCTGGTGTCGCGCACCGCCGTATGCATCGACAACGCCCGGCGTTACCGGCGCGAGCGCACCGCCGCGGTCACGCTCAAGCGCAGTCTGCTGCCCCGGTCGGTCCCGGAGCAGAGCGCGGTCGAGGCGGCGAGCCGATACCTCCCGGCCGACAGCCACCTCGGCGCGGGCGGGGACTGGTTCGACGTCATTCCGCTCTCCGGCGCACGCGTCGGGCTTGCCGTCGGCGACGTCGTCGGGCACGGCCTGGGCGCCGCCGCGGCCATGGGGCGACTGCGGGCGATGCTGCGGACCCTGGCCGAGCTGGACCTCGCGCCCGACGAACTCCTGGCACGGCTGAGCGACCAGGTCGACAAGGAGGCGTCGGACCAGGACGGGCACGGCTCGGACGGCAGCGGCATGACCGGAGCGACGTGCGTCTACGGGATCTACGACCCCACCTCCCGAACGAGCACCTGGGCGCTGGCGGGGCACCTGCCGCCGGCTGTCGTGGAACCGCACGGAGGGGTCTCCTTCCTCCGGCTGCCTCCAGGGGCTCCCCTGGGGGTGGGTCGGCTTCCGTTCGAGAGCGCGGAGGTGGACCTGGCGGAAGGAAGCCTGGTCGCTCTGTTCACCGACGGCCTCGTGGAGGCCCGCGGGCAGGGCCTCGACGCGGGACTGGACCGGTTGACGGCTGTCCTCGGTGAGGCGCGGGAATCGCCGCCCGACCTCGTCTGCGCCCGCGTCGTCGCGGAGCTGTCCCCGGGCAGGGTGCACGACGACGCGACCCTCCTGGTGGTCCGTACCCGTGCGCTCGGGGCACATGAGGTGGCCGCCTGGGAACTGCCGCCGGACCCCGCCCTGGTCGCCCGGGCGCGGTCGATGGCCGCGGAACAGCTTGCCCGGTGGGGACTGGACGAGCTGACCTTCACCACCGAGCTGGTGGTCAGCGAACTGGTCACCAACGCCATCCGGTACGCCTCCGGACCGATCGGCCTGCGGTTGATCCGGGACCGGTCCCTCCTCTGCGAGGTCTCCGACTCGCAGCACACCTCACCGCACGCCCGCTTCGCGGGCAGCGACGAGGAGGGCGGACGCGGACTGTTCATGGTCGCCCAGCTCAGCGAGCACTGGGGGACGCGCTACACGCCCGCCGGAAAGACGATCTGGGCGGAACAGGCCCTGCCCGCCCTCTGACGCCGGCGCGCGCCCGGCGCCGTTCCCTCGCGGGCCGCACATCGCCGAAACCGGAGGTGCTACCTCGCCGGGTCGCCCCCGGCGTCTCCCTCCTCCCCGGGCGGAGCGGAAGCGGGAACGTCGGCTCCCGCCGGACGGGGCGGCCTGCCGAAGGGTACGCGCACGGCCAGGAGGGCGACGTCGTCGTCGTTGTCCGACGGGCGGACGTCCTCGATGAGCCGCTCGCAGACGACGCCGAGGCTGTGGTGGGCCAGCGCCGCCGCGTGGCGGCGGAGTCGGGCGAGGCCGGGCTCTATGCCGTCGGCGCGGGACTCGACGAGTCCGTCGGTGTAGAGGAGCAGGGTCGAGCCGGGTGGCAGGTGGACGGAGTCCCGGCCCCGGTCGACCTGCGTCCCGGTGCCGAGGAGCACGCTGCGCGGGGTGCGCAGGTATGCGGCGCGGCCGTCGTGGGTGATCAGCAGCGGCGGCGGGTGGCCGGCGTTGGTCCACTCCCAGGTCCAGCCGGTCTCCGGGGCGAAGGTGAGGCGGCCCAGGACGAGGGTGGCGGTGGACAGGTCGGTGGTGCGGGCCATCACCTGGTCGAGCTGACCGACCGCGCTGGGCGGGTGCGGCTCGGACCAGGCCAGGGCGCGGAGCATGTTGCGCAGCTGCGCCATGCGGGCGGCCGCCTCCAGGTCGTGGCCGGCGACGTCGCCGATGACCAGGCCGGTGGAGTCGTCCGGGAGCGTGAAGGCGTCGTACCAGTCGCCGCCGACCTGGGAGGCGTCGGGAGCGGGCAGGTAGCTCGCGTGCAGTTCGGCCCCCGGCACGTCGGGCAGCCGGGGCAGCAGGTGACGCTGCATCGTCTCGGAGATCCGGCGCTGGCGCTGGTAGAGGCGCGAGTTGGAGATCGCCAGGCCGGCGCGCCGGGTGATGTCCTCCAGCAGCGACAGGTCGGGGGTGGTGAACGGCACCGGGTTGTCGCCGCGTCCGAGCGTGAGGGCGCCGAGCACTTCACGCGGGCCGCGGATCGGGGCGATCGCGGCCGAGTGCATGTCGGTGGCGGCGAACAGCTCGTGCTGGACGACGGCGATCCCGGAGTCGGGCTCTCCCTGATAGACCTCGGGCCCGGCCAGGGACGCCCCGCTGCCGCGCAGGGCTCTGGACAGCGGCAGCGGCGACCGCGCCGTGACGGCGGGGATCGGGCCCTCCAGCTCCGGGTGCCGGGTGAGCCGGCCGCCCCGGTACTCGACCACGTGGGTACGGCGGATGTCACCGCTGTCGGCTATCAGGTCCACGACCATCCAGTCGGCCAGCCGGGGCAGCACCAGGTGCGCCAGCCGCTCGACCGTCTCCTGCTCGTTCATCGTCGAGGTCAGCGAGGTGGTGGTCTCGGCGAGCAGGGCGAGCCGGTCGAGTTCCGGCAGCGTGCCGTCGACGGTCGCCGGCACGTCGACCTGCCCGGGGTGGAAGAGCACCAGGGTGCCCGGGCCGGTCTCGGCGGGGTGCGGGGTGACGGTCCACCGGACCGGCAGGAGAAGGCCGTCGCCGCGCAGGAAGCACACGTCCGCGCCGCTGGACGCGGTGCGGGACAGGACCGCGTCCATGATCGGGCACAGCGCCCGGGGCCCCGTGTGTCCGTCGGCGTCGCGGTGCAGCAGCTCGTGGTGGTCGTGGCCGAGCGCGGCCTCACGGGTGAGGCCCAGCAGCGTCAGGCCGCGGTCGTTGACCGAGACGATCCGCCCGGTCTCGTCCACCACGTAGCCGCCGAGCTCGCCGACGGCGGGGGCCGTGCCGGGCAGCATGATCGGCGCCGAGTCCTGCCGTTGCATGCGGTTGCACCCTTCGCGCGTGAGGTGGAACAGGTCGGCAAGCCGTCTCAGTAGATCACGCGGCTCCGCGCCCGGAAGCCGCACCGCCCGTCGGAGTCGGACCCTGCGACCCACCACCTACCCAGCCGGACCACATGCTCACCAACGGGTTCCAGGGCGAAAGGACGCGAGCTCCGGCCATGTCCCGCAGACATGCCCGGAGCTCGGCGAACGACGGCTGCCGGTGCCCTCGCTCCCCTCTACCGGCCGGAGTCGTCGCCCAGGAGGTGGAGGAAGCGGTCCGACAGGCCCTGCAGCCATGCGGCTCGTTCCGTGGCGATCTCCTTCAACCGGGTGTCGTCGCTGCGGGCGACGAGATGGCCCATGTAGCGCTCGTTGAAGCGGGCGTACTCCTGGTGCAGGGTGCGCAGCGCCTGGGCCACCGCACGGTCGCGGGCGCCCACGAGGCGGGCGAGCTGGGCGGTGTACTGCTTCCAGCGGCCTTCGACGGCCTCGCGGAGGAGGCCGTCGAGCTCGCCGGCCCGGCCGATGAGGCGCAGCAGTTCCTCCGGTTCGAGGCCCAGGGCGTCCGCGAGGACCAGGGTCTGCCGGTCGGTTCCGTTCCAGCGGTGGTCGTTCTCGGCTCGGGCGTAGGCGGCCAGGTCCATGCCGACGCGCCGGGCCAGGCGCTCGGCGGTGAACTGCCGGGCCAGTCGGTGCTCCCGCAGCGACCTCGGCGTCAGGTCCATGAGGACCGGCACCGGGCACCACAACGCGTCCGCCAGCGCGAAGAGTTCCTCCTCCGAGGGCGTCACCACCCCCGCCTCCCAGCATCTGAGGGTCTCCGTCGAACGGTGCACCCCCAATTGCGCCATGGCGGCGACGACGTGTTCGGGGGGCAGGCCGATGCGTTCACGGGCGGCTCGGGCCTGGGCGGGAGAGAACGGGGGGTGGGACACGTGCGGATCACCTCGGTGGTGCCTTCACGGGCGGCGGGCTCCGGGAAGCGGGGACGGGTCAGCGGGCCGTGGCGGTCTGGGGACCCGTTCCGTCGTCGTGCACCGCCAGTCCGTCCCAGTCGATGGCCTCCCGCCTGCGCCGGCTCTCCAGCACGTGGAAGAACAGGTTCAGCAGCACCGCCGTCAGCGTGCCGAGGGTGATCCCGCTGCCGAGGACGGCCCGCACCTCGGTGGGCATGCGCTCGAAGAAGGGCGCGACGGCGGTCGGGAGCATGGCGGCACCGAGGCTGACGGCGAGGATGATCGCGTTGCGTTCCTCCCGCAGGTCGACCTTGGCGAGGATCTGGATGCCGACGGTGGCGACCATGCCGAACATGGCGACGGCCGCCGCGCCGAGCACCGGGTGGGGAACGGAGGCGACCACGGCACCGGCCTTCGGCACCAGGCCGATGCCGATCATGAAGACACCGGCCGCGACCACGACGAAGCGGCTGGTGACACGGGAGATGCGGACCAGGCCGATGTTCTCCGCGAAGGCCACGTACGGGAAGGAGTTGAGCATCCCGCCGAGGACGGTGGCGATGCCGTCGGCGCGCAGCGCGCGGCTGACCGTGTCGCCGTCGACGTGCCGGCCGGTGATCTCGCCCATGGCGTACACGTCACCCGTCGTCTCCACCATGGTGATGAGCATGACGACGACCATCGCCAGCATGGGGAGGAGCGAGAAGTGCGGCAGACCGTAGTGGAAGGGGGTGCTGACGCCCAGCCAGTCGGCCTGGTCGACCGCCCCGAACTCCGCGTCGCCGAGCAGCCAGGCGGCGCCGGTGCCGCCCACGAGTCCGAGCAGGACCGCGATGCTGCGCAGGAACGGTCCGCCGAACCGCATCACGAGCAGGATGAACAGGAGGGTGCCGCCCGCGTAGGCGAGGTGGACGGGTTCGCCGTAGCCGGGGGTGCCCATGAGCGCCGCACCGCCGCCCACGTCCTGGAGCGCCACCGGGATGAGGTCCACGCCGATGACGGTGAGGAGGGTGCCCGTGACGATCGGCGGGAAGTAGGCGGTCAGCCGCCCGGCGAAGGGGGCGAAGAGGAAGGCGGCGACTCCGCCGGTGATGACGGCGCCGTAGACCACCAGCAGCCCGGCGGTGCCGCCGCCCGCGCCCTGGCCGATGGCGATCATCGGTGAGACGGCCGTGAAGGTCGCGCCCTGGACCAGCGGCAGGCGGGCGCCGATCCGCCAGAAGCCCCACGCCTGGATCACGGTGGCGATTCCGGCCGTGACCAGGTCGGCGTTGATGAGGTAGACGAGCTCCTGCCGTGACAGGCCGAGGCTGCTGCCCAGGATCACCGGTACGAGGACCGCGCCGGCGTAGAACGCCAGGACGTGCTGGAATCCGTAGAGCGCGAGGGTGGGGAGCGGGAGGACCTCGTCCACCGGGTGCACGGTGGTGAGGGGTCGCCGGCGCGAGGACAGTGGTGCCATCTCTGCCTTGCCTTGAGGGTAGGTGAATGAGAGGGAGCGCGACGCGGGGACGCCGGCGGGGCCGGGGGCTTCGGGTCGCGTGGAGAGCCTCGGGGGATCGTCCGGGTGACCGCGCGGATCGGGCGGTTCTCCGGGGGCGGCACGGGATTGCCGATGCGCTGCCGGGCGTCCGGACATGGAGGCGTGACAAGCCGGGGCTGACAGCCCGGGCCGGAACAGATCCTTCCGGACAAGCAGGGGATCACGCAAGCCTTGCGATCGCACTTCTTGAAGCAAAACCCCTTGGTAACTTACGAATCCATGGCGGGACAGACCCGACACTACGGATTTCATTGCGCTTTCTGAGGGCGCGTCAGGCCGCGCCACTCGACCGGCACGGACGACGCAGACCCTTGACGGCCGCCGGGCCGCCTCACATACTGTCGGCCAAATCGATTTGGCCACTCTCCTCGGCTCCCCGTCCAGGGCCGGGTCGCGGCTGAACCAGTACGTGTCGAACGCCGATCGGAGCTCGAACGTGTCCAGTCCCCGCCCCACGCTTCCCGGTACGGATCAGCCACCGGCGCCGGAAGCCGCCCAGCCCTCCCCCGTCCACCCCGTCGACGAGCGCCGCCCCGCGGGCCGCATCCTCCTCTTCGGGATCCAGCACGTCCTCGTCATGGCCGCCACACCGATCTCGGCCGTCTTCCTGATGAGCGCCTCCCTCGGCCTCGGCAACGACCTGACGGTCAAACTGCTGTCCGCGGCCTTCGTCCTGTCCGGAGTCGGATCCCTGATCCAGTCGCTCGGCCCGTGGAAGTTCGGCCCGCGGCTGCCGTTCGTGATGCTCCCCGGCGGCGCCCCGCTCATCCTCTTCCTCTCCATCGCCGACCAGCACGGCCTGCGCACCGCCGCCGGCGCGGTGATCCTCACCGCGGCCTTCACGTTCCTCGTACTGCCGCTCTTCTCCCGGCTGCTGGCCTTCTTCCCGGCCCTCGTCATCGGCACGATGATCGTCATCGTCGGCGTCAACCTGGTGAAGGTCGGCGCGGTCCTGGTGACCGGGCGCCCCGGCACCCCCGGCTTCGCCGACCCGGGGAACCTCGCGCTCGGCATGGCGACGATCGGCTTCACCGTCGTCTTCTACCTGCTGTTCAGCGGTGTCCTCCGGCAGCTCGCCGTCATGCTCGGGCTGCTCGCCGGGACCGCGCTGGCGGCCGTCCTCGGCCGTCTCGACCTCGGCCACGCCGTCGAGGGCGATCTCGTCAGCCTGCCCCAGGCGATGCCCTTCGGATCCCCCCAGTTCAACCTGCTCGCCGCCCTTCCGCTGATGCTCTACAGCCTCGCCTCGATGGCCGAGGCCACCGGCCAGACCGTCGTCAACGCCGAGGCCGTCGGCAAGGAGATCGACCGGCGCACCGCAGTCCCGGCGACGGTCCGCGGCGACGCGCTGACCTCTCTCCTCGGCGGATTCCTCGGACTCCCGCTGATGGTCACCAGCGGCGAGAACATCGGCATCGTCCGGGTCACCGGCGTGCGCAGCCGCTACGTCACCGCCGCGGCCGGCGTGGTGCTCGTCGTCATCGGCTTCCTCGCCCCGGTGACGCGCGCGATCAGCGTCGTCCCGTCCGCGGTCATCGGAGGCACCGCCATGGTCGTCTTCGCCGTCATCACCGTGCTCGGGATCCAGATGCTCGGGCGCTCCGACCTCGACAGCCACACCCACACGTTCGTCTGCGCCGTCGCCCTCGCGCTCGGACTCCTGCCCATCCTCGTGCCGGGCGTGTACGCGGGCTTCCCGGCGAACCTGCGCATCCTCCTCGAAAGCGGCGTCGCGGTCGGGGCGTTCACCGCCGCCGTCCTCAACGTCCTCTTCCACCACCTGCGGCCGGGCATCGTCGCCCGCCTGGCCACCAGCCGTACGGAAAGTCACCGATGAACCAGCTCACCCGCGAACTGCTCGACGCCCCCGGCCCCTTGCTGCTCGTACCGGACGCGGTCCTGTTGCCGGAAGGGCCCGCCGACGGGTACGCCGTCGTCGTCGCCGACGGCACGTTCCACGCCGTGGGGCCCGAGGACGAGGTCGTCCGCGCCCATCCGCACCTGGAGGCCGTGCGGCTGCCGGGCCACCTGCTGATGCCGGGCTTCGTCGACGCCCACCACCACCTCACCCAGAGCTTCGGCTCCGCCCTCGCCTTCGGGGAGCCCTCGGAGATCTTCCGGCGGGTCTGGGTGCCGCTGGAGGGCGCGCTGGACGAGGAAGGCGCCTACACAGCGGCCAAGTTGGCGGCGCTGGAGGCGCTGCGCGGCGGCTTCACCACCGTCACCGACGCGGGCACCCGGGCCGACGTGGACGTCGACGTCGTCGCCTCCGCGGCGCGTGACGCGGGCATCCGCTGTGTCCTCGGCCTCGTCTGCAACGACGCCGACGCCGGACCCACCGACGGCACCGCCGAAGCCGCCGACCCCGCCGTTCTCGCCCGGGCGGAGCGGCACCTCGGCCGGTACGACGGCGACCCGCTCGTCCACGCCTCCCTCGCCGTCTCCATCCCCGAGGCGGCGCGGTCCGCGACCCTGCGGCGCGTCGCCGGACTCGCCGCGGAGGCGGGGGCCACGCTGCAGATCCATGTCAACGAGCACCTGGCGAGCGTCGAACGCTCCCTGCTGCGGCACGGCCTGCGCCCGCTCGAACACCTCCACCGCATCGGCGCGTTGGGGCCCCATCTGCTCGCCGCGCACGCCACCCTGCTCACCCCGCGCGAGCTGACCCTGCTCGCCGACACCGGAACCGCCGTCAGCTACAACCCGGTGGCCAGTGCCTGGAAGGGCAACGCCGTCGCGCCCGCCCTGGCCATGGCCGAGCGCGGCATCCGCTTCGGCCTCGGCACCGACGGCACCCGGGGCGACGGCTTCCGCCTGACCGAGGCGGCCGAATTCGCCCAGCGGATCAGCTACGGTCTCGCCGCCGGCGACTCCTCGTGCGGAGCCGGCTGGACCTGGCTGGAGCACGCCACCCGCGGCGGCGCCGACGCCGTCGGCCTGCGGGCCCGTACCGGCGTCGTCGCCGAGGGTCTGGCGGCCGACTTCCTCCTGGTCGACCTCACCAACCCGGAACTCGCGCTCTCCTGGGACATGCCCTGGGAGCTGGTGCGCCGCGGCAACCGGGACCAGATCACCGCCGTCTTCGTCGGCGGTCTGATGCGCATGTGGCGCGGCCTGCCCACCAGCTGGGACGGCCCCGCGCTCGTCCGGCGGGCGGCCGAACTGGCCCGGGCCTCCGTGGCCCGCGCGCCCATCAGCCGCGCCCATCCCACCTCCACGGCGGCCCGGGAACGGAGCCTCGCACCATGAGCACCGCGACACTGGTCGCCCTCGCCCTCACCGTGGCCGTCGCCGCGTTCGTGCAGGGCAGCAGCGGCCTCGGCTTCGCCCTGATCGTGGCGCCCGTGGCCGGGATCCTGTCCCCCGGCCTGCTGCCCGGCTTCGTGCTGGCGGCGATGATCCCGCTGAACCTGTACGTCGCCTGGCGCGAGCGGGCCTCGCTCGATCTGCGCGGGGCCGGCTGGATCACCGCCGCGCGGCTCGCCGCCACCCCCGGCGGGCTGGCGCTGCTCTGGCTGATCCCGGACCGCAGCCTGGGCCTCTTCGTGGGCGTCGCCACCGTCCTGGCGGCGGTCGTGAGTCTCGCCGCGCCCGCGTTCGCGCCCGGCCGGGTCGCCTACCTCGGCGCGGGCGCGGTCACGGGGCTGACGGAGACGGCCACCGGCGTCGGCGGGCCGCCACTCGCCCTGGTGTACCAGCACCGGCCGCCGGCCGAGCTGCGCTCCACCGTCGCCGTCTGCTTCCTCGTCGGCGAACTCGCCTCACTGGCCCTGCTGTTCGCGACCGGCGAGGGACATCCCGCGGACCTGGGCTGGGCGCTGGCCCTGCTGCCGGCGATCGCCGTGGGCGCCTGGGCGAGCCGGCTGGTGCGGCACCGGATGAACGCGTCGCGGATGCGTCTGTTCGTGCTGGGGTTCGCGCTCGTCTCCGGGCTCGTCCTCATGCTCGGGCCGTGACGCGCGACGAGGACGCCCGCGGGATCACCCGAGGCTCGGGCGACGTGACCACCGTGCCGGTGGTCACGTCGCCGCGCAGCCGTCCGAGCAGCAGCTCGACCGCGTCGGACGCCGCCCGGTCCAGATGCAGGTCGACGGCCGTGAGCGGCGGCTCGCAGGTACGGGCCCGCAGGCCGTCGTACCGGGTCACGACCATGACGTCGTCGGGGACGGCACGCCCGCTGTCCTTGATCGCCCGGACCGCCCCCACGGCGAAGGCGTCCACCAGCGCGCAGACGGCGTCCACACCGGGGTGCCGGGCGAGCAGCTCCGCGCAGGCCGTGTAGCCCGCCTCCTCGCCACCCGCCTCGGGGGCGGTCGCCACGATCGGCGGCCACCCGTACTCCGCCGAGACCCGCTCGTAGGCGGCGCGCGCGTCGACCGCCGCGTGCCGCTCCCCGGACCCGACGATCAGCGCCGGCCGTTCGGCGCCCTGCTCGCGCAGGTGGGCGAGCAGCAGCTCGGCGACCGGTCCGCCGTGCAGGTCGACGTACGGCGCCGCCTCGTCGGGGGACACGGGCCGGCCGAGCGCCACGTACGGCAGCCCGCGCTCCTTCAACTGGGCCGCCGCCACGTCGTTCACGTCCGGTTCCACGACGATGGCCCCGTCGATGTCGACGGAGTGCAGGGCGGAACCGGACCCCACCGGGGGTACGAGCACGAGGGCGTAGCCGTGCAGGAGCGCGCTCTCGGCCGCGGCGGCCGCGATCTCCATGTAGAAACCGAGCCGGGACGGCCCCGCGGCCACCGCGAACGGCATGGACGAGGCCAGCGCGATGGCCTTCGCCTCGCCGCGCCGCAGCCGCTGGGCCCGCAGGTTGGGCCGGTAGCCCAGCTCGGTGGCGACCTGCTTGATGCGCTCCCGGGTCCGGGGGTCGACCTTGCCGAGTCCGTTGAGGGCGTGCGACACCGTGGTGCGCGAGACCCCGGCGACCCGGGCGACGTCGGCGATCGTCGGCGGTCTGGAGCCGGCCCCGGCAGTGGGCATCTCCGTATGCTCCTCACCAGCTCGGCAACAGATGACGCCCCCATCTTCGCGGATCTCCGCCGGACCGCGTAGAGGGGGGTGCGGCTCCGGCGGCCACCGGGCCCGGAGGCCCCGCGATCAGGGGGAGGTCGTGGAGACCACGTAGACGCGGGGGAAGGCAGGGTCGCCCATGTTGACCGTGATGTCGCTGGTGGGGCGCGGCTTCTCGCGGCTCACGCTGGTGCCCGACCAGCTGCGGTCGGGGCGGAAGTCCCAGCCGACGATCTCGGCGTCGCGGCTGCCGACCGTGACGTTGCCCGGGGTGAGGGCGGCCCGGCTGGTGCCGCTGTCGTGGAGGTACGCGTCGAGGCCGGCCGCGGTGGTCGTGAACTGGACGTAGAGCCGGCTGGTCTTCCAGTTGCTGGTCTCGTAGTAGGCGACGTGCCAGGCGTCCGCGGGGATCGGGATCTCGAAGACCCGGCGCTTCATCTGGGAGGGCCAGTTGTCCTGGAGGCCGGAGGCGGAGGACTCGCGCTCCTTGTCGATGCCGCTGTCGCGGCTCTGCCCGGCGGAGATCACCAGGTAGCCGGCGGGGACCCCGACGAGCAGCACGATGGTGAGCAGGGTGAGGAAGCGGCGCCGCAGCATGTGCCGCCGGTCCTCGGGCAGCTTGCCGTCGGGGTGCTCGGGGGGTGCGGTGGGATGGGGCAGGGTGGGGACGGTCATGACTTCGGGTCCTGGGGGCTGGTGCGGCTCCGCTCGGCGGCGGTGCCGCGCAGCGCCTGGGCGTAGCGCCCGTACCGCTCGTAGCGCTCGACGCGGCGCCGGTTGGCCCGGCGGAAGCGGCGGGCGACCAGCCGGGCGAGGTCGGCGGCGCCGACCATGCCGGCCTCGGGGCCGAGCTGGGCGCGGGCGATGCGGGCCTCGGGGCGGTAGCCGCGGCCGGTGAGGTGGCGGCGGAAGGCGTCCCGGGCGGGGCCGATGAGCAGGTCGTCGGCGGCGGAGACGCCGCCGCCGACGACGAAGCAGGAGGGGTCGAGGGCGGCGGCGAGGTTGGCGAGGCCGACGCCGAGCCACTGGCCGATGTCCTGGAGCAGCTCGACGCACATGGCGTCGCCCTCGCGGGCGAGCTCGGTGATGAGCGGGCCGGTGATCTCGGGGACGTTCCCCTTGACCCGTTCGATGAGCGCGTGGGCCACCGGGGAGTCGGCGGCGGCGAGCTCGCGGGCCTCGCGGACCAGGGCGTTGCCGGAGCTGTACTGCTCCCAGCAGCCGCGGTTGCCGCAGGGGCAGCGGTGCCCGCCGGGGACGACCTGCATGTGGCCGAACTCGCCGGCGACCCCGTACTTGCCGCGCTTGACCTGGCCGTCCTCCAGGATGGCGCCGCCGATGCCGGTACCGAGGGTGATCATGACGAGGTGGTCCTCGCCGCGTCCGGCGCCGAAGCGCCACTCGGCCCAGGCGGCGGTGTTGGCGTCGTTGTCCACCATGACGGGGACGGCGAGCCGGTCCTGCAGGGCGTCGCGCAGCGGCTCGTTGCGCCAGGCGAGGTGAGGGGCGAAGAGCACCCGGGCCCGGTCGGCGTCCACCCAGCCGGCCGCGCCGATGCCGACGGCGTGCACGTCGTGCCGGTCGGAGAGGTCCAGGACGAGCTCGACGATGGTGTCCTCGACGACCTTGGGGCTCTTGGACTTGTCGGGGGTCTCGGTGCGGACCTTCTCCAGGATGTTGCCGTCCGCGTCGACCACGCCGGCCATCACCTTCGTACCGCCGATGTCGATGCCGACGGTCGGCACGCGGGGCGCCGTCAGGTGCGAGCGCCGCTCGCGGGTGCCGACGGTCCGCAGCACGGTGGCCCGAGCGGAGCCCCGGTGCGTCAGGTCACGGTAGGTACTCATCGGCTCGATTCTGCCAGGTGGGGTGTGAGGGACGCGTTACGAACCGGACGGACGTTCCAGTTCGTGGCGCAGGTCCTCCAGCTCGCTGCCGCCCGCCATCTGGCGGGTCAACTCGTCGAGGGTGATGGAGCCCTTGGGGTGGCTGCCCGCCATGACGCCGCGCTTCAGGAGCACGAAACGGTCGCCGACGAGGTAGGCGTGGTGCGGGTTGTGGGTGATGAGGACCACGCCGAGGCCCTGGTCACGTGCGGCGGCCACATACTTCAGGACCACCCCGGACTGCTTCACGCCGAGCGCGGCGGTCGGCTCGTCGAGGACGAGGACCTTGGCGCCGAAGTGCACGGCGCGGGCGATGGCCACACACTGGCGCTCGCCGCCGGAGAGGGTGCCGATGGGCTGGTCGACGTCGCGCAGGTCGATGCCCATGCGCAGCAGCGCGGTCCGGGTGGTCTCGCGCATCAGGTCGACGTCGAGGCGCTTGAAGGGGCCCCGGCCGCGGGTGGGCTCGGAGCCGAGGAAGAAGTTCCGCCACACCGGCATGAGGGGGACCACGGCGAGGTCCTGGTAGACCGTGGCGATGCCGCGGTCGAGGGCGTCGCGGGGATTGGCGAGGGTGATCTCCTCGCCCTCGACGCGGAAGGTGCCGGCGTCGTGCCGGTGCAGACCGGCGACGATCTTGATGAGGGTCGACTTGCCGGCGCCGTTGTCGCCGAGGACGCAGGAGATCTCCCCCGCGTTCACCTCCAGGGAGACCCCTTCGAGGGCGCGGATGTTGCCGTAGTACTTGCTGACGTCGTCGAGCTCGACGAGCGGGCTCGCGGTCTTCGTGGCCGTGGTCACTTGGTGGCCTCCACGCGCTTGCGGATCCAGGCGTTCAGGAGCGTGGCGAGCAGCAGCATGGCGCCGAGGAAGAACTTGAACCAGTCCGGGTTCCACTCCGCGTACACGATGCCCTTGCCGGTCATGCCGAAGATGAAGGCGCCGACCGCGGAGCCGATGGCGGAGCCGTAGCCGCCGGTGATCAGACAGCCGCCGATGACGGCCGCGATGATGTAGATCAGCTCGTTGCCGACGCCCTCTCCGGACTGCACGACGTCGAACGAGAAGAGCAGGTGCTGGCCGGAGATCCAGGCGCAGAAGGCCACGCCCATGTAGAGGCCGATCTTGGTCCGGTGGACCGGGACGCCGACCGCGCGGGCGGCGTCGGCGCCGCCGCCGACCGCGAAGATCCAGTTGCCGAAGCGGGTGCGCAGCAGGATCCAGGTGGCGAGGGCGACCAGGACGATCCACCACAGGATGGTGACCTTGAGCTCGACGCCGCCGACGGTCCAGGTGGAGGCGAAGAGCTTGCGGGCCGAGGGGAAGCCCTCCATGTCGGCGATCGACTTGGTGGAGACGGTGCCGCTGATCAGTTTGGTGAAGCCGAGGTTCAGGCCGGTCAGCATCAGGAAGGTACCGAGCGTGATGATGAAGCTCGGCAGCCGGGTGCGGGTCAGCATGAAGCCGTTGAACGCGCCGATGGCGAGGGTGACGAGCAGCGAGACGCCGACGCCCACCCACACGTTCGCGGTCATCTGGTAGCTGAACATCGAGGAGACCAGCGCGGAGCTGGTGACCAGGACACCGGCCGACAGGTCGAACTCGCCGCCGATCATGAGGAGCGCGACCGGCACCGCCATGATGCCGATGGTGGAGGCCGCGTAGAGGACGGTGCCGAGGCTGGACGCGCGCAGGAAGCTGTCGGCGACCACCGAGAAGAAGAGGAAGACGGCGACCGCGCCGACGATCGAGCCGAGCTCGGGGCGGGCGAGCAGCTTCTTCAGCGGGGAGGTGCGCAGCAGGCGTTCGTCGACGTGGTCGAGGCCGTCCGAGGGCGGGGAGGCGGCACTCATCGGGTACCCCGCTCCGTGTAGTCCTTCAGCGCCGCGGCCTGCTCCTTGGTGATGATCTGCGGCCCGGTGAGGACCGGCCTGCCGCCGCCGAGGACGTCGGCGTTGTACTTGTACAGCCAGAGCAGGTCGACGGCCTCGTAGCCCTGGAGATAGGGCTGCTGGTCGACGGCGAAGCCCAGGGTGCCGGCCTCCAGGGCGCCGGCGACCTTGGCGTTGAGGTCGAAGGTGTCGACCTCGGCCTTGCTGCCGGCGCTCTTCTTCGCCTGGACGGCGGCGTCGGCGAAGGGCGCGCCGAGGGTCACGACGGCGTCGACGGACGGGTCGGACTGGAGCTTGGCGAGGATGGAGGCCTGCACGTCGGGCATGTTGGTGCCGTCGACGTACAGGTTCTGCAGCTCGCCGCCGAAGGTCTTCCTCGCGCCGGCGCAGCGCTGCTCGTGGCCGACGTTGCCCTGCTCGTGCAGGACGCAGACGGCCTTCTTCCGGCCCCGCCGGTCGAGCTCCTCGCCGACGGCCTCGCCGGCGACGGTCTCGTCCTGGCCGATGTGGGTGAGGGCGCCGAAGGCCTTGGACCGGTCGGCGCCGGAGTTCACCGTGATCACCGGGATGCCGGCCTTCACGGCCTTGTCGACGGCCGTCTTCATCGCGTCGGGCTTGGCGAGGGTGACGATGATGCCGTCGACCTTCTTGGCCACGTAGGAGTCGATGAGCTGGGCCTGCTGCTGCGCCTCGTCGCTGTGGGCGTAGAGGAAGTTGATGTTGTCCTTGACGGCGGCCTGCTTGGCGCCGTTCTGGACGATGTCCCAGAAGGTGTCGCCGTCGCCCGAGTGGGTGACCATCGCGAAGGTCCAGCGGGGGGTGTTCACGGCCGCCCTCCCCTGGGCCGCGGCCGCCTTGCGGGCGTCCTCCGCGCGCTTGCCGCCGGTGCTGCTGCATCCCGCGAGCGCGGCGGTCAGCGCCACCGCGAGCACGGCGCCGACCACCGCGCGTACCCCTCCTGTAGGAACCCTGGTCACGAGGCCGTGCCCTCCTTTGTGTCCTTCTGCGTGCATTGCAGTATCGGTCATGGGGGTGGCGCCGATCTTCGGCGGGGGCCCGTAGGGGCTTACCCGCGGACGAGCAACTGGAACTCGAAGGAGTACCGGGAGGCCCGGTACAGGTGGGAGGCGAACTCCACCGCCCGGCCCGCGGCGTCGAAGGTGGTGCGTTCCATCGTGAGCAGCGGGGCACCGGCCGGCTCGCCGAGGGCGGCCGCCTCGCCGGGGGCGGCGGCGCGGGCGCCGACGGTCTGGCGGGCACTGTGCAGGGTGGTCCCGGCGGCCCGCAGCAGCCGGTAGAGGCCGGTGGCCTCCAGGCGGGCGGTGTCCGCGTCGAGCAGTCCGGCGGGCAGGTGGTTGCGCAGGTACGCGAGGGGCTCGCCGCGCGCGGAGCGCAGCCGCTCCAGGTAGCGCACCTCGGCGCCCTCGGGCAGTCCGAGCGCGGCGGCCGCCTCGGGGCCGGCCGGTTCGATCCGGTCGACGAGGACCCTGGTCTCCGGCCGCTGTCCGGAGGCCGCCAGGTCGTCGTGGAGGCTGCTGAGCTCCAGCGGCCGCCGGACCCTGCTGTGCACGACCTGCGTGCCCACGCCCCGGCGCCGGACGAGCAGGCCCTTGTCGACGAGGGACCGGATGGCCTGCCGGACCGTGGGCCGGGAGAGTCCGAGCCGGGTCGCGAGCTCGATCTCGTTTCCGAGCAGGCTGCCGGGAGGCAGCGCGCCGCCCTCGATGGCCGCCTCCAGCTGCCGGGCCAGCTGGAAGTAGAGCGGCACGGGGCTGCCGCGGTCCACGGACAGCTCGGGGACCGGCGGGTGCGGGGGCGGGGCCTGCGCGGACACGGTGGGGAGGGTAGCCCTGGGGGCGGGGGACGGGAAGCGGGGCGGGATGCGGAAGACGGGAAGCCGCGGCGGAAGCGGGGGCAAGCCGGGGGCGGCAAACCGGGGACGGGAAGCGGGGTGTCGGGGGCGGGAGGCGGGGACGTGCGGTCGGACGTGCTGTTGTCCTGACATTTCCTTGACACCCGACCCGTTCCGCACCACCTTGGGGCCATGCGGATCGGACTGGTCGGGACGGGACGGATCGGCGCCTTCCATGCGGGGGTGCTCGCGCGGCACCCGGAGATCGAGGCACTGGTCCTCGCGGACGCCGACGGGCCGCGGGCCGCGCGGGTGGCGGGCGCGCTGGGCGCGGAGGCGGCGCCGACGGTCGACGCGCTGTTCGGACACGCCCTGGACGCGGTGGTGATCGCCTCGGCGACGGCCGCCCACGCGGAACTCATCGGACGGGCCGCGGCGGCCGGGCTTCCGGCGTTCTGCGAGAAGCCGATCGCGCTGGACGTGCCGGGGACGCTCGGTGCCCTCCGCGCGGTGACGGAGGCCGGGACCGAGCTGCAGTTGGGGTTCATGCGCCGGTTCGACGCCGGGTACCGGGCCGCGCGGGAGGCCGTCGCGGAGGGCCGGCTCGGGCGGCTGCACACCGTACGGGCGGCGAGCTCGGATCCGGCGCCGCCGCCCGCGGGGTATCTGCCGCTGTCGGGCGGCCTGTTCCGGGACTGCATGGTGCACGACTTCGACATGGTGCGCTGGGTGACGGGCCGGGAGGTCGTCGAGGTGTACGCGACCGGGTCGGACGCGGGTCCCGCGATGTTCCGGGAGGCGGACGACGTGGACACGGCCGCCGCGCTGCTGACGCTGGACGACGGCACGCTGGTCACCGCGACCGCGACCCGCTGCAACGGCGCCGGGTACGACGTACGGATGGAGCTGGCCGGGGAGCTCGCGCAGCTGGCCGTCGGCCTGGACGAGCGCACCCCGCTGGAGTCGGTCGAGCCCCTGGGGCCGCCGTCGCCCGGGAAGCCGTGGCCCGGTTTCCTGGAGCGCTTCGCACCGGCGTACGAGGCGGAGCTGGACGCCTTCGTCGGTCTGGTGCGCGGCGAGCGGGAGAACGCCTGCGACGGCCGTGAGGCGCTGGAGGCGCTGCGGATCGCGGAGGCCTGCGAGCGGTCGCACCGCGAGCGGCGGCCGGTGCGGCTCGCGGAGATACCCGCGGTCTGAGACCGGCCGGCCCTGCCGCCCCCGGCCGCGGGGAGCGGGGTCACCAGACGACGGGGAGGCGCCTCGTGCCGCGGATCAACATGCCCGGGAGCCAGTCCAAGGGGGCGCCGTCGGGGTCGAGTTCCAGCCGCGGGAAACGCCGGAGAAGCGACTCGACGGCCGTCTTGCCCTCCAGGCGGGCCAGCGGGGCGCCCAGGCAGTAGTGGATGCCGTGGCCGAAGGCGAGGTGGCCGCGCGGGTCGCGCCGGACGTCGAAGCGGTCGGGCTCGGGGAAGCGGCCCGGGTCGCGGGCCGCGGAGGCCAGCGCGACGAGGACGACCCCGCCGACGGGGATCCGCGCTCCGCCCAGGGTGATCGGCTCCTTGGCGAAGCGGAGGGTGGCGTTCTCGACCGGACCGTCGTAGCGCAGACTTTCCTCGATCGTGGCGTCGAGAAGCCCGAAGTCGGCACGGAGCGCGTCCAGTTGCTCGGGGTGGGTGAGCAGGGCGCGGACCGTGTTGGCGATCAGGTTCACGGTCGTCTCGTGGCCGGCGATGAGCAGCAGGTAGGCGAGCGCGCGCAGTTCGGGCAGCGAGAGCCGGTCGCCGTCCTCGGCGCGGGTGGCGATGAGGGCGGACAGCAGGTCGTCGGCGGGGCCGTACGCCCGCTTGTCCTCGATGAGTTCGTCGAGGTAGGCGCCGAAGCCCACGACGGCCGCCTCCTGTTCGGCCGCGGTCCCGGTCGGTGCGACGAGCTCGTCGGACCAGGCCCGGAAGCTGTCGCGGTCGGCGGCCGGGACGCCGAGCAGCTCGCAGATGACGGTGATGGGCAGCGGGAAGGCGAAGGAGTCGACGAGATCGGCGCGACCGGCCGGCGCCATGGCGTCGAGGAGTTCGTCGGTCAGCCGCTGGACGCGCGGGCGCAGCGCCTCGACCCGGCGGCCGGTGAACTCGCCCGCGACGAGCTTGCGCAGCCGGGTGTGGTCGGGCGGGTCGACGATGAGCAGGTGGCGCCCGATGACCTCCTCCTCCGGCAGCGGGATGCCGAAGGCGGAGAAGGACTTGGAGAGCCGCTGGTCGGCGAGGGCAGCGCGGGCCTCCGCGTGGCCGACGACGAGCCAGGCCGGCATGCCGTCGGGCGTGACGACCTCGTGCACCGGACCGGCCTCACGGAGCTTCGCGTAGTACGGGTACGGGTCGGCGGTGAAGTCCGCGCCGTACTCCCCCAGATCGATGACGGACATCGGCCCAGGCTACGCGCCGGTCTCCGCGTCGGGGAGGTCGAGCAGGCCGGCGTCGTGGACGAGGAGTGCGATCTGGACACGGTTGTTGAGGTCGAGTTTGGCCAGAATCCGCGAGACGTGGGTCTTGACGGTCGGAACGCTCATGTAGAGGGCGGCGGCGATCTCGGCGTTGGTCCGGCCCTGGCCGACGGCGACGGCGACCTCTCGCTCGCGCTCGGCGAGTTGGGCGAGCCGCGCACCGGCCGCGGCGCGTCTCGACGGCTGCCGCGGGGCGGTGGATCCGGCCGGGCCGGCCTGTTCGGCGACGTGGGTCATCAGCTGACGCGTGACGGCCGGGGAGAGCACGGGGTCGCCGGCGGCGACCCGGCGCACGGCGGCGACGATCTCGGCGGGCGGGGTGTCCTTGAGGACGAAGCCGGCGGCCCCGGCCCGCAGGGCGCGCAGGACCTGTTCGTCGGCGTGGAAGGTGGTGAGGACGACGACCTCGGGGGCGCCGGGGCGGGCGCGCAGCCGCTCGGTGGCGGTGAGGCCGTCGACCTTCGGCATGCGGATGTCCATGAGGACCACGTCGGGGGCGTGCCGGTCGACGAGCCCGGGGACCTCGGCCCCGTCGGCGCCCTCGCCGACGATCTCGAGGTCCTCGGCGCCGCCGAGCATCAGGGAGAGGCCCGCGCGGACCAGGGGGTCGTCGTCGACGACGATCAGCCGGATGGTCATGCGGGCCACGGTAGCCAGGCGTGGAGGGCGAAGCCGCCGTCGGGGGCGGGACCGTGCTCCATCCGGCCACCGGCGAGGGTGGCGCGCTCGGTGAGCCCGATGAGGCCCTGGCCGGATCCGGGCACGGGCGGGACGGGTCCGGCGGGGGCGGGGTTGCGGACGTCAACGGTCAGCCCGTCGCCCGGGCGGCCGCGCAGGGTGACGGTGACCTCGGCGCCGGGGGCGTGCTTGCGGGCGTTGGTGAGGGCCTCCTGGGCGATCCGGTAGACCGTGCGGCCGGTCGAGGCGGGCACGGAGTCCGGGTCGGTGACGGTGGAGTCGAGGACGACCTTCATCCCGGCCTCGCGGACCTCGGCGACCAGGCTGTCGAGGGTCGCGAGGGTGGGCTGGGGGCGGTCCTCGGCGCCCTCGCCCGGGGAGCGCAGCACGCCGATGATCTCCCGCAGGTCCTGGAGGGCCTCGTGGGCGCTGTCGCGGATGACGCCGGCGGCACGGGCGATCTGCTCGGGCGGGGCGTCCGGGCGGAACTCGAGGGCGCCGGCGTGCACGCTGAGCAGGGTGAGCCGGTGGGCCAGGACGTCGTGCATCTCGCGGGCGATGGCCTCGCGGGCGAGCCGCTGGGCCTGCTGGGCCCGCAGCTCGGCCTCGGCCTCGGCGCGCAGGGCGCGGTCGCGCAGCGCCTCGACGAGCTGGCGGCGGGAGCGGACGAGCATGCCCCAGGCGGTGACGAGGAGGATCAGGACGGCGCCGAGGGAGATGCCGAGGGGCACGCCCGTGTCGGGGTCGGGGCGGACGAAGACCTGGACGGTGGAGGCGGCGATGGCGAGCAGGCCGATCCAGGCGACCTCGCGGAAGGGGCGGCGGACGGCGACGCTGAACAGTGCGGCGAGAAGCGCGCCGCCCGCCGTGGGAGCGACGACGCTGACCACGGACAGGACGACGGCGAGCCCCGTGGGCCAGCGGCGGCGCAGCCAGAGCGCGCAGACGGCGAGGCCGCCGAGGATCTGGTCGACGAGGGCGACGGCCTCGCCGTTGTACTTGGCGCTGGTCTCCGCGGCGACCAGACCGACGAACGCGGCGAGCAGGAACAGGACGGTGTCGACCACCCAGTCCCTGACGGTGCGCCGCGGCCGCCCCTCCGGCCGGTCTGGGCCGGTCCGGGCGGCCTCGACCAGATGGGAGGGGAGCAGCCAGGTGTGCCGCTCCGGGCGGGCCGTGCGTGTCATACCGGAAATGTACGCAGGTGAGGGCGGTGACGCCGGGCCGCAGCGGCCGCCCTATACCAAAGTCGCGAGGGACGGGACTTCGGTCGTACAGGGCGGCGCGGGGCCGATACCGGTGGCCGACGCGGCCCGGACGCTCGGTGGATCACGCTCGGGACATGAAGAGATTCCTTGAGGTCACGGGCTTTCTGCTGATGGTCGTCGGCGTCTGCGGGGTGATCCGCGAACTGACCGACGGCTGGTTCAAACTGATGGGGGTGACCCGCTTCCTGACGGAGAGCGTCTGGTTCCTCCAGGGCCACGAACTGTTCGCGAACATCGTGCTCGCGGCGCTCGGGCTGGTGATCATGGTGGCGTCGGACCGGGTACGGACCTGACCGGCCGTACGGCGCCGGGCCGGCGCCGCTTCGGCCGGACGGCGCCGCCACGGTCGGACGGCACCGGGGGTCGTCATTCCTCCGTGGCCTCCGTGAGGGCGCGGGTGGCTTCGCGCTGGATCCCCGCCGAGCGGTGGAGGAAGTCGAGGATGACGGCGAGGTCCGCGTCCGAGTAGTCGGCGTAGAGGTCGGCCAGCTTGGCCGCGAAGGGGGCGAAGAGCGGCGCGAGGCGGCCCTCGATGGACGGGTCGATCTCCACGTTGGTCCGCCGGCGGTCCTGCGGGTCCTTCACCCTGCGGGCGAAGCCCTTGCGCTCCAGCCGGTCGACCAGGCCGGAGACCGAGGCGGGGGCGAGCCCGGTCCGCTCCCCCAGCTCGCCCGCGCTGAGCGCGCCCGAGCGCTGCAGCAGGTCGAGCGTCTTCTCCTCGACCGGGCTCAGACCCATCCGGGCGCTGATCGCCGCGTGGTACATGACGGCCGCGTTGCTGTGGTCGCGGCCCGCCTCCCCCAGCTCGACGAGCAGTTCGCCCCTTGACCTCTCCATGACCCGCCTCCTAATATTTCGTTCGGCCGAACGAAATATATCACGACAGGGAGCGAGAGCGAGGTACACCATGCACACCCAGGACACCGGGGGAACCGGGGAGCCCCGGACGGCGCGCGATGCGCGGGGGCCGGAGGAGGCCCGGGTCCGCGAGCTGTTCGCGGAGTACTGCAGGACCTGGACGGAGGCCGACGCCGCCGGGTTCGCGAGGCTGTTCACCGAGGACGCCGACTACGTGTCCTACGACGGCAGCTGGGCGGCGGGCGTGGCGCGGCTGCGGGACAACCACGACAAACTGTTCCGCGGCGTGATCGCCGGATCGGCCATGGTCGGGGAGATCGAGTCGCTGCGCTTCGTCACCGACTCCGTGGCCGTAATCGTGGGCAACGGCTCGGTCCTCATGCCCTGGCGCAGCAGGCTTCCGAAGCGCCGGCTGTCGCGCCAGGTCATCGTCTGCGTCCGTACGCCGGAGGGCTGGCGGATCGCTGCGATCCAGAACGGGCGCCAGCGCCCGGTGACCGTCCCGGAGCCGGACGCGTTCCCGTCCCGGATGTCACGGCTCATGACCCGGCTGGCCCGCCGGCTCGGCATAGGCCGCGCCCGGCAGGTGTCCCTGCCTTGAGGGCCCGCTCTGGGAGCGGGCCCGGCGTACCGTCTGGGCCCTCGCCCGCCGGACCGGGGCCTCGGGCCTCGGGCCTCGCGGTCAGGGCCTCAGCCACGCGGTCAGGGTCAGGCCTCGCGGTCCGCGGCCGTGCGGCCCCAGCTGGTGCCCGCCAGGACGAGGACCGCGCCCGCCAGGCCCAGCACGCCGGGGCGGTCGCCGGCCAGGGCGATGCCCGCGGCGGCGGCCCACAGGGGTTCGGTGCCCAGCAGGAGGCTGACCCGGGACGCGGAGGTGCGGCGCACCGCCCACATCTGCACGAAGAAGGCGAAGAGCGTGCAGAAGACCGAGAGGAAGAGGAGTCCCGCCCACTCACGCGGCCCGAAGGCGAGGGCCACGGCCCAGGGCGACGCCCCGGCGCCGGGGGCGGCGGCCAGCACGGCGAAGACGGCCACGGCGGAGCCGAGCTGAACGGTGGTCAAGGACAGGGCGTCGGCGCTCCGGACGGCCTTGATCCGGGACATCGCGAGGACGTGCACGGTCCGCGCGAGCGCCGCCAGCAGCATGAGCAGATCACCGAGGGAGGGCGCGGTGAAGCCGCCGCTCTGGGTCAGCAGGACCACGCCCGCCACGGAGAGCGCGGCGGCCGCCAGGAAGGCGCGGGACGGGGTGACGCCCGTGACGGCGGCCTCGGCGAGCGGGGTGAGGATCATGGTGAGGCTGATGATCAGGCCCGCGTTGGTCGCGGACGTGTGGACGACCCCGTACGTCTCCAGGAGGAAGATCCCGGCGAGGATCAGCCCGAGCAGCGCGGCCCCGCGCCACTGGGCGGCGTTCAGCTCGCGCAGCCGGCGCCGTCCGGCGGCGACGAGCACGGGCAGCACCACCGCGAAGCGCAGCACCAGGACGGCGAGCACGGTGTGGGCGGTGGTGATGCCCTTGGCGGCGAGGTAGCTGGCGCCCCAGACCACCGCGACGAGCAGGACGGGCAGATCGGTGAGCCAGGCGCGGCGGGGGGCTCCGAGCGGAACGGGAACGACGGCGGACGTCATCGGCGAGCGGTCTCCGACTCATCGGGCGGGGTGGAGACTTCGGCGGCTCTCACACGGGGGTGATCACCGTACCGGCAGCGGCCCGTGGCGGCTACACCTTTCTTCCGCGGATCAGCCGATGGTGCCGAACGTGGGGCGCCCCGCCCGCTCGTACGTCTGGATGGCGACGCCGGCGCCCGTGGTCCGCGAGTCGGCGAGCCGGAAGGCGCTCGGGGTCGCGCCCTCGGCGAAGAAGCGACGGCCCTTGCCCAGGACGACCGGGAAGACGGCGAGGTGGAGCGTGTCGATCAGGTCGTGGTCGAGGAGCGTGCGGGCCAGGCCGCCGCTGCCGTGCATCTGGATCTCGCCGTCGAGCCGCTGCTTGAGCGCCGTGACCTCCTGGACGGCGTCGCCGCTCAGGACCGTGCTGGTGGGCCAGTCGGCGCTGGTGAGGGTGGTGGAGACGACGTACTTGGGCAGGGCGTTGAGCTTGCCCGCGATCGGGTCGGCCGGGTCGGTCTGCCGGGGCCAGTAGCTCGCGAAGATCTCGTACGTGCGCCGGCCGAGGAGGAAGGCGGTGGGCCGTTCGAAGACCTCGGTGACGAAGCGGCCGAAGTCCTCGTCGCCGTACGGGAAGACCCAGCCGCCGAGGTCGAAGCCGCCGCTGGTGTCCTCGTCGGGACCGCCGGGGGCCTGGTAGACGCCGTCGAGGGTGACGAACTGGGTGAGGCTGAGCGTGGCCATGAGGGGTGCCCTTTCTCTTCTCGGAACATCGTGTCCCACCGGTGAGGACCGTGCCGCCCGGCGGAACTCATCGGTGGTCGCGGCGGTGATCGACTCGGCGTCCGATTCCCGCCAGCGCGAGGACCGCCCTCCGCGTTTGATTGAACTCGCAACGACAAACGACGCACGAGGAGTTCAGAGATGTCCAGCATGAGCGGCAAGGCGGTTCTGGTCACCGGCGGCAGCCGGGGCATGGGCGCGGCGACGGCCGTCCGCCTCGCCCAGGAGGGCGCGGACGTGGCCTTCACCTACGTCCAGGGGGAGGAACGGGCGCGCGAGGTCGCCGCGCGGATCGAGGCGGCCGGCGGCAAGGCGCTCGCGCTGCGGGCGGACGCCGGGGACGCGGGCGACGCGGCCGGAGCCGTGGACTGGGCGGCCGACGCCCTCGGCCGGCTCGACGTGCTGGTCAACAACGTCGGCGTCGGGGTCCTCGGCCCGCTGGAGTCCCTCGCCCTCGCCGACGTGGACCGGGTGCTCGCGGTGAACGTGCGCTCGGCCTTCCTGGCCTCGCAGGCGGCTGCCGCGCGCATGGAGGCGGGCGGCCGGATCATCACCATCGGCACCTGCATGACCCAGCGGGTGCCGGGTCCGGGCGGCACGCTGTACGCGACGAGCAAGGCCGCGCTGATCGGCCTGACCAAGGCCCTCGCCCGGGAGCTCGGCGGCCGCGGCATCACCGCGAACATCGTCCACCCCGGCCCGACGGACACCGACATGAACCCGGCCGACGGCCCGTACGCGGACGGCCAGGCCGGGATGACCGCCCTCGGCCGCTTCGGCACCGCCGACGAGGTCGCCGCGATGGTCGCCTTCCTTGCGGGCCCCGGCGCGGCCTACGTCACGGGCGCCGAGTTCGCGGTGGACGGCGGCCACGCCGCGTGACGTCCCGCGCAGGGCGGGACGCCGCGTAACGCCCCGCGCGGGGAGGGCGCGATCCGCGGATCCGGGAGAAGAGGAACGAGGGCGCACCGGTGCTGTCGGGTCGGTGCGCCCTCGTGGGCCGGGCGGGGTGTCGCGCCCGCCCGGTCGATGGTGGGTGGCGTCAGCCGCCCAGCTCCTGGTGGCGGGCGGTCAGCCGCGCCGTGCCCGCCTCGGTGAGCGAGCCGAAGAGACGGAGGCGGGAGATGCCGCCGTCGGGGAAGATGTCGATCCGGACCCGGGAGCCGACCGCCGGCGTGTCGAGCACGAAGCGGTGGTTGGTGTCGGGCTGGAGGCGGGTCCGCGGCAGGATCTCGGTCCAGTCGTCGGAACCCTCGGCGGCCACGGAGAGGGCGGCCCAGCCGGCGCTGTTGCCCTTGAGGTACGCGGTGTCGATCTCGACGGCGCGGATCTCGGACTCGGCGGCGAGGCTGTAGCGGATCCAGTCGTTGCCCTTGTCGCGGCGGCGGCGGGTCTCCCAGCCGTCGTCCATCTTGCGCGAGCGGCCGGGCTGGATGGTGTTGGTGGCCGGGGAGTAGAAGCGGTCGGAGGCGTCCTCGACCTGGCCGCCGTTCTCCAGCGCCGCGAGGTCGAAGGTGCCGAGCACGCCGAGCCACTTCGGGTCGGGGGCGACCTCGCCGTGGACGCGGAGGCGGGCGATGCCGCCGTCCGGGTGCTGGTTGACCCGGAGGTGGGTGAAGCGCTGCTCGACGTCCACGGCGAAGCCGTTGGCGGCGTGGCCGCCGATGGCGGTGCGCGGGACGAGCGTCGTCCACTTCACGTCGTCCGCGAGCAGCTCCTCGGGCGAGGGCGAGCCGGCGACGGAGGTTCCCTCGACGGAGACGGCCTGCGGGTAGTTGCCGCGGAAGTGGGCGGTGTCGACGACGATGCCGCGGATCACGCCGGGGGCGCCGAGGCGTACCAGCGCCCAGTCGTGGTCGTCCTCGGTCGGGTGCGGCACCTCGGCGGAGACACCGCGCCGGCGGCGGGTCTCCCAGCCGTCCATGATCTTGCCCTTGTGTCCGAAGTGCTCGGGGTCGAACTCGGCGGCCTCGGGCTTCAGCAGGTTCTCGCGCTCGGCGAAGAACTCGTCGTTGGCGGCGATCACGCCCGCGCCCAGGCGGCGGTCGGCGAGGTCCGCGTACTGGGTGAAGGGGAAGTCCGCGGTGCGGTAGTCGGCGTACGGGTCACCGCCGCCGTAGGGGCTGGCGTCGCCGGTGAAGGAGGGTATGCCGGTCACGGTTCAGTTGTTCCTTTCGAGGAGACGGCCGGAGGGCTCGCCGAGGGTGCCGCGGTCGGCGATGCGCTCTCCGCGCAGCCAGGTGGAGGTGACGACGCCGTACAGGGTCCTGCCCGCGTAGGCGGTGACCCGGTTGCGGTGCTGCAGCTCGGCCGGGTCGACGGTGAAGGTGGCGTCGGGGTCGACGACGGCGAAGTCGGCGTCGCGGCCGGCCTCGATGGCGCCCTTCTGGGTGAGGCCCGCGAGGCGGGCGGGGCCCTCGGACATCCAGCGGGCGACGTCCGTGAGGTCGTGGCCGCGGCGGCGCGCCTCGGTCCAGATGGCGGGCAGGCCGAGCTGGAGCGAGGAGATGCCGCCCCAGGCGGAGGCGAAGTCCGGCGTCTTGAGGTCGGCGGTGGACGGCGAGTGGTCCGAGACGATGCAGTCGATGGTGCCGTCGGCGAGGCCCTGCCAGAGCAGGTCCTGGTTGGCGGCCTCGCGGATCGGCGGACAGCACTTGAACTCGGTGGCGCCGTCCGGGACCTCCTCGGCGGTGAGGGTGAGGAAGTGCGGGCAGGACTCGACGGTGATCCGTACGCCCTCAGCCTTGGCGGCGGCGATCAGCGGCAGTGCGTCGGAGGACGACAGGTGCAGCACGTGGACGCGGGCGCGCAGCCGGCGGGCCTGGTCGATCAGGTTCTGGATGGCGGTGTTCTCGGCGACGCGCGGTCGGGAGGCCAGGAAGTCGGCGTACTTGCCGCCCGGCTTCTGCGGCGCCGCGGCGAGCTCGTGCGGGTCCTCCGCGTGGACGATCATCAGTCCGTCGAAGCCGGCGATCTCGGCGAGCGAGGCGGCCAGCTGGTCCTGGTCGAGCTGCGGGAACTCGTCGACGCCGGAGGGCGACAGGAAGCACTTGAAGCCGAAGACGCCGGCGTCGTGCAGCGGACGCAGGTCCTTGACGTTGTCGGGGAGCGCGCCGCCCCAGAAGCCGGTGTCGATGTGCGCCTTGGTGCGGGCCACGTCCTGCTTGATCCGCAGGTTCTCGACCGTCGTGGTGGGCGGCAGCGAGTTGAGCGGCATGTCGAGCAGGGTGGTGATGCCACCGGCGGCCGCGGCGCGGGTGGCGGTCCAGAAGCCCTCCCACTCGGTGCGGCCGGGGTCGTTCACATGGACGTGGGTGTCGACGAGTCCGGGCAGGACGACGTCGTCGCCGACGTCCTCCAGCCGGGCACCGGCCGGTACCTCGGCGTCGTACGGCAGCACGGCCGCGATCGTCCCGCCGGAGACGGCGATCGACGCCGCGCGGGTTCCCTCGGGGGTGATGACGCGCGTCGAGCGCAGGACCAGGTTGACGTCCACCCGTACCCCTTCTTCTTCTGCGAACCGAAAATTCAACGAACTGTTGAAGGAGTTTGCGGCCGGGATCGACATGTCGTCAAGGGCATGCTTCCAGGATCGCCCGGGTCGGCCGGCGTCCGCGAGGGCCAGTTGGACGTTTCCATGAAGTGGAATGAGAATTTCGTACAGTAGAACGTAGCTCCGCACATGCGGGGCCGACCAGGACCCCTCCGGGTAGCCGCCGACATCGGACAAACACCCCCTGACCGGCGCGGACGCCGGGGCCTGGGCCGTGTGCCCGGCCCCACCGCCCGGTAGGCTGCAGCATTGCCCGCCTGCCCCGAAAGGACCGTTGCCGTGCCGACGTCCAGCGCCAGCACCACCGACGCCGCCAAGCCCGCCGCCGCGAGCGGTGGCGTCCAGTCCCTCGAGCGTGCCTTCGACCTCCTGGAGCGGATGGCCGACGCGGGCGGCGAGGTCGGGCTGAGCGAGCTCTCCGCCAGCAGCGGGCTGCCGCTGCCCACCATCCACCGCCTCATGCGCACCCTCGTGGCGTGCGGCTACGTCCGCCAGCAGCCGAACCGCCGGTACGCGCTCGGCCCGCGGCTGATCCGCCTCGGCGAGTCCGCCTCCCGCCTGCTCGGCACGTGGGCCCGGCCGTACCTGGCCCGGCTCGTCGAGGAGACCGGCGAGACGGCGAACATGGCGCTGCTCGACGGCGACGAGATCGTGTACGTGGCGCAGGTGCCGTCCAAGCACTCGATGCGCATGTTCACGGAGGTCGGCCGCCGGGTGCTGCCGCACTCCACCGGCGTCGGCAAGGCGCTGCTCGCGCACACGCCGGCCGAGGAGGTGCGCGCCCTGCTGTCCCGTACCGGGATGCCCGCCGCCACCGAGAAGACCATCACCACGCCCGAGGGCTTCCTCGACGCGCTCGAGATGGTGCGTGAGACCGGTTACGCGGTCGACGACAACGAGCAGGAGATAGGGGTCCGCTGCCTCGCGGTGCCGGTTCCGAACTCGCCCACCGCGGCGGCGATCTCGATCTCCGGGCCGGCGGGCCGGGTGACGGAGGCGGCGACCGAGCGGATCGTCCCGATCCTGCACCAGGTCGCGGAGGAACTCTCGACCGCCCTCGCGAACACGGCGGGCAACGGCGGGGCGTGACCCCGCCGCCCCGGGGGCGCGCCGGCCCCTGCGGGGCCGACCTGCGTAGCGGGGCATGGCCCGGCGTGCGGGGCATGGCCCGGCGTGCGGGGCCCGGCCCATCGTGCGGGGCCCGGCCCATCGTGCGGGGCCTACCGCCCCCTCGCCTGGCCCGCCACTGCGGGCCCTACCCGTCCCTGGGTCGCCCGGCCCGTTGTGCGGGGCCTGGCCCGTCGTGCGCGGGCCCCACCGCCCCTGCCCGGCCCGCCGCAGCGGGCCCTACCCGTCCCTGGGTCGCCCGGGCCGTGGCTGCGGGCCCTACCCGTCCCTGAGTTGCCCGGCCCGTGGCTGCGGGCCCTACCGGTCACTGGGTCGCCCGGCCCGTCACTGCGCGGCCTTGCGCGCCCGGCCCGTCGCCCGTCCGCCCGGCCCGTCGCCCGTCCGCCCGGCCCGCCGATGCGAGGGCGGGCGTACATCGTGGCCGGGGACGCCCTCTTCACATGCCTTTGCCCGCCTCGCTGGAGGGCGCTCCGCCCCGCCCGTTGTGGGCAGTCGTCCCGCTGGGGCGGGACGGGTGGGCACAACGGGACACCCCCCCTTGCCGGGCCCAGGCCTTCGGGCCGTGACGGTGCGCAGATACGTGCGGCGCCGTCGTGGCGTTGTGCCCACCCGTTCCGCCCTGCGGAACGACTGCCCACAACGGGGCCGCGAACGCCTGGCCGCAACCGGCGCGGCGACCACAGGCACGATGCCCCACGTGCAGAGCGGCCCCGGGCGGCGGGCCCACCCGGGGCGCGGAACAACTGCCCACAACGGGGCCGGGAACGCCTGGCCGCGACCGGCGCGGCGACCACAGCCACGATGCCCCACGTGCGGTGGGGCCCCGGGCGGCGGGCCCACCCGGGGCGCGGAACGACTGCCCACAATCGGCGACCTGCCCGCCGCGGGCACCCGCGGCGCGGAACGGCTGCCCACAATCGGCGACCTCTCCGCTGCCGGACACCCGCGGCGCGGAGCGGCTGCCCACAACGGCCACCCTGCCCGCTGCGGGCAGGGTGGCCGCGACGTGGGGCTCACACGTGGGCGTCCTGGGACAGGCGGCCGTCTCGGACCGTCACCACCGTGTCCGCGCGTCCCAGGTGGGTGCGGTCGTGGGTGACCAGGACCGTTGCCGTGCCGCGTTCCGTCGTCAGGCCGGCCAGGAGTTCCATGACCGCCGCGCCGCGCTCGTGGTCGAGGGCGCTGGTCGGCTCGTCGACCAGGAGGACGGACGGGTCGTTCATCAGGGCCCGCGCGATGTTGATCCGCTGGCGCTGGCCGCCGGACAGCTGGTGCGGGCGCCGGTGCGCCTGGTCGGCGAGCCCGACCGCGTCGAGCAGTTCCAGGGCCCGCTCCCGTACCGCCCGGCTCTTCCGGCCGGACAGGTGGGACATCACCTGGAGCTGTTCGAGGGCGATGAGCGAGGGCAGCAGGTTGGGCTGCTGGAAGACGATGCCGATCCGCTCGCGCCGCAGCCGCGCCTTGTCGGCCGGGGCGAGCGGCGCCGTGTCGGTGCCCGCCACCACGACCCGGCCGCTGTCCGGGGTCACCAGGGTCGCGGCCACCGCGAGAAGGCTGGACTTGCCGGAGCCGGACGGACCGACGACGGCGGTGAGGCCGCCGGCGGGGACGGTGAGGGAGACCGCGTCGAGGGCGGTGAGCCGGCCGTCGCCGTCCGGGTAGGTGAGGGTCACGGCGTCGAGGACGAGATCGGTCGCGGCCGGCGCGGGCTGCGTGATCGGCGGGGTCGCCGCAGTCGGCGCGGTCGGCGAAGTACGCGAGGTCGGCGAGGTCATCGGGCGCTCCCCAGGGCGGTCAGCGGGTCGACGGCGGTGATCCGCCGGATGGACAGGGCCGCGCCGAGCACGCCCAGCACGATCATCACGGCGGCCGGGCCGAGCACGGTCAGCGGCTGGAGCACGAAGGGCACGTCGCCGCCGCTGATCAGCGCGCCGATGCCGGAGGCGAGCCCGGTGCCGAGCAGGGTGCCCGCGCCGAGCATGACGACCGCCTGCCCGAGGGCGTCCTTCAGGAGGTACGGGGTGGAGGCGCCGAGGGCCTTCAGGACGGCGACGTCGGCGCTGCGCTGGATGGTCCAGACGGTGAAGAAGGCTCCTATGACGAGCGCGGAGATCACGAAGAGGAAGCCGCGCATCAGCTGGAGCGAGCCGTTCTCGGCCTGGTAGGACCCTATGGCGCCGAGCGCCTCGTCGATCGTCCTCGACGCGGTGCCGATCCCCTGGTCACCGGCCGCCCAGTCCGCGCCGGAGCCGCTGAGGGCGACGACCGTGGCCTGCTCCTCGGGCGTGGTGCCGCTGTGGCCGAACCTCTGCCAGTCGCCGAGGGAGGTCCAGACGACGGGCGTGTGGCTGTACGAGGCGTCCCCGGCGACCGCCACGACGGTGGCCTCCAGGGTGCCGAGGCGTACGGCGTCCCCGGCGGCGACGCCCAGCTCCCGCGCCGCCGACGCCGACAGGACCGCCTTGCCCGGCCCGAGCCTGCCGCTCTCCGGCGCGAGGCCCGCGCCCGGTTCCGTGCCGAACGCGGAGAGTGCGGCGGTGCGGTCGCCCGCGGTGGCATTGAGGGTGCGGATGCCCAGCGGCTCGGCCCGCGTCACCCCGGGGCGGCCGGCCCAGGCGCGCCACTGGGACTCGGTGACGGTCGAGTTGGTGAAGGAGACCGACCCGCCGTCGGGCGGGGCGGCGAACGCCAGCCGGTCCGCCGGAAGGCCGGTGATCGCGGAGATGTTCTCCCGCGCGAGCCCGGCGGTCAGCCCCGACAGCAGTCCGACGAGCAGGGTGATCAGCACGATCACCGTACCCATCAAGGTGAATCGCCCCTTGGCGAATCTCAGGTCTCTCCATGCCACGAACATGGGCCCAAGACTGCGCGGCCGGGCCGGCCGCGGGCATCGCGCCACGGATGGCTCCGCAATCAAACTTTCGGTTGAGTCCGGATTGTCCGGACCGGCCCCGGGCCCCGCCTACCCTGGATCCATCATGGATCCCCGATCGCTCACCCCTGCCCTGCGCGCGCTGCGCCTCTGCCTGCACCTCCTCATGGCGGGCCTGCTGGTCCTGGCGGCTCTGCGCTCGCACACCGCGGCGGGGATCGCGGCGGCGGGCCTCACGGGTGCCGTCTACGCGGCCGGATCGCTGCTGCCCTCCGTACGGCGGTCGCAGCGCGCGGCGGGCGTCTGGCTCGGCGCCCTCTGCCTGTGCTGGCTGGTGCTGCTCTGGGTGACGCCCGAGGGACTGTGGATCGCGTTCCCGCTGTACTTCCTGCAGCTGCACCTGCTGCCGGTGCGCTGGTCGCTGCCGGCCGTGGCGCTCACGGCCTGCGCGGCGATCCTGTCGTACGTGCGGCACGGCGCCGCGCTCAACCCCGGCGTCTTCATCGGGCCGCTGCTCGGCGCGGCGGTCGCCGTGGCGACCGTGCTCGGCTACCAGGCGCTGTACCGGGAGAGCGAGCGACGCCGCCGGCTGATCGAGGAGCTGATCTCCACGCGGGCCGAGCTCGCGGCGGCCGAGCGGCACGCGGGGACCCTTGCCGAGCGCGAGCGGCTCGCGCGGGAGATCCACGACACCCTGGCGCAGGGCCTCTCCTCGATCCAGCTGCTGCTGCGGGCCGCCGAGCGGGCGCTGCCGGAGGGCTCGCCGGCCGCCGGGCACATCGACGCGGCCCGGCGGGCCGCGCAGGACAACCTGGCGGAGGCCCGGCGCTTCGTCCGCGCCCTGGCGCCCCCGGATCTGGAGCACGGTTCGCTCGCCGGGGCGCTGGAGCGGCTGTGCGGGACGGCGGGTCCGGACGGTCCGCGGGTGCGGTTCTCGATGAGCGGGACGCCGGCCGAGCTGCCCACCCCGTACGAGGTGGCGCTGCTGCGCATCGCCCAGTCGGCGCTCGCGAACACCGTCCGGCACGCCGCGGCCTCCCGGGCGGAGATCACCCTGTCGTTCATGGGCGGCTCGGTGACGCTGGACGTGGTCGACGACGGCGAGGGCTTCGACCCCCGGGCCGTACGGCCCTCGTCGGTGGGCGGTTTCGGGCTGCCGGCGATGCGCTCGCGGGCCGAGTCGCTGGGCGGCTCGTTCACCGTCGAGTCGGCCCCGGGGCAGGGGACCGCCGTGGCCGTCTCCCTTCCGCTCCCCCTCCCGCTCTCCGTGCCCGTCCCCGTCTCCCCCTCGCCTCGTCCGCTGGAGTCCGACGCATGACCATCCGACTGCTGCTCGCCGACGACCACCCGGTGGTACGGGCCGGGCTCCGGGCCGTACTCGACACCGAGCCGGACTTCGCCGTGGTCGCGGAGGCGGCGACGGCCGAGCGGGCCGTCGAACTGGCCGCCGCCGGGGGCGTCGACGTGGTCCTCATGGACCTCCAGTTCGGCGCCGGGATGCACGGCTCGGAGGCGACCGCCGCGATCACCGCCGTCGCGGGCGGGCCGCGGGTGCTGGTCCTGACCACGTACGACACGGACGCGGACATCCTCGCCGCGGTGGAGGCCGGCGCCTCGGGCTACCTCCTGAAGGACGCCCCGCCGGAGGAGCTCGCGGCGGCGGTGCGCACGGCGGCGGCCGGCCAGTCGGCGCTGGCCCCCGCGGTGGCGCACCGGCTCATGGACCGGATGCGCACCCCGGCCGAGGCGCTGACCAAGCGGGAGCTGGAGGTCCTCCAGCTGGTGGGCGAGGGCCTGTCGAACCAGCAGATCAGCAAGGCGCTGTTCCTCAGCCAGGCGACGGTGAAGTCCCACCTGGTGCACATCTTCGCCAAGCTCGGCGTCGAGTCCCGCACGGCGGCGGTGGCGGCGGCCACGGCCCGACGGCTGATCCGGCGCTAGGTCCTCTCGTCAGACTCCCGTCGTCGCCCGGAGGGCGGCCACGCGGCGTCAGGCGCGTGCTCTCGGTGTGCCGGGCGCGAGGCCTCGTACTGGACGCCGCGAGCCCTGCCGCCACGCGGCCGCCCCGGCGCCGGTCGGCACCGGGGCGACGGCCGGGGCGGCACCGGGGCGACGGCCGGGGCGGCACCGGGCGACGGCCGGACGTTCAGGCCCTCTCACGGGCCGGCTCACCGAGGGTGGCCCGACGTCGGCGCGCGAACGGAAGTCGGAAGCCGGCCCACGAAGGGCCGGCTTCCGAGCGGTCGGCTCAGGACTGCTTGCCGGAGGTCCGCTTCGCGGGTCGCTTGGCCGTCGTCCGTTTGGCGGCGGTCCGCTTGGCCGAGGCCTGCTTGGCCGGGGCCTGCTTGGCGGGGGCCCGCCTCGTCCTCGCGGCCGCCGCGGTCTTCCGGCCCCGGGTGGCGGAGGGCCCGGCCGGCTCCGCCGCCTCGGCGGAACCGGCCTCTTCGTCGGAGGCGGCCGGCTCGGCCGCCTCCTCCCCTTCGGCCCCGGACTCCGACTCCGACTCCGACTCGGATCCGGTTTCGCCGTCGGACCTGGCGGGCGCCCGGTCCGAGGCGGCGGAGGTGCCGCGTCCGCCGCCCGTCCGCCACTTCAGCTCGATCTCCAGCTCGATCTCGCCGTCGCCGACCTCGAACTCCACCTCGGTGCGGAACTCCTCGGGGACCCTCATGCTCAGCACTCCGGTGCCCAGCTCGAGCTCGGCCTCACCGCCCTCCTTGAACGCCTCGGCGAGCTCCGTCAGCAGGTCCGCGGCCTCGTCGCGGGTCAGCGAGCGCTTCTGCTCGAACTTCAGATCCTTCACGGCTGCCTCCTGGGCGCCTTCAGCGCACGTCGCTTCGGCCGGCGGCGTCGTTGCGGTTGACGCACAGGGCCCAGATGACGAATCCGGACATGGTGATCATGATGACGGACCACACCGGGTAGTACGGCAGCGAGAGGAAGTTGGCGATGATCACGAGGCCGGCGATGCCCACGCCGGCGATCCGCGCCCAGGTCGCCGCCTGGAAGAGCCCCACGCTGATGAGGACGGCGACCACTCCCAGCGCGAGATGGATCCAGCCCCATCCGGTCAGATCCCACTGGAAGACGTACTTCGGAGTGGCGAGGAAGACCTCGTCCTCGGCGATGGCCATGATGCCGCGGAAGATGCCGAGCAGCCCCGCGAGGGCGAGCATCACTGCGGCGAACGCGGTCAGTCCCTCGGCCCAGGCGTACCTGGCCGTGTGCGTCCCACGAGGGTGTGTGGCGGTCATCTCTGTCTTTCCTTTCCCTGTCCCCGGCAGTCACGCTCGGGGGGCGGCGCCGGTGCCCGCGGACGGGCCGGTTCCGGTGGATCCGGACGGGCCGGTGCCGCTGCCGCTGAGGACCATCTCCTTGGCCCGGAGGAACTCCTCCTCGGTGAGGTCACCGCGGGTCCGGAGCTCGGAGAGCCTGGCGAGTTCGTCCGCGCTGCTCCGGCCGCCGCCCGCCGTCTCGCGGACGTAGGCGTCGAACTCCTGCTGCCTCTTGCGCGCGTGCGTGATCTCGCGGTGGCCCATCGACTTGCCCCGCGCGATGACGTACACGAGCACGCCGAGGAAGGGCAGGATGATGACGAACACGAGCCAGCCGGCCTTGCCCCAGCCGCTCAGGGTGTCGTCGCGGAAGATGTCGCCGATGATCCGGAAGAGCAGGATGAACCACAGGATCCACAGGAAGAACCACAGCATGGTCCAGAAGGCGCTCAGCAGCGGATAGTCGTAGGCGAGATAGGTGCCCATCTTCTGCTCCGTTCCGGGTCGGTCCCGGATGCCGTTCCGGGTTGTCTTCAGCGTGCGCGGCCTCGTAGGGGTCGGCCTCACCCGCGGCGGGTGAGCGCGGTCGCGCGAACGAGTACGGACGCGGCTCCGGACGTGGTCAGTCCGGGAGCCGCCGCAGCTCCACCACGTGGAGTCCGAGCGACTGGAAGCGGGCCAGCAGTCCGTAGAGGTGCGCCTCGTCCACGACCGGGCCGTACAGCACCGTCTGACCGGAGATCACCACGTGCTCCAGCTCGGGGAAGGCGCTGATCAGCGGCTCCGACATGTGACCCTCGACGCGGATCTCGTACTGCATGAACCGATGGTCCGTCCCGGGGACCTCCTTCGGCCTCACCCTGCGGGGGTGACCGACACGGCCGGCTCCGGGCATCACGACCTCCTGGGCTGTCGGGGCCGCCGCCGCTTCGGCGCTGCCGGCGGCGCGGCGGGGGGAGTCGTCGGCTGCTGCGGGCTCGGCGGGCCGGAGGGGCTCGCCGGGCTCGGCGGCGGGGGGTCGGCGACCGCGCCCGCGGCCGGGGCCGAGCCCGCGGTGGGCAGGCGGCGCGTCACCAGGAAGCTCGCCAGCGTGATGCCGCCGGTCGCGAGGACGGCCGCCTTCAGGCCGTCGAGCTGGGCCGAGGCGTAGGACTCCGTGACGGCGTCCACCTCGTCCGGGGGCAGGCCGGCCTCCTCGGCCGCCGAGCGGACGTGGTCCGTGGAGACGAAGCTGACGCCGGATTCCAGGGCGACGCTCGTCTGCCGGCGGGCCTCTTCGGAGAGGCGCGGGTTCTGCTCGACCTGCGTGGTGAAGGCGTGGGCCAGGGCGCCGATGAGGATCGATCCGATGAGGGCGGTGCCCAGCGCGGAGCCCAGGTTCTGGGCGGTGAACTGCAGGCCGCCGACCTCGCTGCGCTCCTGCTCCCCCGCGGTGGACTGGACGACGTTGCCGAGCTGCGAGGCGAGCAGTCCCATGCCCAGGCCGAGCAGCGCCATGGCCCCGAAGAACTGGGAGTCGTCGATGACGGGGTCGATGGTGCCGAGCAGCCAGGCGATGGACGCCACCAGCATGACGAGGGCCACGCGTACGACCCTGCGCGGTCCCGCCCTGCGCCCGAGGCGCGCCCCGCCGAGCGAGGCCACGAGCATGGTGACCGAGACCGGCAGCAGCCGCAGTCCCGTCTGGAAGGCGTCGAACCCCTGCACCACCTGGAGGTAGAGCGGGATGGTGAAGAACAGCCCCAGCAGGATGAGGTTCTGGCTCACCAGGGTCATCAGCCCGGATCTGAGGACCGGCCTGCGGAACAGGGCCAGGTGGACCAGCGGGTCCTGACCGCGCTCCTCCCTGCGCCGCTCCCAGGCCTGGAAGGCGTACAGCAGGCCCACTCCGGCCGCGACCACGAACAGGGTCGGGGCGAAGCCGAACACCGTGAAGGGCGGGTCGCGGGGCTCCACCCACCCCCAGGAGGTGCTCTGCAGCACCCCGAGGACGCCGAGCCCCAGGCCGGCCGCCGACAGCACGGCGCCGACGACGTCCAGCCCGGGGCGCCGGCCCGCGGCGGGCAGTTCGGTGATCGCCCGCCGGAAGAGGAGGACGGCGAGCACCACCACGACCTCACCGGCGAAGACGAGACGCCAGGTCAGGTAGGTCGTCACCCAGCCGCCCAGCAGGGGGCCCACGGCGATGCCGGCGCCCGCGAGGCCGCCGATGACGCCGTACGCGACGGAGCGGTCCCGGCCCCGGTAGGACTCGGCCACCAGGGCCGCCATGGACGGCAGCACCAGGGCGGCGCCGAGCCCCTCGATGACCGACCAGCCGAGGGCCAGCACCCACAGGGTGGGCGAGACGGCGGTCAGCGCCGATCCCGTGCCGTAGACGATCATGCCGATCAGGAAGACGCGGCGGCGTCCCAGGATGTCCCCGATCCGACCGCCGACGATCATGAAGGCGGCCATGACCAGGGCATACAGGGTGATGACGGCCTGGATCGCGGTCACCTCGGTGTCGAAGTCCTCGACCAGCTGGCTGATGGAGACGTTCATGACGGCCGTGTCCAGCACCATCAGGAACTGGGCCGTCCCCAGGACGATCAGAGCGCTCCACCGTCTCACCGTGTCCACCTCGCGTCCGCCTCGCCGGGTTGCGCCGGGACGGCCGGACGGCCGGGTCGCCGTCACGGCGACGGGCACGCCCCGCCGATGCCATCGCATCCGAATCGGGCCCCGGCCGCCTCACCCGCCGCGGGTGAGCGGGCCGTCACGTCACAGCAGGCCCAGCTCGCGGGCCCGGCGCACCGCGTCGTTCCGCCGGTGCACCGCCAGCTTCCGGTAGACGCTCTTGAGGTGGGTCTTCACCGTGTTGACCGACACGTACAGGTCGGCGGCGATGTCCTCGGTCGACATCGTGCGGGCGAGCCGGCGGAGCACGTCGCGCTCGCGCTCGCTCAGCGGCTCCAGCAGCGGCGCGTCCGGGGGCACCGCTGCGTCGTCGGGGCCCGCCGCCCCACCGCGCGCCGCGGACCCGGGCACGAGCCAGCCGGCCGCCAGGCCCCGCAGGGGCGCCGCCGTCAGGAACGGGCCGATCCAGGCCCCGGCTTCCAGGAAGGGGCGCCGCAGCTCCTCGGTCCTGGCCCCCCGCAGCGCCCTCTCGAGCCACCGGTGCACGGCGCCGAGGTCGCCCGTCAGGCGCGCGGCCCGGGCGCGGACCAGCGCGGCGCGTACGGTCACCGCCGGGCCGACGCGGGCGTGGCCGGGCAGCTCGTCGAGCAGGAGGAGGGCCGCGTCGGGGTCACCGGCCGCGAGGCGGGCCCGCGCCGCGCCGACGAGGCACATCGGCTGGTCCCCGGCCACCGCGCGCAGGACCTCGGCGGCGGCCTCCGGGCGGCCCTCGGCGAGGTGGGCGGCGGAGGCGACCAGGGCGGCGTGCCCCCGGGCCCACGGGGAGTCCTCGTGGGCGGGGATGTCCTGTTCCGCGGCGGCCAGCGCGGCGCGGGTACGCCCCTGGGCCAGGAGCAGCCGGGCGGTGGCGACGCGGCGGCCCGCGGCCGTCACCGGATCCGGCGCGGGGGCGTCGGGCAGCTGGGCGAGCAGGCCCTCCGCGCGGGCCACCTCGTCGCGCTCGACCGCGACGGCGGCGAGGACCGGCTGTCCCAGGCCGTGGCCGGCAGGCGGGAGGAGGCCGAAACGCTCCGTCTCGGCCGTCGCCGCGTCGATCCTGCGCTGTGCTCCGCTCGGCCACCCGTCGAGGTAGTCGATGAGGGCCAGGTGCTCCAGCGAGTCCCGGCGCGGCAGGGCCGTGGCGGGGTCGCCGGGACCGCGGGTCACGTCGGTGAGGGCGACCCGCGCCTCGTCGAGGTGGCCGGCCCACAGCCGGGACGAGCCGAGGTGGGTGTGGAGCAGGGCGACGAGCTCGGGGTGCTCGTCGAGCAACGGGGCGGGCACCGACCGCAGCAGTTCCGAGGCGGCTCGGGCGGCCTCCTCCGCCTGCCGTACGGAGCCGGTGAGTCGCCCCGCCAGGGCCTCCAGCAGCGCGCAGCCGAGCCGGGCGGCCGTGGCGTCGTGAAGGTCGGCGGGGAGCCGTTCCTCGGCCTGGCGGAGGTGGGCCAGGCCCCGGTCGAGCTCGTGCCGGGACAGGTGGCGCGCGGCGCGGACGAGGTCGGTCGCCGGGCTCGGCGCCCGCGTCTCCGACCCCGTGCCCGTACCCCTTCCCGCCTCCGCCTCGGTCCCCGTCTCCGCGTCCATCCGGGCGAACAGCTCGGCCAGCTCGTCCGCGCGGGGCCCGGTGAACAGCTGGCCGATCGCCAGGTCGTCGATCAGCGCCCCCGAGACGAGGTTCCAGTCCCCCGCGGCGGCGCCGTGCGCCAGCGTCTCCGGCAGCGCCCCGGAGCGCCGCAGCCATCGGGCCGCCCGCCGGTGCAGGTGCCGTTCCAGGCCGGGATGGCGTCGGCGCAGATGGGTCCGGAGGATCTCCCGGAAGAGCGGGTGGAGCCGGTACCAGCCGTGCCCGAAGTCCTCCACGAACGTGTTGTCGCGGAGCAGTCCGGCGAGGATGGGCGCGGCGTCGTGCCGACCGGTGAGCGCGTCCGCGAGAGCGGGACGGAAACGTTCGAGGACGCTGACCCGGAGCAGCAGGTCCTGGGTGGGCAGCGGCTGCCGTTCGAGCACCTCGGCGAGCAGGAAGTCGGCGATCGTGCTGCGGCCCGCCTCGAACTCCTTCAGGTAGAGCTCGGGGTCGGGGCTCAGCCGGGCGGCCAGGGCGCACAGCCGGAGGCCCGCCGCCCAGCCCCGGGTGCGCTCGACCAGCGCCCCGGCGGCCGCGACGGACAGGTCGAGGCCGTGCAGCTCCAGGAGCGTGACCGCCTCCTCGGCGGTGAAGGCCAGGTCGGCGCCGCGGATCTCGGTCATCTCCCCCGAGACCCGGTAGCGGTGCAGCGGGAGGAGCGGCTCGGTGCGGGTGACCAGGACCAGGCGGAGGCCCGGGCCTCCGTGGTGCAGGACGAACTCCAGCTGGCGCGCCGTCTCGGGGGCGGTCATCCGGTCGAACTCGTCGATCACGACGGTCACCGGCCGGTCGCGGCCCCCGAGCTCCGCGGCGAGCCGGGCCAGCAGCGTGTGGTCGACCCGGCTCGCCCGGGCGGGCGAGCCGATCGAGGGGGGCATCGGCTCCCCGGCGGCGCGCAGGGCCTGGAGGAAGTGGGCCCAGAACATGCCGGGGCCCTGGATCGCCGCGTCGAGGGTGAGCCAGGCGACCGGCGGGTCGAGGCGGGCGGCCCAGTCCGCGACCAGCAGGGTCTTGCCCGCACCGGCGCAGCCTTCGACCACGGTCAGCGGGGCCCGCGGCGCCTGCCCGAGGTGGTCGACCAGCCGCGCCCTTCGCAGGAACGAGGCGGGCAGCGCCGGCGGGGCGAAGCGGGTTCGGAGGAAGGGGTCGCCCAAGGGGTCGACGCCGGAGAGGTCCGGTCGTCGCGGGGGGTCGTCGCGCATGTCCACCACGCTCGCCACCACCCTCCGCTCGGATGCCGGGCAGCCCCGCTTCACACAGCAGTTTCCCAGCAATGGCGAAAAGCGGCCCAGGGAAGGGTGTACCCCTACCGGGTACCGGAAGGGGAACCCCTACCGGGTAGCGGAAGGGAACTCCCTACGGCGCCCGGGCTCTCGGGCGTCCGGTCCGGTCGCCTTCCGGGTCGAGCGGCCCGGCCGTCGCGGCGCCCCCGTCCCCTCCCCGTCGCGGCGCCCCCGTCCCCTCGCTCAGGCGTCCGGTGGCCCTTCTGGGTCGAGGTGCCCGGGCGTCGCGGCGCGTCCGCCCTCAGGTCTCCGGTCGCCCTTCCGGGTCGAGCTGCCCGGGTGTGGCCGGGTGAGGGGACCGGTCGCGCTGCCCCGGCAACGCCGGAGGCCCCGCCCCGTCCCGCTGCCCCGGCGACGTCGGACGACCCGCCCCGTCCCGCTGCCCGGGCAGCGCCGGACGCGCCTCTTCACCCCGCCGGCCCGGAAACGCCGAAAACCCCTCCGCTCCGAGCTGGCCCGACGACGTCGGACGCCCCTCCCCTTCGGGCCCCGACGACGTCGGACTCCCCTGCCCTTCGGGGTACCGGGACGTCGCCTGCTCCCCGTCGCGGGCGGGCCGCTCCGGCACCGTCGGGCCGAAGAGTTCGACGGCGCGGCGGACTCCCGTGAGACCTTCGGCGAGAGCGCTGACCGAGCCGACGGCGCCGGCGATCAGGAGCAGGGAGCGGCGCAGCCGCCACACCTCGGGGGCGCCGCTCGTCGCCATCGCGTCGAGCGCGGCGAGCTCGTCCTCGGCGATCTCCCGGTCGGCGAACTCGCGCCGGTGCCCGGCGAGTTCCCGCCTGAGCCGGGACACGGCGGCGCGCAGCCCGGCCACCCGCGGGTCCACGCCGTCATCGGCCACCACTCTGGGGTCCACGCCGTCATCGGCCGCCCTCGGGTCCACGACGCGATCGGCCGCCCTCCGGTCCACGCCGTCGTCGGCCACCACCCTGGGGTCCACGCCGTCGTCGGCCGCCCTCGGGTCCACGCCGTCAGCGCTCACTCGCCTCTGCCCCACGCTTCGCAACATGGTTCTCCCCCCAGGGGACTCACGCCCCCCCTTCCGCACGTCCTTGTGCCGACCCGTCGGGCGGTGGTCGGGCGTCCGGGGCCGCGGGCCAGTTAACTCCTTCGCGCGCCCGGCGCGCCAGCGGGCGGACGCGATTTCAGGCGTCCGTGTGGCGCGGCTCAGGTGCGGTATGCAGTCCTCATGACGCGTGAGTCGGAAGAACCCCTCGTGGCGGGCCTGCTGCTGGCGGCCGGCGGCGGCCGGCGGCTGGGCGGCCGCCCGAAGGCCCTGCTCCTGCACCGCGGCCGTCCGCTCGTCGAGCACGCGGTGCGGGCGCTGCGCGAGGGCGGCTGCGAGGTGGTGCACGTGGTGCTCGGCGCGGGCGCCGACCGGGTCCGGGCGCAGGCGCGGCTGCCGGGCTGCGTACTGGTGGACAACCCGGACTGGGCGGAGGGCATGGGCTCCTCGCTACGGGTCGGGCTGGCCTCGCTCCGGGCGGAGGTCCTGCCGGTGGACGCGGCCCTGGTGTCGCTGGTCGACCAGCCGGGGATCGGTCCTGAGGCGGTGGCCCGGGTGCGGGCGGCGTACCGCTCGCGCGACTCGCTCGTGGCGGCCTCGTACGGGGGGAGGCGCGGTCATCCGGTGCTGTTCGGGGCGGATCGCTGGGCGGCGGTCGCGGCGGGCGCGGTCGGGGACCAGGGGGCGCGGGAGTACCTGCGGGCGCACCGGGATGCGATCACGCTCGTGGACTGTTCGGATGTGGCCGAGCCCTATGACATCGACACGGAGGCGGACCTGGTGCACCTGGAGTGAAGGGGGTGGCACCCAGCGCCACGTTGTGTCGACCCAAAGAATCTCGACATCAACAAACCATTGAACTTCCACTATGAGGAAACTAGTATCCACTGTTCAGAAGCGCCTGATCCCTCGTGACGGCGCTCCCGGCCGTATCCCGGCGCCTGTGGCACGGCGTGCCACTGACGACGCCCGGCGGCCGGCAGGCACCGCCCGTGAAGCCCGCTGAAGGAAGTGACAGTTTCATGTCCGCACCAGCGCCGTCCTCCCTGGTCGTCGTCGAAGCCGAGCCCCTGCCGCGCCAGGAGGAGGTGCTCACCGACGCGGCCCTCACCTTCGTGGCCGAGCTGCACCGTCGGTTCACCCCGCGCCGGGACGAGCTGCTCGCCCGCCGCGCCGAGCGCCGCGCCGAGATCGCCCGTACGTCCACGCTGGACTTCCTGCCGGAGACGGCGGCGATCCGCGCCGACGACTCCTGGAAGGTCGCGCCCGCCCCGGCGGCGCTGAACGACCGGCGCGTGGAGATCACCGGCCCGACCGACCGGAAGATGACGATCAACGCGCTGAACTCCGGCGCGAAGGTCTGGCTCGCGGACTTCGAGGACGCCTCGGCGCCGACCTGGGAGAACGTCGTCCTCGGTCAGGTCAACCTGATCGACGCCTACACGCGGAACATCGACTTCACGGACCCGAAGTCGGGCAAGTCCTACGCCCTCAAGCCGGCCGACCAGCTCGCCACGGTCGTGATGCGCCCGCGCGGCTGGCATCTGGAGGAGCGTCACCTGACCGTCGACGGGCGCCCCGTCCCGGGCGCGCTGGTCGACTTCGGCCTCTACTTCTTCCACAACGCCCAGCGCCTGATCGACCTCGGCAAGGGCCCGTTCTTCTACCTGCCGAAGACCGAGTCGCACCTGGAGGCCCGCCTCTGGAACGACATCTTCGTCTTCGCCCAGGACTACGTCGGCATCCCGCAGGGCACCGTCCGCGCCACGGTCCTCATCGAGACCATCACGGCCGCGTACGAGATGGAGGAGATCCTCTACGAACTCCGCGACCACGCCGCCGGGTTGAACGCGGGCCGCTGGGACTACCTGTTCTCCATCGTCAAGAACTTCCGTGACGGCGGCGCCAAGTTCGTCCTGCCGGACCGCAACGCGGTCACCATGACGGCCCCGTTCATGCGCGCGTACACCGAACTCCTCGTCCGCACCTGCCACAAGCGCGGCGCGCACGCGATCGGCGGCATGGCGGCCTTCATCCCGTCCCGCAAGGACGCCGAGGTCAACAAGGTCGCCTTCGAGAAGGTCAAGGCCGACAAGGACCGCGAGGCCGGCGACGGCTTCGACGGCTCCTGGGTCGCCCACCCCGACCTGGTGCCGATCGCCATGGCCTCCTTCGACGCGGTGCTCGGCGACAAGCCGAACCAGAAGGACCGGCTGCGCGAGGACGTGCACGTCGCCGGACCCGAACTGATCGACATCGCCTCCCTGGACGCCCACCCCACCTACGAGGGCCTGCGCAACGCGGTCCAGGTCGGCATCCGCTACATCGAGGCCTGGCTGCGCGGCCTCGGCGCCGTCGCCATCTTCAACCTGATGGAGGACGCGGCCACGGCCGAGATCTCGCGCTCGCAGATCTGGCAGTGGATCAACGCGGGCGTCGAGTTCGAGCACAACGGCGAGACCGTGCGGGCGACCCCGGAGCTCGCCCGCCAGGTGGCCGCCGAGGAGCTGGCCGCGATCCGCGAGGAGATCGGCGAGGAGGCCTTCGCGGCCGGAAAGTGGCAGCAGGCGCACGACCTCCTGCTGCACGTCTCCCTCGACGCCGACTACGCGGACTTCCTGACCGTCCCCGCGTACGACCAGCTGGTCGGCTGACCGCACAGCAGCCGCCCGGCCCACAGCCAGGCCCCGCCCCCGGTGTTCGCACAGCACCGGGGGCGGGGTCTTTTTGCTGTTCGCGGTGGTGCGTGGCGGTTTTCGATCCATGGCGTTTCACAAGTCACGTGACGTAACCGCAATACGCCGCTACCTAGCGGTAACAAGTCGGGACGTGCCAGATTCCGCCATGCCACCGGCCGGCGGCTGTCCCCCACGTCGATGCGTACCTCGCGTACCGCACACCGCAGGAGCACAGCCATGTCTTCGTCCCCGCACCGCGCCCTGCGCGGACTGCTCGCCCTGTGTGTCGCCGCCGGAATCGTCTCCCTGGCCCCCTCCCCCGCCGCCGCCTCGGCCGGTTCCGGACCCACCGCCGTCGTCTCCATGGGCGACAGCTACATCTCCGGCGAGGCCGGCCGCTGGCAGGGCAACAGCCTGACCACCAGCGGCAGCCGCAACGGCACCGACCGCGCCTGGACCGGCAGCGGCTACGACCCGAGCCGGGTGTACGGCACCACCGCGGCCAACGGCTGCCACCGCTCCGACTCCGCCGAGGTCAGGAGCGCGGGCGCCATCGCCTCCCAGCTGATCAACCTCGCGTGCTCCGGAGCCACCACGGCGAACGTCTTCCGCGCGGCGAACGGCGGTGTGTCGTACAAGGGCGAGGCCCCGCAGGCCGACCAGCTGGCCACGGTCGCCGCCACGAACGACGTGAAGCTGATCGCCCTGTCGATCGGCGGCAACGACCTCGGCTTCGCCGACATCATCACCACCTGCGCGACCGACTACATCGTCTGGTACTCCTACTGCCACGACGACCAGCAGGCCGAGGTCGACGCGAAGATCGACGGGGTCATGGCGAACGTCGGCAAGGCGATCGACGAGATCAGGACCGTGATGACCGGCGCCGGCTACGCCGCATCCGACTACCGGATCGTGCTCCAGTCGTACCCCTCCCCCATCCCCCGCGCCGCCGAGAACCGCTACGTCGAGAGCGGCTGGAGCCGTACGAACACCGGCGGCTGTCCCTTCTGGAACCTGGACTCCGACTGGGCCCGCGACTCCCTCGTCCCGCAGATCGCGAACCGGCTGAAGGCGGTCGCGACGTCCAAGGGGGCGCAGTTCATGGATCTGCGCGACATGCTGCAGGGCCGTGAGGTGTGCGCGAAGGCCAGCAAGCAGGTCACGTCGACCGTGCCGGCCTCGGCGGCCACGAGCGAGTGGGCGCGCTGGATCGACCAGAACCAGACCCAGGGCCCGCTCCAGGAGAACATGCACCCCAACTTCTACGGCCAGGCGGCGCTGGGCCGCTGCCTCGCGCTCGTCAACGCCCAGCCGACCGGCAACTTCAGCTGCCGCAACACGGCCGGCGCGGGCGCGTCGGGCATGTACCTCACGGCAGGCTGACGCCGAGGGGACCCAGGACCCGCGCGGTCTCGTGCGGGTCCGCCTCCGTCATCGCCCGGATCAGCGCCGCCGAACCACCGGGCCAGCGGGCGGCGGCCGCGTCGAAGGCCGCCCGACGCGACTCCAGCGGCCCCCGCTTGGCGGGCAGCCCGTCGAGCACCCGCAGTGCCCGGGCGGCGGCCGGCACCAGGACCGGGTCCACCGGCTCCCCGCGGGCTCGCAGCGCCTCCTCCGCCCTCGCCCCGGTCACCGGTCCGGCGAGGGCTCCGCGCAGCGCCCCGGAGGGGACGGCGGTCCAGTCGACCAGGCCGAGCAGCGCACGGGTGGCGGCGGCTTCGGAGGTGCCGGCGTTGACGCTGCCGAAGGCGCCGAACAACGCGGTCCACGCCTCGGCACCGCCCCCGTGCGCGCGCAGCCAGTCGGAGAGGACCCGGTTCGCGACGGCCGGCGGCCAGCCCGCGGCCGCGGCCACCAGCGTGTCGGCGTCCCAGGCCGCCGCCTCCGCGGCGTCGGGCACGGCGACCCGGCGCACGGTGAGGAGATAGCGGACCACCCGGGCGCCGTGCGGGGTCAGCCCGAAGGCGTCGCCCCGCCGGAAGACGAGCCCGGTGGCGGCGAGCCGGTCGACGACCGCGGCCAGCTCGTGGGCCGGCTTGTCGAGCCGCGCCCGGTCGGTGTCGGTGACCCCGGGTGACCCGAGCAGCCGGGCGAGTTCGCCCGCGGTCGGGGTGGTGTACGAAGGCGAGGCCGGCGGCGGTACGCGGACCGGGGCGTCCTCCAGGGCCGGGTCGACGGCCCAGTCCTCGAACTCCGCGGCCCTGCGGGCGACGGACTCGGCGGAGCAGCCTCGCTGGTAGAGCGTGTACAGCAGGTGGGCGGCCTCGCTGCCGTACGGACCTTCCTCGGCCTCGGCGAGCTCGTCGACGGCGGAGGCGAGGGCATCGGCGTCCCGCTCCAGGTCCCCGCTGTCGGCGCCCGGTCCGTCGCCCGCACCGATCGTCTCCGGCTCCGGCGGGGGCAGGGGCACGGAGGGGTCGCCGTAGTAGTCGAGGTGCTCGTCGAGGAGGGCGTCGGCGAGGGCGAGGTGGGGGAAGTCGTCCGGTCCGGGCGCGAGGTGGGCGTACTCCCCCGCGAGCCCTTCGGCGAGGCCGGCCGCGGTCCACCGGTCGAGGAGCGCGGCGGCGACGGTCCCGATGCCCTGGGCGACGTCGTGGTCCGAGAGCAGCGGACCGGCGGCCGGCGGCTGCTCGGCATCGCGGACGTACGCCCTGGTCAGGGCCTCGGCGAGGAGCACGTCGGCGACGGCGGTGCGTCCCATGAGGTCCGCCCGGCGCACCCCGTCGGGCACCGGAGGCCCGTCGAGCCGGGACAGCCAGGAGCGCACGGCCTCGGGGTCACCGGGATCGGTGCCGTCGGCCCGCAGGAGCTGGGCGTACCAGCGGGGCCAGGTGAGGTTCCCGGGATCGCCCATGGCGCGCTCGAAGTCGCCCAGGGACTCCCTGATCACTCCCTCGACCCGCTCGCGCCGCGCCCCGTCGAAGCGCCCGGCCAGCGCCCGCAGGACCGCCGGATACAGGCTCAGCTCCTCGGGCGTCGCGCCCACGAACGCGGGCAGGTCCTCCACGAGGAGTCGTTTGACGAGCGCGGGCGTCGGCTCCGGCACCCCCGCCCCCCGGTCCGCCCCGCGCAGCGCGAGCAGACTCAGCACGGCGTCCGCGGCCCTGAACGCTCCCGGGCCCCGGAACTCGGGACTCGCCGCCAGGAACGCGTCGAGCCCGGTGTTGGTGAGGACGATCTCGGCCACGCTTCCCAGCGTAGTTCGGGGCGGGGCCGGACGCGGGGTCAGCGGCGGTCGTCAGACCGTCACCACCGTGCACGGGGCCGAGAAGTCGCCCCAGGTGCCGTCGGGAAGCCGGGCGCGGAGGGTGAGCACGTAGCGGACGCCGGGCGTGGCGGGGACGGTGAGGGTGTAGGTGACGGGCCCCGGCGGGGGTTCGGCGCCCCAGACGATGGTGGTGGCGAAGCGTCCGTTCAGGTGGAGTTGGTGCTCCTTGACCGGGGCGCCGCCGGTGCGGGGCGGGGTCCAGGTGAGGGTCAGGGCGCCCCGGGTGGCCTTGGCGGTGACCGCGGTGGGAGCGGTGTCGGGGCGGGCGCCGGGCGCTGCCGGGGTGGTGAGGTCGGCAGGGGCGCTGTCCGGGGAGGAGTTCTCGGCGGCGTCGCGGGCCCGGACGGTGAAGGTGTAGGCGGTGGCGGGGCGCAGGTGGGTCAGGCGGGCGGTGGTGTCGGTGCCGGGGACGGTGTGGACACGGGAGCCGGCCTGGTAGACGTCGTAGGCGGTGACCCGGGTGTCGTCGCGGGCCGGCCGCCAGCCGAGGGTGGCCTCGCCGGGGCCGGCGGCGGTGGCGCGCAGGGCGGTGGGGCGGGTGGGTGGCGTGCGGTCCTCGGCGGTGGCCGCGGGGGTGGTGGCCGTGACGGCGAGGCTGTCCGGAGAGACGTTGCCGGCGGCGTCGCGGGCCCGGACGGTGAAGGTGTGCGGGGTGGCGGGCGCGAGTCCCACGACGTCGGTCATGAGGGCGCCGGCGGGCAGGTCCTTCACCTTCCGGCCTTCGCTGTAGACCGTGTAGCCCGTGACGCCTCGGTCGTCGGCGGCCGCGCTCCACATGACGTGCACCGTGCTCGCGCTGCCGGCGGTGGCGGTGACACCGGTGGGCGCGGTGGGGGCGTGGGTGTCCCTGGCCGCCTCGGCGGTGCCGGAACAGCCGGTGAGGACGGCCGAGAGCGCGGTCGCGACGACGAGCGCGGGGAACGCGGAGCGCGGCGTGAGCGCGGAGAGCGGCGACAGGGGTGCGGTGAGGGGGCGGTGCATGGGGGTGCCTCCATCCCGTAAAGGTCTGGACCTATATGGCACAGGGGGCGGCGCGGGGGCAAGGGGGCGGCCCAGGGAGGGCGGCGGGACGTCGGCCGGGAGGGCGTTGTCAGTGGGGTGCGCTTCACTGGTTCCATCACTCTCCGTAACGGACTCAGGGGGGAATCGTGACGGACCGTACGACGTATGTGACGGTGGCCGGGCTGCGCGGGCGCGGATGGAGCGACGCGATGATCGGCGAGCTGCTCGGCCAGGCCGACGTGCAGGGGCGCGACCCGAGGCGGTGGGCGCTCGCCCCGGTGCGGCTCTATCTCCTCGCGCGGGTCGAGGCGGTGGAGCGCACCCCGGAGTTCCTGGGCTCCGCCGCAACGGCGGGGCGCGGTTCGGCCGCGGCCGGGGCGGGCGCCGAACGCCGGCGCCGCGCGGTCCTCGCGGCGATCCGCGCCGAACCCATCGAGGTCCCCCGGCTGCCCGCCGCCGAACTGGAACGGCGCGCGGTGCGCCACCGACATCTGCTGGGGGCCCGCGGCCCCGGCGGTGTCACCGCGGGCGCGATGGTCCGCTGGCAGGTGGGCTACCTCCGGCACGCCCTCTCCCGCTACGACACGCTCCTCGACGGGCTGTACGGGGACACGGGCCGCGCCGAGGCCGAACGCCTGCTGCGCCGACGGGTGTACGAGGCGATCGCGGCGGCCTATCCGCACCTGGCCCACGAGTGCGGGCGGCGGATGGAGGTCGAGCGGTGAGGGCGCCTCAGGAGACGGCGCCGAGCAGTCGGGCGATCTGCCGGCACGCGGCCGGGATCGGGGCGACGACCGGGACGGCGAGACGCTCCTGGAGCGCGGCGGCGGCGTCGCCCAGCGGGCCGCCGCCGATGACGACCGCCTCGGCTCCGTCCCGTGCGACGCAGGCGCGGACCGCGGTCTCCAGAGCGGCGAGCAGCGCCTCAGGGCGGGCCGCGAGGCGTTCGGGGGCGCCGGGGGTGAAGCGCGTCCCCGTGTACCGGGAGGCGAGTCCCAGGCGTTCGACGTGCGCGGCGATCGAGCCGGCCAGGCGCGGGGTGGTCGTGGCGATGCCGAAGCGCCGGCCGGCCTCGGCCGCCTCGGCCATCGCCGCCTCGCCGATACCGACCACGGGTACGGGCAGAGGTACGGGTGCGGGCGGGAGCGGGGGCGGGGGTGCGGGTGCGGGCCGGGACACGGGTTCAGGCCGGGGTACGGGTCCGGGCGTGGCGCGCGGTCCCGACGCCGGGGTGTCGCCTGGCCCGGCATCAGGCCGTCCCCGCAGTTCCGGCACGCCCGGGTCGCCGAAGGCCGCGACGATCAGGGCCGCGCAGTCGCCCGAGGTCACGGCCTGGTGCGCGGCCGCCACGACGTGCGGGGCGGCGGCGCGCAGGGCCGCCGGATCGGTGAGCATCGGGGGTCCTTCGGAGACCGTCACCCCGCGGACGCGCAGACCGGTGCCCGCCAGGGCACGGCGGGCGAGGGCCGTCATCATGCGGGTCGTCGCCGTGGAGGTGTTGGGGTTGATCAGGACCACGGCCGGCGCCCCGAGCCCCGCGGCGTGCGCGGGGACCGGGGCGGGCGGGTGCGGAGGGACGCGGCTCAGTGGGCGTGCGCCGCCTTCGCCGCGCGGGTCTCCGAGATCTCCTCGCCCGGTTCCATCGGTGCGGTGACCGTGTCCTCCTGGCTGCCCTTGCCGAGGTGGTTGAAGAGCACGTTGAGGACGACGGCGGCGACGCAGCCGGTGGAGATGCCCGAGTCCAGGATGATCTTCGCCGTCTCGGGGAAGGCGTGGTAGAACTCCGGCTTCGTGATCGGGATGATGCCGACCGCGAGCGAGACGGCCACGATCAGCACGTTGTTGTCCTTCTCCAGGCCGGCCTTGACCAGCGTCTGGATGCCGCTCGCGGCGACCGAGCCGAAGAGGACGACGCCCGCGCCGCCGAGGACCGGCCGCGGCACGACCGAGATCAGCGAGGCGGCCACCGGCGACAGGCCCATGAGGACCAGGAAGCCGCCACCGCACGCGACCACGAAGCGGCTGCGGATGCGGGTCATGGCGACCAGCCCGATGTTCTGGGCGAAGGCGCTGCACATGAAGCCGTTGAAGAGCGGGCTGAGCGCGGAGCCGAGGGTATCGGCGCGCAGTCCGGCGGCGATGGTCTTCTCGTCGGCGGGCCGCTCGACGATCTCGCCGAGGGCCAGCATGTCCGCGGTGGACTCGGTCATGGAGACCAGCATGACCACGCACATGGAGATGATCGCCGCGAGCGCGAACTGTGGGGCGCCGAAGTGGAACGGGGTCGGGAAGCCGACGATGTCGGCCTCCTTCACCGGGCTGAAGTCGGCCACGCCGAACGGGATCGCGATGAGCGTGCCGAGGACCAGACCGACCAGGACGGCGACCTGCTTGAGGAAGCCGCGGGTGAAGCGGCGCAGCAGCAGCACGATGAGGAGCGTGATGCCGGCCAGCGACAGGTAGGTGGTCGAACCGTAGTCCTTGGCCGTGGGGTTGGGTCCTTGCGCCCAGCCGAAGGCGACCGGAAGCAGCGAGACGCCGATGAGCGTGATCACCGAACCCGTCACGACCGGCGGGAAGAAGCGCACGAGGCGCGAGAACCAGGGGGCGGCTATGAAGCCGAGGAGTCCGGCGACGATGATCGCGCCGAAGATGACGGGGAGGGCGTCGGCCTTGTCCTTCGTCGTGTCGATGATCGCGAGCATCGGGGCGACGCCGGCGAAGGTGACACCGTTGACGAACGGCAGCCGGGCGCCGATCTTCCAGACGCCGAGGGTCTGGAGGAAGGTGGCGAGGCCGGCGGTGAAGAGGCTGGCGCCGGTGAGGAACGTCAGCTCGGTGCCGGACAGGCCCACGGCCGCTCCGACGATCAGGGGCGGGGCCACGACCCCGGCGTACATGGCGGCCACGTGTTGCAGACCGCTGGTGAGCATCTTGACAGGGGGCAGGGTCTCGTCGACCGGATGCTTGGTTCCGGCGTCGTCGGGGGCGGCGCCGTCGGGGGCGGTGCCTGCGTCTTGTGCATTGCGAACCTGGGGCTTGGCGGCCACGGCGGTTCCTCCGGTCGGTGACACGTCGGCGGGGACGGTGGTTTCAGGGAGGTGGTGCGATGCGGTGCTGGGTGCAGGAGATGCGGCTCGATGCGGGTGGGGCGGTGGTGCGGGTGGTGCTGGAGGTTCTGCGGTGCGACCGCGGAGGGGTGCGGCGCGGTGACGGCGTGTCCGGTGGGGGATGCGGACCCGGGGTTCACCGTTCCGGGGGGTGCCGTACGGCTCTGCGTACGTACACCCCCCGGCCCGGCTGCCGTGAACCCCGCTCGGGTCCACGGCGACCGACCGAGGGCCGTCCCCCTCGGTCGGACTCCTTGGGGAGGGTCAGGCCTGGGCCGCGATACGGGCCAGGCGCTGCGCCTCCGTGCGCGCGTCGCGCGCGATCCGCTCCTCGTCGGCGGTCAGCAGCCGGTTGTGCTCGACGATCTGCCTGCCGTTGACGAAGGACGCGGTGACCGGGGCCGCGGCCCCGAAGACGAGGGCCGTGACCGGGTCGGCGATCGACGAGTGGCCGAGGCCGTCGACCTTCCAGAGCACGAAGTCGGCGAGCTTGCCGGGCTCCAGGGACCCGATGCTGTCGGCGCGGCCGAGGACCTGCGCTCCGCCGTAGGTGCCGAGGCGCAGGGCCTGGCGGGCGTTGAGCGCGGCCTCGCGGTGGGCGCCGAGGCGGTTGATCAGCAGCGCGTTGCGCAGCTCCGTGTGCAGCTCGCCCGACTCGTTGGACGCGGTGCCGTCGACCCCGAGGCCGACCGGCACGCCCGCCTTGAGCATGTCGGGTACGCGGGCGATGCCCGCGGCGAGGCGCGCGTTGGACGAGGGGCAGTGGGCCACCCCGGTCCTGGTGCGGGCGAAGGCCTCGATGTCGGAGTCGTTCATGTGGACGCAGTGCGCCATCCACACGTCCTCACCGAGGAAGCCGGTGGACTCGAAGTAGTCCGTCGGCCCCATGCCGAACAGCTCGTGGCAGAACTTCTCCTCCTCCACGGTCTCCGAGCCGTGGGTGTGCATCCGTACGCCGAGCCGGCGGCCGAGCGCGGCGCCTTCACGGAGCAGCTCGGTGGAGATGGAGAAGGGGGAGCAGGGGGCGACGGCGACCTGGGTCATCGCGTCGAAGGAGGCGTCGTGGTACGTCCTCACCGTCTCCTCGGTCGCGGCGAGCGCGCCCTCGGTGGTCTCGACGGCGAAGTCCGGCGGCAGGCCGCCGTCCTTCTCGCTGCGGTCCATGGAGCCGCGGGCGAGGGTGAAGCGGACTCCCATGTCGGCGGCGGCGCCGATGATGGCGCCGGACAGATCGCCGGAGCCCCGCGGGAAGACGTAGTGGTGGTCCATGGCGGTGGTGACACCGCCGCGGGCCATCATGGCCAGCGAACCCTGGGCGGCGACGCGCACCATCTGCTCGTCGATGCGGGCCCAGGTCGGGTAGAGCGCGACCAGCCAGTCGAACAGGTTGTGGTCGGTCGCCAGACCGCGGGTGATCCACTGGTAGAAGTGGTGGTGGGTGTTCACCAGACCCGGCGTGACGAGGTGGCCGGTGGCGTCGATCCGCCGGACCACGTTCTCCAGACCCTCGGGGGCGTCGCCGGCGCCGATGGACTCGATCCTGTTGCCGGCGACGACGAGGTGACCGGTGGCGTACTCCGTGTCGTTCGCGTCGACGGTTGCGATCGCCGTGTTCTCGACGACGATGCGCTGGTGGGCTGCCGAGGCTTCTGCCATGGCGGTACTTCCTTCATTCCAGGGGGAAAGGCTGGGCACGGCAGGACCCTAGGAAGATTTGAGTGCCGGAGCCGCGTGACGGCTCCGGGTGCCGAGATGGTGGAAGAAGAGGTTCAGCAGGACGGCGACGAGCGCGCCGGCGCTGATGCCGGAGCCGAGCACGGTCTGTGCCCAGGCGGGGAAACCGGCGTAGAAGGTGGGTGCGGCGAGCGGGATGATGCCCGCCCCGAGCGCGACGGCCACCAGGATGATGTTGGAGCTGTCGTCGAGGCCCGCCTCCGAGAGGGTGCGGATGCCGCTGACGGCGATCGACCCGAAGAGCACGATGCCCGCGCCGCCGAGGACCGGCATCGGTACGAGGGAGACCACCGCGCCGAGGACCGGGAAGGCCCCGAGGACGAGGAGGGCGCCGCCGGCGACGGCGACCACGTAGCGGCTGCGCACCCGGGTCAGCGAGACGACGCCGACGTTCTGGGCGAAGGCCGAGGTGGGGAAGCCGCCGAAGACCGGGCCGAGCAGGGTGGCGATGCCGTCGGTGCGCAGTCCGCGGGTGATGGTGTTCCCGTCGCTGCGGCGCTCGCAGATCTCGCCGAGGGCCAGCATCCCGGCGCTGGACTCGGTCATGAGGACCAGCATCACGATGCACAGGGAGAGGATCGCGGCGGGCTGGAACTCGGGGGTGCCGAAGGCGAAGGGCGCGGGCAGCGCGGCGACCGGCGCCTCCCTCAGGGCGGTGAAGTCCGCCATGCCGAAGGGGATCGCGGCGAGCGTGCCGATGAAGAGGCCGAGCAGCAGGGCGATCTGCCTGACGAAGCCCTTGCCGAACCGCTGGAAGAGCAGGATGACGACCAGCGTGAAGGCGGCGAGCGCCAGGTACTTCATGGCGCCGAAGTCGGCGGCGTTCTTGTCGCCGCCCTGCGCCCAGCCCACGGGGACGGGCATCAGGGTGACGCCGATCAGGGTGATCACGACGCCGGTGACGAGCGGCGGGAAGAAGCGCAGGAGCCGCCCGAAGAAGGGTCCGACGGCGAGGCAGAAGACGCCTGCCACCATCACCGCGCCGTAGATGGCGGGGAGCTGGTGCCCCTTGGCGCTGGTCTCGGCGATCGCGAGCATCGGCGCGATGCCGGCGGAGGAGGCGGCGTTGACGAACGGCAGCCGGTTTCCGGCGAAGCGGCCGAGGCCGAGCGTCTGCAGGATGGTCGCGCAGCCGGCGATGAGCAGGCTGGCGGCGATGAGCCGGGTCATTCCGGCGGCGTCCAGGCCGACGGCCTGGCCGATGATGAGCGGAGGGGTGACGACGCCTGCGTACATGGCGGCGATGTGCTGGAGTGCCGCGGGGACGAGCCGCGAGGCGGGGAGCTTCTCGTCCACGGGGTGGCACTCGGCGGGGGCCGAGGCGGGGGTGGACGCCGGGGTGGAACACGGGCCTTCGGCTGTCGCCGGCCCCTTTGCGGGCTGTGCCATGGAACTTCCCTCCGGTCGGTGGGCCCCCGCCCGACTGCGGTACGGGCGGGGGCGACCACTCGGTGCCGCTTAGAGGTTGGTCATGTCGACCGGGATCTGCGCCGTGGCGCCGTCCCGCAGGATGGTGGCCTCGATCAGGCCGTACATGCGGTCGGCGGCGTAGTAGACCTCGTTGTCGTTCTTCAGCCCGAAGGGCTCGAGGTCGACCAGGAAGTGGTGCTTGTTCGGGAGCGAGAAGCGGACCTCGTCGATCTCCGCGCGGTGGTTGATGATCCGCGTGGCCATCTGGTAGAGCGTCTGCTGCAGCGAGTACGAGTACGTCTCCGCGAAGGCCTCGAGCATGTGCTTCTTGGTCTGCTCGTAGGACCGCTCCCAGTTGGGCATCCGCTGCTCGTCGGAGGTCCAGTTGAAGCGCCACTGACCCGATACCTGGGTGGCGAGGATCCGGTCGTACGCCTCCTTGAGGGTGGTGTACTTGTCCTTGATGTAGCCCCAGAACTCCGAGTTGGTGGAGTTCATCACGACCAGGTCCTTGAGGCCGGAGATGACCTCGAACTTCTCGCCGTCGAAGGTGATCTGGGTGGTGCGGGTCTCCTGGCCCTTGCGGACGAAGGAGTGGTTGACCTCGTCCGCGCCGATGAACTTGGAGTTGGCGTCGGAGCTGGCGATCCGCTCCCAGGCGTACTCCTCGATCCGGATCCGGGCCTTCTTGATCGGCTCCTGGCTCGTCACGAAGTGGCGGGCGAGGTGGATGCCGAACTGCTCGGCGGACTCGATGCCGTACTCCTTGGCGAACGCGAAGACCGTGTTCTTCGTCGTGTCGGTGGGGAGGCAGTTGGCGTTGGAGCCGGTCAGGTGGACGTCGTCGAGGTCACCGGAGAGGGCGACGGAGACGTTCAGGTCCTTGATGTGGTGCGTTCCGCCGTCGCGCGTGATCTTGACGACGCGGTTCTCTGCTTTGCCGTACTGGTTCTGGCCGAGAATCGTGGGCATGTCTGCTAGCTCCCTCGGTAAACGGAGTAGCCGAACGGGTTGAGCAGCAGCGGCACGTGGTAGTGCTCGCCCGGGACGACGGCGAACGTGATCGCCACCTCCGGGAAGAACGCTCCGGTCGTACCACTGTCCCGATTCGCGGGGGCGTCCTGCTGCGCCTCGGCTTGCTTGTTCTGCTTGCTCAGGAAGTACGCCTCGGTCTGGAAGTCGAGACGCACGTGGGTCGTGCCCTCCGGCAGGGCCGGGAGGTCCTTGCATCGCCCGTCCGCGTCGGTGGCGGAGCCGCCCAGGGCGACCCACTCCGCGTCGGAGCCGGCGCGGGCCGCGAGCGTGATGGCCACGCCCTCGGCCGGTCGGCCGATGCTGGTGTCCAGGATGTGGGTGGACACCGAGGCGGTGGTGTCGGTGCTCATCAGTTCTCTTCCTCGGTCTCGACGAGACGGGTCAGGCGGATGCGGTTGATCTTGCCCAGTTCGGTGCGGACGATCTCCCGCTCCTGCTCGGGCGAGTTCTCGATCCGTGCGCGGATCGCGTCGCGCATCTGCTCGCCGGTCCTGCCGGTGGCGCAGATGAGGAAGACATGCCCGAACCGGTCCTGGTACGCCAGGTTGAGTTCGAGCATCTCGGCCTTGAGCTCCGCGGAGGCGCCGGCCATCCCGCTCTGCTCGCGGGAGGACGTCGGGTCCCCTGCCTTCGGACGACCGATCGGCGGGTGGCCCGCCATCGCGTCGGCCAGGTCCTCGGCGGTCAGCTCGGCCATGGCGGCGTCACTGGCGAGGAAGAGGGCTTCGGCGGTGGCAAACGGGCGCTGGGCGAGCAGCTTGCTCCCCCACGCCGAGCTGGAGCACACCTCGTGGAGGGCGGCGACGGCGTCGCCCTCCGCCAAGGTGTTGAACCGGGTCAGACCCGGTGTCGTACCTGAAGTCACGGGAAGCCTCCGTGGCTGTTTTTCGCTGTGCGTCGGACGGGCTGCGGATAGCTAACGCCCTCCGCAACACCACGTCAACACTTTGTTGAAAACTCGGCCACACAAAAGCCGTCGTCCCGACATCTGGACGACGGCTTGTGGTCAAACATGATCAACTACCCGTTCTTGGGGGCCTTTTCCCTGTTCAGGGCGGTCTCCCGGTTCAAATAGTTGTACACGGTGAAGCGGCTGACGCCCAGCGCCCCCGCCACCGTCTCCACCCCATGGCGCACCGAAAAGGCACCACGTGCCTCCAGGATCCGCACGATCTCCTGCTTGCTCTTGCGGTCGAGCTCGGCGAGCGGCACACCGTGCCGCCGCTCCATGGCGGCCAGAATGTGGTCCAGGGATTCGGACAGCTGCGGAAGCCGCACGGCGAGCACGTCCTCGCCCTCCCAGGCCAGCACCACGTCGTCGGTGCCCGCCTGCTCGGGGACCAGCATCTCGGCGCCCATGGCGTCGACCAGCGGCTTCACCGCCGCGACCAAGGGGTGCTCGGTCACTTCCCCCCCTCACCGATCACGTCACCGGTCGCCTCGCCGATCACGTTGACCTGCAGCGACACCCGGGTGGCCCCGGCCGCGAGGGACCTGCGCAGCAGCGCGTCCACCGCGGTGAGCACCGCGTCGGCGCCGCCTTCCGCCGTATTGCCGAAGGGACCCACGTCGACCGCGTCCAGCTCGGCCGACTGGATGACCTCACGAGCCACGACCGCGTGCGCCGGCGCCTCGTCGAGGTCGAACGGCTCGGTCGTGAACTCCACTCTCAAACGCACCATGCCCCCACGCTACGGGCCGTTCGCGGCCTGCGGGAGTCCCGGACCTGCGAGGTCCTCTTGACAAGTCGGCCGCTCTGATAGCAACCTTCCACCAGACAGAAACTTACTTCCGCAATACGGAAGGAGCGCCGCCCCTCATGGGATACACGGACCAGCGCTTCGATGTGAACCTGTCGATCCTCTTCACGGAACTCCCGCTCCTGGAGCGCCCCGCGGCCGCCGCCGCGGCGGGCTTCACCGCGGTCGAGCTGTGGTGGCCCTGGATCGACACCGCCACCCCCGACCAGAGCGAGCTCGACGCCCTCAAGAAGGCTCTTGAGGACGCCGGCACCCAGCTGGTGGGCCTGAACTTCTACGCCGGCCAGCTCCCCGGCCCGGACCGCGGCGCGGTCTCGGTGCCCGGCGAGGAGTCGGACCGCTTCCGCACCAACATCGACATCGCCGCGGACTTCGCCGCGTCGGTCGGCTGCAAGGCGCTCAACGCGCTCTACGGCAACCGGGTCGAGGGTGTGGACCCGGCCGTCCAGGACGAACTCGCCCTGGAGAACCTGGTCCTGGCGGCCCGCGCGGCCGACCGGGTCGGTGCGATCCTGCTGATCGAGACCCTCAACAAGCCGGAGTCGCCGCTCTACCCGCTGGTGAGCGCCCCCTCCGCGATCGAGATCGTCGACAAGGTCAACGCGGCCACGGGCCTCGGGAACGCCAAGTTCCTGCTCGACATCTACCACCTGGCCATGAACGGCGAGGACGTCAGCCAGGTCATCGCGCAGTACGCCGACAAGACCGGCCACGTCCAGATCGCGGACATGCCGGGCCGTGGCGCCCCGGGCACCGGCGAGCTCCCGCTCGAGCAGCTGCTCGACGAGCTGAAGAAGGCCGGCTACGACGGCTGGGTGGGCCTGGAGTACAAGGCCGCCGACGCCGCCGCGTCCTTCGCATGGTTGCCCGCCGAGGCGCGCGCCGCCAAGTAAGTCCGGGCGTTCAGCCAGGCGACTCCCGCCCTTTTCGTACGAAGCTTCAGAGAAGGACCCTCCCCAATGAGCAACCTCCCCAGCATCGCGTGGATCGGTCTCGGCATCATGGGCTCCCCCATGTCCGAGAACCTGATCAAGGCCGGTTACTCCGTCACCGGCTTCACCCTCGAGCAGGACAAGCTGGACCGCCTGGCCGCCGCCGGCGGCACCGCGGCCGGCTCGATCGCCGAGGCCGTCAAGGACGCCGACGTGATCATCACGATGGTGCCCGCCTCCCCGCAGGTCGAGGCCATCTCCTACGGCCCCGAGGGCATCCTGGAGAACGCCAAGCCGGGCGCGCTGATCATCGACATGTCGTCGATCACCCCGCAGACCTCGATCGACCTCGCCAAGAACGCCGCCGAGAAGGGCCTGCGCGTCATCGACGCCCCGGTCTCCGGCGGCGAGGCCGGCGCCATCGAGGCCGTCCTGTCGATCATGGTGGGTGGCGAGCAGGCCGACTTCGACGCGGCCCTGCCGATCCTCGAGGCCCTCGGCAAGACCATCGTCCTGTGCGGTCCGCACGGCTCCGGCCAGACGGTGAAGGCCGCCAACCAGCTCATCGTCGCCGTCAACATCCAGGCGTGCGCCGAGGCCGTGGTCTTCCTCGAGAAGTCCGGCGTGAACCTCCAGGCCGCCCTGGACGTCCTCAACGGCGGTCTGGCCGGCTCCACGGTCCTGACCCGCAAGAAGGACAACTTCCTGAACCGGGACTTCAAGCCCGGCTTCCGGATCGACCTGCACCACAAGGACATGGGCATCGTCACCGACGCCGCCCGCAACGTCGGCGCGGCCCTCCCGGTCGGCGCCGTGGTCGCCCAGCTCGTCGCCTCCCTGCGTGCGCAGGGCGACGGCGGCCTGGACCACTCGGCCCTGCTGCGCGCCGTCGAGCGCCTCTCCGGCCAGCAGGTCTGATCCGGCCCCCCGTTCCGACGGGGCCCTGATTTCCGGACGGCGGTGGCGCTGACAACCTGTCCTGTCGCGCCCAGGCGTCGCCGCCGTCCGGAACACCACACTTCTTTTTCAACAAACTGTTGACGTTGTTCGAGGGGCGTCCTTACGCTCCTGAGCACTCCCAAACTCAGCAGTGCAGCTCAGGAAGGTCCACCATGTCGAAGCGCGTGCTTACGACCGAGTCCGGCGCCCCGGTCGCCGACAACCAGAACTCCGCCACCGCCGGCGTCGGTGGCCCCCTCCTCCTGCAGGACCAGCACCTGCTGGAGAAGCTCGCGCGCTTCAACCGTGAGCGCATCCCGGAGCGCGTGGTGCACGCCCGCGGCTCCGGCGCGTACGGCTACTTCGAGGTGACCGACGACGTCACCGCCTGGACCAAGGCCGCGTTCCTCTCCGAGGTCGGCAAGAAGACCGAGCTGTTCCTGCGCTTCTCCACCGTGGCCGACTCGCTCGGCGGCGCGGACGCGGTCCGCGACCCGCGCGGCTTCGCGGTGAAGTTCTACACCGAAGAGGGCAACTACGACCTCGTCGGCAACAACACCCCGGTGTTCTTCATCAAGGACCCGATCAAGTTCCCCGACTTCATCCACTCCCAGAAGCGTGACCCGTTCACGGGCAAGCAGGAGCCGGACAACGTCTGGGACTTCTGGGCGCACGCCCCCGAGGCGACCCACCAGGTGACCTGGCTCATGGGCGACCGCGGCATCCCGGCCTCGTACCGGCACATGAACGGCTACGGTTCGCACACCTACCAGTGGACCAACGAGGCGGGCGAGGCCTTCTTCGTCAAGTACCACTTCAAGACGAACCAGGGCGTCCGCTCCCTCTCGGCCGAGCAGGCCGCCGAGCTCGTCGGCAAGGACGCGAACTCGCACCAGACCGACCTGCTGCAGTCCATCGAGCGCGGTGTGAACCCGTCCTGGACCCTCTACGTGCAGGTCATGCCGGCCGCCGAGGCCGCGGAGTACCGCTTCAACCCGTTCGACCTCACCAAGGTGTGGCCGCACGCCGACTACCCGCTGCAGCGCGTGGGCCGCCTGGTCCTCGACCGCAACCCGGACAACGTCTTCGCCGAGGTCGAGCAGGCCGCGTTCTCCCCGAACAACTTCGTCCCGGGCATCGGCCCCTCGCCGGACAAGATGCTCCAGGGCCGCCTCTTCGCCTACGCGGACGCCCACCGCTACCGTCTCGGCGTCAACCACACCCAGCTCCCGGTGAACGCCCCCAAGGCCGTTCCCGGCGGGTCCGCCGACAACTACGGCCGCGACGGCTTCATGGCCACCCGCAACGGCTCGCGCCACGACAAGAACTACGAGCCCAACTCGTACTCCGGCCCGCGCCAGACCGACGTCCCGCTGTCCGCGCCGCTCGCCGTCCAGGGCTGGACCGGCACCCACGCGGCCCCGGAGCACGTCAAGGACGACGACTTCTTCCAGGCCGGTGAGCTCTACCGCCTGATGTCCGAGGACGAGAAGGCCCGCCTGATCGCCAACATCGCCGGTGGCCTCTCGCAGGTCTCCCGCGAGGACCTCATCGAGAAGAACATCGCCCACTTCGCCGCCGCCGACCCCGAGTACGGCCGGCGCGTCGAGGAGGCCGTCCGCGCCCTGCGCGACTGACCTTCTCAACCCCGACTGCGTACGGCATCTGACGGGAGGTCAGTAGCCGTACGCAGTCCGGAACACCGGCCCGGATGAGGGGTGGTCGGTGGACCGGACAGCGTGAGGACCGCGGTGGCGCCGAGCCAGTGCGGTGGTAAGGACTCCGGTTCCCCTTCTTGACCTGAAGGAAGGGGACCCGCCGGAAGTCCGTCGGCACCACCGCGGTCCCAACGCCCCCCTTCTCGCACGGAAGGGGGCACAGACTCCGCCCGGCGGCGCGAACGTCCTGTCGCGCCAGCCTCGCACCGTCGGGCGGTCACCACGTCGCGCCGTACGGTTTACGGTCCCGTACAGCGCGTTCGAAGACCAGGGCCTGACCTCGCACAGTGGTCAGGCCCTGGTCCTTTTCACGTTCCCGTCCGGGCACGAGCGGTACGCACCCCGGACGGGGTCCCGTCGGACCGCCGCCCCTCGGCGAGGACGAGCGTCAGGGTGACGGCGAGCGAGCCGGCCGCGAGCAGGGCCATCGCCGTTGCGGGCGACGTGAGTTGGGCGATGCCGCCCGCGAGGGCCGCGCTCAGTCCCTGCAGGGCGAGCATGCCCGACGCGTGCAGGCCCAGCGCGTGGCCGCTCAGCTCGTCCGGGACGAGGGCGGTCAGCCGCTCCTGGTAGAGCAGGCTCGCGCTGTAGCCGACCGCCGACACCGTGACCGCGACCACCACGAGCGGCAGCCCGGGGTCCAGCGCGAAGACCAGGTACGGGGCCGCCAGCAGCGCCTGCAGGGGCGCGGCGAGCCGGCCCCGCCACCGCTCCGGTACGAAGCGCCCGACCACCACGTCCCCGGCCAGCATCCCCAGCGCGGCGCAGGCGAAGAGGAGTCCGGCGCGCTCGGGGGCGTAGGGCACGAAGAGCGACTCGCAGCCGACGATCAGGCCGTTGGGCACCCACAGGGCGAGGTAGGCGAGCCGACGCGGACGGGCGGACCACAGCCGGGCGTTGGTCCGCCAGGTCTCGGCGGCCGAGGCCCGGCCGGTCGCGCGCGGGCCGCGCCGGGACAGCCCGCAGCGGGCGAGCAGCGCGGCGGCGAGGTAGAGCGCGGCGCCGGTCAGCAGCGTGCCGCGGGGCGAGAGCAGCGCGAGCAGCACGCCGCCGGCGGCGAAGCCGGCGATCTGGCAGACGCCGACGGCCATGTTGAACACGGAGCGGCCGATCAGGTACCGCTCGCGCGGCAGGATCTCGGTGAGCAGCCCGTAGCGCACTCCCCCGCCGACGGAGCCGGCGAGACCCTGGAGGAAGAGGATCGCGAAGACGGCGCCGACCGGCAGACCGGGGATCGTCTGGGCGGCGGTGCCGGCCGCGAAGACGAGGGCGACGGCGGTCAGCGCCGCGCGGGGCGGCAGCCGGTCGGCCGCCGACAGCAGGGTCGTGGCACCGACCAGCTGCGCGAGGGCCGGACCGAACATCGCGAGCGCGGACAGCAGCGGGGAGTGCGTGGCCCGGAAGACGAGGGTGGCGAGTCCGAGTCCGGAGACGGTCTGGGCGGCGACCTGGGCGGCGCCGAGGAGGAACAGCGGGGTGAACTCGGGGGTACGGAAGAGGTCGCGGTAGCGGGGCATGCGCCGGAGTCTCGGGGACGATCACGGCGGCCGATATTGTTTCGCGGGGAGGCGAAAGGATCCGGGGGGGGATGGGGGGGGACTGCACGAGGCGAGACAGCGCCGGGTGGGACGGCACGGGGTGGAAGAGCGCCCGGCGGGGCAGGGTGGGACTGTACGGGGCCGGACGGCGCCGGCGACGGCAGTGGGTGGAAGAGCGCCGGGTGGGGCAGCGCCGGGTGGTGAAGGGCAGGGGGTGACGTCATGGGCTGGTGGCAGATCGGTACGGACTCCCTGGCCGCGAGCAGGTTCGTCGTCTCGCCGCTCGCCGAGACCATCGCCGCGCTGAAGACCCTGCACGCCGCGGCCGGCGCCCACGCCGGCGAGCGGGCCTGGCTGGCCGCGCACCTGCCCGCGTACCGTGAGCGCCTCGCCGCCGAGCCGCTCGACGCGCTCCTCGTACGGGCGGCCATCGGACGCACCTGGAACGCGGACTTCCTGACGCCGACGCCGCTGGGCGAGGGCGAGCAGTCCTTCGAGGAGGAGGTCGTGGCGGTCCGGGACGCCGAACCGGGCGACGCCGTGCCCCAGTTGGAGGTGGCGGTGGGCGGTCCCGCGCCGGAGCCGCTGCGTTCGGCGCGCGATCTGCCGCGGCGGATGGCGGGGGTCCTGGAGTGGGTGTGGCAGGAGACGGTGCTCCCCGACTGGCCGCGCCGCCGCCGGATCCTGGAGGCCGACGTGGTGGCGCGCACCGCGCGGCTGGCCCGCGACGGCTGGGCGGCGGCGCTGGACGAACTGTGCCCGGGGAAGATGCGCTGGCTGGGCGACGGGCGGCTGCAGATCAACACCCGTGACTATCCACCGCGTTCGGTGGACGGGGCCCGGATGCTGTTCGTCCCGGTGACGCCGGAGAAGGGCTGGTCGTCCTGGGAGGGGACGGAGCGGTACGCGATCGTGTACGCGTGCTCCGGCGCCCTGACGGACGTCGTCGGACCCGCCGTGCCGGAGGCGCTCGGGGCCCTGCTCGGCCGGGCCCGCGCCGGGGTTCTCGTACGGCTCGAATCCCCCAAGTCCACCAGTCAGTTGGTGGCGCTGACGGGCCAGGGGCTCGGCTCGGTGGGCCGGCACCTGAAGGTGCTGCTCGACGCCGGTCTGGTGCGGCGCAGACGGGCCGGCCGGTCGGTCCTGTACGACTGGACGGACGCGGGCGCGGTCCTCGTACGCGCGCAGACGCCGTGAGGCCCCCGCCCCGGTGCTCAGCGGGGCGAGGGCCTTGTCGTCACGGACCTTCGGAGGTCGGACGTTACTGGGTCGCTCGGACCTTCCAGGTCGGACGTTCCTGGGTCGGACCTACCTGGGTCAGACCTACCTGGGTCAGACCTGCAGGGCCTTGATCGCGGTGGGCGCGTGGCCCGGCTCGGTGGCCAGGTCCTCGAACTCGGTGACGTCGCTCATGTCGACCGTCTTGCTCATCGCGATGTTGGTGATGCGCTCCAGGATCGCCTCGACGACGACCGGGACCTGGAACTCGACGGCCATCTTCTTGGCCTGCTCCAGGGCCTCGCCCAGCTTGTTCGGGTCCTCGACCCGGATCGCCTTGACGCCGAGGCCCTCGGCGACCTTGACGTGGTCGACGCCGTAGACGCCGATCTCCGGGGTGTTGATGTTCTCGAACTCGAGGTTGACCTCGAAGTTGATGCCGAGGCCACCCTGCGCCTGGCGGATCAGGCCCAGGTAGGCGTTGTTCACCAGGACGTGGACGTAGGGGACCTTGTGCTGGGCGGCGACCGCCAGCTCCTCGATCATGAACTGGAAGTCGTAGTCGCCGGAGAGGGCGACGACCGGGGTCTCCGGGTCCGCGGTGGCGGCGCCGATCGCGGCCGGGATCGTCCAGCCGAGCGGGCCGGCCTGGCCGCAGTTGATCCAGTGGCGCGGCTTGTAGACGTGCAGGAACTGCGCGGCCGCGATCTGGGAGAGACCGATGGTGGTGACGTAGCGGGTCTCCGGGCCGAAGGCCTTGTTCATCTCCTCGTAGACGCGCTGCGGCTTCATGGGGATGTTGTCGAAGTGCGTGCGGCGCTGCAGGGTGGCCTTGCGCTCCTGCGCGGAGGCGGCCCAGGCGGAGAAGTCGGGCAGCTTGCCGGCGGCCTTCCACTCCTTGGCGATCTCGACGAAGAGCTCCAGGGCGACCTTGGCGTCGGAGGCGATGCCGTAGTCCGGGGCGAAGATCTTGCCGATCTGGGTCGGCTCGATGTCGACGTGGACGAACTTCCGGCCCTTGGTGTAGGCCTCCATGTTGTAACCGGTGTGGCGATTGGCCCAGCGGTTGCCGATGCCGAGGACGAAGTCCGACTCCAGGAAGGTCGCGTTGCCGTAGCGGTGCGCGGTCTGGACGCCGACCATGCCGGCGGCGAGCTCGTGGTCGTCCGGGATGGTGCCCCAGCCCATGAGGGTGGAGATGACCGGGACGTTGATCAGCTCGGCGAACTCGACCAGCAGGTCGGAGGCGTCGGCGTTGATGATGCCGCCACCGGCGACGATCAGCGGACGCTCGGACTCCAGGAGGAAGCCCAGGGCCTTCTCGGCCTGGGCGCGGGTCGCGGACGGCTTGTAGACCGGCAGCGGCTCGTACGTCTCCGGGTCGAAGTCGATCTCGGTCAGCTGGACGTCGATCGGCAGGTCGATGAGGACCGGGCCGGGACGGCCGGAGCGCATCAGGTGGAAGGCCTGCTGGAAGACGCCGGGGACCTGCGCGGCCTCCAGGACCGTCGTCGCGGCCTTGGTGACCGGCTTGGCGATGCTGGCGATGTCGACGGCCTGGAAGTCCTCCTTGTGGAGCTTCGAGGTCGGGGCCTGGCCGGTGATGCAGAGGATCGGGATCGAGTCGGCGATCGCGGAGTACAGGCCGGTGATCATGTCGGTGCCGGCGGGGCCGGAGGTACCGATGCAGACACCGATGTTGCCGGCCTTGGCCCGGGTGTAGCCCTCGGCCATGTGGGACGCGCCCTCGACGTGGCGGGCCAGGGTGTGGCCGATCCCGCCGACGTTCTTGAGCTCGCGGTAGAAGGGGTTGATCGCCGCACCGGGCACGCCGAACGCGTTGGTGACGCCTTCGCGCTTGAGGATCTCAACGGCCGCTGCGGCGGCGGTCATACGAGGCATGGGAGTGCTCCTCTTCGGGGCCTTGACGGCTTGTTTCCATAATGCGGAAGTAGTGTTCTGCTATACGGAAGCAATGTAGGTGGGGTGGCCGAGAGGCGTCAAGAGAGACCGGGAGAGACTCCGGCGAGACCCCCGTACGTGATGGCCGAAGTCGCTCCCTCGAACGGCCTGATTGGTGGACGATGGGGACGCACGACGCAGAGGGGGTTCGGTGTGGGTGAGTCGGTACAGGTGCGCTGCCCGGAGTGCCTCCGCACGCTGCGCTACGCGGCGCCCGCCTTCCCCTGCTCCTGCGGCACCCCGGTCGCGCCCCCGGTGATCGCGGGCGCGGTCGCCGCGCCCATCACGCACCGCAACTGGTCCGACGAGTGGGTCACCGTCCACTGCCCCGCCTGCACCCGCGCCGCGGACTGGCCCCACCCGGAGGTCGGCTGCCCGTGCGGGGCGGTGTTGCGGGTACCGGTACGGGCGGGCTCGGACGCGGGGAGCGCCGCGCGGGCTTGGGGTGCGGGGGACGGGGGCGGGGCCGCGGACGGCACCGGGTACGGGGGCGGGGCATGGGACGGCGGCGCGGGAAGCGGCAGGCCGTGGGCCTCGGGCGGGGAAGCCGGCGGGCCATCGGCCTCGGGCGTGGAGGCCGGTGGTGCGGATCCCGCGGGCAGGGGTACGGCGGGCGCCGACGGGCACGCGGCGGGTGCGGGCCCTGGCGGGCCTGCGGGGACTGCGGACGGGCGCGGAGGAGGCACGGACGGGCAGACGGGCGTAAACGGCCGGACGGGCGTGGACGGGCCCGCCGGCACCGCTGACGGACGCGCGGCGGGCGGGACGCCCCGCAGCGACGGGGCGGGCCCCGGCCGGGGAGACGGCCACCTTCCAGCCCCCGGGGCCGGAGCCGGCCCGGGGCGCGGTGCCGACCTCGGACACCCTGGCCGCGGCACCGGACAGCCCGGCCACGGCGTCGAGCAGCCCACCCCTGGCCACGGCGTCGGGCAGCCCGGCCACGCCACCACGCAGCCCGGCCCTGGCCGCGGCGCCGGGGACCACGGCCCCGGCCTTGAGGACGGCCCCCGGCGGCCCGGCCCTGACGACGGCCCCGGCCTGGAGGCCATGGCCTCCGACACCTACCCCGCCTCCTTCGCGCACCGGCACCCCTCGCCGCTCCCACCGCCGCCCTCCCCCGCGCCCTCCCGCCCGGGCCCCGGCCCGGCGGCCGCGCGCTCCGCGTTCCGTCCCGTGACGATCCGGACGGCGCGGGACGCGGTGGCGGCGTCCGCCGGGTATCTGCGGTGGCTCGGCTTCCGGGACGTCGTACAGCCCGAGGAGCGGTCGGCGTCGGCCGTGGATCTCCGGGGTCCGGGGCTGGTCGCACAGGTGGATCCGAGCACCCGGCCGACCGGACTGCGGGCGGTGGAGTGCCTGTGGCTGAACGGTCTCAGCAGCTCCGCGGCGAGCGTCTACTTCTCCCTCGCGGGCTACACGCCCGAGGCGCACGAGCGGGCCGAGGGGCTCGGCATCCCGCTCTTCGTGCTGGACCTCACGGGCACCCCGCAGCCCGTCAACGCGCCGGCGAGCGAGCTGCTCATCGCCGGGGCTCCGTAAGTATTTCGGCCATTCGCACGTGACGATCGCCTCTCCCCCGGGCACAACACCCTCGGGGGGTGAACACCATGACGACGGGGATGTGGTGGTTCCTGGGGGCGGCGGTCGGTCAACTCGCGGCAGCGGCGCTGTTGTTGCGTACCCGCAGCCAGGAGCGGCCGGAGCTGCCGCCGCAGGCACTGGCGTTGCTGCGCGGGGGGCCGCAGGCAGCGGTGACGGTGGCGTTGGTCGCGCTGCACCAGCGCGGGGCGGTGGCGGCGGGGCGGAGGGGGACGATTCGCGCCAACGGAGGCGCGGGGCGTACGCGCGATCCGCTGCAGCTGGGCGTGCACCGCTCGCTCCAACGGGCGCTGGCGCTAAGGGTCCTGGCCACGCGCCCGAAGGCCCGGCAGGCGCTGGACGCGCTGAGCGCGGAGCTGGGCCGAACGGGACTGCTCCGGCCGCCGGGCAAGCTGCGGGCGGCCAGGCTGCTCCTGGGCCTGGTCCCGGTGACGGTCGGCGCCGGCCTGCTGGCGACCGGCGTCTCGGGAGCGGCGCTCGCCCTCGGTGCGGTACCGGTGCTGGTCGCGGCGGCGCTGCTGTGCGTACCGCCGACGACCCGCGCGGCCCGGCTCCTGCTCGCGAACCTGCGCGCCCGGCACCCGCTGCCGGCGCACCGCCGCGAGGTGACCGACGGCCGGGACGTCCTGCTGTACGTGGCCCTGTACGGCGATCCGGCGCTCGCGCTCTTCCTGCCGCACTTCTCCCGCGACGGCGGCCTCCTCGGACGCAACGGCAACCGCGAGGACGGTTACGCCACGGGCCGCGGCTGGAACCCGGACAGCGGCCCGGCCTGCACGAGCGGCATGCCCGACTGAGGACGGAGTCGAAGCGGTCTCCGCGGCGGCCACTTCGAGTCCGTCCTCATCCGCGCCGCGCCATACTGGCGTATGCGCATCCGAGTGGCCGCAGCGGCCGAACTCCCCCTGCTCCAGGACATCGAACGCGCCGCGGGCGAGGCCTTCCGCCCCCTCGGAATGGGGGAGATCGCCGACGACGAACCCCTGCCGCTGGAGGTCCTGGAGGGTTATCGCAGCGCGGGGCGGGCCTGGGTGGCGGTGGACGCGGGCGACCGGCCGGTCGCGTACCTGCTCACGGACACCGTCGACGGGGCCGCCCACATCGAGCAGGTCTCCGTGCACCCGGACGCCGCCCGCCGTGGCGTCGGACGGGCGCTGATCGAGCACCTGGCCGCGGCCGCCCAGGAGCAGGGCCTGGCGGCGCTGACCCTGACGACTTTTGCCGAGGTCCCGTGGAACGCCCCGTACTACGCCCGGCTCGGCTTCCGCCGCCTCGACGCCGGCGACCCGGCGCTGACGGAGGGCCTGCAGGCCATCAGCCGAGCGGAAGCGGCCCACGGCCTGGCCACCTGGCCGCGCGTCTGCATGCGCCGCGAGGTGAAGACCCTGGCATGAGGCCGCCGACTGCGAGCCGGGGCGGATTCGCGGAGCGGGTAAGCCGGCGGCTGCGGGCCGGGGCCACCGGGCGGCGCTTGCCGGCGGCTGCGAGACAAAGCCGCCGGCGGCGGGAGCCGGCGACTGCGGACGGGCCGTGGCCGAGGCTCCGTGCACCGGGACGGCGCGATGCCCGCGGCCGCGGCACGGGCCAGGGCCCCGGGGCGGCGCCACCTGACGCCCGGCTACGGGCGTCGCCGCCCTGGCTCCCTGGCGTCCGCCCCTAACGCCCCGATTCCGATTCCTTCCCCTCCCCCTGCTCCTCCGCCCCGAACCGTTCCCGCAGCTCCACCTTGCGGACCTTGCCGCTGACCGTCATCGGGAACTCCGTCAGGACCTCCACCCGTCGCGGGATCTTGTAGTGGGCCAGGCGGTCGCGGCAGAAGGCGGCGATGTCGTCCAGGGTCGGGGGGTCGGCCGGGTCGCGGGGGATGACGCACGCGAGGATCTCCTCGCCGTAGCGCTCGTCCGGGATGCCGACGACCTGGACGTCGGCGATCTTGGCATGGGCGTAGAGGAATTCCTCGATCTCGCGCGGATAGACGTTCTCGCCGCCCCGGATGATCATGTCCTTGATGCGGCCGACGATCTGCACGTAGCCGTCCTCGCGCATCACCGCGAGGTCGCCGGTGTGCATCCAGCGGCCCTCGTCGATCGCCTCGGCGGTCTTCCCGGGCTCGTCCCAGTAGCCGAGCATCACGCTGTAGCCGCGGGTGCACAGCTCGCCCGCCGTGCCGCGGTCGACCGTCAGGCCGGTCGCCGGGTCGACGATCTTGACCTCGACGTGCGGCATGACGCGGCCGACGGTGCCGGTGCGCCGCTCCAGGTCGTCGTCGCGCCGGGTCTGCGTCGAGACGGGCGAGGTCTCCGTCATCCCGTAACAGATGGACACCTCGGCCATGTTCATCTCGGCGACCACCCGCTTCATCACCTCCACCGGGCACGGCGAACCCGCCATGATCCCGGTGCGCAGCGTGGAGAGGTCGTACGAGGCGAAGTCCGGCAGGTTCAGCTCGGCGATGAACATCGTCGGCACCCCGTACAACGACGTGCAGCGCTCCTCCTGCACCGCCCGCAGCGTGGCCGCCGGGTCGAAGGACGGCGCCGGGATCACCATGCAGGCGCCGTGGGAGGTCGCGGCGAGATTGCCCATGACCATGCCGAAGCAGTGGTAGAAGGGCACCGGGATGCAGATCCGGTCCTGCTCGCTGTAGGCGATCATCTCGCCCACGAAATAACCGTTGTTGAGGATGTTGTGGTGCGAGAGGGTGGCGCCCTTCGGGAAGCCCGTCGTCCCCGACGTGTACTGGATGTTGACGGGCTCGTCGCAGGACAGCCCCTCCGGCACCGTGCCCTCCGGCGCCCGTCTGGCGAGGAGTTCGTCCCAGGTCGGGTCGCCGAAGTAGACCGCCTCGCGCAACCCCGGACACGCGCCCCGCACCTGCTCGACCATCGCCCGGTAGTCGCTCGTCTTGTGCGTGAGCGAGGCGAACAGCAGCGAGATGCCGGCCTGGTTGAGGACGTACTCCAACTCGTGCGCTCGGTAGGCCGGGTTGATGTTCACCATGATCGCGCCGATGCGTGCGGTGGCGTACTGAACGAGGACCCACTCGGCGCAGTTGACCGCCCAGATCCCGACCCGGTCGCCCTTCACGACCCCGCTGCCGAGCAGCGCGTCCGCCAGCCGGTCCACGTCCGCCCCGAACTGCGCGTACGTCCAGCGGCGCCCGGTGGGCACGTCCACCAGCGCCTCGCGCTCCGGCCACGTGGCGACGGCCCGGTCGAGGTTGGCGCCGATGGTGTCGCCGAGGAGGGCCGTGTCCGAGACGCCGTGCGCGTACGACAGCGACGGATGCCGGGGCGCAGGGGCGTCGCGGGTCGCAGCGGCCTCGCCGGTGGCAGTGCTCTTGGTGGTCGCAGTGGTCTTGCCGGTCATGCCAGGTCCCCCTCGACGTACTCGGTGCCGGTGTCGCCCTCGGCCGTGAGCTTGCGCAGCTCCACCCGCCGGATCTTGCCCGAGACCGTCTTCGGCAGGTCGGCGAACTCGATCCGGCGGATCCGCTTGTACGGCGCGAGGACCTCGCGCGAGTGGGCGAAGAGCGCCTTCGCCGTGTCGGCGTCCGGTTCCCAGCCCGCCGCGAGGACCACGTACGCCTTGGGGACGGCGAGCCGCAGCGGGTCGGGTGCGGGGACGACGGCGGCCTCGGCGACCGCCTCGTGCTCCAGCAGCGCGCTCTCCAGCTCGAAGGGCGAGATCTTGTAGTCGCTCGCCTTGAACACGTCGTCGGCGCGCCCGACGTACGTGATGTAGCCGTCCTCGTCCCGCGCTCCGATGTCACCGGTGCGGTAGTAGCCGCCGGCCATGGCCTCGGCCGTCCGCTCCGGGTCGCCGTGGTACCCGGTCATCAGGCCCACCGGCCGCTCGGCGAGGTCGAGGCAGATCTCGCCCTCCTCGACGTCGGGCGTGCCGCTGACCGGGTCGACCAGGGTGACCCGGAAGCCGGGGCTGGGCCGGCCCATCGAGCCCTCCTTGAGACGCTGACCAGGACTGTTGGAGACCTGCACGGCCGTCTCGGTCTGGCCGAAGCCGTCCCGGATCGTGACGCCCCAGGCGCGTCGGACGGTCTCGATGACCTCGGGGTTGAGCGGTTCGCCCGCGGCGACGACCTCGCGGGGCGGACCGGCCAGCTGGCCGAGGTCGGCCTGGATCAGCATGCGCCAGACGGTCGGCGGGGCACAGAAGCTGGTGACCCCGTGCTTGTCCATCTCGGCCATCAGACGGGCCGGGTCGAAGCGCGTGTAGTTGTGGATGAAGACGGTCGCCTCGGCGTTCCAGGGCGCGAAGAGATTGGACCAGGCGTGCTTGGCCCAGCCGGGCGAGGAGATGTTGAGGTGGACGTCGCCGGGCTTGAGCCCGATCCAGTACATCGTCGCCAGGTGCCCGACGGGGTACGAGGTGTGGGTGTGCTCGACCAGCTTGGGGCGGGCGGTGGTGCCGGAGGTGAAGTAGAGCATGAGGGTGTCGTCGGCGAGGGTGGCGCCGTCGGGCGTGAAGTCCGTGGACTCGGCGTACGCGTGCTCGTAGCCGAGCCAGTCCTTCCCGTCGCCACCGACCGCGATCCGCGTGTAGTCGCCGGGCACGTCGGCGAACTTGCTCGTGTCCTCCTCCCGTACGAGCACATGGCGGGCCCGGCCGCGGTCCACCCGGTCCCGCAGGTCGGCGGGGCCGAGCAGCGGGGTGGCGGGAATGACCACGGCGCGCAGCTTCATCGCGGCGAGCATGGTCTCCCACAGCTCGGTCTGGTTGCCGAGCATCACGATCATCCGGTCGCCGGCCCGGACGCCCTGCGCGCGCAGCCAGTTGGCCACCTGGTTGGAGCGCGCCGACATCTCGGCGAAGCTGAGCCGCGCCTCGGTGCCGTCCTCCTCGACGATGTGCAGCGCGGTGCGGTCGTTGCCCGCGGCGATGACGTCGAACCATTCGAGCGCCCAGTTGAACCGTTCGGGGCGGGGCCAGGCGAAGCCCGTGTACGCCGTGTCGTAGTCCTCCCGGTGCCGGAGCAGGAAGTCACGGGCGGCCCGGAACTCCTCCGTCGCCCCCGTCGGCTCCGCCGCGCTCGTTGCCGTCATGTGTCCTCCTCGTTGCGGGACCCGTCCCGCACATCGTGTAATCAGTGACCCAGGTCTCACTACCCCCGTTCGGGGGGAGACCGCCCTGATTGCGGAGCAGGTCGACACGGCTCGAAGGAGGGGGCGCATCGTGCCCGAGCAGGACGAATCGGTGGAGCTGCGCGCCGCCCTGCTGCGGCTGCGCCGCACCACCGGCCTCCAGGTGGTGTTCGGGGGCCTGCTCCACGACGGCCGCGCGCTGCGGATCGCCGAGCTGAACGGGGCGGTGACGCCCGCCCTGCGCGGTCTGGCGATCTCGACCGGTTCGGGCCTGGGCGGGAAGTGCCTCGCCCTGTCGAGGCCGTGCGCGGTCACGGACTACCCGTCGGCGCGCCACATCACGCACGAGTACGACGCCCCGGTCTCGGCGGAGGGCCTGCGCTCGGTGATCGCGGTCCCCGTCGTCGTACGCCGCCGGGTCCGCGGAGTCCTGTACGGGGCGCTGCGCGACGCGCTGCCGATCGGCGAGCGGGTCTTCGACGCGGCGGTCGCGGCGGCCCGTGACGTGGAGCAGTCGCTGGCCGTACGGGACGAGGTGCGCCGGCTCACGGCCGAGCGCGAGGAGATGCGGCAGGCGTACGGGGAGCTGCGCGAGCTCGCCCCGAAGGTGACCGACCCTGAGCTGCGCGAGCGGCTGCTGGCGGTGTGCGGCCGCTTCGAGTCGACCTCCGCCGCGGAGGGCCGGACCCCCGGCGTGCTCCTCACGCCGCGCGAGACGGACGTACTGGCGGCGGTGGCCTCGGGCGCGACGAACGCGGTCGCGGCCCAGCGCCTCGGGCTGCGCCCGGAGACGGTGAAGGGCTACCTGCGCACGGCGATGCGGAAACTGGGCGCGCACACCCGCCTGGAGGCGGTGGTGGCGGCACGGAGGGCGGGATCGCTGCCGTGATCGACCGGGCCGGCGGGCCCGACGCGCGGCCGGCAGCCCCGCCCACGCGGCCGGCCGGCCGACCGCCCACCCGGCTGGCTCACCGCTCGACCGGCCGGCTCATCGCTCGGTCGGCCGGCTCACCGCTGCCGCTCTCGCTCCAGCTCTAGCTCTAGCTCTAGCTCTAGCTATCGGGCTCCGGTGCACTCACCGAAAAAACCGGATCATTCGCTGTGGACGATCTCGTACGGAACGTCCTGAGGGCTCATGAGCCGCAGCGTCCGTTCGGCCTCGGCGGTGAGTGCGGCGCGCTGGGCGCGGGTGGGCCGCTCGAAGGCCTCGACGGTCAGGACCGTCCGCTCGCGCCCTTCGTCCAGGTGCCAGATCCCGGCGAGGAAGCCGTCGAGCAGGAAGACCCGGTGGGCCTGGTTGCCGGACCAGGAGCGGGTGCGGTGCTCGGCGGGCACGACCCGGGTGCGGTCGGCGTGCGAGAGCAGCAGGTTGTCGAACTCGGGCAGGAAGCGGGGCGGCGCGGGGGTGTCCTCGTCGGGGCGGGGCGCGTCGGGGAGGTCGAAGAGTTCGGTGCCGCGCTCGTCGCGGAAGACGAGCAGCTCGGGCCGCAGCCGCTCGAAGGCGGGCCGGAGCCGGGTGAGCCCGCACCAGGCCTGCATGTCCTGGACGGAGGCGGGCCCGAAGGCGCGCAGGTACCGCAAGACGGTCGAGTCGAGAGGGGCGGCCTCTTCCCGCCCGCCCTCACCCTCGCCGTCCCGCCCGCTCCCGCCGCCCTGCCCGTCCCAGCCCTCGCGGCCGTCCGCTCCGAACCACAGCCGAGCGGTGGTGAGCGCGACCTGGCCGCTCCTCCCCCACAGCCCGCGCGGGGTGACCTGCACCATCGGCACGAGGCAGCGGGCGGCGACGGTGAGCGCCTGGGGATCGGCCTCGGGCCACTCCTGGAGCAGGTGCTCGCGGATCTCCTTGGGGGTGCGGGCCCGCTCCTCGACGTGGGCGACGGTGAGCGCGGCCAGCCGTTCCAGGTCGACCCCGTCGAGCCCCTTGCGGAACATCCTGAGCTCCCGGTCGACGGCACCCGTTTGGACGAGCCGGCGCAGCGGGAGGGCGTCGGCCGCGGTGTGGGTGTGCACGGTGGAGCGCATGGAGACGATCCGACCGACCCGACGGGACTCCATGAGGGCGGACAGATCGTCGGGGCGGAAGCCGTCGAGGCGGGCGGCGAGCGCGTAGTACGGCGGCTTGGTGTTCTGCGCCTGAAGCCCGACCAGGTGCGCGACCGCCTGCTCGGCGGAGAGCGGGGCGCGGTCGAGGAGAAGCTGGCGGCCGAGGGTGGCGCGGTTGAGGGCGCGGAGGGAGAGGAGCGGCGGCGGGGTCTGGAGGGCCATGGGGAAAAGCTAGCGATGATCGCGGACAGGAAGCGTCCTATATGGGCCCCGGACGGCTACCGGCGCGGACCTCCCGGCCCGATTCATCCCCTATATCCTTCATAGCGCAAGCAGCCCGGCAACCGCCGAGGAGACCGTCCGATGTCCGACCGACGCCCGCGCGCCTCCTGGCGCCGCGCACCGGAGCCGCCGGCCTCCGCCTCGACACCCGCCCCGCCCGCCGGCTCCCCCGCGCAGGCGCCCGCGGACCGGCCGAGCGTGGTCCAGGCGACCTTGTACCGCGAGGGCCGGCGCGTCTCGTCCCCCGACACGCTGGCGGAGACCTTCCGCCAGCTCCGCCGGTACCCGGACGGCATGGCCTGGATCGGGCTGCAGCGCCCGACCGAGGAGGAACTCCACTCCCTCGCCGCGGAGTTCGACCTCCACGAGCTGGCCGTCGAGGACGCGATGGAGGCCCACCAGCGCCCCAAGCTCGAACGCTACGGCGACACCCTGTTCGTCGTCCTGCGCGCCGCCCGCTATCTGGACGCGCAGGAGGAGGTGGACTTCGGCGAGCTGCACGTCTTCGTAGGGCCGGACTTCGTGATCACGGTCCGGCACGGGGCCGCGCCGGACCTCTCGGCCGTACGCCGTCGCATGGAGAAGGACCCGGACCTCCTCGCCCTGGGCCCGGAGGCGGTGCTGTACGCGATCCTGGACGCGGTGGTCGACGGCTACGCGCCGGTGGTCGCGGGCGTCCAGAACGACATCGACGAGATCGAGACCGAGGTCTTCGGCGGCGACCCCGCGGTGTCCCGCCGCATCTACGAACTCTCCCGCGAGATGGTCGAGTTCCAGCGCGCCACCCGCCCCCTGGTGGGCATGCTGCACGGCCTGATGGCCGGCTTCGCGAAGTACGGCACGGACGAGGAACTCCAGCGCTACCTCCGCGACGTGGCGGACCACGTCACCCACACCAGCGAGCGCGTCGACGGCTTCCGCCAGGCCCTCACCGAGATCCTGACGGTCAACGCGACCCTGGTCACCCAGCAACAGAACGCGGAGATGCGGGCGTTGGCGGAGGCGGGCTTCGAACAGAACGAGGAGATCAAGAAGATCTCGTCGTGGGCCGCCATCCTCTTCGCACCCACGCTGGTGGGGACCATCTACGGCATGAACTTCGAGCAGATGCCCGAGTTGGGCTGGAACCTCGGATACCCCTTCGCGATCGGCTTGATGGGGGTCGTCTGCGTCAGTCTGTACCTGATCTTCAAGCGCCGGGACTGGTTGTAGGGGTCGCCCGACGCCGCTGGGACGAGCCACTCGCCCGTACGCGGCGCCGTGCGCACAGCGTGCGCCTCGGCGGGGCCAGGCCCAGCGGCCGGAAGCAGCCTCGCCCCCTTCCCGGTCGGAAGGGAGCGGGGCCGCCGGACGTGCCCGCAGCGGAAGGACGGGGGGCTACTTCGGCATCAGGACGGTGTCGATGATGTACACGCTGGCGTTGGCGGTCCTGACGTTGCCGCAGACCACGTTCGCGGTGTCGTCGACCTTGTAGGACTCGCCCGAGCCGGTGGTGGTGATCATGCCCTTCTGAAGGGTCTCGAAGCTGCCCTTCTCCAGCTGCTTCGGCGTCAGCTTCTGCCCGACGACGTGGTACGTGAGGATCTTGGTGAGCATGTCCTTGTCCGCGAGGACCTTGTCGAGGTCGGCCTTCGGGATCTTCGCGAAGGCGTCGTTGGTCGGGGCGAAGACGGTGATGTTTTCGGCGTTGTTGAGGGTGTCGGCCAGGCCGGCCTTCCCGACGGCGGTGACCAGAGTGGACAGGGCCGGGTTGTTGGAGGCGGCGGTGGCGACCGGGTCCTTGGCCATGCCGTCGAAGGAACCCGCGCCCTCCTTCGGCACTCCGGCACAGGCGGGGCCGAAGGGCTGGTCGGTCGTCGCCTCTTCGGAAGGGGCGCCCGTCCCCGTCTTCGCCTCGTCTCCGGCTGCCGCGGTGGGGGCGGCTGCGGTGCCGCTGCCGGAGTCGGAGCAGGCGGCCAGGGAGAAGGGAAGCAGGGTTGCGGCGGCGACGGCGATCGCGGTGCGGCGGATCCGCATGCTGTTCATGATTTCTTACTCCTTGGAGCTGTAGTGAGGGTTGTGAGGGGCGTGGGTTGTGCTGCCGGCCTGGCCCTGAGGGCGGGTCCGGTGATCTGGGGGACGGTCACGAAGACGCTGTGCCGGCCACTGGCTCCGTCGGGGACGGTGCGGGTGCGCTGTTCGGTCTGGACCCGTCCGGTGCCGTCGGTGGCGCGGACGGTGAGCCTGTGGCCGCCGGGAGTGGCGTTCCAGCGGTAGGACCACTGCCGCCAGGTGTCCACGGTGTCCTGGGCGGCGAGGTCGGCATCCTGCCAAGGGCCGTCGTCGACGCGTATCTCGACGCGAACGACGCCGCGGTGCTGGGCCCAGGCGACTCCGGCGACCGTGACGGTGCCGGCAGCCGGGCGGGCGAACGGCTTGGGGGTGTCGATGCGGGACTGGGTCCTGATCGGCGCCCGGCGGGCCCAGCCGCGCTTGACCCAGTACGGGTCGTAGGCGTCGAACGTGGTCAGCTCGATGGACTCGATCCACTTGCAGGCCGACACATAGCCGTAGAGGCCGGGGACGAGCATGCGGACCGGGAAGCCGTGCTCGAAGGGCAGCGGCTCGCCGTTCATGCCGACGGCGAGCATCGCGTCCCGGCCGTCCATGACGTCCTCGACCGGGGAGCCGAGCGTCATCCCGTCCACCGAGCGGGCCACCAGCTGGTCCGCCGTGCCGCCCCGGGAAGGCGACCGGACACCTGCTTCCTGGAGGAGGTCGGCCAGGGGGACGCCGAGCCAGCGGGCATTGCCGACGTACGGGCCGCCGACCTCGTTCGAGACGCAGGTGAGCGTGATGTCGCGCTCCATGAGGGGGCGGGCCAGGAGCTGGTCGAGGGTGTAGGTGAGTGGGCGGGTGACGCCCTTGCCGTGGATCCGCAGCCGCCAGGTTCCGGCGTCGACCCTGGGCACCGTCAGGGCGGTGTCGACGCGGTAGAAGTCGCGGTTGGGGGTGGTGAAGGAGGTGATGCCGGGCACCTTCACCCGGGTGCCGACGGGGACGGCAGGGGCCGGTGAAAAGGGCTCGGGCAGGACCAGGTTCTCGCGGGAGGCGACCGCACCCTGTCCTTGCCGGCCTGACAGGAAGCGCCCGAGCAGGCCCGCTGATGTCGCCGTGGCGGCGGTCACGCCCGCCGCGGTGAGGAAGCCGCGTCTGTTCCACGTCCTGGCTTCGCCTTCGCTGTCGGCGGGGGCCGTCGAGAGGGTTGCCCGGGAGGCCAGGACGGAGAGGGTGAGGGCGCCGGCAAGGGCTCCGGCGATCGAGGGGAGTGCGTCACCGACACCGGTGGCGTCGGGGCGGTCGAGGGCCGCGGCGGCGCCGACGATCCCGAACAGCAGCACACCGGCGGCACCGACCCGCCGACGGCGCAGGCCGAGCATGCCCAGGCCGATGGCGGCGAGCGCCAGGACCGCCAGGATTCCGAGCCGCAGGACGGTCTTGTCGTTCTCGCCGAACGCGCGGATCGCGAAGTCCTTCACCGCGGCCGGAGTCCGGTCGATCACCGCGCCGCCCACCACGGTCACCGGTCCCGCGGCGGGCCGCAGGAGCCCTGCGACCAGCTCGGCCACGGCGAGCGCCGTGAAAGCGGCCAGAAGGCCGGCCGACGCGCCCACCGCGGCGCGGGAAAGAGTTCTGCGGAAGCTGCTCACACCGGGCATTCGGCGGCCTCCGCCCGGCGGATTGGTCCGCCCCCGAAAGAGTGAACCCACCGGCTCCTGTCGCCTCAGGGGCGGACGTGGGGGCATCACGCGGCCCCGGGGCGGGGGGGGGGGGGGGGGGGGGGGGCGGCCGGCGCCGCCCCCCCCCCCCCCCCCCCCGCGGGGGGGGGGGGGGGGCGGGGGGGGGGGGGGGGGCCCCCCCCCCCCCCCCCCCCCCCCCCCCGCCCCCGCCCCCCCCCCCCCCCCCCCCCCCCCCCCCCCCCCCCCCCCCCCCCGCCCCGGCAGAATCGCGGTGGTTGCCGCGGGCGGCTGTGCCGACGGCCACCCGCAGCCGACCTGCCCGACATCCGGCTTGTCGCGCGCAACGGGTCCCGGGACTGTCCTGCGCCTCCGCGCCGGGGTCAGGCCGCCGGTCCGCCCCGTCCTTTCGGCGGCGGACCGGACTTCTCTCGGCGCCGGGTCAGGCGTTGACGCAGGTGTTGCCGAAGGACGGGTTCAGCAGCCCGATGACACTGACGGCGTTTCCGCAGGCGTTGACCGGGATGTGGAGGGGCGCCTGGACGAGGTTGCCCGACCCCACCCCCGGGGAGTACGCGGCCACGCCCTGCGCGCCGGCATCGGCCGAGGCCACCGCTGCGCCGCCCACCACGACGGCGCCTGCCGTCACCGCCACCGCAAGACCGCGTCGCACACGAACCATCTCGACTACCTCCTATGGATGTCTGAGGCCGTGCGGCGGATCCGCGCGGCCCACGGAGAACCGCAGAACACCGAGCGGCTCCCTCACCAGTGCCTTCGCCGCCGTCCGCCCGTCGGCTGGGCCGACAGCTCGCATTCCGCTCGAACGGGTCAACCGCCGGGAGTGCGGGTGACGAAACGGCCTCCCATCCGCACGCCCGTCCGCTACGAAGAACCAGTGACACGCCCACCTCCTGCGGTGGCCGGTCCTCCCCGTGGGGTGGTCCGTCCACCGCTTGAGCGACAAGTCAAGGACCGACATGCGATGGACACCCCGTCCCCCGACGGCCGCGCCCGGCCGCCCCTTCGCCGTCTCGCCACGGCCGGAGCGGCACAGGTGAACCAACCGATCCCCTTCGTCGCCGGTCCCGCCGCGGGCCATGTCGGCCTGACCGAGGTCATGCGGAAGGTCGCCCACGGCGACAAACAGGCCTTCTCCGCCCTCTACGACGCCCTCGCCCCCCTGGTCTTCGGAATCGTCCTCAAAGTCGTACGGGACCGGGCCCAGTCCGAGGAGGTCGCCCAGGAGGTCATGATCGACCTGTGGCGTCAGGCCGCCCGCTACCGTCCCGACGGCGGCTCCGTCACCACGTGGGCCGCGACCATCGCCCACCGGCGGGCCGTGGACCGGGTCCGCTCCGTCCAGGCGGCCTCCGACCGTGAGCAGGCCCAGGCCGCCCGTGAGCACACCACCGCGTTCGACGAGGTCGCCGAGCAGGTCGAGACCCGGCTGGAGTCCGAGCAGGTCCGCCGCTGCATGCGCGGCCTGACCGAACTGCAGCGGCAGGCGGTGACCCTGGCCTACTACCAGGGCCTGACCTACCGTGAAGTCGCCGAAGCCCTGCGCACGCCTCTTCCGACCATCAAGACACGCATGCGCGACGGGCTCATCCGGCTCCGCGACTGCATGGGGGTGACCACATGAAGCACGACGCAACCGACGCCCACACCCTCGCCGCCGCCTACGCCCTGGGTGCGTTGGACTCCGGTGAGCACGGCACCTTCGAGGACCACCTGCGAACGTGCCAGGCCTGCCGGCAGGAAGTCGCGGAGTTCGAGGCGACCGCGGCGCGCCTGGCAGCGGCGGTCTCCCAGGTGCCGCCCGCGACAGCCAAGGCCGAGGTCATGGCCGCCATCGACGGCGTGCGCCAACTTCCGCCACGCATCCCCGCCCCGGCCTCCGCACCCGCCTTCGGTGGCGTGCTGCGCCGCAGGGCCGTGCCGCTGGCTCTGGCCGCCGCCGTGGCCGCGGCCGTACTCGGCGGCGCCGCGGTGTGGCAGACGCAGCACTCGCAGGACCTCGAGCGGCGGGCCGGCCAAGCCCAGCAGCGACTCGACGCGGTCAGCGCCGTACTGGCCGCGCCCGACGCCCGCACCGTCCACGGACGGGCCGCCAACGGAGCGTTGACCACCGTCGTCGCCTCCGAGCGGCAGAACAAGGCGGTCTTCACCGCCGCCGACCTGCCCGCCCCCGGGACGGGCAAGACCTACCAGCTCTGGCTGGACCACGACGGCACGATGCGCCCGGCGGGGCTGATCGACCACGACGGCACCGTCGTACTCACCGGCGACCCGGCCGACGCAGGCGCCGTCGGCCTCACCCTCGAACCCACCGGAGGCTCCCCCCAGCCCACCACCACCCCCCTGCTCCTGATGCCCCTTCACGCCCCGACGCCCGCGCGTGCACCGAAGTCCTGACGAGTTGCTGACGCCGACGCAGGAGGGCATCACCCGGGACAACGTGTCGGTCAAGGTCGACGCGGCCGTCTACTACCAGGTCACCGAACTCCACGCTCGTCACGCCGTTCCCGGTGGAGCTGCTCCGCTACTTCGACAGGGCGGCCCGCGATCTCGACGCCGCCGCGACGTCCACGCCGGAGACCCCGAAGGGCGCCGTGCCCGAGCAGCCCGGCCCGGCGGACGCCTCCTGAACCCCGGGGGGGTAGTCGGTAGTCGGTACGCGCAAGCGCGTCAGGAGCCGGCAGCCAGGGATTGTCCGGGCTGCCGGCTCCCGCGCGTCGGGCGTGAGGACTCAGCCCTTGGCCGCCGTGAGGTTCTTCAGCGCGATGTTGAGCTGGAGGACGTTCACGCGGGGTTCGCCGATGAAGCCGAGGATGCGGTCGTCGGTGTGGTCGGCGACCAGCTTCTCGACCTGCTGGACGTCGAGGCCGTTCTTCTCGGCGACGCGGTGGACCTGGATCCTCGCGTACTCCGGGGAGATGTGCGGGTCCAGGCCGGAGCCGGAGGAGGTGACCGCGTCGGCGGGGACGTCGGACGGCTTCACCGTGTAGTCGGCGGTGGAGTTGTCCTTGACCACGGCCGCCTTGGCCGCCGTCACCCACTTGATCAGGTCGGCGTTGTCGCCCGAACGGTTCGTGGCGCCGGAGAGGATGATCGCGTACTGGGTGTTGACGCTGTTGCCGCCGAGGCCGTTGGAGGGGCGCGGCTGGAACCACCTCAGGTCCGGGGCCACCGCCTCCTCGGCGTCGTCCGGGTTCTTCTTCGGCAGGTCGTAGGTCTGACCGATGAGTGCGGAGCCGACGACCCTGCCGCTCGCGTCCTTGATCTCGGAGCCGTTCGCCTTGCCGGGAAAGGCCAGTTGGGCGATCCCGGTGACGGCGAGCGGGTAGACGACGCCCGTGATCACGGTCAGGACGAGGAGGGCCCGGAGTCCGGCCCAGAGCACGCGGCCCGTGTTTCCTACGGAGTTGTTCATAGCCGATCAGCCGATTCCGGGGACGAGGGTGAGGAGCAGGTCGATGATCTTGATGCCCACGAACGGGGCGACCAGGCCACCGAGTCCGTACAGGCCGAGGTTGCGGCGGAGCATCGAGTCGGCGCTGCTGGGCCGGTAGCGCACGCCCTTGAGGGCGAGCGGGACGAGGGCGACGATGATCAGCGCGTTGAAGATGACGGCGGAGAGGATCGCGGACTCGGGCGAGGCCAGGCCCATGATGTTGAGCTTGTCCAGCGACGGGTACGCCACCGCGAACATGGCGGGGATGATGGCGAAGTACTTCGCCACGTCGTTGGCGATCGAGAAGGTCGTCAACGCCCCTCGGGTGATGAGGAGTTGCTTGCCGATCTCGACGATCTCGATGAGCTTGGTCGGGTCGGAGTCGAGGTCGACCATGTTGCCGGCCTCCTTCGCGGCCGACGTGCCCGTGTTCATCGCGACACCGACGTCGGCCTGCGCGAGGGCGGGGGCGTCGTTCGTGCCGTCGCCGGTCATCGCGACCAGCTTCCCGCCCGCCTGTTCGCGCTTGATGAGGGCCATCTTGTCCTCGGGGGTGGCCTCGGCGAGGAAGTCGTCGACGCCGGCCTCCTCCGCGATGGCCTTGGCGGTCAGCGGGTTGTCACCCGTGATCATGATCGTCCGGATGCCCATGCGGCGCAGCTCGTCGAACCGCTCGCGCATCCCCTCCTTGACGACGTCCTTCAGGTGGACGACACCCAGGACGCGCGCTCCCCTGTCGTCGTCGACCGCCACCAGGAGCGGCGTGCCGCCGGCCTGCGAGATGGCGTCGGTGACGTCCTGGGCGTCCCGGGCGACCTCGCCACCGCGCTCCTTGACCCAGGCCACGACCGAACCGGTCGCCCCCTTGCGGACCTTGCGGCCGTCGACGTCCACGCCCGACATGCGGGTCTGTGCGGTGAACTCGATCCACGCGGCGTGGGCGAGCTCGCCCTGGTGGCGTTCGCGCAGCCCGTACCTCTCCTTGGCCAGGACCACGACGGAACGGCCCTCGGGCGTCTCGTCGGCGAGCGACGAGAGCTGCGCCGCGTCGGCGAGTTCGGCCGCGGTGACGCCCCTGACCGGGACGAACTCCGAGGCCTGGCGGTTGCCGAGGGTGATCGTGCCCGTCTTGTCGAGCAGCAGCGTGGACACGTCGCCGGCGGCCTCGACCGCCCGCCCGGACATCGCGAGGACGTTGCGCTGGACGAGCCGGTCCATGCCGGCGATGCCGATCGCGGACAGCAGCGCTCCGATCGTCGTCGGGATGAGGCAGACGAGGAGGGCCGTCAGCACGATCATCGAGGTCTGCTCGTCGGCCCCCGCGTAGATCGCGAAGGGCTTCAGGGTGACCACGGCGAGCAGGAAGACGATCGTCAGCGAGGCGAGCAGGATGTTGAGGGCGATCTCGTTGGGGGTCTTCTGCCGCGCCGCGCCCTCGACCAGGTTGATCATGCGGTCGATGAACGTCTCGCCGGGCTTCGTCGTGATCTTGATGACGATGCGGTCGGAGAGCACCTTCGTACCGCCGGTGACCGCGCACCGGTCACCGCCGGACTCGCGGATGACGGGGGCGGACTCACCGGTGATCGCCGACTCGTCGACGCTCGCGACGCCCTCGACGACGTCACCGTCGCCGGGGATGACGTCGCCGGCCTCGCAGACCACGAGGTCGCCGACGCGCAACTCGGTGCCCGGGACTTGCTCCTCGATCTTTCCGTCCTGCGTGAGGCGACGGGCGACGGTATCGGTCTTGGCCTTGCGCAGCGTGTCGGCCTGGGCCTTGCCACGGCCCTCGGCGACGGCCTCCGCCAGGTTGGCGAAGATCGTGGTCAGCCACAGCCAGGCGGTGATCGCCCAGCCGAACCAGTCGCCCGGGTTCTTGATCGCCAGCGCGGTGGTGACCACCGAGCCGACCAGGACCACGAACATGACCGGCGACTTGATCATCACGCGCGGGTCGAGCTTCCTGATCGCGTCGGGGAAGGACTTGACCAGCTGCTTCGGGTCGAAGAGGCCTCCGCCGACACGTCCGGCCTCGGGCTTGTGCCCCGTGGGTGCGTCCGGGTGGGGTGCCCTGGTAGGAGTGATGGTGCTCATGCTGCGAGTCCTTCGGCGAGCGGGCCAAGGGCCAAGGCCGGGAAGTAGGTGAGACCGGTGATGATCATGATCGTGCCGACCAGGAGGCCGGTGAACAGCGGCTTCTCGGTCCGCAGGGTGCCCGCCGTCTCCGGTACGGGCGTCTGCTCGGCGAGCGAACCGGCGAGCGCGAGGACGAACACCATCGGGAGGAACCGGCCGAGCAGCATCGCGATGCCGATCGTCGAGTTGAACCACTGGGTGTCGGCGTTCAGGCCCGCGAACGCGGAGCCGTTGTTGTTGGCGCCCGAGGTGTAGGCGTAGAGGATCTCGGAGAAGCCGTGCGCGCCGGAGTTGGTCATCGAGTTCGCCGGCGTCGGCAGGGCCATCGCCAGGGCGGTGAAGGAGAGGACCAGCGCCGGCGTGACGAGGATGTAGAGCGCGGCGAACTTGATCTGCCGCGTGCCGATCTTCTTGCCCAGGTACTCCGGCGTGCGACCGACCATGAGACCGGCGATGAACACCGCGATGACCGCCATGATCAGCATGCCGTACAGGCCGGAGCCGACACCGCCGGGCGCGATCTCGCCGAGCTGCATGCCCAGCATCGTGATCCCGCCGCCGAAGCCGGTGTACGAGGAGTGGAAGGAGTTCACGGCGCCGGTCGAGGTCAGCGTGGTGGCGACCGCGAAGATCGACGAGCCGCCGATGCCGAAGCGGGTCTCCTTGCCCTCCATGGCGCCGCCCGCGATGTCGAACGCGGGGCCGCCGTGGTGGAACTCGGTCCACATCATCAGGGCGGTGAAGCCCAGCCAGATGGTGGCCATGGTGGCGAGGATCGCGTACCCCTGCTTGATCGAGCCGACCATGCGGCCGAAGGTGCGGGTGAGCGCGAAGGGGATGACGAGGATCAGGTAGATCTCGAAGAGGTTGGACAGGCCGTTGGGGTTCTCGAAGGGGTGGGCCGAGTTGGCGTTGAAGTAGCCGCCGCCGTTGGTGCCCAGCTCCTTGATGACCTCCTGCGAGGCCACGGCCCCGCCGTTCCACTGCAGCGTGCCGCCCGTGAACCGGCCGACCTCGTGGATGCCGGAGAAGTTCTGGATGGCGCCACAGGCGACGAGGACGAGGGCGCCGACCACCGAGATCGGCAGCAGGACGCGGACGGTACCCCGGACCAGGTCGGCCCAGAAGTTCCCCAGCTCACCGGTACGGGAGCGGGCGAAGCCACGGACGAGCGCGACCGCCACGGCGATCCCCACCGCCGCCGAGACGAAGTTCTGCACCGCGAGGCCGCCGGTCTGCACGACGTGGCCCATGGCCTGCTCGCCGTAGTACGACTGCCAGTTGGTGTTCGCGACGAAGGACGCGGCCGTGTTGAAGGCCTGGTCCGGGTCGATGGAGACGAAGCCGAGCGAGCCGGGCAGGGAGCCCTGGACCCGCTGCAGCAGGTAGAGGAAGAAAACGCTCACCGCGGAGAAGGCGAGGACGCCGCGCAGATAGGCGGGCCAGCGCATCTCGACGTTCGGGTTCGCACCGATCGCTTTGTAGATCCACTTCTCGGGCCGCAGGTGCTTCTCCGAGGAGTACACCGTGGCCATGTGGTCACCCAGCGGCCGGTACGAGAGACCGAGAGCGACGACCAGGGCGAGGAGCTGGAGGATTCCAGCCAGGACGGGACTCATGTCCGGCTCAGAACCTCTCCGGCTTGACGAGGGCGAGGACGAGATAGGCCAGCAGGCCGGCGGCGACCAGCAGACCGACGATGTTCTCGGCAGTCACAGCTTCGCCACCCCCTTGGCGACGAAGGCCACCAGCGCGAAGATCGCGACCACGGTGACGACGAAGGCCACATCGGCCATCGTGAGCTCCCGGATGTGAGTGGTTGAGATGAGTGATCCGTCGGACCTGTCCGAGGAAATCGCGTTCCAGCCACCACACCGCCGCCGTTGACGCGCCCCTAACGGTGAGTGCGGCCGTCTTGACACATCCCGTACGCAGCCTCGTCCTGGACCGGACGTTGGCCCCTGGCCTGGGTGGGGCCCGGGGTGCGTCCTGCGGGTCGGGTCCAGCCGCCGCCCGTCGTCCCGGGCCGCGCGTCAGAACGTCAGGGCCGGACCGGATCCTTCCGGCCGTCGAGCGCGAGAGGTACGCAACGGCAGCAGCGCCGACGCCGTCAGGAACGGTGCGAGGACCGCGGCCGTCATCGCGAGCGCGTCCCGGAGTGACGTGCGCATCCACGGCCTCCTCCGTGTACGACTCATGGCTGTACCTGGTGTGACGAAGCCGACGCCCGACCGGGCCATCTTGACGCTTTCCTGACGCCCGACCCGGCGCCTGCGACGAATGTCCTGCTTACGCTGGCCCGGCCGTCCGCACAACGGCCGAAACCGATCGCCTCAGAACACCCAGGGACACCGATGGCCACCACGAACGACGCTCGCACCGCCCGATTGCGCGCGTGGATGCTGGAGGGCCTGTCCGACATGGGCAAGGGCAAACCCTCCCGGCCCAAGGAGCCTGCCGCGGACGCCGCGCACAAGGGCCAGCCCTGGTGGCGGGTCATGTGCCTGACCGGTGTCGACTACTTCTCCACCCTCGGCTACCAGCCGGGCATCGCGGCTCTCGCGGCCGGTCTGCTCTCCCCGATCGCCACGATCGTGCTCGTGATCGTCACCCTGGCCGGCGCCCTGCCGGTCTACCGGCGGGTGGCCGAAGAGAGTCCCCACGGCGAGGGCTCGATCGCGATGCTGGCGCGGCTGCTGTCCTTCTGGAAGGGCAAGCTCTTCGTCCTCACCCTGCTCGGCTTCGCGGCGACCGACTTCCTCATCACCATCACCCTGTCGGCGGCGGACGCCTCCACCCACCTCGTGGAGAACCCGCACCTGGAATCGGCCCTGCACGACAAGCAGGTCCTGATCACCATGATCCTGATCGCGCTGCTCGGCGCGGTCTTCCTCAAGGGCTTCCTGGAGGCGATCGGCGTCGCCGTCGCCCTGGTCGGCATCTATCTCGCGCTCAACGCGGTCGTCGTGGTCGACGGCCTGTGGCACGTCCTCACCGAGGGCCACGTCGTCACCGACTGGACCACCGCCCTGACCCAGGAGCACGGCAACGTCTTCGTCATGATCGGCGTCGCGCTGCTCGTGTTCCCGAAGCTCGCGCTCGGCCTGTCCGGCTTCGAGACCGGCGTGGCCGTCATGCCGCACGTCCAGGGAGACGCGTCGGACACCGAGGCGAAGCCGACCGGGCGCACCCGCGGCACCAAGAAGCTGCTGACGACGGCCGCGCTCATCATGAGCGTCTTCCTGATCACGACCAGCTTCATCACCACCGTCCTCATCCCGGAGAAGGAATTCGAGTCCGGCGGCAGCGCCAACGGCCGCGCGCTCGCCTACCTCGCGCACGAGTACCTCGGCAACACCTTCGGCACCGTCTACGACGTCTCCACGATCGCCATCCTCTGGTTCGCGGGCGCCTCCGCCATGGCCGGCCTGCTCAACCTCATGCCGCGCTACCTGCCGAAGTACGGCATGGCCCCCCACTGGGCCCGCGCCGTCCGCCCCATGGTCATCGTCTTCACCCTGGTGGCCTTCCTCGTGACGTGGCTCTTCGACGCCGACGTCGACGCCCAGGGCGGCGCGTACGCCACCGGTGTGCTCGTCCTCATCTCCTCCGCCGCCATCGCCGTCACCATCGCCGCCCGCAAGGCCGGCCAGCGCGGCTGGACCATCGGCTTCGGCGTCATCTCCGCCGTCTTCCTCTACACCACCGTGCTCAACATCATCGAGCGCCCGGACGGCGTGAAGATCGGTGCCTGCTTCATCGCCGGCATCATCCTCATCTCCCTCCTCTCCCGCCTCGGCCGCGCCTTCGAACTGCGCGTCACCCACGTCGAACTCGACGACCTGGCCGAACGCTTCATCCGCGACATCTCCCACCGCACACCGCGCTTCATCGCCAACGAGCCCGACAAACGCGACGCCGACGAGTACCGGGCGAAGAAGGACCAGATCCGCGCCGACAACGACCTGCCGACCACCGAGGACTTCGTCTTCGTCGAGGTGACGATCACCGACCCGTCCGAGTTCGAGGCCGGACTGACCGTCAAGGGCGAGGTCCTCCACGACCGCTTCCGGGTCCTGACCGTGGAGAGCTCCTCCGTACCGAACGCCCTCGCGGCGCTCGTGCTCCACTCCCGCGACCTCACCGGCGTCCGCCCGCACATCTACTTCGAGTGGACCGAGGGCAACCCCTTCGCCAACTTCCTCCGCTTCTTCCTCTTCGGCCAGGGCGAGATCGCCCCGGTCACCCGCGAGATCCTGCGCGAGGCCGAGCCCGACCGGGACCGCCGCCCCCGCGTCCACGTCGGCTAGCCGCCGAGCTGGCCTGGACGCGCTCCTCGCCGGCTCCGGCGGAGCCGGTCAGACGGCGGAGTCGGCAGAGACGGCAGAGACGGCGCAGAAGCACCAACCCGCGGCGCGCATCGCCCACCGGGCGGCCCGGGCCCGTAACGACTGGCACCGCGTTCGTGATCGCCTCTACGCCGGTCAGCGCCGAGCAGCCCGAGGCGACGGCCTTCAGGAGCACGGACTCGGGTCCGCTCAGCGTGAGCCCCGGGCGGGGCGGCCTCCGCCGTTCCTTGCGGGTTCTTGGCGTCCTGGCGCCCCGTCTTCACGCGTCCCTGACGCCGACCGGCGGCGCGGAAGCACGCGCCGGTGCTCCCGCCGGCCGTCCCCCCTTCCGGCATGTCATCCCTATTGCTTTCACCGCCACTCCATTGCAACAACACGTTGCATTCAACCGCCGCCCATTGCATCAATTTCCCACCGGTGAGCTGGCTTTATGCACGCCAGCGATTGACGAGTTATTGAACGCAACGTAGCGTTCGAGCATCAGAAAACACGTCATATCGCGAACCGAGGAATGACCATGAGCGAGTCCGTCCACACCCTCACGGCGCTGCCGACGGAGCGTCCGGCCGGCTGTCCCTTCGACCCCCCTGCCGAGCTGGTCGAGGCCCGCCGGCACGGGCCCCTCAGCGCCTACACCCATCCCGGCGGAAAACCCGGCTGGCTGATCACCGGCTACGACATGGTGCGGTCGGTCCTGGCCGACCCGAGGTTCAGCTCGCGCAAGGACCTCATGAACGTCGTCGACTTCCAGCTCCCTCCGGCGCCGCCCGGCGAGTTCCTCCTCATGGACGAGCCCGAGCACAGCCGCTACCGGAAGCCTCTGGTGGGCAAGTTCACCGTGCGACGGATGCGGATGCTGACCGAGCGGATCGAGCAGATCACCGCCGAATGCCTGGACGCCATGGAGGAGGCCGGGCCGACGGCGGATCTGGTGACCGCCTTCGCCAAGCCCATCCCCACCATCGTGATCTGCGAGATCCTGGGCGTCCCGTACGAGGACCGGGCGTCGTTCCAGGAGCAGATCGACACGTTCATGGGCGGGGAGGTCGGCGACGAGGAGCTGATCGCGGCCTACACCGCGACGCAGGAGTACCTCGCGCAGCTGGTGGCCGCGAAGCGCGCGAACCCGACCGACGACATCCTCAGCGAACTCACCGACAGCGACCTGACCGACGAGGAGCTGAGGGGGATCAGCCTCATCCTCCTGGCGGCCGGGTTCGACACCACCGCGAACATGCTGTCCCTCGGCACCTTCGCGCTGCTCCAGAACCCGGAGCAACTGGCCGCGCTGCGCGCCGATCCGGCGCTCACCGAGCGGGCCGTGGAGGAACTGCTGCGGTATCTGAGCGTCGCCAAGACGTTCCACCGGACGGCGCTGGAAGACGTCGAGCTGGGCGGCCGGACCGTCAAGGCGGGCACGACGGTCGTCCTCTCGTACAACACCGCCAACCGCGACCCCGACCGCTTCCCCGACCCCCACACCCTCGACCTGAGCAGGGAGGCCACCGGGCACCTGGCCTTCAGCCACGGCATCCACCAGTGCCTGGGCCAGCAGCTCGCCCGCGTCGAGATGCGCGTCGCGTTCCGCGCGCTGGTCGACCGCTTCCCCACGCTGCGCCTGGCGGTTCCGGCCACGGAGGTCGTCCTGCGCCCGGAGACCGCGGACATCTTCGGGGTGAAGAGCCTTCCGGTCACCTGGGACGAGAAATGAGCACGCCGCACCTGAGCGCCGACCGGGGGCGCTGCATCGGCGCCGGCATGTGCGCCATGACCGCCCCCGACGTCTTCGACCAGGATCCGGACGACGGCCTCGTGCTCCTGCTGCAGGCCGAGCCGCCCGCCGCCCACCGCGCGGCCGCGCGGATGGCCGTGGGCCTCTGCCCCGCCGGGGCGATCGCCCTCCACGAGCCGGAGTCCGGCGGCTCCTAGTGCCGGGATCGGGCGCTTGATCACCGTCCGTTAAAGTGCGGGATGTTCCGCATGGGCGGAGCACGGCAACACCGCGCCGCCCCGTGGGGCGACGGGCACGGCGTCGACGGCTCGGCCGCCTCGCCCGGCACACCCGTCTCCCCCGGTCGGCGCGCTGACGCGGCGGTCCGCCGCGTTCGTGACCAGGGGTTGGGTATGGCAAACCATCGGCTTTCGAAGAAGCGTCGCTACGTCGCGGCGGCGACCGGAGGTGTCGTCGCGGTCGTGAGCGCCGTGGTCGCGGCGCAGACCTCGTCGGCGGCCACGGTGTGGCCCGCGCAGAAGACGTTCACCGGCCGGGCCTTCGACACGTGCGCGGCCCCGTCGCTCGCGGGGATGAAGGCGTGGAAGACCGGCTTCTACGGCGCGGCCGCGGTGTACGTCGGCGGCAAGAACCGGGGCTGCGCGCAGCCGAACCTCACCGCGTCCTGGGTGAAGTCGGTCAACGCGATGGGCTGGAAGCTGATCCCGCTCTACGTCGGCGCCCAGCCGCCCTGCCGGAGCGGCCGCAACCCCGAGAAGCTCACGGCCTCGACGGCCGCGTCCCTCGGCGTGACGGACGCCGGCGACGCGGTGGCGAAGGCGGCGGCGCTCGGCATGAAGCCCGGCAGCCCGATCTTCCTGGACATGGAGCCGTACGACGCCACCGACAAGGCGTGCAACGACGCCGTGCTGACGTACGTGCGGTCCTTCACCAGGACGCTGCGCGCGAAGACGTACCGCGGCGGCCTCTACGGCTTCTCCGGCTCCAGCGCGAAGGCCGTCGCCACCGCGACCGACCGCACCGACCTGCCGGGCAACCTCTGGTACGCGCTGTGGGACAAGCAGTACACCACCACCGCCGACTGGCCCTGGGGCGCCACCCGGTACACCGACCACAGCCGCGGCCACCAGTACCTGGTCAACAGCAGGGAGACCCGCGGCGGCCACACGATCACCGTCGACCAGGACGCGTGGGACGGACCCGTCGCCCTCGTCGGCTGAGTCCCCGTCCCCGGACGGTTCGCCCGTCGTCCGCGGATCGGCCGGGATGAATTTCCGTCGCCCTTCCGTGGCCAGGACGGCCAGGGCGACCAGGGCGGTGACCGCTCAACTTCCCCTGCCCGGCGGCGGCGAGGACCGCCGCCGCCGGGCAGGGGATTCACCGTGCGTCCGCCGGGTCGGCAGCAGGCCGGATCGTCGTAGGGTCAGCAGCAGGCCGGGTCGCCGGCCGTCGAGTACTGCGCCCGCGGCGCCTGCGCGTCGGCGACCGCGGTCGCCGAGGTGACGCCGATGACGCTCAGGGTGATGGCCGCGGCCACGAGGAGCTTCTTCACGCTCGTCTCTCTTTCGCTTGACGGGTCCTGCTTCTCCTGGACGGTCTTGCTTCGGGGTTCCTCCGCGTCGGTCTCAGGCGTCGAAGTCGGTGCCGCGACTGACCGGCTCCCAGGCCCGGGCCTCTGCCCGGGCCGCCTCGGCGTGGGCGTTGATCGCGTCGACCGCGTCGTTGCCCAGGGCGAGCCGGAGCGGAGTGTTCTCGCTGTCCAGCGCCTGCAGAATGGCGGCGGCGGCCTTCGCCGGGTCGCCGGCCTGCTTGCCGTCGCTGTCCGGCAGCCCCGTGCGCACGGCGCCGACCGTCTCGGCGTACTCCGGCATCTCGGCCGTCTGCAGCAGAGCGCCACCGCCGGCGAAGGAGGTACGGAACGAGCCGGGTTCGACGATGAGCGCCTTGATGCCGAAGGGAGCGACCTCGGCCGCGAGCGCCTCCGTCAGACCTTCCAAGGCGAACTTGGTCGCCGAGTAGGCGCCGACGCCGGGGAAGGACAGCCGTCCTCCCATGCTGCTCATCTGCACGACGGCTCCGGACTTCTGGTCACGCATGTGCGGCAGGACCGCCCGCGTGAGCCGGGCCGGCCCGAAGAAGTGCAGCTCCATCAGGTCCCTGAGTTCCCTGTCGGTGGTCTCCTCCACCGCGCCCACCAGGCCCCGGCCGGCGTTGTTCACCAGGACGTCGATCCGGCCGAACCGCGCCACCACGTCGGCGACCGTCGCGTCGACGCCGGCGGCGTCCGTGACGTCGAGGGCCACGGGGATCAGCCGGCCCGGGTACTCCGTGGCGAGGTCGTCCAGCGCCGCCGGCCGACGGGCCGCCGCGACGACCGTGTCCCCCCTGGCGAGCGCGGCCTCGGCGATGCATCGGCCGAAGCCGGACGTGGCCCCGGTGACCAGCCACACCCTGGTGGACGCGGCCGGGGCCGGCGTCGGATCTTGGGCGTTCAATCCCCCTCCTCGGGCTCGTCGAGCGCCGCCATGGGAGCGGCGCACGGCGAGAATGCCCGACGCCCGCACGGCCGTGTTGCCGTTCCGTCCCCACCGTCTTCGCAATCCGTGTCGAGTCCCTCGTCTGCCCCGCGCCGTACCGGATGCGGCGCCGCCCGCCCCGCGGTGGGTCAGGCCCGCTCCGGCAGAGCCTGACGGCGGTAGTCGCGGGGGGAGAGCCCGTAGGCGGCGCGGAAGGCGCGGGTGAGTTGGGAGGCGTGGGGCATGCCCCACCGGGCGGCGAGCACGTGGACGGGTGTGGTCCGCAGGGCGGGATCCGCCAGGTCGGCGCGGATCCGCTCCAGCCGCTGGGAGCGGATCCAGGCGGCGACCGTCTCTCCCTGGGACTGCTCGCCGAAGACGCGGTGCAGGTGACTGAGGGAGATGTGGTGCGCGGCGGCGACCGTGCCCGGGGTCAGCTGCGGGTCGGGCAGGTGCTGCCGGATGAAGGTGCGGACGCGTCGGGCCAGCACCTCGTGTCGGGTCTCGGGCGGCAGATCGGCCTCGGCGTCCAGTGCGTGGGCGAAGAAGGCGGAGACCAGGTCGAGCGTGACGGTGCCCAGCCGGGGCGCGTCGGCCGGCTGGAGGCTGTCGGCCTGCCGGTCGAGACCGGTGAGGAAGTCCGCGAGGAGCGCACCCGTGCCGTCCCCCACCGACAGGCCGCGGCCCAGGAGCCGTTCCACCCGCTGAGGAGGCAGGGGCAGCAGAGCCTTGGGCAGGTCCACGCCCACGCCGGCGACGACGCCCGGCCGGCCCTCGGCCGCGGGACCCGAGGCGCACGCGTGGGATTCGCACGCCTGCCAGCTGGAGTCCACGAGGAGACCACGGGGGCCGATCGTGGCCGTCCCGCCCCGCTCGTGGAGCAGCGTCAGCCCGCCGTCGGTCAGCAACGACAAGTGGTAGAGCTCGGGGTCGCCGCGCCGGATCCGGCGCCGGCTCCGCCGGAAGCGGGCGGGCGAGAACGACGTCCGCCACACCGTCACCGGGCCCAGCTCCATCACGCGCAGCTCCGCGTGGAAGTCGGTGGCATGAGGACTGGTCGTGTCGTTCGCGCGGCTGTGGTCGATGAGCTCCCGCCAGCGGTCGAACCGCTCGGCGGCGGGGACGTCCTCGCTGCGGAACACGCTCCCGATCGCCAATGCGCTCTCCGTCCTTCTCGGGGATGTCACGTCCTCGGGGCTGGGGGACGATCAAGGTCCCTCACCTCCTTCCGACGTCTGAGGTGTGGCTGATGTTGCACCACGTCGAGGGGACACGGCACCCGCGTCGGGGCTCGAACCGCTCCCGTGCGCACGACATCGGCCGTGTCGCTGCCGCGCCGACCGGACGGCACCGCACAACATGGGCTGGTGGTCGGACGGCCGGTGTGGTGCTCGGCGCCGGGTCGGCCCGCCCGCAGGACGGGTGCGCGAGCGGGGAGAGGGTGTTGACGAGGAGGCCGTACCGGCGGGTGCCCCGGTCCGTCGCCCTCCCGGTGTTGACCATGCGCTGGGAGCAGCTCGCGATGGTGCACTGGAGGTACGAGGCCGAGGTCGTGCAGCGCCTCCTGCCCCGGGGGCTGCTCGTGGACCGGTTCGAGGACCGGGCCTGGGTCAGCCTGACGCCGTTCCGGATGGCGTCCGTCCGGGGTCTGGGCGTCGTGCCGCTGCCTCCCGCCGCCTTCCCCGAGACGAACCTGCGGACGTACGTGCGGCTGCCGGACGGGCGCAGCGGGCTGTGGTTCCTCTCTCTCGATGTCACGGCGCCCTACCTGTTGGCCGCGCGGGCGTTCGGGGTGCGTTACCGCCTGGCGCGTCTGTCGCTGCGTCAGGACGGTGCCGACACGTTCTACGCCGGGCGGCGCCGGGGCGCGGAGGATGTCGGATACCGGCTGCGGGTCCGTGCGGGCGCGCCGGTCGAGGAGTCGTCGCCGCTCGACGACTGGCTCACGTCGCGGTGGGCCGCCTTCTCCCGGCGGGCGGGCCGCCTGTGGCTCACCCCGGTGCGGCATGAGCCCTGGAAGCTGAGGCGTGGGGCGGTCGTGGAGCTGCGGCAGACCCTCACCCGGAGCACCGGGCTTCCCGATCCGGAGCCCTCGCCGCTGGTGCACGTGTCTCCCGGGGTCGGTCCCGTACGGCTCGGTCCGCCTCGGCCGGTGTTCTGACGCGCGGCCGGGGGCCTGACGCGGCACGGCCGGGATCCCGACGCGCTCGCCCGGTGTCCGTCGCCGGGGCGGTCAGGCGAGCAGGTTCACGGCGCTCCGGAACAGGCCGGGGAACCGGGCGGCCGCCGGTGTGATCAGGGGCGCCAGGGGTGGCTGGTTCCGGGCCCAGAGCAGCGACCTGGTCAGGAGGCGGTAGCTGCGGGAGAGCCGGCACCAGGCGTGCTCGTACGCCTGCGGGCGGCCCTCACGCAGGCAGCGTACGAGGGCGTCCGCGGCGGTCAGGGCCAGGGTGAGGCCCTCACCGGTCAGCGCGTCGACGTACCCGGCGGCGTCGCCCACGAACAGCACCCGGCCGGCCACCCGGGAACGGGCCTGCTGACGGAGCGGCCCGGCGCCCCTGACCGGTGTCCCGTCGGCCGTGCGCAGCCGGGTGGCCAGGTGGGGGAAGCGCGTCAACTGGGCGTCGAAAGGTAGCTGGCGGGAGGTGAGGATGGCGACGCCGACCTGCCGCGGGCCGAGCGGGGTGACGTACGCCTCGCAGTCGGCGGCCCAGTGCACCTCGACCAGGTCGGTCCACGGCTCGACGGCGTAGTGGCGCCGCAGGCCGTACCGCGGCGTGCGTCGCCGGCCGACGGCCGGCCGTACGGTCAGGCCGAGCGCGCGCCGGGTGGGCGAGTGCAGTCCGTCGGCCGCCACGAGATAGCGGGCGGTGATCCCGTCGGCGGTCACGTACGCGTCGGACTGGGTGACCTGGCGGATGCGCTGCGGGATGACCGGGACGCCGAGCCCGGCGGCCCGTTCGGCGAGGGCCTGGTGCAGCACGGTCCGGCGTACGCCGAGACCGGACCCCGTGCGGAACGTGGCCTCGGCGCATCGGCCGCCGGAGGCGTCGAGATAGCGGATGCCTCGGAGGTCGTGGCCGGCCACCCGTACGCCGAGCGCTCCCAGGGCGTGCGCCGCCGGGGGCATCAGTCCCTCTCCGCAGGCCTTGTCGACGGGCCCCGGCCGGGGCTCGGCGACCAGGACGTCGAGGCCCCGCCGCGCCGCGTGGATCGCGGTGGCCAGGCCGGCCGGGCCGCCACCGACGACGAGGAGGTCGATCACGAGGCGGCACCGGTGGAGGAGAGGGTGCGGGAAGGCGCCAGCGCGGTGTTCTCGCAGCGGATGCGGACCGTGATCAGGGCCGCGTTCAGGAGCGAGAAGCCCAGGGCGGTCAGCCAGGCGGTGTGCACCAGGGGCAGGGCGGCGCCCTCGACGACGACGGCGAGGTAGTTGGGGTGTCGAAGGTGGCGGTACGGGCCGGAGGCGACGAGCGGCAGGTCGGGGACGATCAGCACCCGGGTGTGCCAGCGGGGCCCGAGTGTGCCGATGCACCACCAGCGCAGGGCCTGGGCGGCCAGCGTGAGGGCGAGGGCGGGCCAGCCGAGCAGCGGCAGGAAGGGCCGGCCGGCGGCCCAGGGCTCGACGAGGCAGCCGAGGAGAAGTGCGGTGTGCAGCACGACCATGACCGGGTAGTGCCCGGCGCCGTACTCGCGGGCGCCCCGGGCCCGGCTCCAGGCGCCGTTGCGTCGCGCCACGGCGAGTTCCGCGAGGCGTTCCGCGGCGACCAGCAGGACCAGCACGGTGTACGGCGTCACCGTCGTCACAGTCACGTTCACGGCGGCCTCACCAGGCCAGGAGGACGAGTTCGGACGAGAAGCCGGGGCCGAAGGCGAGCAGCAGGCCGATCGCTCCGGGCGGCGGCGGCTGGCTCTGGGTGTCCTGCAGGATCTGCAGCACCGACGCGGAGGAGAGGTTGCCGTGGGCGGCCAGGGCGCGACGGCTCGCCGCGAGGGCCGGGTCCGGCAGGCCGAGCCCGTCGGCGAGCGCGTCCAGGATCTTCGGGCCGCCGGGATGGCAGATCCATGCCGTGACGTCCGTGGGCTTGAGGTCGTGCTCGGCGAGGAAGGACTCGACCTCCTCGGTCACGTGGAGCCGGACGAGTTCGGGGAGTTCCCGGCCGAGGACCATGCGAAAGCCCCAGTCGCCGACGTCCCATCCCAACAGGTGCTCGGTCCCGGGGTACAGGCGACTGCGCGCCGCCACGACGGTCGGCGCGGGGGACGCGGACGGACGTGCCGGCGCAGGTGTCGGCCCGGTCGTCGGCCCGGTCGTCGGCCTGGTCGTCGGCCCGGTCGTCGTACGGGGCGTGGCGGTCTCACCCGTCGTGGTGGTCGTCGGTGAGGACGCCGGGGGAAGGTCACCGCCGGCGGCGACGAGTGCGGCGGCACCGTCCCCGAAGAGACCCCCCGCCACCAGGTTCGCCGTCGACATGTCGGCGCGCTGCAGGGTGAGCGAGCACAGTTCGGTGGAGAGGAGCAGCGCGATGCCGCCCGGGCGGCCGTCGAGGAACTCGTGCACGCGGGCCAGGCCGGCCGCGCCCGCCGAGCATCCGAGCCCGAACAGGGGCGTACGCCTGACGTCCGGCCGCAGACCGATCCGTGCGGCGAGACGGGCCTCCAGGGAGGGGGTCGCGATGCCGGTCACGGTCGTCGAGACGACCAGGTCGACGTCTTCCGGGCGCACGCCGGCGTCGTCAAGGGCCCGCGTGACGGCTTCGGCGCCCAGCGCGGTGGCCAGTTCGACGAAGAGGCGGTTGGTCTCGCCGAACGTGCCGAGATCCCGGTACCGGTCGAGGGGCAGCGCGAGATGCCGGCTCTCCACGCCGGTCGCCGCGTGCAGCCGGCGCACGAGCTCCCTGTCGGATCCGGGCGGCAGGCCGGAGACGAGGTCTTCGGTGATCTCGTCTTGCATGTAGCGGTGCGGCGGGAACGCCGTGCTCACCGCGAGGACGCGGGTCATTGCTCCAACATAGGGACGGTGCGGCGTCGGCGCCCTCAACCCGGCGGTCGTGGGCGCGCCGTCGCCTAGCGTGGTGCGGTGCGCCCGACCTCCGACGAAGCAACCCACCGCCTCGCCGCTCCGGCTGTGCCCCGCTCGACGGAACGTCCGCGTGGCCTGGCCCTGCTGAAGGCGAGTCACCCGATGCCGGCCGCGGCGGTGACGGTCCTCGCGGCGCTGATGGGCGCCGCGTTCGGGCTGGACCTCGCCTCCGCGGCCACGGCGGTGGCCGCGGTCGGCGCGGGTCAGTTGTCGATCGGCTGGTCCAACGACCGGCTGGACCTGGGGCGTGACCGGGCCGCGGGACGCCGGGACAAACCGCTGGCCACGGGGGACGCACGGCCGGGCACAGTGGGCACGGCGGCCTGCGTGGCCCTGCTGGTCTGCGTTCCGCTGTCGCTCGCCTGCGGGCTCCTGCCGGGCGCGGTGCACCTCGGTTGCGTCGCCGCCGGCTGGACGTACAACCTGTGGCTCAAGCGGACGGTCCTCTCCTGGCTGCCGTACGCCGTCGCCTTCGGGCTGCTGCCCGCGTTCCTGACGACGGCACTGCCGGGCCGCCCCTGGCCGCCCCTGTGGCTGACCGTCGCGGCGGCGCTCCTCGGGACGAGTGCCCACTTCGCCAACGTCCTGCCGGACCTTGAGGACGACCTCGCGGGCGGGGTGCGCGGGCTTCCGCAGAGGGTGGGCCGGAGCGGGTCCGTGGCATCGGCCGCCGTCCTGGCCCTCGCCTCCTGTGTGGTGCTGACGGCCGGTCCGACGGGCCGGGTGTCCCCGGCCGGAGCGGTCCTGATCGGCCTGACCCTCGCGCTCTGCCTCGCGGCGGCAGCCGGACCGCCCGCGCTGCGGCGCGGGCGCGTCCCCTTCGTCGTCGTCCTCGCCATGGCCGGCCTCGACGCCGCGCTCCTCGTACTGGCCGGCGGCCCCGTCACCTGAGGCCGCTTTCCTCGGCTCCGGCTCGCTCCGTGACGCGCGGGCCGGACCTTCCGCCGGGCTCCGCCACGTCCTTCACGAGGTGCGTCGTGCGGCGGCGTGCGGCGCCGGCGCGCCGCGGTGCCTGAGGTTGACGGCCGCCGCCTTGGCCAGCGCGACGGGGTTCAGGAAACGCAGCGGACCGATCAGGCGGGAGGCGAACAGGTACATGTGCCGCGCCATCGCCTCGTCGCGCGCCGCCGCCGCGAACATGAGCCGCTGCACGGGGTTGAACGGAACGGCGGCCTTGGCGAAGTCGACGGACAGCATCTGGTGGCCGCGCAGCCGGCGCCGGTGGGTGCGGGCGTAGTCCGCGAGCGAGCCGTCGAGGTCGCCCCGACCGGTCGCCGCGGAGGCGACCGCCTCGGTCAGCCACTGCGCGGACTGCAGGGCCCACCCGCACCCCACCCCCCACAGGGGGTCGCCGGTCAGGGCGGCGTCGCCGATCAGTGCGATGCCCGGCGCGGTCGACTCCCGTGTGATCAGCGGGTAGTCGACCGTGCCGACGATCTTCGAGACGCGCTCGGCGGAGTCGACGGGCGGCGCCTCGGGCAGGCCGCGGACGAGTTCGAGGAAGCTGCCCTCCAGGTCCTCGCGGAAGGCGGGCAGGCGCTTCTTGTCCGGGAGCACGGCGACGACCGTCACCCCGTCGTCGTTCGGGAACGCGTACGCCGTGTCGGGTTCGAGGAACCAGGCGTGACTGATCCCGTCGGGCAGGGGGAGGTCGCGGAAGTGCGCGAGGTAACCGAACCGCGCGTTCTCGTGGACCTGGGCGCGCACCCCGGCGAACTTCGCGACGGCCGAGTTCTTGCCGTCGGCGCCGACCACGAGCCGGGCCCGGATCTCCCGCTCGCCCTCCGGCGTCGACACCCGCACCCCCACGGTCCGCTCCGCTTCCCGGAGCAGCCCGGTCACCTGGTGGCCGAGGAGCAGGTCGACGCCGGGGGTCTTCGCCGCCCGGGACCTGATCAGCGGATCGAGGGTGCTGCGCCGGATGTTGTACGCGTACGGCAGCTCGGCACCAGCCGCCGAGGCGTGCGGCTCGATCCACCCCCAACGGGTCCACCAGCGCGCCCTGTTGGGCACGGCACCCGCCTTTTCGAGGGCCGGGACGAGCCCGAGTTCGTCCAGCACCGGGTAGGCGCAGGCCTGCAGGGAGTGGGTGCACAGCACCTTGTACGCGTCGGGGTCCGAGCGGCGTTCCAACAGCGCGACCCGGGCACCGCGTCGCGCGAGCAGGATCGCCGCGGCACTGCCGGCGAGACCGCCTCCGGCGATGACGACGTCGTAGGCGTCTTCCGCACTCTCGGGCTCGGTCATGCGCTGGTCCCCCCGTGGGTGTGATGCGTGCGTGGGAGTGAGGCACTCCACAGGGACAACTCCTGTCAGGAGCATGACGGATTGTCAATCGTCCCTACACTGCTCGCACGGCGTTTCGGGGGAAAGGGAAGAGATGAAGTGGATCTGGGTGGTCCTCATCCTGTTCTGGATCGGCGGGCCGGGGAGCGCCGGGCGCCCGCGGCCGCTCAGGTCCCCGAGAGCCCGGCCGCGTGGCGGAGGGCCTCGCGGCAGGCGACCACGGCGGGGTGGCCGCCGGCCCCGCGGCGCGTGACGGTGAGGACGCGGCGGGTGTGCCGGCCGCGCGGCAGGCGGCGCAGGGCGACCGTCGGGGGCTGCCCGCTCCACACGAGATCGGGCAGGAACGCGGCGGCGTGGCCCTGCTCGACGAGGCGCCGGTGCAGCAGCAGATCGGTGGTCTCGAACCGTACGTCGGGTTCGAAGCCGGCGGTACGGCACAGGGCCAGCGCCCAGTGCCGCGCCGGCGTGCCCTCGGGTTCCATCACCCACGGGTGATCCGCCAGGGAGCGCAGGGCGGCCGAGGGGCCCTCGGGGCTCCCGGCGGCGCGCGACGGCGGGAGCGCGAGGCGCAGGGGGTCGTCGAGCAGGGCCTCCTGTTCCAGTTCGGCGCGCCGCGGGCCGGGGTGGCCGGGGTACTCCTCGGCGAGGACGAGGTCGAAGTCGCGTGCCTGCAGGGCGGGCAGGGTCCTCTCCGGCTCCCGTTGCGTGACGTGGACGCGCAGCTTCGGGTGCCGGTCGCGCAGGAGGTCGAGGGCGGCGGGGACCAGGGCGAGGGCGGCGGTCTGGAACGAGGCGACGCGCAGGGTGCCGGTCAGCTCGGTCAGCGACGCGGCGATCTCGGCCTCCGCCCGCTCCAGGCCTTCGAGCACCGCCTCCGTGTGCGCGACGAGGATCTGCGCCTGCTCGGTCAGGCGTACGCGCCGGCCGACCGGCTCCAGGAGCGGGACGCCCACCTCCGCCTCCAGCTGCGCGAGCTGCTGGGAGACCGAGGAGGGAGCGTACGAGAGCGCGGCGGCGACCGCCGCCAGCGTGCCGCGGTGCTTGAGCTCGCGCAGCAGGCGCAGTCGGTGCAGGTCGTGCACGGCGGGGCACCCCTTCCTTCAGGGCGGTGGGACGACGGAGGACGATGCCAGACAATGATCGGCCATGCCGATGGGTACCAGTCGGAAACATGTGCTGGACCGACGGTTCGTCCATGCCCGAACCTGAATCCGCTCCCGACACCCGCACCGAGGAAGGCCCATGGCGTGGTGACCCATCTCGCGACCGCACTCGGCGTCCTGGCGCTGCTGACCGTCACGCCCGGGCCGGACATGGCCGTGGTCACCCGGCGCGCCGTCGCCGCCGGGCCCGGGGACGCGCTGCGTACCGCGGGCGGGATCGCGACCGGGCTGCTGCTCTGGGGCGCGCTGGCCGCGGCCGGACTCGCGGCCGTGCTGGCCGCCTCCCCCACGGCGTACCGGATCGTCGAACTGCTCGGGGCCGGCTACCTGGTCCTGCTGGGCGCCCAGGCGCTCTGGCAGTCCCGCCGTACCGTGCCCGCCGCCGCGGCGGACAGCGCTCCGCCCGTCACGGGCGGTCCCTGGCGCACCGGCCTCGTCGCCAACCTCCTCAACCCGAAGATCGCCGTCTTCTACACCGGTCTCCTCCCGACGCTGGCCCCGCCGGAGCTGCCCGCCGCATGGGGCATGGCCCTCCTCGTCCTGCTCCACGTCGCCCTCACGGGGGCCTGGCTCGGGAGTTACGTCATGCTGCTGGCCAAGGCCGGGCCGGTACTGCGGCGCCCCGGGGTCCGGCGCGGGCTCGGGAGGACGACGGGGCTCGTGCTGATCGGCTGCGGACTGGCGGTCGCGACCGCGGCCGGCTGACCCGGCGCGGAAGGCCCCGCGACCCCGCTTGACGAGGGCAAAAAGAAAAGGCGCGGAGTGTTTCCCACTCCTCGCCACTCTTAACTTATAGCGCACGGGGGGCCTTGCGGCAAGGCCCCCTTGGTGCCGCACAATCGCACGCCGAGGCCGGTAGCTGCGGAAACGGGAGATACACCAAGTGCGTGCACCTATGTCGTCCGACCATCTGAACACCAGTGCGTTCGATCTTTCCGACCGTCTGTCCGCCAAGGCCGACCCGGCGCTGGTCGCCGCCGACGAGCGGCACTTCGCGGCCGTCGCGGAGAGCCTGGAGCAGACGATCGAGGAGCTGTCCGAGCAGCTCGACGCGGCACGCCGGGCGCCGGGCGGGGCCGGGCGGGAGGCGATGGAGCGGGACGCCGAGATCCACCGGCTGACGGCGCGGCTGCGGACCCTGCGCCGCTTCGGACTCGATCTGTGCCTGGGGCGCATCGTGGCCGCGGACGACCCCGAGCCCGTGTACATCGGGCGGCTCGGACTCACCGACAGCACGGGGCGCCGACTGCTGCTCGACTGGCGCTCCCCCGCCGCCGAGCCGTTCTTCGCGGCCACGCACGCCCGTCCGATGGGCCTGGCGAGCCGCCGCAGGTACCGCTGGTCCGGCGGCCGGATCAGCGACTACTGGGACGAGGTGTTCGACGCCGACGGGCTCGACGGGCACGCGGCCCTGGACGACCAGTCCGCGTTCATCGCGAGCCTCGGCGGCAACCGCTCGTCGAAGATGCGGGACGTGCTCGCCACCATCCAGGCCGACCAGGACGCCATCATCCGGGCGGGCTCGCGCGGGGCGCTCGTCGTGGACGGCGGCCCGGGTACCGGCAAGACCGTCGTCGCCCTGCACCGTACGGCCCACCTCCTGTACTCGGACCCGCGGCTCGGGCACCGCCGGGGCGGCGTGCTGTTCGTCGGCCCCCACCAGCCGTACCTCGACTACGTCGCCGACGTGCTGCCCAGCCTCGGCGAGGAGGGCGTGCGGACCTGCACCGTACGGGACCTGGTTCCGGAGGGTGCAGGGGCCGGTACGGAGACCGATCCGGCGGTGGCCCGCCTGAAGGCGTCCGCGGACATGGTGCGGTCGATCGAGCTGGCCGTCCGCTTCTACGAGGAGCCGCCCACCGAGGCGCTCACCGTGTCGACCCGGTGGACCGACGTCCGGCTGAGCGCCGACGACTGGGCGGAGGCCTTCGAGGCGGCGGAGGGGACGCCGCACAACGAGGCCCGCGAGCTGATCTGGGAGGAGCTCGTCACGCTGCTGATGGACCGCCAGGTCGAGGAGGTCCCGGAGGACCTGTTCCGGCGGGCGCTGCGGCACGACAAGGAGCTCGTCGACACCCTCGACCGCGCGTGGCCGGTGCTCGAACCCACCGACCTCGTCGGCGACCTGTGGTCCGTACCGGCGTATCTGCGGCTGTGCGCGCCCTGGCTCGGCGCCGACGAGGTGCGGCGGCTGCAGCGCGCGGACGCCCAGGCGTGGACGGTGTCCGACCTGCCGCTCCTGGACGCGGCGCGGCAGCGGCTCGGTGACCCGCGGGCGTCGCTGCGCAAGCGCCGGCAGGAGGCCGCCCTCGCCGCGCAGCGGGAGCGCATGTCGCGGGTCGTCGACGACCTGATCGCGGCCGACCACGACGGCGAGGGCCTGATGACGCAGCTGCGGCGCGCGGACTTCCAGCGGAACCTGGTCGACGAGTCAGAGCTGCCGGAGGCCGAACTGGACGCGCTGGCCGGTCCGTTCGCGCACATCGTGGTGGACGAGGCGCAGGAACTGACCGACGCCGAATGGCAGATGCTGCTGCTGCGCTGCCCGTCCCGGAGCTTCACGATCGTCGGCGACCGCGCGCAGGCCCGGCACGGGTTCACGGAGTCGTGGCGGGAGCGGCTGGAACGGGTCGGCCTCGACCGGATCGAGATGACCTCCCTGAGCATCAACTACCGCACGCCGGAGGAGGTCATGGCGGTGGCCGAGCCGGCGATCCGGGCCGCGCTCCCGGACGCCAACGTGCCGACCTCCGTGCGCGCCGCGGGCCTGCCGGTCGTGCACGGTTCGGTCGCGGAGCGGGACGCCGTCCTGGAGGGCTGGCTCGCGGCGAACGCCGAGGGAGTGGCCTGCGTCATCGGCGACCCCACCTTCCAGGAGGCGTACGCGGAGACCTTCGGGGAGGGTGCCGGGGAGGCCTCGCGCGTGCGGTCGCTGACGCCGGAGCTGTCGAAGGGTCTCGAGTTCGACCTGGTCGTCCTCGTCCGTCCGGAGCGGTTCGGTACGGGCGTCGCGGGAGCCGTCGACCGTTACGTCGCGATGACCCGGGCGACCCGCCAGCTCGTCGTGCTCACCTGAGGCCCGCCTCCGGGGTGACCCGTGGCCGCGCCCGACTCGTAGGCGGGAGGCGCGAGTGGGGCGCGGTCACGGGCGTCCGTGGGCGCGCCCCGGCCGAGGGGCCGCGGGAGCGGTCACGGGCGTCCGCGGGCGCGCCCCGACCCGGGCGGCCGCGGCTCGCGGGTCCGTCCGCGGGACGAGGGCCCGGCTACCGCGGACGCGGTACGGCGCCGGGGTCTACCGCGGTCGCGGTAGTGAGGGTGTCCGCGTCCGCCGGACGACCGGGGGCGGGTGCGGCGGCCATGCTCGGACGGAACGCGGATGCCGATGCCGTGCTGTCCGGCAGCACGCGCGGCCCCCTTACGTGAAGGAGCACGTCTCATGGAACTTCCCTATGCCGTCGACGCGTACGCCATGACGTCCGACCGCCTGGTCGCCGCCGCCTCCGCGCTGCTCGCGCTCGCCGGCGTGGTCGCCGCGTCGCTGGCCCTGGCCCGGGTCGCCGGGCGGCTGCGGGGTGGGAACGCGCGGACCGGAGCGCTGGTGGCGCTGATCGCGAGTCCGGTCGGTGCGGTGCTCGGCGCGGTGGTCGTGGTCACCGCCGACGGCGGCCTCGGCACCGGCAACGGCCTGGCCGGCGGCGTCGTGGCGCTGCTGCTCGGAGTCGTCGGTACGGCTCTGGGCCGGAGGGCGCTGGTGCGGTCGGCGCGTCCCGGCCCGGTGCCCGGTCCGGGCGAGGCGCCCCGCTCGATCGGCACGGCCCGCTCTGTCGGCGCGGCCCGTGGTGGGCGGGCGCGGTGACGGTGGGGCCGGCGGACGGCGTCCGGTCGGGGTGGACCGGACGCCGTCGGGGCACGGCGAGGGAGGCCGGCCGGTGGCCTAGGAGGCCGTGAGACGGCGCTCGAAGGCGGCGAAGGCGCCCTCCTGGCGCCACTGCGCCGTCGCCTTGGGGCTGGCGTCGAGGAGGCGGCGGCAGGCGGGACGGGGGTCGGCCGCGCCGGGGCGCTCGCCGCGGCACGGGCCGGTCAGGCGGTAGCCGTCCCGGGTCGGGTTGCCCTGCCAGAGGCTCGCCCCCGGGAGGAAGGCGTACTCCAGGGAGGCCCGGGCGAGGTCCTTCAGGTCGCGGTAGCCGAGGCCGTACGTCTCACGGGCGTACTGGTACTCGTGGCTGATGTCGATGCGCGAGACGCCGGGGTCGTCGGTGGCCAGGACCACCGGGACGCCGAAGGCGCGGTACGTCTCGAAGGGGTGGTCGGCGCCCTTGACGCCGAGGATCTGCGCGTTGCTGCTGAACGGCACCTCGACGGCGGTCTCGCGGTCGGCCATGGTGGCGGCGGTGTGCTGCCAGGCGTCCTCGTGGCGCAGGTCGACGCCGTGGCCGATGCGCTCGGCGCCCGCCACGCCCACGGCCTCGCCGATGTGGAAGGTGAGGTCCTCGGGCTTGACCAGGCCGGGCCACAGTTCGCCGGCGTGCAGGGTGACGTGGGCCCTGGGGTAGACGCCGCGCAGGTACCGCAGCATCCGCATCTGGAGGCGGTAGTTGGCGAGGGAGCTGTCCCAGTCCTCGGGCTGGACGAGGTTGACCGCGACGAAGCGGGGGTCACGTTCGGCCAGCCGCATCCCGAGCGCCATCTGGGTGAACACCCGCTCGTTGGAACTGCCGCGGGACACCTGGGAGATCCAGCGCACCGGCAGCTCGCAGCCGGGGCGGGCCCGGTCCGTGCCGCAGCGGGCCTCGGTACGGAACTCGGCGTCGCCCTGGTCGGCCTCCCTGACGGCCGCGTCGACGACCTTGTCGAGCTTGCCGTCGGCGACGAGCCTGCCGTGCAGCGCGGCGAGGTCGGGATCCCAGCCGACCGCCGCGGCAAGCCTCTTCGCCTCCTCGGAGGCCGGGGAGACCATGGTCTCCAGGTAGAACTGGTTGTGCGCGACCACCGTGTCGGCGTACTCGGCGAGCAGCTTGCCGCGGTGCCGCCAGGTCACCTCGCCGAACTTGCCGAAGGTGTCGAAGAAGTGGTCGTGGCCGTTGCCGTCGGGCGGGAAGTCCTCCATGGACCACTCGCGGAGGATCGCGTCGCGGAAGGCGCTGTCGGTGCGGGCGTCGGCGGCCGGGCGGGTGCCGGGACCGCACGGCGGGACGACGGCCGTCGTCGTCGCCGTGTCGACGCACAGCCCGTCCTCGGCTGCCAGTTCGATGAGGTACTCGGTGCTGACCGCGCCGGAGAGGTGGTTGTGCAGCTCTCCGCCCTTGGGCAGGGCGCGGAAGAAGGCGCGGAGCGCCGCCGGGTCGTCGCCGATCGCGGCGAGGCGGGCCGAGGCCAGGGCCTCGCCCGGGGTGGCGGGCGGGCGGTGCGCGGCGGCGGGCCCGGCCGGGGCGGGGGCGGCGGGGGCCGACGGGGCGGCGACGGCCGCGGTCGGAAGCAGGCAGAGGGCGGCCAGCGCGGCGACGCCGGTCGCGGCGGGGCGGACGCGCGAGGCCCGCTTCGCGCCCGGGGCGCGCGGGGAGCGCGCGACGGGCTCCTGGTGGGTGTGGGATGACATCACCCGCGCATGATCGCCACTGAAACAGACCGCGCGCGCGGTTTCGCGCTCGTTCGCGGTCCACTCCACCCGCACGAGGGAATTTCGGTGCGTCGCCGGTGCGCGAACGGGCAGCCCTTCCTGCCCCCGGCGGCCCGGGACGGGCCTGGACGGGGCAGGGGCGGATCGCGAGGCTGGAGGCCGGGGCCGCCGTGCCCCGACGGCAGATGCCTTCCTTTGTCCTCGGGGAGCCGACGATGAGCGCGTACGACGCTTACGAGCAGGAGCACGGGCACGATCGCGAGCACGAGCAGCATAAGGACCACGACCACGACCACGAGCGGCGACCGGACTCCGAACACGATGGCGACCGGGTGGCCGGTCCCGGCACGGCCCGCCTGTTCGAGGCCGCGGCGACCGGGCGCACCGATGTCGTGGGGGCGTCCGGGCTCGGCGTGCTCCAGCGGGCGGTGGGCAACGGGGCGGTGGGGGCGATGGTGCAGCGCAGCCGCGGCGCGGCGGCGGACGCGGCCGAGGCGTCCGAGGCGGCCGAAGCGGTCGAGACATCCGAGACGTCCGAGGCGGAGGCCGCCCGGAGCGGGGCGCGCTCGCCCGTGCACGAGGTCGTCGGTTCGGGCGGCGGGCAGCCGCTCGACGCCGAGACGCGCAGCGACATGGAGGCCCGGATGGGCGCCGACTTCTCCGACGTGCGGATCCACACCGACCCGGCGGCCGACGCCTCCGCGAAGGGCATCGGGGCGCACGCGTACACGGTCGGCAACGACGTCGTCTTCCAGCGGGAGGCGTACGACCCGGCCTCACCGCAGGGGCGTACGACGCTGGCGCACGAGCTGACCCATGTGATCCAGCAGCGCAGCGGGCCGGTGGAGGGCACGGAGGCGCCCGGCGGGATCCGGGTGAGCGACCCCTCGGACCGCTTCGAGCGGGAGGCGGTCGCCAACGCGGACCGGGTCATGGCCGAGCCGGCGCCGGCACCGGCGGTCACTCCCGCTCCTGTCACGGCGGGCGCGCCGGCGGCTCCGTCCGTGCAGCGGGCGGCGACGGAGGACGAGGACGAGCAACCGGCCGACGTGCAGGGCTCGTTCGTGCAGCGGGCGGCGGAGGACGGCGCCGAGGAAGAGGAGGAGGCCCCGTCCGCGTAGGCGCGGGCGGGGCCTGGGCAGTCCTCGGCGGGGCCTTCGCCGTGCCGTCAGGGCTTGTCGGACTGCAGGGTGCCGCCGAGGAAGAGCGATTCGGCGCAGCGGCCGGGGGCGGGGGCGTTGACCGGCCGCCCGACCTTGCGGCAGGTGACGGTCATGGTCACCTTGCCGCCGGCGGGCACCGTGATCGGGGTGACGAAGTGGTAGTCGGAGTCCCGGAAGTTCTCGAGCGCGAGGCTGAGGACGCGGGAGCCCCGGTTGACGGTGACGACCACCGTGCCCGCGTCGCCCTGCGGGTTCTGCACCACGATGTCGGTGAGCCGGAAGGTCTTCCCGGCCGGCACGGTCAGCGCCGTACCGCTGCTGGATCCGTCGCCGACCCCGTCCCTGACCTGCACCTGGGCGCTGGTCGGCACGGCGGGCGGGAGCGGCTTGGCGGGGGGCGCGAGGCTCGCCGTCGCACTGGGGGTGGGGGTCGGGGCGGGGGTCGGCGCACCGTTGCCGGAGCCGCCGGTCCGGCCGCCGGTCTGCCCTCCGTTCTGGCCACCCGTCTGACCGCCGCCCTTGCCGGGCCCGGTGGTCGCGGAGGCGATGACCTCGGGGGTGATGGCCTCGCGGGCGGCGGAGGTCACGGCCGGGCGCAGCAGCCCGTACCAGAGGCCGACGAGGACCAGGGCGAGCACGCAGGCGAAGATCAGGGCGCGCGGCAGCCAGCGCGGCAGGATGGGTTCCTGCTGGTAGGTGCCGTCGAGGACGACCGGCGCCGCGGCCTCCTCGCCCTCGGGGGCGGGCGGCGCGACGACCGCCTGGAAGGTGTGGACGACGGGCGTGCCGCGCCACAGGCGCTTGCCGGGCTTCACGCGCAGCTCGGCGAAGGCGGCGCGGCCGGGTTCGATCCGCAGCTCGGGGCGGGCGAAGGAGATCCGGGCGCGTTCGGTGCCGGACCGGGCGGCGAGGCCGACGGTGAGCGGGGCGTTCCCCCGGTTGTCGACGGCCACCTTGTGGGCGCCGCGGCGGATGCCGTGCGAACCGCGCGGCACGAGTTCGGCGGTGATCTCCGTGAACGGCGCGACGGCCACCCGGCCTTCGGGCACGACCGGTTCCGCGTGGTCGCTGGTCGGGATGACGCGGACGCCGAAGGGCGTCTCGCCGGCGGGTACGGAGGGGTCGCGGGGTGGCCGGAAGGTGACCGAGACGGTTTCCGCGCTGCCGGGGTAGAGCGAGAGGGTCGCCGGTTCCACCGTCGTCCAGGCGGCACAGGCGCCGGCCACCTCGAAGCGGTACTCCTCCACGGTGGAGCCGGAGTTGCGCACCTGAAGAGGGAGGCTCGTGTCTTCGCCCGGTACGGCGGTGACGGACGACGCGTCGAGGCTTGCCGTAAGACTCATGGGCGCACCGTAGGGTTCGGGCCCCTCCACGGCAGCGTCAGAGAAGGAACACTTTCGGGCAGATTCCGTGCCCGAAGCAACGACCCTGTTTTCATGACGGGCAGTCAGGGCATCTCCCCAGCGCCCAAGTACCCACGGGGCTGGGGCTGTTGACGGTCTTACGCTGACGGCCGTGGCGGGCGTGCCCGGTGTGACGTCCATCGGACCACGCGGCGGCCGTACACGGGGGGAGCATGACGATGGAGCGAACCGCTGTCGCGCTGCGCGCGCAGGACCCGATCTCACAGGCGGGGGTGACGAGCCAGTTACGGGCCCGCCCCGAGATCGCGGTGACCGAATGGAACGAGACCGCCGATCCGGCGCCCGAGGTCGTCGTGCTCGTGGTGGACGCCGTGGACGAGGACGTCCTGCGGCTGCTCCGCCACATCCGGCGCACCAGCAGCGCCCGGACCGTCCTCGTGACGACCGACATCGACGAGCAGAAGCTGGTCAGCGCGGCGGAGTGCGGGGTCGCCGGGGTGATCCGGCGCGCGGAGGCCACGCCCGAGCACCTGGTCCACGTCATCGGCACGGTCGCGAAGGGAGCCGGACACCTGCCCTCCGACCTGGTCGGACGCCTCCTGGAGGAGGTCGGCCGGCTCCAGGGCCAGGTACTCGGCCCGCGCGGGCTGCACTTCACCGGCCTCGCGGCCCGCGAGGTGGACGTGCTGAGGCTGGTGGCGGAGGGTTACGACACGGCGGACATCGCCGCGAAGCTCTCGTACTCGGAACGCACGATCAAGAACGTGCTGCACGCGGTCATCACGCGGCTCCAGCTGCGCAACAGGTCGCACGCGGTGGCGTACGCGATGCGGCAGGGACTGATCTGAGCCGCGGGCGCGCGGCGGACGCCCCGGACTGCCCCTAGGGGCATGACTTCCTTCCCCCGTAGGTGACTTGAGGCACGGGGACAGCGACGGCCGGGTACGGCATCCTCGGCCCGTCGAACGACGTGAGGCCGAGGGGGTTGTGCCGTGCGCTGGTTCCAGTCGTCCGGGCGTACGGAGCCGCTGTCGGCGCCCCGCCGATCCGGCCGTCGCGCGTCCGCCCGTGCCGCGCTCGCGCTGCTGCTGATCGCCGCAGGGGTCGTACCGGCGTCGACATCCGCGTCGGCGGTGCCGGTCCCGGTGGAGCCGGTGACGCCGGCGAGCGTGTCGCAGGCGCTGGATCCGGGCGCGTCGACCGGCGTCGACAAGCGGGTCCTCACCCCGGCCGTGCCGCCGCGGCCGGAGGTGGTGCTGCTGGTGGACGGGACGGGGAGCATGCGCGATGTCATCACCGACGTACGCCGGGGTCTGAAGGACATCATCAAGAATGTGCGGGCGGCGCAGTCGGACGCGCGGTTCGCGGTGGCGACCTTCGGTGACCAGCAGGTGGATCCCGGCGCCGGTTTCAGCGTCAAGGCCGAACTCACTCAGGACGACGACCGGCTGCAGCGCGGCGTCAACGCGCTCGGCACCAGCCTCGGCTACGGCAGCATGGGCCCGTCCGAAGACTGGATCAACGGTCTCTGGCAGATCGGAAACGGGGCGGACGGCCAGACCGTCTTCCGGGAGAACTCCAGTCCGGTCGTGGTCGTCGTCAGCGACGCCTCCAGCCATGCCCCCAGCAACGGCCACAGCATCGAGGACACGATCTTCGCCCTGCAGGACAAGAACGCCCGGGTCGTGGGCGTCGAAGTGGACACCAACGTCGGCGACGGGATGGACGGCAACGGCGACGCCGGCGACCCCACGTACAAGGAGAACCCGCCCACCACCCCGGGCCAGGCCACCCGCATCATCGAAGCCACCGGCGGCCGCAAGCTCTCGGGGATCAACCCGGACCGGGTGTCCGAGGCCATCGTTCAGGGCCTGAGCAATCTGCCCACCCGGGTCGGCTACCGCCTGGACGCCTGCGATCCCGGGCTGACAGTGACGCTGGACCCACCCACGCGCGACGTCACGAGCGGCGAGACCGCCGCCTTCGCGGAGACGATCGCCGTCGCCGCGGACGCTCCGCAGGGCGCCACCCTGACCTGCACCGTGCAGTTCCTGCTCGGTACGCGGGCGCCGGACGGCCCGGGGATCGGTCCGGCGGCGGCCGACGACCCGGCGTACCGGCAGCGGATCTCGATCACGGTCAACGACGTGTCCGCGCCGGTCGTGACGGTCGACGACCGGACCGCGCGGGCGGTCGACGACTCCGGAACGCGGATCGAGTACACGGCGACCGCGGAGGACGCCAAGGACGGCCCGCTGACGCCGAGTTGCAGCCCGGCCTCGGGGTCCGTGTTCCCCGTGGGCACCACCACCGTGACCTGCACCGCCACCGACGGGGCCGGCAACACAGGGACGGACACGGCGGTCTTCCGCGTCCTGCCGCCGCCGGTGCCGCCGTCCGCCGACGTGGCGGTGTCGATCTCCCTCTCCCCCGCCCGGTCGTACACGGGCCGGGCGGTCGTCGCCCGCTACACCCTCACCAACGCCGGCCCCGACGTGGCGCAGAACGTCTTCGCCGCCGCGACCTGGCCCGACGCGCCGGGCCGGGCCCTCTCCCGTACCGACCGCTGCACGACCGCCGCGCCCTGCTCCCTCCCGCCCGGCGGCCGGGTGGTGGTGACCCAGACCGCGACGTACGCGGACGCGGTGACCGGCACCGTACGGGTGAACGTACGCGGCTTCCCGACCGACCTGGACCCGTCCGACAACACGGCCACGGCGCCGCTGCGGGTGCTCCAGCCGCGCCTGGAGGTCACGCCGCAGGTGCTGCGGCCGGGCGAGCCGGTGATCGTGCGGGGCCTGGACTTCCCGCCCGGCGAGCCGGTGCGCCTCGTCTGGTCGACGGGCCTGACGGCCGACACCGCCCCGCTGACGGCGGGCCGCGACGGCCGCTTCGAGACGCAGGTGCTCGTCCTGCGCAAGGACCGGCTCGGTCCGCGGCTGCTGCGCGCGGAGGCGGCGCGACTCGAACGCGTGGAGCAGCCGGTGCTGGTGGTCCAGCGGGCACTGCAGCCGCCGGACTTCGCGGGCCGAGGGTAGGGGACGGCGATCCGGTGATCCACGAGGTGGACGACGTGCTGCGGTCGCTCATCCGGGCGGAGGTCCTGGAGGGCGGGCAGGTGGCGGTGGTCTTCGACGCGCCCACGCGCGAGTGGGCGGCGAAGGTGAACGCGCCGATGGTGAATCTGTACCTGTACGACATCCGGGAGGACATGCGGCGCCGTGAGCGCGGGCTGCACAACGAGTACGACGAACGCGGCGTGGTCGTCGCCCGCCGCCGCCCCCCGCGCTACTTCAAGCTCTCCTACCTGATCACGGCCTGGACGAAGCGCCCGGAGGACGAACACCGGCTCCTGTCCTCCCTGTTGGGCTGTCTGCTTCGCTACGAGGCCCTGCCGCCGGCCCGCCTCACGGGCAGCCTCGCGGAGATCGGGGCGGCCGTACCGATGTCGATCGCGCTGCCGCCGCCGGAGGACCGGTCGTTCGCGGACGTGTGGAGCGCGCTGGGCGGCGAGCTGAAGCCGTCGCTCGACCTGGTGGTCAGCGTGCCGGTGACGGCGTCGCCGCGCTATGTCGCGGGACCGCCGGTGAGCGAGGAGGGCCTGGAGGTCCGGTTCGGCGAGGGGCCGGCCACATGACGGCCGAACTCCTGTCCCTGGCACGAGACATGGAGCTGAGGATCCGGCGCGCGGTGGAGGCGCGGCGGGAGGTGGACCCGGATCCGGACGACGCGTTCCGCGGCCTGTACCTGACGGAGGAGGCGGTGGAGCGGCTGCTGGAGGGCCGGGTCGCCTTTCCGCGCCCGCTCCCGTTGGACCAGGCGCCCGGTTCCAGCCGACTCGGCTCCCTGCGGCGGGACTTCGACCTGACCCCGCTGGATGTGGAGATCCTTCTGGTGGCGTTGCTGCCGGATCTGGACGACCGCTTCGAGGCGTTCTACGGCTATCTCAACGACGACGTGACCCGGCGGAGGCCGTCGATCGGGCTCGCGCTCGGCCTGTGCGGGCGGTCGCACGCGGACCGGGAGGCGAGGGCGCGGCTCGGGGAGCGGGCGTCGTTGCGGGAGGGCGGGCTGCTGCTGGTCGAGGACCGGGACCGCCCCTTCCTGGGGCGCTCGCTGCGGGTGCCGGACCGGGTGACGGCGTACCTGCTCGGCGACGACACGCCGGATCCGCGGTTGGTGGACGTACGGGCGCCGTGGGAGGGGACGGGGATCCGGGGGGTGGGCGACCCGGCTGCCCTGGCCCGCTTCCTGTCGGAGGGCCCGAGCCTGATGTATCTCCAGGAGGACCAGGGGGGCGCGGGTACGGCCCTGGCGGCGTCGGCGCTGGAGGCGGCGGGGCGGGCGGTCCTGGGCGTCGACCTGGCGCGGCTGGCGGAGGACCCGGCGCCGGCGGAGGCGGTGCGTTGCCTGCTGCGGGAGGCGCGACTGACGGGCGCCGGGCTGGTGTGCGCGCCGGTGGACGCGGTGGCGCGGGAACGGGCGTCGCTGCTGCGGGCGGTCGCGGACCTGCCGGTGCCGGTGGCGCTGGTGGGCCGGGTGCCGTGGGACGCGGCGTGGTCGGCGGCCCCGCCGCTGCTGGTGCGGGCGCCGAGGGTGGAGCCGGAGGCGCGGGCGGAGCTGTGGCGCAGAAGCGCGGCAGAGCGGGTGGACCACCTGGATGTGTCCGGCCTCCTGTCCCCCTTCCTCCTCACGCCGGAGCAAATCGTGCGGGCGGCGCGGGCGGCGGTGCAGAAGGCGCGGCTGGAGTCGAGGCCGGTCGATGCGGACCACGTACGGCAGGGGGCCCGCGCGCAGAACGCGGCGGGCCTGGACCGCCTGGCGCGCCGCATAGAGCCGACGGTCGGCTGGTCCGACCTGGTCCTGCCGCCGGACACGGAGGCCCAACTCCGCGAGCTGACGGCCCGGGCCCGCCACCGCGACCACGTCCTCGGCACGTGGTCGATGCGGCCGGGCGGCGGCCGGGGCCGAGGGGTCGCCGCGTTGTTCGCCGGCGACTCGGGAACGGGCAAGACGATGTCGGCGGAGGTGATCGCGGCGGACCTGGGGCTGGACCTGTACACGGTGGACCTGGCGACGGTCATCGACAAGTACGTCGGCGAGACGGAGAAGAACCTCGAACGCATCTTCACGGAAGCGGCAGGCGTGAACGGCGTCCTCCTCTTCGACGAGGCGGACGCGGTGTTCGGCAAGCGCTCGGACGTGAAGGACGCGCACGACCGCTACGCGAACGTGGAGTCGGCGTACCTCCTCCAACGCATGGAGTCCTTCGACGGCCTCGCGATCCTCGCCACCAACCTCCGCGCGAACCTGGACGACGCCTTCACCCGCCGCCTGGACCTGATCATCGACTTCCCGGTCCCGGACACGCCCCAGCGCCTCCTCCTCTGGGACCGCACCCTCGGCCCCCACCTCCCCCGCGCGACGGATCTGGACCTGGACTTCTGCGCGGAGGCCTTCGAGCTGTCAGGCGGCAACATCCGCTCGATCGCGGTGACGGCGGCGTATCTGGCGGCGGAGGCGGGGGGGCCGTTGACGATGCCGATGCTGATTCATGCGGTGCAGCGGGAGTACCAGAAGCTGGGGCGGCTGACGTTGGCTTCGGAGTTCGGGGCGTATGCGGGGTTGCTGGTCACCGGTTGAGCCGCTGCGCCAGCCTCGACTCCAGAGGTTCGTAAGCGGCATCGGGAAACAGTGCCGACAGAAGGTCGATACTCTTCCTCGCCGTCACGGCAATGGCCGCGAACTCCCGCGCCCTGAAGGAGACGTCGGCGAACAGGTACTGCCATCCGTAGAATCCGCGCGTCACGAGAACCTGATCGAGGTAGGTGCAGTAGTCAATGTCGAGCGGAAAGATGCCTCGATTCATATCGTAATACCAGATTTCCGAGGAAGTACCTTCCGTCGCGACCCGAAGGGCGGAGAAGGTACCGGTTCCACCGTGCGGGTGGTAGTCGATGACGCGTAGCTGCGCATAGAGCTCCGCCTCTTCTGGATTCGTGGCCGCGATCGATTCGGACGGCCCTCCCAGCAGGGCCTTGGTCAACCTCGGGAGATAAAACTCTCCGGCAATGTCGCCGTACGGACCATCCCCTCGCCAGTAGAGTCCCAGATCCGAGTACCGTAGAAAGCACCTCTGCAGCTCCGGGTCGAGGCGGATCCCCTTTCTCCGCTCGATCCTGGCGAAGGCATCGGCTGCATTTTCGACTGCTGCGCTGATCGCCCCCCGCTCCTCTGCGAGCACACGCAACCGCGCGCAGCCTTTCACCTCGGCGATGGCCAGCAGGTGCTTCTGCTCGTACGTGGTCGGAACGTCCACGGTCATCCTCTCGGATCAAAATCGATCTTTCCTTGCGCCGCGATCACATCGTCCTGCTTCTGGTCGAAGTTCACGATGGGACGGCCTGTCGTCCGGCTGTTCTTATACGCGGTGAGGCGCGCATCGAGATCGTCGATGTCGACGAAATCGCCGCCACTCCGCCGAATTCGCAATATCAGCTCGGCGAATCCTCTGTCGACCGACCCGCCGACGACATTGACGATCGTCCCTGCACCCACACCCCGCTCATTGATCTGAAGCTTCGTATGTTCGTCCGCTGCCGGGGGTTTGGGGTGCGCGTCCAGAATCTGCTGCTTCGATACGTCCGGATCCTTCTCCTTCCAGTGACCTCCGCGCGCCTCATACCCTGCCCATTCCGACTTGATATAACTCGGGAATCCGGGGAGTCCGGGGTGGTCGAACTTCACCGTGACGCGATACCAGATGATCCGTTCGGTCGCGGCGTCTAGTGCCTGCCGCGCGGGCTTCTCAACACCCGAGGAGAAGGTGGGGTTATTGAGGAGGCTTCGCGCCGGAACGAGGTTCGAGTCTTTGGCGTCACCGCCCAGGTCGTACGGCAGCAGGTGCATCTTGACCCAGGCCGTCCGGTTCTCCGGACGGCCATTCAGGTTCATCGGATTGACTCCGTCGAACCATCCCCAAAGGGATGCCCCGTCGTAGCTTCCCGCCTCACTTCCATGCGGAATGTCCTTGTCGATGTAATGCGCGGTGAAGTTCTGGGCTCGGATCCCGGAAACGAAGGGCGGGAGTACCGGAGGCGGAATCGGAAGGTCAGATCGTTGACGAAGGTACCCGGCGAGTCGCGACAGCCCAGCGAGGAGCTCCTCGTAATTCTGCTGCCTTCCCTGCGAGTGCAGCGGTTGTGCGTGGAACGCCGTGTGCAGGTTGCGCACAGCGTCTCGCTCACGACGCGCCCCGCTGAGCGCCTCCCCCTCACTCCTATCTGCGGCCGAGCCCGGCCCCGCTGATTCGGCCTCCCATCGTTCGAGGAAGGTCTCCAGCTTCTCCGGATGGCTGTGCACCACGAGCTCCGCCTTCGGCGAGGTCCCGTCGAAGAGGACGTGGTGACGCTCGCCTCCCCGCATGTCGAAGCTCTTCTTGGGGGCAGGGAAGCGCTGCTCCTTCAGACTTCGACTGTCTCCGCCCTTCGGCCTTTCACCGGGCTTCGGGCGCAGCTTCTGCCAGAGAGCCTTGCCCTTCCGCACGATGAAGTCGACCACCTTGTCGATCGCCCGGTTCACCGGGCGTGACACCGCCTGGAAGACCGACTTCACCTTGTTCGCCAGGTTGCCGATGCCCAGCAAGGACGCCAGGAAGCCGATGAGGAGGGGGACGCTCGCGGCCAGGGCGCCCTCGACCATTTTCGGGACGCCGGCTGCGCCACCGTTGGCTATTTCTATGACCGCGTCCAGGACGGAGTTGACGAAGGCCGCGATCTGGGCGCCCTGGTTCACCACGAAGGTGACGATGTCGATGATGCCCTTGACCGCGCGGACGAAGGCCGAGGCGGGGTTGAGGAGGGAGACGATCCAGGTGATGCCCGCGATGATGACCGTGGGGATCAGGTATTCGGTGAGCTTGGAGAGGATGGTCGACTTCAGGTCGCCGGCTTCCGCCTCGATTTCTTTCATCGCGCCGGCCGGGCCCTCCCTCGCCAGGGACTGGGCCACCGGGACCGAGGACTCGACGGCCGACATGGCCTCGTCGGGGACGCCCTTGCGGGTGATGCGGGCGCGGATGTTGTCCCAGGTCAGGCCCAGGAGGGAGGCGATCAGGGTGATGATGCCGCGCAGGTCGAAGCGTTGCGGGAGGTCCAGGCCCGCCTTGACGGCCGTGCCCAGGAGCCAGGAGACCAGGCCCTTTTTGAGGTGGTCGGCGATGTTCGCGACGAAGAGGTTCAGGCCTGCGCCTACCGCCTTCACCAGGTTTCCCAGGAAGCCGATCGGGTCCTTGATGATCTTCATGATGGCCGAGGCGGCCTTCGCCAGGATGCCCAGGAGGAGGTTCTTCAGTTCGTTGATCGTTTTGATGACGCCTACGATCGCGTCCTTCGCCTTGTCGATCAGACCCTTGTTGGCCTCCTGGAGCTTCTTGATCTCCTCGTCCACGGCGTTCAGTGCCGCCGTGTACTTCTGCGCCAGGTCCTGGACCAGCTGCTCCGATTTCTCGTTGACGCTCGCTTCCAGGTCCTCGAACTTTCCCGCGAAGTCCTTTGCCGCCTCCTCGCCGAACTGCCGCAAGTCCGCGGGGAGTTTGTCCACCTCCGCCTTCAGGTCCGCCCTGCCCTGGGCGATTCTCGTCTTCGCCCGGCCCAGTTCCGTGCCTATCAGGTCCGCCACGGAGGAGATCACCGTGCGCATCCGCGCCACGTACAGCTTCCGCGACTCCTGGTAAAGGTCGTTCGCCTCCTGCGGCATGCCCGCGAACTTGTCCTTCACCCACCGCGCCTTGCCGAAGAAGCCCCCGTAGCGCTTGTCCTTGTACTTCTTCATGCGGGCCTTGTGGTCCGCGGTGAAGGCGTCCCGAGCGGACTTCTCACCGGTCGTGAAGGCCGTGTCCACCTTCTTGTCGAGGCCCTCCAGCGTCGCCTCGACGTCCTTCTTCGTCGCGTCGAAGACCTTCTGCAGCTTCGCCGTGACCTCGGCCCGCTTCCGCTCGTCCTTCGACTTCGTCTCGCCCTTGCCGCCGTCGACCGCCTTGCCGGCAGCCGCACGGGTGGCGGTGAGGGCGTTCATCGCCTGCGCGCCCGCGGCCGCCGCACCCGCCTTCGCCGTCGCCAGCTGCTGGTCCTCGGCTGTATGCGCCTTTCCCGGGGCCTTCGCCGAGTCCGTCTCCGCCGTCTTCTTCGCTTTCAGGGCCTCGTTGAACTCCGGCTCGTTGCCCTTGGCCAGCTGCTCCTCCGTGACCTCGGCGTCCGCCAGAGCCTTGTCGTTCGCCTCCGGGCCCTCGGAGAAGTCCGTCACCGCCGCCGGCTGCTTCGCCGGGACCGCGTCGGAGGCGGAGGGAGCGCCCGGGTTGGCGGGCGGGCGGTCGGGGGTGAGCGGGGTGACCGGCTTGTCCTTCGCCGCCGACGTGTCCGGCGGCGCCTTCGTCGTCGTCTCGATGTCCTTGGCCGAGGTGTTCCTGCCGTCGGTGACCTTCCCGTCGACCTCGTCCTTCACCTTGTCGGCCTTGCCCGACTTCGAGAACTTGTCCGCCTCGTCGAGGTTCTTCGGCGCCTGCGCCTCGATCGCCTTGTCGACCGCCGCGATGAACGCGGCCTTGTCGAACTCACCCGGCTTCGCCGCGTTCATCTTCTCCGCGTTCGCCGCCTTGCCCTGCGCCTCCTTGTCGTCCGGCGGCGCCACCGCCGCGTCCTGCGCGGACTTCGACTCCGCTGTGGCGGGGGCGTGGGCGGCCAGCGTGCGCTTCTTCGCCGCCACGTCCGCGCCGACACGGCGGAAGCCCGGGGCCGCCGACGGCGGTGTCTTCACAGGGGCCGTGTAGCGCTGCGCGACGAGGCGGGCCACCGCCGCGTTGCCCGCCGCGCCCTGCAGGCGCTGCACGCTGTGCGGGGACAGGCCGGCGGTGGGACCCGTGGGGGCCGTGGGACCCATGGGAGACGGGGACGGTGCGGGCGTCCGCCCGGGCGGCTTCTTCTCCGGGACCTCCTTCATCCGTCCCCTCCCGGTAGCCGTAGCCCGCGACCGTGGCCGCGCCGTGCCCGTGGCCGCGCCGTCGCCGTAGCCGTGGCGGCGCCGTCGCCGCGGCCCCGCCGTCGCCGTGGGCCGCGCCGTCGCCGTGGGCCCCGCCGTCGCCGTGGGCCCCGCCGTCGCCGTGGGCCCCGCCGTCGCCGTGGGCCCCGCCGTCGCCGTGGGCCCCGCCGTCGCCGTGGGCCGCGCCGTCGCCGTGGGCCGCGCCGTTGCCGTCCGGCCAGGCTGCCCGCCGGCCCGCCCTCGTACGGAGGGCGCCGGGGGTCCCGTACGACCCCGACTCCGGTGCCCCATCGGGCAGTTCGCGGTGCCCAGGAGGGCGGCCGATCATCCGTTCCCGGTGGTCGGCGGCCTCGCGAGAATGGCCCGGTTCAACGGGAGCGGTTCCCCGGTCGAGGAGTGACGTCGAGGAGAGAGAGCACCGAATGCCGTCGTATCTGTCCCCCGGCGTGTACGTCGAAGAGGTCGAGTCCGGCTCCCGGCCGATCGAAGGAGTGGGCACCTCGGTCGCCGCCTTCGTCGGCTTCGCCGAGAAGGGCCCGTTCGACGAGCCGACCCTGATCACGAACTGGAGCCAGTTCGTGAGCCGCTTCGGCGACTTCGTCGAGGGGACGTACCTCGCCGCCTCCGTCTACGGCTTCTTCGCCAACGGGGGCGGGGTCTGCTACGTCGTACGGATCGACGACGGGGCCACCCCGGCCGAAAGCGGCGAGAGCGGCGGGAAGGCCGCCGCGCCCACCGCCATCGGCGCGTACTCCGTCGTCGCCCGCCCCGGTGTCACCGGCACCCTCACGGTCGAGGTCGCCGACGTCGAGGGCGACGATCCGCCCTCCGACGCCTTCCGGCTGATCGTGAGGCGGGACGGCAAGGTGGCCGAGGAGTACCCCTCCGTCACCACCAAGCGCAGCAAGGAGAACGTCGCCACCCGCGTCAACACCGCCTCCGCCCTCATCGAGATCACGGAGACCGGCACCGGCGCCGCGCCCGCCCGCCCCGAGCCGCAGACCGCCACGCTGGCCCCCGCGCCGCCGGCCGCGTCGCCGGCGCCCGGGACGGCCGCCCTCAGCCCCGAGGTGTACGTCGGCGACGCCGACCGCCGCTCCGGGCTCGGCGGCCTGGAGGCCGTGGAGGACATCACGACCGTGGCCGTGCCCGACCTGATGAGCGCGTACGAGCGCGGGCTCCTCGACCTCGACGGCGTGATCGCCGTCCAGCAGGCGGTCATCACGCACTGCGAGCTGATGGGCGACCGGGTCGCCGTGCTCGATCCGCCGCCCGGGCTCAGTCCGCAGGAGGTCCGGGACTGGCGTGCGGAGCGGGCGGGCTACGACTCCAAGTACGCGACGCTCTACTACCCGTGGATCGGTGTCGCCGACCCGTCCTCGGGCCGGATCTCCCTCGTCCCGCCGAGCGGCCACGTCGCCGGCATCTGGGCCCGCAACGACGACCAGCGCGGGGTGCACAAGGCCCCCGCCAACGAGGTCGTCCGCGGCGCCGTCGCGCTGCAGACCCAGCTGACCAAGGGCGAGCACGACCGGCTCAACCCGATCGGGGTCAACTGCATCCGTGCCTTCCCCGGCCGCGGCATCCGGGTGTGGGGCGCCCGCACCCTCGCCTCCGACCCGGCCTGGCGCTACCTCAACGTCCGGCGCCTCTTCAACTACCTGGAGGAGTCGATCCTCGCCGGCACCCAGTGGGTGGTCTTCGAGCCGAACGACGACGCGCTCTGGGCGCGGATCCGCCGTACGGTCGCCGCCTTCCTGGTCAACGAGTGGCGCCGGGGCGCCCTGTTCGGCCTCACCCCCGACGAGGCCTTCTACGTGAAGTGCGACCGCGAGACGAATCCTCCGGAGAGCGTCGACGCGGGCCACGTGGTCTGCGAGATCGGCGTCGCGCCGGTCCGCCCGGCCGAGTTCGTGGTCTTCCGCCTGTCCCAGCTGACCAGCGGCACCGGTGCCGTCGACGAGTGAGGAGTAGCTCGTGCCCCTGCCCGATCTCGACAGTTCCGTCGGACACTCCTTCGGCCTGGAGTTCGACAGCGTCATCATCAAGCAGATCACCGAGGTCAGCGGTCTGAAGATGGAACAGGACGTCATCGAACTCAAGCAGAACACCGCGGACGGCAAGTACGCCATCAAGAAGCTGCCCGGCCGTCCCAAGGCCGGCGAGGTCACGGTCAGCCGCGGTCTCACCGAGGACAACAGCTTCGAGCGGTGGATCAAGGACTCGCGGTTCGGCCGCATGGTCAACGCGCGCCGCAACGGCGCCATCATCGTCTACGACTACGAGGGCCTGCCGATCAAGCGCTACAAGCTGATCAACGCCTGGCCCAAGTCGCTGGAGATCGGCACCCTCAAGGCCGGTGACACCTCCGTCCTCACGGAGAAACTGGTGATCACCTACGAGAGCATGGAAGTCGACTGATGCGGCGCACGGCGGCGGCCGCGCCGCCGCACTCCGACCGCTCCGGCCACTCCGACCGCTCCGGCCACTCCGACCGCTCCCACCACTCCGACCGCTCCGGCGACGGGGGCGGGGGCGGGCTGCGGACCGAGTTCCCGTTCCGGCTGCCGCGCGGGTACGTCGACGAGCAGGGCACCGTCCACCGCGACGGGGTGATGCGCCTGGCGACCGCCCGCGACGAGCTGGTGCCGCTGCGGGACGACCGGGTGCGGGAGAACTCCGCGTACCTGTCGGTGGTCCTGATCTCCCGCGTCGTCACGCGCATCGGCACCGTCGACGACATCCACCCCGGGGTCGTCGAGGACCTGTTCGCCTCGGACCTCGCCTTCCTCCAGGACTTCTACCGGCGCATCAACGCCGAGGGCCACACCCGGGCCGCCGTCACCTGTCCGTCCTGCCAGGAGGAGTTCGCGGTGGACCTCGCCGGTGGCCGCCTGGGGGAATCGTGACGTACGCGGCCGACCAGCTGTACGAGGAGGTCGCGTACCTCGCCTACCACTTCCACTGGCCACTGGATCAGCTCCTCGACCTGGAGCACGCGGAACGTCAGAGGTTCGTCGCCCACGTGGCCCGCCTCGACGGAGGATGACGGGGAGGGACGGGAAGATGGGACTGCTGTCCTGGCTGCGCGGCGGAAGGGGCGCCGTGCCCGCCGCGGGGGCCGCTGCGCCCGCGAGCCGCGGGGCGGACCCGGGCGGCCCCGACCGGTCCGACCGGCTCGGCGGGACCGACGGGGCCGACCGGTCCGACCGGTTCGACCTCGCCGAACTCCCGCCCCTCCAGCGCACCTTGAGCGCTCCGTCTCTCGTCACCGACCCGTCCGCCTTCGAGCGCGGGCTGCCCACCCGCCGCCCGACCGCCCTCACCTCGCCCCTGGGCCACCTCGTCAGCGCGGAGGCGCCGAGCGGCCTCGTCGGCGGAGTCACCGCCCCGGCGGCGGCCGCCGTCCAGCGGTCGGTGACCGAGTTCCCGGTGCGGATGCCGGCGGTGCCACTACTCGGGGACACGCCGACGGCTGCCGCGCCTCCGGCCGGGCCGGCGGGGCTGCCCGACGCGGCGCTGCCCGACGTGGGCCCGCCCGTCGCGTCGGCGCCCGCCCCCGCCGCCGAACACCCGGGAGTCGAAAGCCCCTCGGTCGAGCACCCCAAGGTCGGGCGCCCGGAAGTCGGGCGCTCCGGCGGCGAGCCCGCCGTGCAGCGGGCCGCCGAGGTCCCCTCCGTACGCGCCCAGGAGCCCACCCCGCCGCCCTCGGCGGCCTCCGCCTCGGCCCCGACCGACCCGGCCACCCCGCCCACCGTGGCCCACGCCGAACCGGACTCCTCCGTACGTCCGTTGGTCGGCGAGCAGCCCCTGCTCGGCGTCCCGGAGCCGCCGTCCGAGCCGGCCGTGCCCCCGGCCGCGCCGCCGGCCGTCCAGCGGGCCCTCCCGTCGGCCGCGCCCCCGCGCCGTACGCCCGGCCTCGGGGCGCCGCTGCCGGGGCTTCCGCCGACGGCGCAGCGCGAGGCCCCGGGGTCCGTCGCCCCTCCCGTACGAGAGGAGCCCGCGCTGCCCGGGCACGACGAGGTCTCCCCGGTCGCGCCACCGCCCGCGGCACCCCAGCCGGCACCCGAGCCCGAGCCCGAGCCCGCGCCGGAGCCGGTCGCCCCGCTGATCGGCGACCGCCCGCTGGAACTGCGTACCGTGACCGCCGAGCCGGCAGCCGGGAGCGAGGCCGGCCCGGCCGCCGCGTCCGCCTCCGTCTCCCCGTCCGCGTCCGCCTCCGCCGCCGTACAGCGGAGCCTGCCGGGAGCCGCGCCGGCGCGTCCGCCGGCCGTGCCCGCCGTGCCTTCCGCGCCCGTCACGCGCGCCGTTCCGGTCCGCTGGCAGACTCCCGTCGCTCAGCGGCCCGCAACGGCCGCACCCGCCCCCCCCCCCGGCCCCCGCCCGCGGACGCCCTCGGGGCCCACCGCCGCCCCC
>NZ_JBITXX010000008.1:16443-36098 GCF_044544925.1 Streptomyces sp. NPDC053431 | reverse complement strand
CCGCTTGGGGGGGGGGGGGGGGGGGGGGGGCCGGGGGGGGGCCGGGGGGGGGCCGGGGGGGCCGTCCCGCGCCCCCCCGGCGGGGTTTGCGGGGGCGCTGCCACACCCGGGCCCCCCGGCCGCCCCCAACGGCCGCTCCCGCCGTCCCCGCCGTCCCCCTCCAGCGGACGCCCTCGGGGCCCTCCGCCGCACCCGCCGCCCCGCGCCCGGACCCGCGCGGCGGGCCCGCGCCCGCCGCCCCGTGGTCCGGAGCGCCCCGTGACGCGGGCGACGTGGCCGTCGCCGCCGGGATCGCGCAGCGGATGGCCGACGGGAGTGTGGTGTTCGCGCCTCCGCCGGGCCGGCAATCCGTGGCGGCCTCCGCGCCGTTCGCGCAGCGGGAGGTCGCCGACGAGGAGCCCCCGCCGCCGGAGGCCGCGCCCGGCCCGGCGTCCGAGCCCGCCCCCGGGGGCGGCGACGACGACGGGCACCCCCTCGCGGCGGACGGAGGGAGTCCGGCGGCCGTCGCCGCCGGCTCGCCGCACCCCGCCGGGCCGCCCGGCACTCCCCCGGTCACCGACGAGTTCGTCCGCGCGCTGTACCCGCCGCTCGCCCGGCTCCTCAAGGCCGATCTGCGGCTGGAGCGCGAGCGCTCCGGCCGTCTCATCAACACCAGGTTCTGAGGAGGGACCGCCATGGCCAACGCCGACCGGAACGACGAGCCCGCCGTCAGCGTCTGCTTCGTCGTCACCATCGACGACATCGAGCTCGGGTCCTTCAACACCTGCGAGGGCCTGGGCTGCGAGGTCGTCCTGGAGACGCGCGAGGAGGGCGGCAACAACGGGCACGTGTGGCAGCTGCCGACCCGCCTCAAGTACTCGAACGTGAAGCTGTCGCGTCCGCTGACCCGGGAGACGGAGAAGGTGGCGCGCTGGTTCGCGAGCATGACGACCGGCTTCACCCGTAAGACCGCGCACATCGAGGCGCGTACCGGGGACGGGCGCAAGGTGGCCCAGTGGGGGCTGCTGGAAGTGGTGCCGGTGCGCTGGACCGGGCCGTCGTTCACGCCCGAGTCGCCGAAGGTGGCGGTGGAGACGATCGAGATCGCCCATCACGGCTATGTGATGGAGGGCTGAGCGGGATGAGCACCCCCATCGCGTTCAGCGCGGCCGGCACCTCCGGTGTCGCGTCAGCGGGGAAGGGCCGGTCGGCCCGGCCGAAGCTGGAGCACGCGTATCTGGAGCTGCGGACGCCGCCCTCGGGCGGCGGGCTGACGCCCGGTGCCCCGTGCGGGCGGATCGACTTCCAGTTCAACCCCAAGGAGTTGAGCCTCACGAAGGCGGCGGCGTGGAAGCGCACGCCCGCCAAGGGGGCGAAGAGCGCGGGTCCGCCGGAGTACCAGGGGCCGCAGCCCAGCAAGCTGACCGTGGAGATGTTCTTCGACGCGGGCGACACGCAGGACACCCGGGTGGTGACCTCGGTGGAGCAGCTGTTCGCGTGCTGCGTGCCGACGAGCGAGACCCGGCAGCAGCAGCGCTCGTCCCCGCCGTGGGTGGTCTTCCACTGGGGCGGGCTGACCGGGTTCCCCGGCTACGTGAGTCAGGTGCAGGCGAAGTACACCCTGTTCACGACGTCCGGGGTGCCGATCCGGGCGGTGTGTCTGGTCACCATGGAGGAGATCAGCGGGGAGACGCCCGGCCAGAACCCGACGTCGGGGGCGCTGACGGCCCGCCGTACCCACCGGGTCGCGGCCGGGGACTCGCTGCCGTCGCTGGCCCAGCGCGAGTACGGCGATCCGGGGGCCTGGCGGGTGATCGCGGAGGCCAACGGCATCGACGACCCGCTGCGGCTCGCGCCCGGCACGCAGTTGTTCCTGCCCGCGCCGGACGAACTGGGGCGGCTCCGCGAGGAGTCCGCGCCGACCCGCCGGGGGCTGTGATGGCGCCGCCAGGAGTCGCCTCCGCGCTGGTCGTGGAGGTCGCCGGGAGTCCGCTGCCGGCCCGGCTGACGAACACCCTCGTGGAGGGGTACGTCGACGACAGCCGTACGCTGCCCGATCTCTTCCTGCTGCGCTTCCGCGACCCCGAGGCGACCCTCCTCGCCCAGGGCGGGATCGCCGTCGGCACGCGGATCCGGCTGCTCGCGCGGGGCGGTGGCGGCGCCGAGCCGCGGCCGCTGCTCGACGGGGTGGTGACGGCGCTCGAGCTGGAGCTGGACGAGTCCGGCACGTTCACGGTGGTGCGCGGGCTCGACGAGACGTACAAGCTGCTGCGCGGGGTGCGGGTGGCCGCGTACCAGAACATGACGCTCGCGGACATCATCGCCCGGGTCGCCCAGCGGGCGGGGCTGAAGCCGGGCACGGTGGACGTGGCCGGGCCGGTGCTCGACCACGTGGCGCAGGCGAACGTGAGCGACTGGGACTTCGTGCGCGGGCTCGCGGAGGAGGCGGGCGCCCAGGCCTACGTACGGGACGGGCAGCTGCACGTGGTGAAGCCGGCCGAGGCGGGCGGGGCGCCGGACGCCTCGGCGCGCGCGGACCGGGATCCGCTGGTCCTGGAGCGGGGCGCGAACCTGCTGCGCTGCCGGGCGTCGGTGTCGGCGGCCGAGCAGGTCTCCGAGGTGGAGGTGCGCGGCTGGGACGTGCGCGGCAAGCGGGCCGTGGTGGGCCGGGCGCCCGCGGGCACGTCGGCGACGCTGGCGCTCGGGGTGACGGCGGCGCAGGTGACGGCGCCGTTCGGGGAGGCCCGGCACGTGGTGACGGACGGCGGCTACGGCACGCAGGAGCGGGTGGACCGGGCGGCGAAGGCGCTGGCGGAGCGGATCGCGGGCTCGTTCGCGGAGCTGGAGGCGGTGATCCGCGGCAACCCGGAGGTGCGGGCGGGGACGGCGGTGGCGCTGAACGCGGTCGGCGCGCCCTTCGAGGGCCGGTACACGGTGACGTCCTCGCGGCACGTCTTCGACGCCCTGCGCGGGTACGAGACCTGGATCACGGTCTCCGGGCAGCAGGAGCGCTCGCTGTTCGGCCTGACCGGAGGCGCCGGCGGCGCCGCGCCGGCGCAGGGGCGGCAGGCCGGGGGGCTCGTCAACGCGACGGTGACCGACACGCAGGACCCGGAGGGTGCGGGCCGGGTGAAGGTGACCTTCCCGTGGCTGTCGGACGAGTACGCGAGCGACTGGGCGCGGACCGCGCAGGCGTCCGGTACGGGGGGCGGTCAGCCGTACATCCCGGAGGTCGGGGACGAGGTGGTGGTCGGCTTCGAGCACGGGCGCCTGGACCGCCCGTACGTCCTCGGCGGGCTCCACAACGGTCAGGACCGCCCGTCGGGCGGCAGTGCGGTGGATCCGACCTCCGGGGCGGTGGACCGGCGCGCCTTCGCGTCCAAGGGTGGGCACCGGCTCGAACTGCTCGACGCGGCGGGCGGGGCGCAGGGCGTGAAGCTGCGCACCGGTGACGGGAAGCTGACGATCGACCTGGACCAGTCGGGGACGGCCGTCACCATCGGCAGCGACGGGGCCGTGAAGATCACGGCGAAGGAGAAGGTGTCGATCACGGCCTCGGGCGGGGTGAGCGTCGACGCGGAGCGCGGGGCGCTCGAACTGCGCGGCGACAGCGTCTCGGTGACGGCTCGTCAGGGCGTGAGCGTGGACGGCGGCCAGGGCGCGGTGAAGCTCGCGACCGGGGGCTCCGTCGACGTCAAGGGCGCCACGGTCACGGTGGACGGCACCCAGCGCACGGACCTGAAGGGCGGCACGACCCTGTCGGTCGGCGCGCCCCTCGTGAAGATCAACTGACCGGTACGGAGGGGGACATGGCACAGCAAGCGGCCGCCGCACGGGTGGGCGACCCGACCGCGCACCCGGGGGTGCTCGGTCCGCCCGGGGTGCCGTCCGTCCTCATCGGCGGGCAGCCGGCCGCCACGGTGGGCACCGCGCACCTGTGCTCGTCGCCCGCCGGCCACCCGCCGTCGGCGCTCGCCCCGCCCGGCTCCACGACGGTCCTGATCGGGGGGCGGCCCGCGGCCCGGGTCGGTGATCTGTCCGCCTGCGGGTCGGCGGTCGTGTCGGGCTGCGCGTCGGTGCTGATCGGAGGCTGAGGGGAAGCATGGGACAGGAGTTCATCGGCGCGGGCTGGGCCTTCCCGCCGCGCACGGACGCGACCGGGTCGATCGCCCTGGTCCGGGGCGAGCGCGAGCTGGAGGAGTCGATCCGGCTGATCCTCGCGACCTCGCCCGGCGAGCGCCCGATGCGGCCCGAGTTCGGCTGCGCGATCAACGACTACGTGTTCGCGCCGGCCGACGCGGGCACGGCCGGCCAGCTCGCCTACGAGGTGCGGCTGGCCCTGGAGCGCTGGGAGCCGCGGATCGAGGTGACCGAGGTCGCGGTGCGCTTCGACGAGGCCGACAACGGGGTGCTGTACATCGACATCGGCTACACGGTGCGCGGCGCCAACGACCCCCGGAACCTGGTGTTCCCGTTCTATGTCATCCCGCGCCACGAGGCCGTCGGGCCCGGGGCCGGCGACCTCGCCGGGCCCGGCGGGGCGGAGGAGGACCGCACATGACCCTGCCCAGCCCGAATCTGGACGACCGGCGCTTCCAGGGCCTGGTGGACGAGGCGAAGCGGCTGGTGCAGCGGCGCTGCCCGGAGTGGACCGACCACAACGTCTCGGACCCCGGCGTCACCCTGATCGAGGCCTTCGCGACCATGGTCGACCAGCTCGTCTACCGGGTGAACCGGGTGCCGGAGAAGAGCTATCTGACCTTCCTCGACCTCATCGGCGTACGGCTCCACCCGCCGACGGCCGCCGGCACGGACGTGACGTTCCGGCTGTCGGCGCCGCAGCCGGAGCCGGTGTTCGTGCGGGCGGGTACCGAGGTGGCGACGGTCCGCACCGAGACCGAGCCGGCCGTGGTCTTCGGCACCACCCGGGACCTGACGATCGTGCCCTGCGCGTACGCGGCCCTCGCGACCTGGCCGGCGGCGGCCACGGGCGACCGGAACGGGCCCGGGGAGGGGGTCGAGCGGATCGCCGTCGACCGCACCGAGGAGCTGGCGCTCGGCCGCGACGTGCCCTGCTTCTCCCCCGCGCCGACGCCGGGGGACGCCCTCTACGTGGGTCTGTCGGCGGCCGTGCCCGCCGGGGTCGTGGTGCTGCGCCTGGACTGCGCCGTGCAGGGCGTGGGCGTCGACCCGCTGCGGCCGCCGCTGGTGTGGGAGGCCTGGGACGGGCGCCGCTGGTCGGCCTGCGAGGTGGAGAAGGACGACACCGGCGGCTTCAACCGGTCCGGCGAGCTCATCCTGCACCTGCCGGCGACGCACACCCCGCTGAGCATCGTCCGGCGGGCCGGCGGCTGGCTGCGCTGCCGGCTCCTCGCGGCCGAGCCGGGACAGCCGACGTACGTGGCGCCGCCGGTGGTCCGCGGGATCACCGCCTTCACCATCGGGGCGACGGTGGGCGCCGAGCACGCCGAGCGGATCACGGACGAGGTCCTGGGGACGGCCGAGGGGGTGGCGGGGCAGGCGTTCACGGTCGCCCGGCCGCCGGTGGTGCCCGGCGACTTCGCGCTGGAGGTGGCCGCGCCGGACGACGGGTCCACCGATCCCTCCGCGCCCTGGACCCGGGTCGACGACTTCGCCCACTCCGGCCCGGACGACCGGCACTTCACGCTCGACGAGGGCACGGGCCGGGTGGAGTTCGGTCCCGCGGTCCGCGAACGCGACGGCTCGGTACGCCACTTCGGGGCCGTACCGCCCAAGGGGGCCGCCGTCCGGGTCCGTTCCTACCGGACGGGCGGCGGGGCGCGCGGCAACGTGGCCCGCTCCACGCTGCGCGTGCTGCGCGGCACGGTGCCGTTCGTGGCGCGGGTGGAGAACCGCAGGCCGGCCGTCGGCGGCGTCGACGGAGAGACGGTCGAGAGCGCCCGAGTGCGCGGCCCGCTGACCCTGCGGACGCTCCAACGGGCCGTGGTGCCGCGCGACTACGAGCTGCTCGCCCGCGAGGTGGCCCCCGACGCCGCCCGGGTGCACTGCGTCCCCGAGGACGGGGAGGCCGGGGTGCGGCTGCTCGTCGTGCCCTCCGGGCGCGGCGACGCGCACGGCCGCATCGCGTTCGACGAGCTGATCCCGCCGCCGCGGACCCTGGAGCGGATCGCGGAGCACCTGGACGCCCGCCGCCCCATCGGCGCCCGGGTCGTCGTGGAGCCGCCGTTCTACCAGGGCCTCACCTTCGTCGCGACCGTGCAGGCGAGCCGCGGGGCCGTCGCCGACCGGATGCGGGAGGACGCCCTCACCGCCCTGAACGCCTACTTCAACGCCCTCACCGGCGGGCCGTCGGGTGACGGCTGGCCGTTCGGGCGCCCCGTCCAGACGGGTGAGGCGTACGCGGTGCTGCAGCGCGTTCCCGGGGTGGACCTGGTGGACGACGTGCGCCTGTTCCGGGCCGACCCGGTCACCGGGCAGCGCACCGAGGTGCCCGACGGGCGGATCCCGCTCGACCGGCACGCCCTCGTCTTCTCGTACGAGCACCAGCTGAGGGTCCGGGAGGTCTGACCGCCGTGCGCACCGCCGTCCCCGGGCTGCCGAGCCCGCATCCGCTGAGCGACCTGCTGCCCGCGGTCTACCTGGAACACGACTTCCTGGCCCGCTTCCTGGCCGCCCTCGACGACGTCCTGGCGCCGCTGCTGCTCAGCGTCGACAACCTGCCCGCGCACCTCGACCCGCGCCACGCGCCGGAGGACTTCCTCGAGTGGCTGGCCGGCTGGGTGGCGGTGGACCTGCCGGGCGCGGCCGCCGCGAGCCCGCCGGAGCAGCGCCGGGCCGCCGTCCGCGGCGCGGTCGCCGGACACCGCACGCGCGGCACGGTACGGGGTCTGGCGGAGGCGCTGCGCCTGGAGACCGGGGGCGCGCCGGCCGAGATCACCGAGAGCGGCGGCACCGTCTGGTCCACGACCCCGGGCACCCCGCTGCCCGGCACCCGGCGCCCGTGGATCACGGTCCGTCTGACGGTCCCGGACCCGGCGCGGGTCAACCGGGCGCGCCTGGAGGAACTGATCACCGCGGAGATCCCGGCCCACGCCGGCTTCACCCTCGAACTGCTGCCCGGAGGCGCGAGATGACCTGCCCGACGTGCGGCCGGCGCAACGAGCCGGGGACGGCGTTCTGCGCGTCCTGCGGGGCGTTCCTGAACTGGGACGGGGAGGAGGCGGGCACCGGCGGCCCCGAGGAGGCCGGGCCCTCGGAGGCACCGTCGCGGGCGCCGGCCCCTCCCCCGGCGGAGCCGCTGCCGCCGGCCCCGCCGCCCGTGGCGCCGCCGGTGGTACGGCAGGGGCCTCCGCCCGCGCCCGTACCGTTACCGCCGGTAGTCCGGCAGGCGCCGGCGCCCCCGCAGGCACCTGCTCCGGCGCCGCCGGCTCCGCCCGTACCGCCGGTCGTGCCCCGGACCGCGCCGCCGCGGCCGACACCGACGGCTCCGGTGGCGCAGGGGGCTCCGGTGGCTCCGGTGGCGCCGGTGGCTCCGGTCGCCCACGTGGCTCCGGTGGCCCCGGTGGCCCCATCGGCCCCTGTGGTGCCGCCGTCCGCCGAGGCCGGGCTGCGGCGGCCCGGGGAGGAGACCGAGGCACCCGTGCCCGGGCCACCGCCCGAGGCACCGCCGGTGCCGCCGAGCACCCCGCCGGCGACGGCACCGGCCGCGACCGTGCGCTGCCCGAACTGCGGCACCGAGAACGCCGCCGAGCGCACCCTCTGCGTGCGCTGCGCGCTGCTGCTCGACCCGGGGCCGCCGCCGGAGGTGCCGCCGCCGTGGTGGCGCAGGCTGCTGCGACGGCGGCGGCGCCAGGCCCCCGTGGCCGGGACCCGCCCGCGCCGGGCATGGCGGCGGCCCCGGATCGCGCTGCCGCTGGTGCTGGTCCTGCTCGGTGCCGGCGTGTGGTTCGGGCTCCCGTACGCCGGTCGGCTGCTCGGGCTGGCCCGCGACGGGACGGGCACGCCGGAGTCGCTGCCGCCGTCGGCGGTGCGGGCGTCCAGCGAGCTGAAGGGGCACCCCGCGGGAGCGGCCTTCGACGGCTTCAACAACCGGTACTGGGCGCCCTCGGCGCCAAACGGGGCGACGCTGGAGGCGGACTTCGAGAAGCCGGGTGTGCGGGTGACCAAACTGGTGGTGTTCGCGGGCACGTCGGCCAAGAAGGACGAGTTCCTGACGCAGGCCCGCCCGGCGCGGATCCGGGTGGTGCTGGTCTCGGCCGACGGGGACACGTCGACCCGCGTGATCACCCTCAAGGACCAGCCGGGCCAGCAGACCTTCGACCTGAAGGGCTCGCACGTGACGCGGGTCCGGATCACCCCGGAGACGTCGTACGGCGCGGCGCGCGGCCGCCACCTGGCGGTGGCGGAGGTCGAGTTCTTCGGCCATCGCGACTGACGGGGGCGGGGCCGGCTTCGGCGGCGCGGACGCGCGGCCTCGGCGGTGCATACGAGGCCGGGATCGGGGCAGCCGCTCCACGGAGGTGCGGACATGGTCCCCGTGCAGTTCGTTCCGGCCCCCCGCGCAGGGGCGGAGCCGCGCGCGTATCGGGCGGCGGCGGGTACGGCGTGGGTGGTGCGTGAGCCGTCTCCCGTACCGGGCACCGTGCTGCCGGCGGCGGGCGGGGAGGCCGACGTCGACACGGTCGGCTGTCTGCGCCGGGCACAGGCAGAGGCCCGGCACATGGGGTTCCGCCAGACCGTCCTCGACATGCGTCTCTTCGCGATCGTCAACGATCGCGCGGTTCTGGGCTTCGCTTGATCATGGTGACAGCCGGCGGGGGACGGAAGGAGGGCGCCCTCATGGGTGGCGCGGAGAAGACGGAGGACTTCGCGGGACGGCTCGGCGTCCGGGTGCTGCCCGCGCGCCGGCCGGGAACCGTGGTCCTGACCGTAACGGGCGAGCTCGACCACGACACGGCGGCTCCGCTCCGGGAGGCCTTGGTGGAGCAGGACGGCTCCGGGCGGGTCGTCGTGGACTGCTCACAGCTGCGGTTCTGCGACTCGACCGGGCTCAACGTGCTCCTCAGGGCACGACTGCGGATGCTGGACGGCGGCGGCCGGCTGGACCTGGCGGGGCTGCGACCGCCGGTGGACCGGATGTTCGAGATCACCGGGGCGCGAACCGTGTTCCGGGTCTACGAGGACGCCGCCGCCGCGCTCGCCGACTCCGGCTCGAACGCGGGTGCTCCGGCGACGGAGGGGCCATGACGTACGGGGACGCCGAGGCGCCCGGCGACACCGCGGAAGACCCCGTCGAGGCCCGGCTTTCCACCCCGACCCAGGTCAGACGGCTGGTGCTGCACCGGGTCGAGGGGGCCGTCACGCGATGCCGTGACTTCACGGCCGCGGCCCTCGCCGACTGGGGCTGGCTGCCTGCCGGGACGCCGGAGGAGCGGGAGCGGGCGGAGGACGTGCTGCTGCTCGTCTCGGAGGTCGTCACCAACGCGTGTCTGCACGCCGGCGGGCCCGAGGAGCTGGTCCTGCGCCACTCCGGCGGCCTGCTGCGGGTGGAGGTGTCCGACGGGAATCCGGCGCGCCCGCGCGTCGGCGGTCCGCGTTCTCCCGCCCTGCCCGGTGGGCACGGCCTGATGGTGCTGGACCGGCTTGCGGGTGCCTGGGGCTCGGCCGACAAGGGCGACGGCGCCCCGGGGAAGGTGGTCTGGCTGGAGGTCGGACGCCCCTCGCACCCGCCGTGGGCGCGGCCTGAGGACGCGGAGGCGGAGTGACCGGCCCGTCTCCCGTTTAGTCCGCGCGGGGACGGACACTCGCCGCGTATGGCCACAGGAAAGGAGTCGGCGATTACCGTCCGCTCCCTTCGGTACGAACTGACGGAGGGTGCCGGAGTGGTGGCGGAGTGCCGCGCGCTCACCCAACGGGCACTGCGCGAGTGGTTCGGCGCCGCGGGCGGCCCCGAACGGGCGCCGGTCGCGGACGCCCTGCTGCTCGTCTCGGAGGTCGTCACGAACGCCGGCACGCATGGCGGTGTCCCGTACGAGCTGTGCCTCGACGGCACCGACCGGGCGCTGTGGGTCCAGGTCAGCGACACCAGCTCCGAACCGCCCCGACCGCACGGCCGGCACCGGGCCGCGAGGGCCTCGGGACACGGTCTCTATCTCCTGCAACGGCTGGCGGCGCGCTGGGGCACGATCCCCCGCGGCGTGGGCAAGACGGTGTGGTTCGAGGTGCTGGTGGTCCCGGAGGCCCCCCACCCCCTTCCGGCCTAGAGTGGATGGGCGGGGCGTCCGACCCCGCCCGCGAGGTCGTTCATGGCACAGCGCAGACCAGCACTCCGAGGCGGCCCGGCCACGGGCGGCGGCGGCCACGGCGGCGGGGACTCCGGCGGCTCCTCGGGACCTCCCGGTGAACCGCGCGCGGCCGAGGTGCACGCATCGGGGGGCCAGGGTGACGACGCGCTGAGACGGCTGTTCGCCGGGCTCGTCGCCGTACGGGACGGGGATCTGTCGGTCCGGCTCTCCGAGGGCTCGGACGGCGTCCTGGGCGAGATCGCGACCGTCTACAACGACATGGTGGACCGCCTGTCCCTGCTCACCTCCGAGGTCACCCGCGTCGCCGGTGAGGTGGGCGGGCAGGGCCTGCTCGGCGGCCGGGTGCGCGAGCCGCGGGCGGGCGGGGTGTGGCAGGAGCTCACCACCGGCGTGAACACGATGGCCGACAACCTCACCTCGCAGGTGCGGTCGATCGCGCAGGTCGCGACGGCCGTGGCCCGCGGCGACCTCACGCAGAAGATCCGGGTGGACGCCCGCGGCGAGATCCTGGAGCTGAAGGAGACCATCAACACCATGGTCGACCGGCTCTCCTCGTTCGCGGAGGAGGTCACCCGGGTGGCCCGCGAGGTCGGTACGGAGGGCAAGCTCGGCGGCCAGGCCACGGTGGGCGGGGTGTCCGGCACCTGGAAGGACCTCACCGACAACGTCAACTCGATGGCCGACAACCTGACCAACCAGGTCCGCAACATCGCCCAGGTCACCACCTCCGTCGCCCAGGGCGATCTGACCAGCCGGATCGACGTGGCGGCCCGGGGCGAGATCCTGGAGCTCAAGACCACCATCAACACCATGGTCGACCAGCTGTCGTCGTTCGCGGCCGAGGTGACCCGGGTGGCCCGGGAGGTCGGCACCGAGGGGAAGCTGGGCGGCCAGGCCGAGGTCGAGGGCGTCTCGGGCACCTGGATGCGGCTCACCGAGAACGTCAACGAGCTGGCCGGCAACCTGACCCGGCAGGTGCGGGCGATCGCCGAGGTGACGAGCGCGGTCGCGGAGGGGGACCTGACCCGTTCCATCACGGTCGACGCCCCGGGCGAGGTCGGCGAACTGCGCGACAACATCAACGCGATGGTCGAGTCGCTGCGGGTCACCACCCGGGCCAACGAGGAGCAGGACTGGCTGAAGACGAACCTGGCCCGGATCACGGCGCTGCTCCAGAGCACCCGCGGGCTGCCGGAGGTCGCCGAACTGATCATGACCGAGGTGCCGCCGCTGGTCTCGGCCCAGTACGGGGCCTTCTTCCTCGTCAAGGAGGACGAGGCGGGCCCCGTCCTGGTCCTGGCCGCGGGATACGGCCTGCCGGACGCCTCCGGGCGGCCGCGCCGGTTCCGGCCGGGCGAGGGGCTCGTCGGGCAGGCGGCGCGGGACCGGCGCACCCTCCTTGTCGATCCGGTCCCGGCCGGCTACGCGACCGTCTCCTCGGCCGTGGGGACCGGCGAGCCCGCCGCGCTGGTGGTCCTGCCGATCGTCGTCGAGGACCAGGTGCTGGCCGTCGTCGAGCTCGCCTCCCTCCAGCCCTTCGGCGCGCTCCAGCGGGACTTCCTCGACCGCTTCGTCACCGGCGCCGGCGCCGTGATCAGCTCGCTGGCGGCCAATCTGCGCACCGACGAGCTGCTGGCCCAGTCCCGCAACCTCGCCGACGAACTCCGTTCCCGCACGCAGGAGTTGCAGGCCAGGCAGGGTGAGCTCCAGCGCTCCAACGCCGAACTGCAGGAGAAGGCCGCCCTGCTGGCCGAGCGCAACAAGGACATCGAGTCCAAGAACCGGGTCATCGAGCAGGCCGCGCAGGAACTGGAGGCCAGGGCCCAGCAGTTGTCGCGGACCTCGATGTACAAGTCCGAGTTCCTGGCCAACATGAGCCACGAGCTGCGCACCCCGCTCAACAGCCTGCTCATCCTGGCCCGGCTGCTGACGCAGAACCCCGATGGCAACCTGACGGAGAAGCAGGTCGACTACGCGGAGGTCATCCACTCGGCGGGATCCGACCTGCTCCAGCTGATCAACGACATCCTCGACCTGTCCAAGGTGGAGGCGGGCAAGATGGAGGTGCGACGCGAGCCGTTCGCGCTGTCGCAGCTCCTGGAGTACCTGGAGGCGACGTTCGGTCCGGTCGCCGACGAGCAGGGCCTCCGCTTCACGGTGACGGTCGCCCCGGACGTGCCGGCCCATCTGACCACGGACGAGGGGCGGTTGCGCCAGGTGCTGCGCAACCTCCTGTCGAACGCCATGAAGTTCACCGACGAGGGGGACGTCTCGCTCACCATCGAGCACACGCCGCCCGACGAGATCCCGGCCGCCCTGCGCGACCGGCGGCCGGTGCTGGCCTTCCGGGTCGCCGACACGGGCGTGGGCATCCCGGCCGACCGCCTCCGGCACATCTTCGACGCCTTCCAGCAGGGCGACGGCACGACGGCCCGGGAGTACGGCGGGACCGGTCTCGGCCTGTCCATCAGTCGGGAGGTGGCCGCGCTGCTGGGCGGCACCATCGAGGTCGAGAGCACCCCCGGCAAGGGCAGCGTCTTCACCTTTCACATCCCCGAGCTGCCCGCCACGCGCCCGCCCGGCTCCGGCGGCGCGCCGGACGACCGGGCCGTACCGGAGGAGTCCGCCGGCCCGGGCCCCGGCACCGCGACGGCGGGCGACACCCGGCGCTCCCGGCCCGCGGACGTCGCCGCCGCACGGGGGCACACCACCTCCGACTGGGGGCACACCACCTCCGACCGGGGGCCCGAGGAGACCCGCCCCACCGTCCTCGTCGTCGACGACGACACCCGGAACGTGTTCGCGCTGACCCAGGTCCTGGAGACGAACGGACTCCGGGTCCTGACCGCCGAAGGAGGCCGCCGGGCCGTCGATCTGCTCGCCGGGCACGGGGAGGTCCGGCTGGTCCTGATGGACGTGATGATGGCCGGCATGGACGGCTACCGGGCCATCGAGGAGATCCGGCGGCTGCCGGACCGGGCCGGACTGCCGATCATCGTCGTCACCGCGAAGGCGATGCCGGGCGACCGGGCGCACGCCTTGGAGGCGGGCGCCGACGACTACCTCGCGAAGCCGGTGGACGAGGCGGATCTGATGGCCAGGATCAGGCGTCAGCTGGAGCGGTGACGGTCTGCGCCGGTCCCGTCTCGCCGACGCGCCGCAGCCGTACCGCGACGAGGCTCGTGTCGTCGTCGGTGTCACCGAGCGCCGTGCCGAGCAGCCCGTCGACGAGCAGCTCCGCGCTCTCCACGCCGGCGATCCGCTCGGCGGTCGCGACCAGCCGGGCGAGGCCCGGCCCGAGGCCCTCGCGACGCCGTTCGACCAGCCCGTCGGTGTAGAGCAGCAGCGTGTCGCCGGGGCGCAGTTCGGTGCGCCGCTCGGCGTACGTGTAGGAGGGCACCGCGCCGAGGAGGATGTCGTGCGGTGGTTCGAGCAGCCGCGCGCGCCCGTCCCGGATCAGCAGCAGCGGGAGATGGCCCGCGCTGGACCAGACGAGGGAGTGGTCCCGCGGTTCGTACAGCGCGCACACGGCGGTGGCGGTGGACCCGCCGCCGGTGCGCAGGGTGACCTCGTTGAGCCAGCCCATCAGCCGGCCGGGCGGGCGGCCGGTGAAGGCGAGGGCGCGCTGGGCGTTGCGCAGGGCGACCATGCCGGTGACGGTGTCGATGCCGTGGCCGGCGATGTCGCCGACGGCGACCAGGACCTTGCCGTCGGGCAGCGGGAGCACGTCGTACCAGTCGCCGCCGACCTGGTACTCCTCGGCGGCCGGCCGGTAGCGGGCGGCGACGGTGAGGTCGCCGGGCAGCTCGCGCAGGGCCGTCACCTCGGGCACGATCGCGCGCTGGAGCTGCAGGGCGAGCTGGTGGCGCATCTCCGACTGGCTGCGGACGGCGTTGAGGTGGTCGAAGGTCGCGGTGAGGGCGGCCTCGGTGCGGCGGGTCGCCGAGACGTCCTGGTAGACGCCGACGAGACCGGTGACCGCGTCCCCTTCGAGCAGCGGTTCGGCGGCGATCCGCACATGCCGCACGGAGCCGTCGGGCAGCACGGTGCGCAGCACGGTCTGCGCACCCGTGCGGCGCTCGGTGAGCGCCCTGAGCAGCTGGGTGAGGGCCTCGCCGTCCTCCGTGTGGATCCGGCGGCGCAGCGCCAGCAGCGGCACCGGCGCCTCGTCCCGGGACATGCCGAAGATCCCGTACGCCTGCTCCGACCACACCGTGTCGCCGCCGGTCAGGCTGTCCTGGAAGGTGGCGACGCTCTGCAGCCGTGCGACGGCCCGGCCGACGGCGATGCCGGGGTCGCCGGCGGTGTGCCACAGGACCACGGTCCGGTCGCCTCCGGCGAGCAGGACGCGGACGTCGAGGAGCGGGCCGAGCGGCGCCGGCGGCGCCCGGCCGGCCGCGGGGAGGCGGGCGGCGTGCTGCGGGTGGCCGGTGACGCGGGCGCGCCGGGCCAGACGGACGAGCTCGTCGTGGACGTGCGGGAAGGCGCGGGGCAGGGAGCGGTCGTCGGCCGGGAGGGCGCCGCCGAGGGCCGTGGCGGCGGCCTCGTTGGCGTGCTCCAGGACCGGGGCGCCGGTGCCGGCGCCGGTCCGCAGCAGCGCCGCGGGGGTGGGGAGCGCGTCGATGAGGTCCACGAGGACGGGGGCGCCGGGCTCCTCGGCGTCGGGCAGGTCGAGGATCGCGACCGCCACGTCCATGAGCCCGGCGACGGCCCGCCGTACGGGCGGGTCGAAGTCCAGGGCGCCGGGCCACCCGACGAGCGCCACGCCGACGGGTGCCCCGCGCCGCCGCAGCGGCAGCACCGCCCTCGCCGCGGCCGGCGCGGCGCCCGGCAGGGTGGCGTCGCCGTCGAGCCATACGGGGGCGTTGCCGTCGAGCGCGGTACGGATGACCTCGGGAGCGGCGGGTGGGATCGACCGCCAGGCCTCGGCCTCCACGGCGCCCACCCCGGCGTGGCCGGCCAGGCGCAGACTCCCGCCTTCGGCGCACCGCCACAGCCAGAGGCTGTCGGCGCCGAGCGGCGCGAGACCGCCCTCCAGCAGGGTGCGGGCCGCCTCGCCGACCCCGCCCGCGACCTCGGCGGCGGCGGCCGTACGGCGCAGTCGGCGGGCCGGCGCGGGCGCGAGGGCGTCCGGCGCGGGGACAGTGTCCCCGGGGCCGGCGACCGCGTTCACGACGTCCGCCGCGAGGTCCTCGGGCGACAGCCCGGTGGCCGCGGCGAGCGTGGTCAGATGCTCGCCGGCGTCGGCGGTGGACGCGCCCAGCTGGGCCGCGAGCACGCCGGTCGCGAGATCGACCAGATGCCGGCGCGCGAGTTCCGCCCGCAACCGCCGGTTCTCGCCCATCAGCTCCACGAGACTGGTCTCCGCGGACCTACCGGACGCCCCCGACAGCCTTTCCTCGGACCCTGCGGAACCGGCCAAAACGACCTCCGGAGCGGGTGCTCACCACCCTTCGGAGTCTACGTCCGAGACCCCCACCAAGGCACGACACCACCCCCCGACAACCAGCCCCGGCCTCCTCCCCCACGGGGTCCGGTGCGAGCCCTCGCGCCCCACGGGGTCCCGTGCGGGCCCTCGCACTGCGCGGCTGCGCCCCTCCCCCACGGGGCCCGGTGCGGGCCCCCGCACTGCGCGGCTGCGCCCTCCCCGACTGGGCCGGCGCGGGCCCTCGCACTGCGCGGCTGCGAGCCCTCGCCCTCCGGTGGCGCCCCCTCCGCCTCCCCCCACGTCGGCCCTTGCCCGCCCCCGTGTGGGCAGTCGTCCCGCAGGGCGGGACGGGTAGGCACACGGGACATCGCCCTTGCCGGGCCCAGGCCCACCACGCCTCGACACCGGCCGGCGCCGGGCCGCGCCCCACAGGAGCCCCCGGCCGGCGGCCCCGCCCACACAGGCCTCCGCCCACCCCCCGTGTGGGCAGTCGTCCCGCAGGGCGGGACGGGTGGGCACACGGGACATCGCCCCTTGCCGGGCCCAGGCCCACCACGCCTCCACGCCGGCCGGCGCCGGGCCGCGGCGGAAAACAGGGGCCCAGGCCGGGCGGACCCGTCGCGGCCGGGTGGCCGCCCCGCAGGGGTTACGGCGCGGGTCGGCGGGCGGCGGCCACGAGGCCCTCCAGACGGCGCAGCGCCTCCGTCAGCTCGGCTCGGGCGCCGAACGGCACCAGCGCCGCACGGCCCGGCACCCGCACCCCGCCGGTGAGGGCGACCAGGGTGCCCTCCGGGACGGCGACGGCAGCCATGCCGATGACCAGGAACCGGCTCTGCAGCCAGCACCAGCCCGGCCTCAGCACGCCCTGGAGACGGGCGCGCAGCCCGTAGCGACTCCGCGCGAGCGCCTCCACCCGGTCGCCCTCGACCCGCAGCACCCGCACCCGGCGCATGTCCGGCTGAAAACGTCCGAACTCGCCCTCCAGGTCGCTCATCACCGCCCACACCTCGTCGAGCGGCACCGGGATCACCCCCTCGACCAGCGGGGCGCCGCGGACCGCCGCGACCATCACGCGCAGCCGTGCGACCTCGTCGAGGGCGGTCTCGCCGGAATTCATGGGGATCACGCGGACCACGCCTTTCGGAAGCTCACCCGGGCGCGGTGCAGCCGGGACTTCGCCGTGCCGGTGGAGACGCCGAGCAGCCCCGCCGCCGTCTCCTCGTCGAGCCCTTCGACGTCCCGCAGCACGAGGATCGCGCGGTGCCGCGGCGACAGCCGGGCCAGGACGTCACGGATGTCGGTCGCGAGCTGGGGGTCGCCGCGCTCCGGGAGTTCGGTCAGCTCGGCCGGCCGGGCCCGGGCCGCACCGCGCGCCACCCGGACCGCCTCGCGGACGGCGATCGTCCGCACCCACCCGTACAGCGTCTCGGGCTCGCGCAGCCCGCGCAGCGAGCGGAAGACCGCGACCATCGCCTCCTGGGTGGCGTCGGGACCGTCGTCGAGCGCGATCGGCGCGCAGATCCGGCCGACGTACGGGAGGAGGTGGTCGAGGAGCTCGTGCAAGGCCAGCGTGTCGCCGCGGCGCGCGGCGCGGGCCAGGGCGATCCCCCGGGCCCGGGTGGTCTCGTCGATCACGGGCCCACTCTTCCACGAGCGCGGCCACCGGCACCCGCGGGCCGGGACGTCCTCAACGCGGGCTCCCGACGGCCCGCTTCGGCTTCCCGATCCGTTCGCCGCCTCGCCCGCCGCCTCGCCCGGCACGTCGCCCGGCACGTCGCGCATCGAGCCGCCCACCGACCCTCGCACCGAGCCGCGCACCAAGCCGGCTGCCGACCCCGGCGACCCGCGCCGCCGCCACCGCGAAGCCGAGGCACAGGGGTGTGTAGAGCAGCGTGTTGAGCCGGTCGAACGTCTCCCCCGCGCCCTCGCCGACGCCCAGTGCCCACGCCAGGCCGACCGTGCCGCGTACGAGCAGTCCGGCCGTCACCGCGAGGCAGACCAGCCGGAGCAGCGGGCGCGACCGGCGGCCGCCGAGCCCTTGTCCGTACGCGAGGACGGCAGCCGCGCCCGTGAGGAGGACGGCGACCAGCGGCAGCAGCACCGGCGGGGTGAACGGCACCTCACTGCCCAGGACGGCGATCGACAGCGTGCGCGGATCGTGGGCCGGCCAGGTCGCCCCGGTCGTCCAGTACAGGTGCAACAGCCCGTCGGCCGCCAGCAGTCCGGCGACGGCCCGCGCCGCCGCCCGGGACGCCGGCCGTGGTGCGGTGCCCTTCATGGTTGTCCTCCCTCAGTCGCGGATGAACCGACACCCTCAGGAGGAGGGGGAGGGTCGAAACGTTCCCTGTGTCCCCCGTCACAGTCCCCGTCACATCCGGCCCCGCGCTCGGGGATCCACGCCGGCGTGCGGCCCGCCGCTTCGACTTGGCCGAAACACGCCTTCCTCACACGGAACCCGTTGCGCTCTCCGGCACTCATGATCGGTGAACGACCCGCCGAGGAAGAAGTCGAGGAAATCCGTGCTCCGTTCGCCGCACCGACGCCGCCTGGCCGTGGGCGCCACCCTGATCGCCGCACTCGCCGGGGCGCTCACCCCGGCCGCCGGCGCCTCCGCCGCGCCCGCCGCCGTCACCCCCACCACCGCGGGAGCCCCGACCCCGCCCGCCGCCGCCACCGCGCCCGACATGGACGGCGTCGCCGCCGCGCTCGACGCCGCCATGGCGAACGGCGCCCCCGGCGCCATGGCCCGCTACGCCGGACCCGACGGGGTCCAGTACCGGACCGCCGGTGTCCGGGACCGCGCGACGGGCGCGCCGATGGACATCCACGCGCGCTTCCGGATCGGCAGCATCAGCAAGACCTTCTCCACGGTCGTGCTGCTCCAGCTGGTCCAGGAGGGCCGGCTCGAACTCGACGCGCCGGTGAACCGCTACCTCCCCGGCCTGCTGCCCGACGACCGCATCACGGTCCGTCACCTCCTCACCCACCGCAGCGGCCTGGCCGACTACACCAACGCCATGTTCGACAAGACCGTGCCGGGCTTCGAGGCCGTACGGAACCGGGTCTTCTCCTACCAGGAGCTCGTCGACCTCTCCCTCGCGGAGCCGCGCACCACCGAGCCCGGCGTCTCGTACAAGTACTCCAACGCCAACTTCGTCGTGGTCGGGATGCTGATCGAGAAGCTCACGGGCCGGCCGGTGGCGGACGCGTACAAGAGCCGCATCTTCAAGCCGCTGAAGCTGAGCGGCACGTCGTACGTGCACCCCGACACGCGGATCAAGGGCCTGCGCGTACGCGGCTACCTGCACCCCGACGAGGCGGGCGCGCCGCTCGTGGACTCCACCGAGCAGACCGTGTCCTGGGCTCAGTCGGCGGGCGCCGTCATCTCCACCCCGGCCGACCTGAACACCTTCATGAGCGCGCTGCTGCGCGGCCGGCTACTCTCCCCGGAGATGCTGGGCGCCATGACGACGGTGACGCCGACCGACGCCACCAACACGCGCTTCTACGGGCTCGGGCTGCGGCGTTACGACCTGTCCTGCGGAACGCAGGTGTTCGGCCACACCGGCACCGTGCAGGGCTTCTACTCGTACGCCTTCACGACCGGGGACGGCAAGCGCAGCCTGTCGGCGGTCGCGAACACCTCGAACCACGGAGCGGCGAACACGGCGCTCGGCGGCACGCTCGAGGCCGCGTTCTGCGGCAAGAAGCCGGCCGCCGCACCGTCGGCCGCGGCGGCCCGCTCCTTCGCGACGCCGGGCGCGACGCCGGGCGCGACCGACCGGCCGGCCGAGCGGGACCTGCCCGAGCGCCACTGAGGCGTCCCTGAGGAGGCGTTGAGGGGTCATTGACGCGGCGCGGGGGGGGGGGGGGGGGGGGGGCCGCCCCCCCCCCCCCCCCCCCCCCCCCCCCCCCCCGCGCCGGCGGCACGCCCGCAGGGCCGGGGGGGGGGGGGGGGCCCC
>NZ_JBITXX010000008.1:0-16433 GCF_044544925.1 Streptomyces sp. NPDC053431 | reverse complement strand
CCCGCCGGCCCGGCCCCTCGCCCCCCGGCGCCTCCCTGTCGAGCCCGGTGCGGGTACAGTCCCTCGCCGCGGGCGCGACCGACTGGCGCACCCCCCCCGCGCCACCTCGGCCTCTCCACCTCCCTGCCTCTCTGCCTCTCGGCCTCTCTGCCTCTGGGGCGTCGGCCGAACGCCAGCCGGCTCAGGCGGCGTTCGGACCCACGTCCGCCGTCGTGAGCGGGCGGCGGAGCGGGGCCGCGGTGGAGTACTCGTCGGCGCCGACGTCCCGGGCGCCGGTGCGGGCGTGGCCGTCGAGGTCCTCGGTGACGGCCTGCGAGGTCAGCGTCGCCGCGTCGATCGCGGGGCTGTCGGCCGAGAGCCGGTGCACCCCGTCGGTGTCCAGGCGCAGCTTCGGGTCGACCCGGCGGCAGCCGGCGTTCGGCAGGGTGCCGTCGGCGGCGGCGCCCCACAGGATGTTGCCCTGCCAGAGGAAGCCGCTGCCCTGCGGGAGGTCGACCAGGGTGCCGCTGCCGGCGACCAGGATGTTGTCGGCGACGACCACGTCGCTCGGCTCGTACGTACGGGTCTCGCCGGACAGCGTCCGGGCGTTGCCGACGAAGGTGTTGTGGACGACGACCGCGCGGTCGCAGGCGTCGTTGCCGCGCCGCTCCTCGGTGGTCTCGCCCGGCTGGTGGTCGCGGGTGGTGCCGCTGCCGATGACGAGGGCGCGGCCGGTGAGGGCGCCGAAGTAGTTGTTCACGACGAGGTGGTCGTTGCCGTAGAGGCGGACGCCCTCCCCGCCGCCGAGCAGGTGGTTGCCCGCGACGGTGGTGCGGTTGCCGTGGCGCAGCACGATGCCGCCGCGGCTGTCGCGGACCGTGTTGTAGCGGACGGTGTTGTCGGAGGACTTCACGGAGACCGTCTCGGGGTCGCCGTCGCACCGCTCGAACAGGTTGTACTCGACCACGGCGTTCGCGCTGGAGAGGGCGCGGGCGCTGACGCCGAGGCGAATCGGTTCGCCGCCGTTGTCGCCGCCGTAGCTGTGGTCGGAGAAGTGGTTGCGGAGGACCGTGAGCCGCTGGGCCATCGCGGTCGTGCCGGGGCCGTCGACGACGAGGAAGATGCCCTGGGTGGTCTTGTCGTGGAAGTGGTTGCGGTCGACCTTGGCGTCGTCGCCGCGGACGACCACCCAGTCGAGCCCGGTGACGTCGGCGAACCTGAGGTCGTTACGGGTCAGCCGGATGCGCGGGCAGCTCGCCGGGATCTCCAGGGTGGTGCTCTGCCGCAGGGCGAAGCCGCTGATGACGATGTTGCTGGAGTTCGCCAGCACGAAGGTGCGCTCGCCCTGGAGCACCGCTCCGCCGCGCGACTCGGCGACGACGGTGATGGGCGCGCTGGTGGTGCCGTTGCGGCCGGAGACCTTGATGCCGGCCGAGGGCACGGTGTAGGTGCCGTCGGCGAGGACGATCCGGTCGCCGGGCACGGCCTGGTCGATCGCCTTCTGCAGCTCGGCGAGGGAGCCGACGGTCACGGTGCCCGACGCGGCGGCGAGGCGCGCGGAGTTCGCCGATGCGAGGGACGGCACGGCGGACAGGGCCGTGCCGAGAAGGGTGCCGGTGAGGAAGGTGCGTCGTCGCATGAGTGCCCCCGAGGAAGACAGGCGTGGCGGGATGTGGTCGCCTACGGCGGATGTGGTCGCCCCCAGCCTGTGGCAGCCCTTTGTCGTTCCGCTGCCGTCCCGCTAACGCCCGGGCGTGTTCAGGGAGTCGGGGGCGCCCGCCCGGTCCGGCGGCTCCGCCACGACCGGTCGGCGCGCCACCACCACGACCGCCGGCGCCCGCCCGGCCGCTCGCCCGACCGTCCGCCCGCTCGCCCGTCCGCCCGTCCTCCCGTCCGGCGCACGGATAACCGCTTGCCGGACGACGGCGGTGGTGTGTGCAATGGGCGGCATCGTCACACGGGAGACACCTGCGCATGCCTACGCCCCCCTCTCCGGCCGCCGCCACGCCGACCGACGGGTCGTCCGTCCGGGTCGGCGCTCTCGTTCCGCTGGGCCGGCCCGGCTGGGTCGAGGCGGGCCGGCATCTGCTCGCCGGGCTCGAACTGGCCGTTCAGGAGGTCAACGAGGCGGGCGGGATCGCCGGAAGGGCGCTCGAACTGGTGGTCCGGGACACCGCGGCCGATCCGGAGCGAGCCGCGGCGGCCGTGGACGAGCTGGCCGGGCTCGGCGTGGCCGCCCTGGTGGGCGAGTACCACAGCGTCGTCGCCCGCGCCGCCGCCGCCAGGGCCGATGCCCTCGGCCTGCCGTTCCTGTGCTCGTCGGCGGTGCTCGACACGCTCACCGAAGAGCCCACCGAGTGGGTCGCGCGCCTCGCCCCGCCGCAGTCCCGCGGCTGGCGGCTCTACGCGGACTTCCTTCTCGCCGCCGGCCACAGCCGGGTCGCCGTGGCCACCCAGCCGAGTGTCTACTGGGCGTCGGGCACGCGCGTCCTGCGGGACCGGCTCGCTCCGCGCGGCGGTGAGGTCGTCGAGCTCGACGCGGGCGAGCTCTCCCCCTCGGCCCTGTGCGACGCGCTCGTCGACAGCGGCGCGACGGCCCTCCTTCTCCTCGTCGGTCACCCCGAGCCGGCGGTGCCGCTCGTGACGGCCGTCCGCCGCGACGAGCGGCTCTCCCGGATGCTGATCGGGGCTCCGGCCGGGCAGCCGGAGTTCGCCGAGTGGGCTTCGCTGCTCGGCGACGACGGCGCCGGGATCCCGTTCCTGCGCTATCTGCCCGAGCGGCTCGGCCCGCTCGGCGCACGGGTCGACCAGGCCCTCCGCGAACGACTGGCCGAGGCGCCCTCCTTCGTCGCCTTCGAGGGCTACGACACGGTCACCGTCCTCGCCGAGGCGCTGCGTTCCCACGGTGCGGACCGGGCGCGCCTGGCGGCGGCCTGGCCGGACGTGGCGGTCGACGGCAGCCGCGGGCCGATCCGGTTCTCCCGTACGCCGGGCATCGGCGTCTGGCAGTGGGCCTGGGCACCGCTCCAGGTGGTGGACCGCGATCCGGCCGCGCCCGAGCGCTTCCGGGTGCTCCGCACCGGCTGAGCGAGTCGCGCGCCGGCGCCCGGCCTCCGGTTCCCACGCTTCCGCAACGGCCGCGACGCGGTGTCGGCGCGACGGCCGATCCCGAGTGCAACCACTCCTCGGACAAGGGCACGTCCGTGCTCCGCGACGACACCTCCTGCCGTTCCGGCAGCGGTTCCGACGACAGGACCGTCGGTGACGCGGACGCCTCCCACCCGTTCCGGTCCGGCACGAACGGCTCCCGAAGCTCGTCGTGACCTTCGGACGAACGGCGCGGTGCGCGAAGCCCATTGACCGGGACGGGGGTTGGCCCTACCTTCCTCGATAGTCCAGAAAGGACTATCGAGGAACGGGGGCGCCTCCATGGCACGTGCGACAGGGGTGCGGTGGGGCCGGGTCGCCGCCGTCGCGGTGACGGTGACCTGTCTCGGCTACGCGCCGATCGCGATGACCGAGCTGTGGCCGTACGCGCGGCCCGGCGCGCCCGCGTTCGGGGAGTGGCTGCTCGGCCGGTCGGTGTCGCCGGAGTACGTCGCCGCGGCGGTCCGCGACCGCACGGGGCCCTACACCCACAGCCTGGTGCCGCTGGTCGTGCACTCGGTGCTCGGCGGGCTGCTCATGCTGCTGGGCCCGGTGCAGCTGCTCTCGGCGGTGCGGCGGCGGATCCGGCTGCACCGCGCCGCGGGCATCGCGTACGCCGCCGTCGTGTACGTGTCGATGGGCGGCGCCGCGGTGTACCTGGCCCGCACCCCGCCTGAACGGGCCTTCAGCGGGGCCGCGTTCTGGATCGTCCTCGCGACCATCCTGGTCGGCACCGTCTTCGCCGTGACCTTCGGCGTCCTCACCGCCGTCACCGGACTGCCCGACCTGCACCAGCGGTGGATGCTGCTCTCCTACGGCTACCTCATGACCGCCCCGCTGCTGCGCATCGAGTGGGGCGCGCTGCCCGCCCTCTACCCGGGGCTGTCCCTGCAGGACGTCAACCGGGTCGCCATCATGCACCTCGGCGCCCTCGTCGTCCTCGGCGCGCTGCTCGCCTCCCGCGCCCTCGACCGGCGCACCGCGCACCCCTTCGTCCCCGGCGGCCGGTCCCCGGCGCCGGTGCTGATCGGCGCTCACCTGGTGGGAGCGGCGGGCCTGGTATGGCTGGGACGCGGCTTCCTGGAGCACGGGACCGAGGGGCGCCGGCTGCTGCTCGCGTACCTCGTCCCGTACGGCGTGATCCTGGTGCTCCTGCACCTGCGCGCGCTGCGGGCGGCACGCCGGGGCGCGGTGTGGCCGCGCGAGGAGTGGCGCACGCATCTGGTGGCGCAGTGCCTGGCGCCAGCGCTGTCTGTGGGCACGGCGGTGGTGTGCGAGCGCGCGGCGGGCCTCGATCCGCTGACGGCGCTGGTCGCCGGGGCGGGCATCGGGGCCGGCTTCCTGGCCTTCGCCGCGCACGCCGTCCTCACCCTGCGCGTGCTGTACGGCCGTGAGACCGTCCGACGCCGGCCGGCGGCACCGGCGGCCGCGGCCGCCGCCCCCTCTCCCGCACCCCACACCCTCTAGGGAGCCCCTCATGAGCAGCACCCCCGGATCAACGGGCGGTCGCGAACTCGCGCCCGGCGTGGTCGTGCTGAGCACGGCCGTGGCCCTGATCGGCATCGGCACCGGCGCGCTCCTCGTGATCGCGAGCGTCCTCGGCGTCGCGGCGGGACCCTGGTCATCCCCGGAGGCACTGAGCCCGGGCCTGCTCGGGGCGGCCATGGCCGGCACCGCGCCGGCGCTGCTCACCGTGGGGCGGGCCGGCACCTGGGAGGAGGTCCGCACCCTGGTATGGCCGCTCGTCGTGGTGCTCGTCGGCCTGTGCACGGTGTCCCTGGTCGACGGCGGGGAGCTGCGGATCGCGACCGGCGGGCCGGTCTTCCTCGTTCTCTTCAGCCTGGGCTGGGTGGCGACCCTGGCGCTGCTCGCCGTGGGCGCGGTGGCGTGTCTGGTGCTCCAGTACCGCAGGCCGGCCGCGCCGCGCACCGGGCGGAGCGCGCCGCTGCCCGGCTGGTCGAAGCCGCTGCTGGCGCTGCTCGGCGCGGGCTGGTTCGGTCTCGGCGCGGGGTTGCTGGTGTCGCCGGGCTTCTGGGGAGCGCTGGTGCCGTGGGAGGTGAGCCGCGCGGACGCGCAGGGGCTCGGGGTGTGGGCGCTCGCGCTCGGCGTCGGCGTGCTGGGCTCGCTCGCCGAGGACGACCTGACGCGGATCCGGCCGGCGCTGCTCGCCGTGCCGGTGGTGTCCCTGGCCGCGGCGGTCCTGCTCGTCGTGCACGCCTCGGCCGTCGACTGGACGTCCGGACCCGCGGCCTGCCTGGTCGGTCTGGTGGCCGGTCTGCTCGTGACGGGTGTCTCGGGCCGGCTGCTGTGGGGCCGGCACCTGGCGGCCGTCGCCGACTGATCCCGGCGCCCGACGGCGGCCACCGCCACGACCGGCTGCGTGTACGGTCGCGGCATGTCTGAAGTCCGGTTGACCACGCCCTCCTTCCTGGTGCTCGGCATCATCGACAAGCTGGGCGAGGCCAGTCCGTACGACGTGAAGGTCGAGGCGGCCCGTACGGTCGCGCCGTTCTGGTCGGTGCCGCACGCGCAGGTGTACGCGCAGTGCGACCGGCTCCTTGCGGCCGGACTCCTGGCCGAGATTAGGCGCGAGGGCAGCCGGGGCAGGCGTCTGCTGCGGGTCACGCAGACCGGCGCGCGGGCCCTCCGGGAGTGGCTGGAGGACCCCGCGTTCGTCCCGGTCGAGGCCCGCGAACGCAGCATCCTCAAGCTCTGGTTCGGCGCGAGCCCCCGGGTCCACGCCCCCGTCCAGGTCACCGAGCACACCCGCACCCTGGAGGACTACGAGGAACTGGCCGGCACGGTGGGCGAGCTGCTCACCCGGGGCCAGCGCGAGGCCCTGGAGTTCGGCATCCGGTACGAGCGGATGATGGTCGACTTCTGGCGCTGGGTGGCGGACCGGGAGCCGGACGCCGGACCGGAGCACGGCCCGGGCGCCGCGCCGGGCGCCGGGTCGCACGAGGCACCGGGCGACGCCGAGGACTCCGGGTCGTAGAGCGGACCGGGCGCCGCCCAGGACCCGGGGCGTACGACGGACCGAGCGACGCCCAGGACTTCGGGACGTACGACGGACCGGGCGGTGCCCAGGGCTCCGGGACGTAGGGCGGACCCGGCGCCTGGCCGGACGGCAGGTCGGAAGCGGGTTCCGTGGCGCCCAGTGTCTGCCCGGCGGATCAGGACCCGGCCGGTGACGATCCGCCGGACCGGTCCTGGTCGGAGGTCTCCGCGGCCTCGGCCAGGATCCGGGACAGTTCACGGGGCCGGGTGGTCATCGGCCAGTGGCCCGAGTCGAGGTCGGCGAAGTCGAGCCGCGCCACCCGGTCGAGCTCCGGGCTCTCGCCCCCGGCGAGCCACTCCTTCGCCTGGGACGGGGTGAACTCGGGGCACACGAGCAGCACCGGCACGTCGAACCGGCGCTCGTCGGTGAGCCGCACCACGCCCCTGGCCACGGCCTCCGGGACGGGGTGGGCGGCGGAGGCGAGGCGCTCCCGGGCCGCCTCGTCCAGGTCGGCGGCGTCCGGCCCCTCGAAGGGACCCCAGCCCGGGAAGGGCATCAGGCCGTCCTCGATCGGGAAGAAGTCGGCGTAGGCGCGCCCGTCGGGGGCGGGGAAGCCGCCGACGAGGGCGACCTTGGCGACCTTCTCCGGCCGGGCGTCGGCGGCCAGCCAGGCGAGCCCGGCGGCGGCGGAATGCCCGACCACGAGCGGCCGGCCGGGCGCCGCGTCGACGGCGGCGAGCACCGCCGCCCGCTGGTCGTCGAGCGTGGCCGCCCCGTTCCCGTCCCCCTGGCCGGGCAGCTCGACCGGCACGGGACGGTGGCCGAGCGCGGTGAGCTCGGGCACGACGTCGCGCCACGCGGATCCGTCGAGCCACAGGCCGGCGATGAGCAGGATGTCCACGGGCGTTCCTTCGATGAGCGGGTGCGGTCGGGCGACCCTCGGAACGCTACCGGGAGGGTCCGACAACGGCCCGGACGTCGCCTCAGGCGCCGGCGGCCTTCGCCGCGGTGACGAAGGCCCGGATCAGGGCGTGGTCCTTGACGCCGGGGGCGGACTCGACGCCGCTGGAGACGTCGACGCCCCAGGGGCGGGCCCGGTCGATCGCCTCGGCGACGTTGCCGGGCGCGAGGCCGCCGGCGAGCAGCCACTTCCCTTCGGGGCGGGCCGTCTCGAGGAGGGACAGGTCCCAGCGGGATCCGGAGCCGGCGCGGGGCGAGTCGAGCAGCAGGACCTCCTCCCCGTAGGCGCCGACGCGGGTGTCGGGGCGCTCCTTGAGGGAGGTGGCCCGCCACAGCCGGGGGAAGAGGCGGGCGGCCGCCGTGAAGTCGTCCCCGTCGTAGCGGCCGGGCAGCTGGAGGGCGTCGACGTCCAGTTCGCGGGCGAGCGCGGCGGCGTCCGCGGCGGGCGTGTCGTTGACGACGAGGACGGACAGGACGTGCGCGGGCGTGTGGTCGCGCGCGTGGGCCGCGAGGCGCACGGCGGTGTCCCGGTCGAGGCCGCGGACGCTGGTCCCGCTGATGACGAGCCCGATCGCGTCGGCGCCGGCCTCGGCGGCCACGTCGATGTCGGCGGGCGTGGCGAGCCCGCACACCTTGACGAACACTGTCCCTCCTCCGCTGGTCCCGCCCGATCCTATGCGGCCCGCACGACACCGCTCGGCCCGTCCCGGCGCACGGCTCAGCGGCGGACCACCGATCCACCGACCGGTGGGTCGGCGGCCCGACCGGCCGACCGCCCGGCCCGGGGGCGTCCGAGCCCCCGGGCCTCACGTTCTTCCGGGGCTCACGTGCTTCCGGGGCTCCGGGCCTCCGGGGCTCCGGGCCTTCCGGGGCTCGGGGGCTCCGGGCCACCGCGGCGCGGGCCACCGGGCCTTCCGGGCTTCCGTGCGTCCGCGCGCCGGGCCTCGCGTGCTCGGGGGTCAGGCGCCCTCGGACTCCTCCCGGTACTCCTCCGCGGGCTCGTCCGCGGCGGAGTCGGCCGCGTACGGGTGGACGTAGCGGTCCGCGCCGAAGGGTGTGAACCAGGTGCCGAAGCCGAGCGGCGCGACCTCCTCGTCCTGGTCCTGCCGGGGCCGGTCGAGGACGTGGGCGCGGAAGCGCTCCAGAGCCGCGGCGACCTCCTCGTCCAGGAGTCCGTACAGGTCGAGGGCGACGTGCGCCTGCTCCACCAGGAAGCGCAGGACGAGTTCGTCGGCGAGGCAGCCGAGCCGGCGGAAACTCCCGTCGGTGAACCGGGTGGTGAGGGCGACGGCCGTCACCAGGAAGCGGCGGGCGAAGAGCTCGTCGTAGCGGTCGGCGTGCCGGGCCGGCAGCCGGTCGAGGTGCCAGAGGTGGCCCGCGCAGGCGGCGACGTCGGTGTCCTCCTCCGCGAGGGCCTGCACGTCGTCGCAGAGTTCGTCGATGAGAACCTCGGCGGCGTGGACGAGGGCGCCGGCGGCGAGTTCGGCGGTGTCGGCGGCCGCCCCGAACACCGCCGGGTCGAAGGAGCGCAGGGCCGCGGCCGCGGCCCGGATCTCGGCCTCGGGGTCGGGGGTCTCCTCGACGACGTCGGGCAGGGCCTCGTCGCCGTCCTGGGCGTCCGGGCCGGCCGTTCCGGCGAGGCGGGCCGCGGCGTGCCGGGCCCGGCGGGCGGCGGGGTCGCTGGGCGGGGCGTCGGGCCCGTCGGCGGCCTCCAGGCTCTCGCGGGCCTGGTCGGTGTGGAGTCTGACCTCGCTGCTCACCACGACCCACGCGGCCAGTTGGTCCGTCCGGTCCAGGATCTCCTGGGCCACGGCCCCCACCGCGTCCTCGGCGGCCTCCAGGGAGGGGGCGGCCACGCTCACGGTGAGCAGGACGCCGCGTGGGTGGTCGGCGACGGCCACGTCGTAGACGTCCACCTCCACCCCGTCGGGCCCTTCGGCGCCGGCCACGGAGCCGAAGCCCCGTTCGAGCAGGACGACGGCCCCGACCCGGCCCAGTTCGTCGAGGTCAGGGGCGTCGTCCGGTATGCACGTTTCCACGGTCACGACGTAGGTCACGACGGAAAGCCTGCCAGGAGCGCCGGGGCGGTTCGAGTCGATCGGCGAATCACGGGCGGCCGGAGGGCGCGCCCGCGGGTCGGCCGGTCCGCCGGTCCGCCGGTCGATCGGGCGATCGGGCGATCGGGCGATCGGGCGATCGGGCGATCGGATCACGTCACGTCGCCGGAGGGGTGCGCCGTGCCCGACCGGGGTGTGCCGTCGGGAGCCGGTGTCAGCGCGGGAGGACCTCGGCCGTGCCGCCCAGTTCGACGGTGCGGCCGGGGCCGGTCGTGGCCGTGACGGTGGCGGGGCTGCCGAGGGAGTCGCCCATGTCGACGGCGATGGCCGTGATGCCGCGGCCGGCCAGGTGGGCGGCGAGGCAGGCGGTGCTGTTGGCGTTGGCGATGTCCTCGGGGACGCCGATCGACGGGGCGAACATCCGGGCGGCGAGGACGCCTTCCGGCGTGGGCGCGGAGTGGACGTACGCGCCGAGCAGACCGAACCGGTCGCAGGCGGCGCGCAGCCCGTCGAGGTCGGGGGTGAGCGCGGCGAGCGCGGCACGGGTGGGGACGGGCACGAGCACGCGCTCCCGGCCGACCCCGGCGATCCACGTGCCGGGGCCCGCCTCGTCCGGGTCCAGGCCGAGTGCGGGCAGCACGAGGGCGCGTTCCTCGGCGGCGGGTTCGCGCAGAACCACCCTGCCGGGGTCGAAGGCCGCGGTGAACCGGTCCCCGGCGCGCTCGGCCCTGCCCGTGAAGACCCGCCGCCCGGTACGCAGGGCGGCCCGGTAGGTCCGCTCGCCGCCCTCCCGGGCCGCGAGCAGGGCGAGCGCGGCGACGGTGCCGTGACCGCAGGCCGGCAGTTCGCCCTCCGAGGTGAAGAAGCGCAGGTCGGTCACCTCGCCCGCGCGGCGGACGTACACGGCGTGCGAGGTGCCCCACGCGGCCGGGACCCGGCGGCGCTGCTCGTCGTCCAGGCGCGCGCCGGGTGTGTCGTCCTCCATGACGACCGCCGTGGGACTGCCGCCGGCGCCGCCCCGCAGGCAGGCGCGGACGACGGTCGCGTACGGGGTCGCTGCGGTCACTTCGCGTCCTCCGGCGTGGTGGGTCCGGTGCTCGCCGACTTCTCGGTGGTGGGCATCCTCCCGGAACCGGAGCCGGAGCCGGAAGAGGGCGGCGGAAGGGCGCTCCGCCAGCCTCTTCCCGAAACCGGAGCCGAAGCTGCGGACGGGCGCGCTCCGCGAGCGGCGGGCGCCAGGCACCGGGCTCCCCGCGTGCCGTGGCCGAGACGCTGTCCCGTGGCCGACGCGTTGTCCCGTGGCCGACGCGTTGTCCCGTGGCCGGCGCCTTGTCCCATGGCCGGGACGTGTCCCCCGCAGCCGCGGGCCGGGCTCGTTCCGGCCGGCGGGGGCGCGGGGGGAAATCGTCGAGGTGTCGCGACCGGCGGACTGCCGGTCAGCCGGCCAGGGCGGCGAGCACGCCCCGGCCCACCCCCTCGTCGCCGAGCAGGGCGTTGTGGTCGAGGCAGCCGGCCGGCTGGTTGGCGGCGCCGGTCAGCGGGACGCTGGCGTCGGGGTTGATCACCTCGTCGCAGCCGGACCAGAAGGTGGTGTACGCGACCGTGCCCGGCGTCTCGTCGCCCTCGGCGAGCCGCTTCTGCACCCAGCTGCCGGGGGTCATGTCGCGGCACGCCTGGTCCCACAGGGCGCACGCCCAGGCGACGCTCGTGCCGTGGTTGGGTCCGCCGAGGGAGATCCAGTGGGCGACGGTGGCGGTGCCGCCGCCGTACTTCACGTACCAGCGGGTGGGCAGGCTGCCGAAGGAGTGGGCGACGATGTCGACCTGGTCGGCCCCGGTGCTCCGCCGGACCTCTTCGACGTAGGCGGCGAAGCGGGCGGCGAGCACCTCGTTGACCGACTGGTGGGTGTCGTAGCCCCAGCGGTGGATCTCGCCGTCGGTGTAGCCGGCGGCGCGGAGCCGGGCGTCGAGGCCGCCCCAGACCCCGGGGTCGGCGTTGTAGCCGTGGACGAGGATCACCGGGCGGTGGGCGGCGACGGCGGTCCGGGCCTGGGCCGGGGCGGCCGGGCCCGCGAGGACGGTGGCGAGGACGGCGAGCAGGGCGAGCAGCGGAGCGGCAGGGCGGCGCATCGGCGGGCCTCTTGGGCTGGTGGCGCGGCAGTTGACGGATCGTCAGACGAGTGCGGGCGCGATGTTACCCGTCGGAAACCCGCCACGACACCCCCGTGGCCAGAACCACACGGGGGCCCCCTGCCGCACGCCAGATCGAGCGGGTTAGCATATGAGCACTGCCTAGCTCGAAAGATGCACTGTGACTGTCAACGAGGACTCGTTCACAAACTGGAAGAACCGCGAGGAAATCGCGGAGTCCATGATTCCGATCATCGGGAAGCTGCACCGAGAGCAGGACGTCACGGTCCTCGTTCACAGCCGCTCCCTGGTGAACAAGTCGGTGGTCAGCATTCTGAAGACCCACCGATTCGCCCGCCAGATCGACGGCGAGGAGCTCTCGGTCACCGAGACCCTGCCGTTCCTGGAGACGCTGACCACCCTCGACCTGGGCCCGTCCCAGATCGACATCGGCATGCTCGCCGCGGAGTACAAGAACGACGACCGCGGCCTGTCCGTGGCGGAGTTCACCGCCCAGGCCGTCGCGGGCGCCACCGGCGCCAACAAGATCGAGCGCCGTGACGGCCGCGACGTCGTCCTGTACGGCTTCGGCCGCATCGGCCGCCTGGTCGCCCGCCTCCTCATCGAGAAGGCCGGCTCCGGCAACGGTCTGCGCCTGCGTGCCATCGTCGTCCGCGGCGGCGGCGACCAGGACCTGGTGAAGCGCGCCTCCCTGCTGCGCCGTGACTCCATCCACGGCCAGTTCCAGGGCACGATCACCGTCGACGAGGCGAACAGCACGATCATCGCCAACGGCAACGCGATCCGCGTGATCTACGCCAACGACCCCTCCGAGGTCGACTACACGGCGTACGGCATCGACAACGCCATCCTCATCGACAACACCGGCAAGTGGCGCGACCGCGAGGGTCTGTCGAAGCACCTGCGTCCGGGCATCGACAAGGTCGTCCTGACCGCCCCGGGCAAGGGCGACGTCCCGAACATCGTGCACGGTGTCAACCACGACACGATCAAGCCGGACGAGCAGATCCTCTCCTGCGCCTCCTGCACCACCAACGCGATCGTCCCGCCGCTGAAGGCCATGGACGACGAGTACGGTGTGCTGCGCGGTCACGTGGAGACCGTCCACTCGTTCACGAACGACCAGAACCTGCTGGACAACTACCACAAGGCCGACCGCCGCGGGCGTTCCGCGCCGCTCAACATGGTCATCACGGAGACGGGCGCCGCCTCCGCCGTGGCCAAGGCGCTGCCCGACCTGAAGGCGCCGATCACCGGCAGCTCGATCCGCGTCCCCGTCCCGGACGTCTCGATCGCCATCCTCAGCCTGCGCCTGGGCCGTGAGACCAACCGCGAGGAGGTCCTCGAGTACCTCCGCGACGTCTCGCTGCACTCGCCGCTGAAGCGCCAGATCGACTTCACCACGGCTCCCGACGCCGTCTCGATGGACTTCGTCGGCTCGCGCCACGCGTCCATCGTCGACGCCGGCGCGACCAAGGTCGACGGCGACAACGCGATCCTGTACCTCTGGTACGACAACGAGTTCGGCTACTCCTGCCAGGTCATCCGGGTCGTCCAGCACGTCTCGGGCGTCGAGTACCCGACCTTCCCGGCTCCCGCGGTCTGATCCGCCGGAAACACCGGACCCGTACGGGTGAACACGCCGGACGGCGGTGGGGCACTGCCCCGCCGCCGTTCGGCGTTTCCCGGTTCACGAGGCCGCCGCGGGCCAGCGGTGGTGCAGGGCGTCGATGTGGAAGACGTGCGAGTGGGACCCCGCCGCACCGGCCAGGTGCGGGTGGTCGGCGGGCAGCTCGGGGTGCGCGTGCGGCAGCGCCGCCGGGTCCGTACGCGGCCACAGCCGGGCCGCGACCAGGGCGGCGAGCAGCGCGAGCGCGGCGAGCAGCAGCGCCGGCGGCAGCGGTCCCGTACGCGCGACGAGCCAGCCGGCCAGCGGGTAGGTGAGCAGCCAGCAGGCGTGCGAGAGGGAGAAGCGGGCGGCGAAGGCGGCCGGCAGGTCGGCCGGGTCGGCCGAGCGGCGCAGCACCCGGCCGCCGGGGGTGAGGACCGCCGAGGTCGCCGCGCCGGCGAGCAGCCAGGCGCCGAGCAGCCCGGCCCAGGCCACGGCGCCGCCGCCCACGGTGACCGTGAGCGCCAGCGCGCCGAGGACGGCGGGCAGGGCGAAGGCGCCGGCGAGCATGACGCGCCGGTCGTCCCGGTGGTCGAGGAGCCGGGGCAGCAGCAGCGCGACCCCCATGGAGCCCGCCCCGTACGCGCCGAGAGCCAGGGCGACGTCGCCCGCCGGGCGCTCCAGACTGCCGCGGACCAGGGTGACGGTGCCGGTCAGGACCAGCGCGCCCGCGGCGGCCACCGCCAGGTCGAGGGCGAGCAGGGCGCGCAGCCGTGGGGTGGCGAGCAGCAGCCGGGCGCCGGCCGCCACCCGGGAGGACGGCCGCTCCTCGGGGCCGGCCGCGGGTTCCGGCCGCCGGGGCAGGGCGGTGGAGAGGACGAGCAGGGCGGAGGCGAGGAATCCGGCGCCCGTGCCCGCGAACAGCCAGGAGTACGGGACGAGGGCGAGCAGCGCGGCGGCGAGGACGGGCGAGACGAGGCTCTCCAGGTCGTAGGCGAGCCGGGAGAGGGACAGCGCCTCGGTGTACGGACGCTCGCCGGGCAGCACCTCGGGCACGGTGGCCTGGAAGGCGGGGGTGAAGGTGGCCGAGGCCGCCTGGAGCAGCAGGACCAGGGCGTAGACGTGCCAGACCTCGCTGACGAAGGGCAGTGCGAGGGCGGCGGCCGCGCGGACCAGGTCCGCGCCGACGAGCAGGGTGCGCCGGGGCAGCCGGGCGGCGAGGGCGCCGGCGAGCGGAGCGACGGCGACGTAGGCGCCCATCTTGAGGGCGAGCGCGGTGCCCAGGACCGCGGAGGCGTCGGCGCCGGCGATGTCGTAGGCGAGCAGCGCGAGGGCCACGGTCGCGAGGCCGGTGCCGAGGAGGGCGACGACATGGGCGGTGAAGAGGCGGCGGAAGGTGCGGTTGCGCAGCACGGACAGCACAGGTCCACGGTAGCCCGGGAAGGATCTCCGCCGCCCGGGAACCCGGCCGCGGCCCGCCGGACGCGGCAGCGGGCGGCGGGCCCGCGCGTCTTCCGGCGGTGGGGCTGCCAGACTGGCCTCCTCGTGTCCGGCGCTCACATGGAGGAGCGAAGTGTCAGAGATGCCTGCCGCCCGCGCGCACACCGTCCCGGCCGAAGGGCGGGACCAGGGGCCCCTTCGGGGGGACGCGGAGGGGCGCCCGGTGAGCGGCGCCGTCGGCCTGGAGGTCGGCCAGGTGCTGCGCGAGAGCCGGACCGTCCGGGACGAGGACATCGTCGCCTTCGCCGATCTCGTCGGGGACCGCGGCCGGCACCATCTGCCCGACCAGGGGCGGGCGATGGCCCACGGCCTGTTCACCGCCTCGCTCGCCACCAGGATCGGCGGCCGGGTGCACTTCATCGCGCGACGGATGAGCTGGGAGTTCCTGCGGCCGGTCTGGTCCGGCGACACCATCACCGCCGAGGTGACCGTGCGCGCGCTGAGCGAGGCGCGCTCGGGCACGGCCCTGGAGCTCGACATCGAGATCGTGAACCAGGACGGCGAGACGGTCCTGCGCGGCGAGAGCACGGGCCTGATCCGCCACTGACTCCCCGAACCCCGCGGCCGGTCCTACTCCGACGTGATCAGCGGACGTCCGCGCCGGAGTAGCTCTCGGTCGGCGGGTTCCATGTCTTCGGCAGCTCCGACCCGCATGCCGCGCAGACGAAGTCCTCGTCGCGTACGAGGTTCAGCGTCGCGCACGCGGGGGTGGGGCAGCGACGGAAGAGCGCCGGGTAGGTGAAGGCGCCGGGGTGGGCGAGGGCGAGCGCGTCCAGGGCGGCGGCCACCGAGGGCCAGCACTCGGGGTCGGGGGCGTATCCGGTGGAGAGGTTGCTGACCTCCGCCGCCGCCCATCCGCCCGCCGTCCCCCGCGTCCAGGTGATCTCCCCGGCGGCCCGGACGCTGCCGCCGCCGGCGCAGGCGCAGTGCTCGCTGCGGCGGGGGGCGAGCCGCAGGTGGCCCTCGTCGTCGACGACGTACGTGAAGGGCTCGGCGAGGTCGGCGGCGGACTGCTCGGCAGCCCAGGCGGAGAAGTCCGCGGCGGTGCGGATCGGCGGGGCGCCCGGGTGGTCCCGGCCGACCGCCCGCCGGATCTCGGGCGGGCCGATGTAGCCGTAGCGGCGAGGTCCGGCGGTGGCGATCCGCAGGTGCGGGCGGAGGCCGGTCACGCCGGGGCCCGAGAGCCAGACGCGCACCGCGTGCGGCGGGTCGATGAAGGCCAGACGGGATCTCAGCGGCCTGTCGAGGCGCTCGACGGTCAGGCGTCCGCCGTCGAAGGAGTCGCCGGGGCGCACCGTCCCACCGATGCAGCGGGCGACGCAGCGCGTCCAGCCCGGCCCGGTCTCCTCGATCTCGTGCAGGTGGAGCTGTCCGGGCTCCTCCGCGGTATCCCCCGTGTGGTCCATGTCGGCACCCTAGCCACTGGCGTCATGGCACTGAGTGTGTTTTGCTGAGGGTACTCAGTGCCAAAAGCCGTAAGCATTGCTAGGGGAGCCCCAGACCATGGCCAAGGACTTCGACCTGTATCGCCTGTCCGAGGAGCACGAGATGCTCCGGGAGACGGTCCGCGCGCTGGCGGAGGCGAAGATCACGCCGTTCGCCGCGGCGGTCGACGAGGAGGGCCGGTTCCCCCAGGAGGCCCTCGACGCGCTGGTCGCGGCCGACCTGCACGCCGTGCACGTCCCCGAGACCTACGGCGGTGCCGGCGCCGACGCGCTGGCCACGGTCATCGTGATCGAGGAGGTCGCCCGCGCCTGCGGCTCGTCCTCGCTGATCCCGGCCGTCAACAAGCTCGGCTCGCTGCCGGTGATCCTGTCCGGCTCCGAGGAGCTCAAGCACCGCTACCTCGCCCCGCTCGCCAAGGGCGACGCGATGTTCTCCTACTGCCTGTCCGAGCCCGACGCCGGCTCCGACGCCGCCGGCATGAAGACCCGCGCCGTGCGCGACGGCGACCACTGGATCCTCAACGGCGTCAAGCGGTGGATCACCAACGCCGGCGTGTCCGAGTACTACACCGTCATGGCGGTCACCGA
>NZ_JBITXX010000007.1:139443-347861 GCF_044544925.1 Streptomyces sp. NPDC053431 | reverse complement strand
ACGTGGCGGGGCTTGTCGAGGTAGCGCTCGACGAAGCATTCGCCGCGGCCGAAGGCGGCGACGGCCTCGCGGACGGCGGAGTCGTAGAGCTCGGGGACCTCTTCGAGGGTGCGGGCGACCTTCAGGCCGCGGCCGCCGCCGCCGAAGGCGGCCTTGATGGCGATCGGCAGGCCGTGTTCCCGGGCGAAGGCGACGACCTCGTCGGCGCCGGAGACCGGGTCGGGGGTGCCGGCGACCAGGGGCGCGCCGGCGCGCTGGGCGATGTGGCGGGCGGCGACCTTGTCGCCGAGGTCCCGGATGGCCTGCGGCGGCGGGCCGATCCAGGTCAGACCGGCGTCCAGCACGGCCTGCGCGAACTCCGCGTTCTCCGAGAGGAAGCCGTAACCCGGGTGGACCGCGTCCGCACCCGAATCCTTGGCGGCCTGGAGCACCTTGGCCATGTCCAGGTAACTGGTGGCCGGAGTGTCACCGCCCAGGGCGAACGCCTCGTCGGCCGCGCGGACGTGCAGAGCGTCCCGGTCCGGATCGGCGTAGACGGCTACGCTGGCGATCCCGGCGTCCCGGCAGGCCCGGGCGACGCGGACAGCGATTTCGCCACGGTTGGCGATGAGCACCTTGCGCACGATTGGCTCCCTCCTTGAAACAAGCTGAGTTTAGGGACTGCCGACACGGCCTTTCGACCCGTCCCCAGTGGTGAGCTTGCCCACACGGAGCGTGATTCGAGGCTTGCTCGGGTCGTGAAATCCCTTGTCGCACCACGGTACGCAGGGATTCTTTACGGCACAGTAGCTCCGAGGTGTGGCGCAGGTCTCTGTTCGCGCGACCAGTCGCCAAACGGGTTTCTTTGTGGAGTCCCTACGAATGGCTCCATCATTCTTTGCCCGCACGCCGTCGACCTGTGCTCGTTCCCCTTCCCGTTCCTGACCCTTGTCCAGGGTTTTACCGGCCAGTAGCCTTCGGACTGACGTACGTACCGGAGGTAACAGCCGCATTCAGGGGGTGGCCGAGGTGGCCCGCAGACCGATAGCACTCGTGACGGCGGCGGTGCTCTTCCTCGAAGCACCCGGCATCGTGGCGATCAACGCCGTGATGGCCCGGTTCGTGAAGGCCCAGTCGATGTCCCTCGACGGACTCGACCCCGAGGCCATGTACACCGGCACCTGGGCCCTCGGCCTCGCCTCCGGCGCGCTCCTGCTCCTGTGCGGCCTGGTGCCGCTGGTCGCCGCGATACGCGACCGCCGCCCCGGGCGCGCCGGCCGGGCGCTGCTCATCGGCTGCGCCGTCGTCCACGGCGTCCTCGGCGCCGTGACGGTCGGTCTGCTCGGGTGGGGCGCCTTCGCGTTCATGATGGTCGTCCTGGGCCTGATCGTGCTCACCCTCGTGGCGTACGGGGAGACCCGCGCCGACGCCCGGGAGGCGCCGGCCGCCGCGTGAGCGGGCGCTCGGGAGGGCTCAGGTCCAGAGGTCGGTGATCGAGACCCCGAGCTTGCCGAGCAGGGTGCGCAGCAGGGGCAGGGACAGGCCGATCACGTTGCCCGGGTCGCCGTCGATGCCCTCGATGAAGGGGGCCGAGCGCCCGTCCAGGGTGAACGCGCCCGCCACGTGGAGGGGTTCGCCGCTGGCGACGTACGCGGCGATCTCGGCGTCGGTCGGCTCGCCGAAGCGGACCACGGTGGACGCGGTGGCCGACTCGTAGCGCTTGGCCGCCGTGTCGTAGACGCAGTGACCCGTCTGGAGGATGCCGACCCGGCCGCGCATCGCCTGCCAGCGGGCCGTGGCCTCCTCGGCGTCGGCGGGCTTGCCGAGGGCCTGCTTGTCCAGCTCCAGGACCGAGTCGCAGCCGATGACGAGCGCGCCGAAGGCCTCCGGCCGGGCGGCGACGTGGGCGGCCTTGGCCTCGGCGAGGGCGAGGGCCAGCTCGGCGGGGGTCGGGGCGTGCACCCTGTCCTCGTCGACGCCGCTCACGATGACCTCCGGGGCGAGGCCGGCCTGCCGGAGCAGTCCGAGCCGGGCGGGGGAGGCGGAGGCGAGTACGACACGGCGGCGATCAGCAGTCATGGGGGCAGCGTAGCGAGCCCGTGGCTCGTCCTCAGCCCCTCAGCGTGCGCCGACCACGAGCATTAAGACCACCATGGCGACGCCGAGGACGACGCCCGCGCGCCACACCATGAACTGCATGTCGCGCAGTTCCTCGGGCGGCTCGTTGTCGGGGTCGGACCACAGCATGCTCTCGATGCTGGGGGCGGAAGGGGGGTGGGCGCCTGAGTACGGGTACTCAGGCGCTTCGCACCGAGGGACTATTCCGCGTCCGGGCTCCGTGTGAAGGAGCCCGCCCGCGCCGCCGCCAGGGCCGCCGTGACGGCGCGTTCGGCGTCCGCCTCCGTCAGCTCCTCGCGGGTGATCGCGAAGCGGTAGTAGAGCGGCGCCGAGACCGCGCGCAGCAGTTCGAGCGGGTCGGTGCCGGCGGGGACCTCGCCGCGGGCCACCGCCCTGGTCACCACGGGGGCCCATTCCGCCAGGCGGGTGCGGTAGAAGCCGTTCAGGGCGCGGGCGCACTCCTCGTCGCAGGCCGCCGCGGCGATCACGGCGCGGAAGACGGCGCCCATCCGCGGGTCGGTGAGCGTGCGGTGGACGAGGGCGGCGTTGGCCCGCAGGTCGCCCGCGAGGTCGCCGGTGTCGGCGGCCGGCAGGGACTGCTCGGCCATGTCGTGCAGGAGGTCGGCGACCAGGCCGACGGGGGAGCCCCAGCGGCGGTAGACGGTGGTCTTGCCGACGCCCGCGCGCGCGGCGATCTGGTCCATGTTCAGGGTGTGGAAGGCGGCCGTGGCGAGGGCCTCCTCGGTGGCGTCGAGGACCGCCCGGCGCACCTTCGCGGTACGGCCTCCGGGGCGCACGGTGCCGGGCACGGCCGACGGGCTCTCGCTCAAACGGGTCTCCTGTTCCATTAACGCTCCTCGGTCTGCTACCGTCTCGGACATCTTAACGGAACCAGTCTCCCATTAAGGAGTCCCGTCATGGTCGCGCTCGACGTCTCGCCCGCTCCGTCCGCCACGGAGTCCCCCCAGGGAACCACCCGGATGGACGGACGCCTGCGGCTCGTCCTCGTCGTCCTCCTCGTCGCCCAGTTCATGCTCGCCGTGGACTTCTCGATCCTGAACGTCGCCCTGCCCGTCATCGGTCAGGGACTCGGCTTCACCCTCGGCGGCCTCCAGTGGATCGCCACCGCCTTCGCCCTCGCGGCGGCCGGATTCACCCTGCTCTTCGGGCGCGTCGCCGACCTCGTCGGCCGCCGCCGGATCTTCCTCGGCGGCATGGCGGTCCTCGGTGCCGCCTCCCTGGCCGGCGGACTCGCCACCGGGCCCGAGATGCTGATGGCCGCCCGGGTCGCCCAGGGCCTCGCCACCGCCGCGGTCACCCCGGCCGGACTCTCCCTGCTCACCTCCGCCTTCCCCGAGGGCCCGCTGCGCGACCGGGCGCTCGGTCTCAACGGCGCGCTGATGTCCGCCGGGTTCACCACCGGCGCCGTGCTCGGCGGGGTGCTGACCGACCTGCTGTCCTGGCGGTGGGCGTTCTTCGTCAACGTGCCCGTCGCCCTCGCGGTGCTGCTCGTCGCCCCCGCCGTCATCAAGGAGAGCCGCCCGGCCGACCGTCCCCGGCTCGACGTCCCCGGCGCCGTCACCGTCACCGGCGGCCTGCTCGCCCTCGTCTACGGGCTCACCGCCGCCGGCGAGGCCGGCTGGACCGACCCCGCCGTCCTCGTGGCCCTCGCCACGGCCGCCGTCCTGCTGGCCGCCTTCCCCTTCGTCGAGCGCCGCTCGCCCGCCCCGCTCGTACCGGTCCGGGTGCTCCGGCGCCGTACGGTCGTCTGGGGGAACGCCGCCGGGCTCGTCGCCTTCGCCACCGAGACCTCACTGGTCTTCCTGATGACCCTGCACCTCCAGGACGTGCTCGGCTTCTCCCCGCTCGCCGCCGGCCTCTCCTTCGGCGTCCTGGGCGCCGGCACGGTCCTCGGCGGGCTGCTCGCCCCGCGCTTCATCGGGCGCTTCTCCGCCCGCACCGCCCTCGTCGCGGGCGGCGCGCTCCAGGCCCTCGCCACGCTCTCGCTGACCGCCCTGGGCGACGAGCGGAGCACGTACGGGCTGCTCCTCGCCGGCACCTTCGCCGGCGGCGTCGGCAACATGCTCGCCATCGTCGGCTTCATGGTCACCGCCACCTCGGGGCTCCCGGACGCCGAGCAGGGCATGGCCACCGGCATCGCCACCATGACCCAGCAGGTCGGCATCACCCTCGGCACCCCCGTGATGAGCGCCGTCGTCGTCACCGCCGCGACGCTCCCCGCGGGCATCGGCCGGGCGGTACTGGTCAACGCGGCCGTCGTCATCGCCGCCGTCCTCGCCTCGGCGCTCTTCCTGCGCCGCGGCGAAACGCCGGCTCGGCAGGACGCGGTGGCCGACCGGGCGTGACGACCGAGCCCTTTCGGTCGTCCCGAGCGCGACCAGGCGCGCGTACGCGGGCGTCGGCGCCCCCGCTCCACGCCGAAGGCCGGACCCCCCGCACAAGGGATCCGGCCTTCGGCGTGCGAACGTGTCTAGACGGGCCAGTAGGACCGCGCCCAGGAGCGCGGGCCCGGGCGGTGGCGGACGCCGCGGGCGATGCGTGCCGGGTCCGACCAGCCCTCGGGTGCCTGCGGGCCGCCGCCCTCGGCGGCAGCCGCCGCCGTCGCGGCGGCCCGGGCCTGGACCACCGCCAGTGCGGCGGCCAGCTCCTCCGGGGTCGGGTTCCCTCGTACGACCTTGATCATCGTGCTGTCCCTCCCGAGGGCTAGAGCGGGATGTTGCCGTGCTTCTTCGGAGGCAGGGATTCCCGCTTCGTCCGCAGCTGACGCAGACCCTTCACGATCTGCGGGCGCGTGTCGGACGGCAGGATCACCCCGTCGATGTAACCGCGCTCGGCCGCGATGTACGGGTTGAGCAGCGTGTCCTCGTACTCCTGGATCAGCCGGGCGCGCACCGCCTCCAGATCCTCGCCGTTGTGCTCGGCCTCGGCCAGGGTGCGGCGGTGCAGGATGTTGACCGCGCCCTGCGCGCCCATGACCGCGATCTGCGCGGTCGGCCAGGCCAGGTTGAGGTCGGCGCCCAGGTGCTTGGAGCCCATGACGTCGTACGCGCCGCCGAAGGCCTTGCGGGTGATGACCGTGATCAGCGGGACGGTGGCCTCGGCGTACGCGTAGATGAGCTTCGCGCCGCGCCGGATGATGCCCTCGTGCTCCTGGCCGACGCCGGGCAGGAAGCCGGGGACGTCGACGAAGGTCAGCACCGGGATGTTGAACGCGTCGCAGGTGCGCACGAACCGCGCGGCCTTCTCGGAGGCGTCGATGTCGAGGCAACCCGCGAACTGCATCGGCTGGTTGGCGACCACGCCGACCGGGAAGCCCTCGACGCGGCCGAAGCCGGTGAGGATGTTCGGCGCGAACAGGGCCTGGGTCTCCAGGAACTCACCGTCGTCGAGGACGTGTTCGATCACGGTGTGCATGTCGTACGGCTGGTTCGCGGAGTCCGGGATCAGCGTGTCCAGCTCGCGGTCCTCGTCCGTCGCCTCCGTGTCGGCGACCTCCGGGAAGGCCGGCGGCTCGGAGAGGTTGTTCGACGGCAGGTAGGACAGAAGGGACTTGACGTACTCGATCGCGTCCTTCTCGTCGCCCGACATGTGGTGGGCCACACCCGAGGTCGAGTTGTGGGTGCGGGCGCCGCCCAGCTCCTCGAAGCCGACGTCCTCGCCGGTCACCGTCTTGATGACGTCCGGGCCCGTGATGAACATGTGCGAGGTCTGGTCGACCATCACCGTGAAGTCGGTGATCGCGGGCGAGTACACCGCGCCGCCCGCGCACGGGCCGACGACCAGCGAGATCTGCGGGATCACGCCGGACGCGTGGGTGTTGCGGCGGAAGATCTCGCCGTACATGCCGAGGGCGCTCACGCCCTCCTGGATGCGGGCGCCGCCGGAGTCGTTGATGCCGACGACGGGGCAGCCGGTCTTCAGGGCGAAGTCCATCACCTTGATGATCTTCTGGCCGAAGACCTCGCCGAGCGCGCCGCCGAAGACGGTGAAGTCCTGCGAGAAGACCGCGACCGGGCGGCCGTCGACCGTGCCGTAGCCGGTCACGACGCCGTCGCCGTAGGGGCGGTTCTTCTCCAGGCCGAAGTTGGTCGACCGGTGCCGGGCCAGCTCGTCCAGCTCCACGAAAGAACCTTCGTCGAGCAGCAGTGCGATCCGCTCGCGCGCGGTCAGCTTGCCCTTCGCGTGCTGCTTCTCGACCGCCCGTTCGGAACCGGCGTGCGTGGCCTCGCCGATCCGGCGCTGCAGGTCCGCGATCTTGCCCGCGGTCGTGTGAATGTCGATCTCGTTGTGCTCTGCCGGCTCGGACATCGGGATGCGGCTCCCTGCCTGGTCACGGGGGGTTCGTTGACTACGAATGGGCTAGCCCTTGGCTACTGACCCGTAGCGTATCGGCGTCGATACGGTTCGGCAGTGCGGCGTTTGCCACACCTACGCTGGCTTGCATGACGTCCTCCCAAGGCTCAGCGGGACGCTGGTCGGACCTCGACCGCCCGCCCCTCAACGCTGCCGCGCTGCGCCACGCGCTCGTGCTCCCCGACGGACTCTGGACCTCCCTCGACGTCGTCGAGTCCACCGGCTCCACCAACTCCGACCTCGCCGCCCGCGCCGACGAACTCCCCGAAGGCGCCGTCCTCGTCGCCGAGGAACAGACCTCCGGGCGCGGCCGCCTCGACCGCACCTGGAGCGCCCCGGCCCGCTCCGGCATCTTCGTCTCCGTCCTCCTCAAGCCCGCGGCGCCCGTGCACCGCTGGGGCTGGCTGCCGCTGCTCACCGGCGTCGCCGCCGCCGGCGGCCTCGCCAAGGCCGCGGGTGTCGGCCTGTCCCTCAAATGGCCCAACGACCTTCTCGTACGCATCGGCGGCGAGGAACGCAAGACCGGCGGCATCCTCGCCGAGCGGGCCGGCGCGAACGGCATCGTCATCGGTCTCGGCATCAACGTCACCCTGCGCGAGGAGGAGCTCCCGGTCCCCGGGGCCGGCTCCCTCCTGCTCGCCGACGCCGTCTCCACCGACCGCGACACGCTCCTGAGGGCCGTCCTGCGCTCCCTGGAGCAGTGGTACGGCGACTGGGTCCGCGCCGACGGCGATCCGGCCGCCTCCGGGCTCCACGAGGCCTACACGGCCGGCTGCGCGACCCTCGGGCGCCGGGTCCGCGCGGACCTGCCCGGCGAGCGCATGCTGGAAGGCGACGCCGTCGCCGTCGACGGCGACGGACGGCTCGTCGTCGCGACCGAGGGCGGCGGCACCGAGGCCGTCGCGGCCGGCGACATCGTCCACCTGCGGGCGGCCGACTGACCCGGCCCGAAGCGTCCGAACCGGTCGGGTGCCGCGCGCGCGACCGGTTCGGGCGTGAGCCAGCACACACCTGTCGTATCGTGGAGCGCGATTCGTGGAGCGCGACGCGTGAAGGGTCATCCACGCGACAGATCGGCAGGACAGTGGGCAGGGAACGGGCAGGAGGCGGCCGGTGACCGTCGACGACGCGAACAACGGCGCCGGGGCCGAACAGCCAGCCACGAACCCCACCTATCCCACACCCCACCATGTCGTCGACCACACGGCCGAGCCGACCGACGACCCGCTGGCGATCCGCCTCGAACAGCTCATCCTCGGCGCCGACCGCCGCTACACCCCCTTCCAGGCCGCCCGCACCGCCGGCGTCTCCATGGAGCTCGCCTCCCGCTTCTGGCGGGCCATGGGCTTCGCCGACATCGGGCAGGCCAAGGCCCTCACCGAGGCCGACGTGCTCGCCCTGCGTCGCCTCGCCGGTCTCGTCGAGGCCGGACTGCTCAGCGAGCCGATGGCCGTGCAGGTCGCCCGCTCCACCGGACAGACCACCGCCCGGCTGGCCGAATGGCAGATCGACTCCTTCCTGGAGGGCCTCACCGAGCCGCCCGAGCCCGGCATGACCCGCACCGAGGTCACCTACCCCCTGGTCGAGCTGCTGCTGCCCGAGCTGGAGGAGTTCCTGATCTACGTGTGGCGCCGCCAGCTCGCCGCCGCCACCGGCCGGGTCGTGCAGGCCGCGGACGACGAGGAGATGGTCGACCGGCGGCTCGCGGTCGGCTTCGCGGACCTCGTCGGCTTCACCCGGCTCACCCGGCGCCTGGAGGAGGAGGAGCTCGGCGAGCTCGTCGAGGCCTTCGAGACCACGTGCGCCGACCTGGTCGCCGCGCACGGCGGCCGGCTCATCAAGACCCTCGGCGACGAGGTCCTGTACGCGGCCGACGACGCCGGCACCGCCGCCGAGATCGGCCTCCGGCTCATCGAGACCCTCGGCCACGACGAGACCATGCCGGCGCTGCGCGTCGGCCTGTCCTTCGGCACCGTCACGACCCGGATGGGCGACGTCTTCGGCACCACCGTCAACCTGGCCAGCCGGCTCACCTCGATAGCGCCCAAGGACGCCGTCCTGGTCGACAGCGCCCTCGCCGAGGAGCTCACCAGGACCGGCGAGGCGCCCGTCTCCGAGACGAAGGCGGCGGAGGAGGCCGCGCACGCCGAGAAGGAGGGCGAGCGGCCTCCGGCGTACCGCTTCGCGCTCCAGCCGATGTGGCAGCGCCCGGTCCGGGGACTCGGCGTCGTGGAGCCCTGGCTGCTGAGCCGCCGCCCGACCTAGGATCTCCGGTGAACAGCCGTTAACACCCGTTAACAGGCGTCGACCGGGAGGGCTCTCAGCATGTCCGAGCAGCGTTTTGGTGAGTTCGTGGTGGTCCGCAAGGAGGGGGCCGGGCATGTCGCCGAGCTGGTGCTCGACCGGCCCAAGGCGATGAACGCGGTCTCCTCGGAGATGGCCCGCTCGCTCGGTGCCGCCTGCGACGCGCTGGCCGCCGACCCGTCCGTGCGGGTCACGGTGCTGACCTCCTCCAACGACCGGGCCTTCTGCGTCGGCGCCGACCTCAAGGAGCGCAACTCCTTCACCGACGCCGAGCTGGTCCGCCAGCGGCCGGTCGCCCGCGCCGCGTACACCGGGGTCCTGGAGCTGCCCATGCCGACCGTCGCCGCCGTGCACGGCTTCGCCCTCGGCGGCGGCTTCGAGCTGGCGCTGGCCTGTGACGTCATCGTGGCCGACGGGACCGCCGTGGTGGGGCTCCCGGAGGTCTCCGTGGGCGTCATCCCCGGCGGCGGCGGTACGCAGCTGCTGCCGCGCCGCGTGGGCGCGGCACGCGCCGCCGAGCTGGTCTTCACGGCCCGCCGCGTGGAGGCCGCCGAGGCCCGCGAGCTCGGGCTCGTCGACCTCCTGGAGGAGGACGCCCGGACGGCCGCCCTGGAGCTGGCCGGCCGGATCGCCGCGAACTCGCCGGTCGGCCTGCGCGCGGCCAAGAAGGCCATGCGGCTCGGCCAGGGCCTGGACCTGCGGGCGGGCCTGGAGGTCGAGGACGCGGCCTGGCGCTCGGTGGCCTTCTCGGGCGACCGGGCGGAGGGTGTGGCGGCGTTCAACGAGAAGCGGAAGCCGGAGTGGCCGGGCGAGTAGCCGACCGCGCGTGACGCCGGGGCGGCCGCCCCGGGGATTTCGTATCCAAATCGTCCCAATTCTCACTATGTGTAACTTTCTGTGACGTCCCAGAAGGGAAAACGGATCAAACCTCCCTAAGCTGGAGGAATGGGTGAGGACGTGCGGTTGCGGGCCGTAGTGGCGCTGGCGCAGGCGATGGCGGCGGCGCACACCCCGCGCGAGTTCTGGCGGGCCGCGGCGCTGGGCGCCTGCGAGGCGCTCGGCGGCAGCTTCGCGGCGCTCTCCGTCTGGGAACGGGACCACGGCCGCCTGAAGGTCCTGGTGAACGCCGGGGAGCGGGCGGTGGGGGAGGAGGAGTTCCCGGACTCCGAGACCTACCCGGTCCACCAGTTCCCGGAGATCACCGAGTTCCTGCACGAGCAGTGGGCGGGCGGGGGCGAGCCGGACGCCTGGGTGGAGACGGCGGCGGACCGGGTCCCGACCGGCCGGGTCACCGGCCTGCGGCGGCGCGGGCGCGGCTGCTGCGTGGTCGCGCCGATCGTGCTGCACGGGCGGGCCTGGGGCGAGCTGTACGTCGCCAGGCCGGGCGGGGCGGTGCCCTTCGACCGGGACGAGGCCGACTTCGCCACGGTGCTCGCGGCGGTCGTCGCCGCGGGGATCGCCCAGGCCGAGCGCCTGGAGGAGGTCCGCAAGCTGGCCTTCACCGACCCGCTGACCGGGCTCGCCAACCGCCGGGCCGTCGACACCCGGCTCGACCAGGCGATCGAGCGCTACCGGGTCGACGGCTCCGTGGTGAGCCTCATGGTGTGCGACCTGAACGGCCTCAAGCGGGTCAACGACACGCACGGCCACGCGGTCGGCGACCGGCTGCTGGAACGGTTCGGCTCCGTGCTGTCCCGCTGCGGGGCGATGCTGCCGGGCGCCCTCGCGGCCCGGCTCGGCGGCGACGAGTTCTGCCTCCTCACGGTCGGCCCGACCGCCGACGAGGTGGTGGCGGTCGCGGAGGAGCTGTGCGTCCGCGCCGCGGAGCTGGAGCTCGGCGAGGGCGTCGCGTGCGGGGTGGCGTCCACCGGCGACCCCATCGGCCCGCTGAAGTCGGCCCGCCGGCTCTTCCGCCTCGCCGACGCGGCGCAGTACCAGGCCAAGGCCGCCCGCTCGGCGAAGCCGGTGGTGGCCGGCCGCGACGGCGGCGTCATCCGCCTCGCCGACGCCCCTCCGGGAGCCCGCGACAGGCGCCGCTTCCGGGACGCGCCGCCGGTGTAGGGCGCGGCGGGGCTCCGGCCGCCGGGGTGGCCGGTGGCCCGTCGAAGGACGCCTCCGGGGTGCCCCGTCGCCCCGTCGCCCGCCGCTCCGAGGTGCCGCCCGACCACGTGCGCCGGCCTTCCGCCGACCTCGCCGTCCAGCTCGCGTATGTCGTCCGCCGGCCTCGCCGTCCAGCTCGCGTGCGTCGCCGGCCGGCCGCGCTGTCCAGTTCGCGTCCGCCGCCGGCCGGCCTCGGGTCAATTCGCGTGCGTCGCCGGCCGGCCGCGGCGCCGACGTCGCCGGTCCGCGCTCCGCGTACCCCGGGGCTGGCCCCGCGCCGTCCGTCGCCGGTCCGCGCCCCGCGTCCCCCGGGGCCGGCCCCCCCGCGCCCCCGTCGCCGGTCCGCGCCCCGCGTCCCCCGGGGCTGGCCCCGCGCCGTCCGTCGCCGGTCCGCGCTCCGCGTCCCCCGGGGCTGGCCCCGCGCCGTCCGTCGCCGGTCCGCGCTCCGCGTCCCCCGGGGCCGGCCCCCGCGCCGTCCGTCGCCGGTCCGCGCCCCGCGTACCCCGGGGCCGGCCCCCGCGCCGTCCGTCGCCGGTCCGCGCTCCGCGTACCCCGGGGCCGGCCCCCGCGCCGTCCGTCGCCGGTCCGCGCCCCGCGTCCCCGAGGCCGGCCCCCCCGCGCCCGCGTCGCCGGGCCGCCGCCCAGGACCGGGCCGCGCCGCTCGCGCAGACTGAGAACGAGAGCCTCACGCCGGCCATCTAGTGACAGGTCGCTCTTCAGTCCGTAGGGTGCTGAATATGGATATGCAGACTGTCGTCCTTGGGACGTCCGGCACCACCCCGCAGGACCTCATCGACGTCGCCCGCCACGGCGCGCGCGTCGAGCTGTCATCCGAGGCCGTCCAGGCGCTGGCCGCCGCCCGCGCCACCGTGGACGCGCTCGCCGCCAAGCCGGAGCCGGTCTACGGCGTCTCCACCGGTTTCGGCGCCCTCGCCACCCGGCACATCGGCCACGAGTTGCGCACCCAGCTCCAGCGCAACATCGTCCGCTCGCACGCGGCCGGCATGGGCCCGCGCGTCGAGCGCGAGGTCGTGCGCGCGCTGATGTTCCTGCGCCTCAAGACCGTGTGCTCCGGTCACACCGGTGTCCGCCCCGAGGTCGCGCAGACCATGGCCGACCTGCTCAACGCCGGGATCACCCCGGTCGTCCACGAGTACGGCTCCCTCGGCTGCTCCGGCGACCTCGCCCCGCTCTCCCACTGCGCCCTGGCGCTCATGGGCGAGGGCGACGCCGAAGGCGCCGACGGCGTGGTCAAGCCGGCCGGCGAGCTGCTCGCCGCCGCCGGCATCGAGCCCGTCGAGCTCCGCGAGAAGGAGGGCCTCGCCCTCCTGAACGGCACCGACGGCATGCTCGGCATGCTGATCATGGCCCTCGCCGACCTCGACAACCTCTACAAGTCGGCCGACATCACCGCCGCGCTCTCCCTGGAGGCCCTGCTCGGCACCGAGAAGGTCCTCGAGCCCGAGCTGCACGCCATCCGCCCGCACCCGGGCCAGGCCGCCTCCGCCGCCAACATGCTGGCCGTCCTCAAGGGCTCCGAGCTCACCGGTCACTTCCAGAGCGGCGAGGCCCCGCGCGTCCAGGACGCCTACTCGGTCCGCTGTGCCCCGCAGGTCGCCGGCGCCGGCCGCGACACCATGACGCACGCCCGGCTCGTCGCGGAGCGCGAGCTGGCCGCCGCCGTCGACAACCCGGTGGTGCTGCCCGGCGGAGAGGTCCGCTCCAACGGCAACTTCCACGGCGCCCCCGTCGCGTACGTCCTCGACTTCCTCGCGATCGCCGCCGCTGACCTCGGCTCCATCGCCGAGCGCCGCACCGACCGGCTCCTCGACAAGAACCGCTCGCACGGCCTGCCGCCGTTCCTCGCCGACGACGCGGGCGTCGACTCCGGCCTGATGATCGCCCAGTACACGCAGGCCGCGCTGGTCAGCGAGATGAAGCGGCTCGCCGTCCCGGCCTCCGCCGACTCCATCCCGTCCTCGGCGATGCAGGAGGACCACGTCTCCATGGGCTGGTCCGCCGCCCGCAAGCTGCGCACCGCGATCGACAACCTCAACCGGATCATCGCCGTCGAGCTCTACGCCGCCACCCGCGGCATCGAGCTCCGCCACGGCCTGAGCCCGGCCCCGGCCTCCGCCGCCGCCATCGCGGCGCTGCGCGCGGCCGGCGTCGAGGGTCCCGGGCCGGATCGTTTCCTCGCCCCTGACCTGGCCGCCGCCGACGCCTTCGTGCGCGAGGGCCGGCTGGTCGCCGCCGTCGAGCCGGTCACCGGCCCGCTGGCGTAACCCGCGTCGCCACGGCGGAAGGGCCGCCCCCGATCCCGGGGGCGGCCCTTCCGCATGTTCCGTGTCCACGGCCGCTGTCTCGCGGCTGTTGTGCCCCGGCCGCTGTCCCGTGGCCGTAGTCCCGTGGCCGCTGTCCCGCGGTCGTTGACCCGCGGCTGCGTCCCGCAGCCCTCAGGAGGCCCGGCCCCCGCGGCGCATCGCCAGGGTCACGAAGCCCGCGCCCACGCCCAGGAACAGCGTCCCGCCGAGCAGGTACGGCGTGGTGTCCACGCCGCCGGTCTCCGCGAGCCGCCCGTCGTCCTGGGGATCCGAGACGACCGACTGCGACTGATCCGCTCTGCCGTCTCCGGTGGCGTTCGCGGACGGCACGAACCACAGCGCGCAGAGCAGGGTCCCCGCGGCGGTGGCGGTGAGCAGCGGGCGTCGGGCGACGGACACGTGTTTCTGATCCCCCTTGCGGAAACCGCTAATTGGTAGGTGCGCCGATGCTAGTGAACACAGCGGGTCGCGGGAAAGCCGAGGCCTCCCCGCGTTCTACGCTCCGCCCATGAGCACTTCCGAGACATCACGCTATGTGCGCCTTCGTGTCGATCTGGTCCTGGAGGTCGACGGGCCCGCCGAACTCGCCGAGGCCGCCGTCGGCCGGATCGACGCCGACGAGTTCATGCCGGAGGAGGAGCGGGTGCACGCCCGAGCCGCCGTCGCCGAGGACAGCGCCGAGGCCCTGGCCTACCTCGTCGAGCCGTTCGACCTGGTCACCACCGTCCCCGGCGTCGAGATGGTGCAGGCCTCCTGGAGCAGCGAGGAGATCGAGTACGACCCCGATGCGATGGAGTGGGACCTCGACGACGAAGATGGTGTGCGGGAAGACGACGAGGACGAGCGCACCTGAGCCCACGAGCCCCCGGAGGGCCTCGGGACGGTGTCGTCCCGGGGCCCTCGCCCGTGGCGCGGGAGACCCGGACGGAACCGAACGCTCCGCCGGTGCGTGTCGATGAGTGGTGTTCCCCACAAACCTTCCGGTTACGGAACCGGACGGGTGCTCATGGGTGTTTCAGTGGGAAGTGGCAGGTAATCGGCGACGATGGAGAAGCGTGTGATGACGTACGGCAAGCGCCGTAAGAGCCTGGCGGCGGCCGCCGCGGTGCTCGGCGGCGTGCTGGTGCTCTCGGCGTGCAACGACAGCGACAAGGGCGGCGCCGCCGACGCCTCGCAGCAGTCACAGGCTCAGGTCGACGAGGCCGCCGCGCAGAAGACCTCGAAGGCGCAGATCACCATCTCGCCGAAGAACGGCTCCCAGAACGCCTCGATCAACGACGACGCCAAGGTCACCGTCGCCGACGGCAAGCTCACCGAGGTCACCATGACCTCCGCCGAGGGCGAGACCGTCAAGGGCGAGATAGCCGCGGACGGCCTGAGCTGGACGCCGAGCGGGCAGCTCAAGCGCGGCACCGTCTACAAGATCGCCGCGACCGCCAAGGACGCCGACGGTCTCGAGGCGCACGAGAACGCCTCCTTCACCACCGTCTCGAAGGCCAACAGCTTCATCGGCAACTTCACGCCGGAGGACGGTTCCACGGTCGGCGTCGGCATGCCGGTCTCGATCACCTTCAACAAGTCGATCACCGACAAGAAGGCCGTCCAGAGCGGCATCTCGGTCACCTCCAGCTCCGGCCAGGAGGTCGTCGGCCACTGGTTCAACGCCCAGCGGCTCGACTTCCGTCCCGAGAAGTACTGGACCGAGGGCTCCACGGTCACCATGAAGCTGGACCTCGACGGCGTCGAGGGTGCCAACGGCGTCTTCGGTGTCCAGAAGAAGACGGTCACCTTCAAGATCGGCCGCAACCAGGTCTCCGTCGTCGACGTGTCCGCCAAGACCATGACGGTGAAGCAGGACGGCCGCACGATCAAGACCATCCCGATCTCGGCGGGCTCCCCGGAGAACACCACCTACAACGGTGAGATGGTGATCTCCGAGAAGTTCAAGGAGACCCGGATGAACGGCGCCACCGTCGGCTTCACCGACTCCGACGGCAAGGGCGAGTACGACATCAAGGACGTGCCGCACGCCATGCGCCTGTCCACGTCGGGCACGTTCATCCACGGCAACTACTGGGGCTCGCGCTCCATCTTCGGCAGCGTCAACACCAGCCACGGCTGCGTGGGCCTCGCCGACGTCAAGGGCGCCGGCGACCCCAACCAGCAGGCCGCGTGGTTCTACGACCACTCGATCATCGGCGACGTGGTCATCGTCAAGAACTCCAAGGACAAGACGATCGCTCCCGACAACGGCCTCAACGGCTGGAACCTGAGCTGGTCCGAGTGGAAGGCCGGCTCCGCCGTCTGACCCGTCCGCACCACGTGAACGGCCCCCTCGCCCGAAGGCGAGGGGGCCGTCGCGTCATGTCGCCCCGTCAGGCCGTTTCCTCCCGGCCCGGCCCCCGGGCCTACTCCCGTACGTCCACGGGCTCGTCCACGCCCCACTGCGCGAGCAGCCGCAGCGCGTCCGCCGAGGGCGAGCCCGGCTCCGCGTGGTACGTCACCAGGATCAGGTCCGGGTCGTCGCCGGACACCTTCAGGGACTCGTACGCCAGCGTCATCTCGCCCACCAGCGGATGCCGCAGCCGCTTCGTTCCGTGCCCCTTGTCGGTCACCGTGTGCGCCGCCCACAGCGAGCGGAACTCCTCGCTCCTGACCGACAGTTCACCCACCAGGGACAGCAGTTCCTGGTCGTCCGGGTACATGCCGGCGTACAGCCGCAGCACGCTCACGACCTCGGTCGCCTTGCACTCCCAGTCGACGTACAGATCACGCGCGTTCGGGTCGAGGAAGATCATCCGGGCCATGTTCCGCTCGCGCGGCTCCCAGGTGGTGAAGTCGCCCAGCAGGGCCCGCGCCATCCGGTTCCAGGCCAGGATGTCGCCCCGGCGGCCCAGCACGAAGGCCGGCACGCCCTCCATGGCGTCCAGCAGGTGCGTGAGGCCGGGCCGCACCTTCTGCGGGCGGGTGATCGCCGCCCGCTGCCGCTTCTTGACCGTCGGCTTCGCCAGGTGCGTCAGATGCGCCCGCTCGGTGTCGCTGAGCCGCAGTGCCCGCGCGATCGAGTCCAGGACCTCCGTGGACACGTTCTTGCCGTTGCCCTGTTCGAGACGCGTGTAGTAGGCCACGGAGACCCCGGCCAGCTGGGCCAGCTCCTCGCGGCGCAGGCCGGGCACCCGGCGGTGCCGCCCGAACTCGGGCAGCCCCACGTCCTGCGGCTTCAGGCGCGCCCTGCGGGTCCGGAGGAATTCGCTGAGTTCGGCACTGAGGTCCATACCTCCCCAGTATTCCCGGTCGGGAGCGGTGCCGGACGTACGTTCCTGACCCTGCCAGTGGTAGGCACGCCGGTCGTAGGCAGACCAGGGCACTGGGTGCGGCCGGATCCGTCCGGCAAGCTTTCAGCCATGACCACGACCGTTTCCGCCATCGCCGCACCCGCCCCCGACGCCCCGCTGGAGCGCACCACCATCCCCCGCCGGGCCGTGGGCGAGCACGACGTGCTCATCGAGATCAAGTACGCCGGCATCTGCCACTCCGACATCCACCAGGCCCACAACGGCTGGGGCGAGGGCATCTTCCCGATGGTGCCCGGCCACGAGATCGCTGGCATCGTCACCGAGGTCGGCCCGGGTGTCACCAGGCACCAGCTCGGCGACCGCGTCGGCGTCGGCTGTTTCGTGGACTCCTGCCGGGAGTGCGAGTACTGCCGGCAGGGCCTGGAGCAGTACTGCGTCAAGGGCATGACCGGCACGTACAACGCCCTCGACAAGAACGGGGAGCCGACCTACGGCGGCTACTCCACCCACATCGTCGTCGACGAGAACTACACCCTGCGCATCCCCGAGGGCATCTCGCTCGACGTCGCGGCCCCGCTGCTGTGCGCCGGCATCACCCTCTACTCGCCGCTCGCCCACTGGCAGGCCGGCCCCGGCAAGAAGGTCGCCGTCGTCGGCCTCGGCGGCCTCGGCCACATGGGCGTGAAGATCGCCCACGCGCTCGGCGCCGAGGTGACCGTGCTCAGCCAGTCCCTGAAGAAGCAGGAGGACGCCCTCAAGCTGGGCGCCGACCACTACTACGCCACCAGCGACCCGGAGACCTTCGCCGCCCTCCGCGGCAGCTTCGACCTGGTGATCTCCACGGTCTCCGCGCCGCTGGACTTCGACGCCTACCTGAGCCTGGTCAGGACCGACGGCGCGCTGGTGAACGTCGGCGCCCCCGAGGAGCCGGTCAAGGTCGGCCTGTTCTCCCTCATCGGCGGCCGCAAGACGCTGGCCGGCTCGATGATCGGCGGCATCAAGGAGACCCAGGAGATGCTGGACTTCTGCGCCGCCCACGGCCTGGGCGCCGAGATCGAGCTGATCACCGCCGACCAGGTCAACGAGGCCTACGCGCGGGTCGAGGCGTCCGACGTGCGCTACCGCTTCGTGATCGACGCGTCGACGATCTGACGCCCCGCCGCACCGGCCCGCCGGGGCATGACGTGCGAGGTAATCGACCCGTACGCCATGCCCCGGCACGCTGTTCCCATGACCGCCTACGCCATCGGAAACCTGCACCCGAAGCCCGTCCTCGACGAGGAGGTCTTCGTCTACATGGAGCGCATCCAGGACACCCTCGACCCGTTCGGCGGGCGCTTCCTGGTCCACGGCGCCCCCACCCGCGAGGTCCGCGAGGGCGCCTGGCCGGGCGCCGTCGTCATCATCGGCTTCCCGAGCTTCGAGGACGCCCGCGCCTGGTACGACTCCGCGCCCTACCAGGCCCTCGTCCCGCTCCGCACCCGGCACATGAACGGCGACGTCCTGCTGATCGACGGCGTCCCCGAGGGGTACGAGGCGGCCGCCACCGCGGCGGCCCTGCGCGCGGCGACCCGCTGACCCCGGTCAGGCCACCTTGCCGCAGACCGACCCCGGTCAGGCCACCTTGTCGCAGAGGGACTCGGTCGAGCCGTACAGCAGGGTCAGCGTCTTGAAGCCGGTGGGGGAGACGTCCAGCGTGAAGGCGCCGTCCACGGTGTACAGACCGCGCCCCACGTTGCCGCCGCCCTCGCCGAAGCCCGCCAGGATCGGCCCGACCACGTACCAGCGCTGCGAGCGGTCCGGCCGCGTCTCGACCAGCGCCCGGCCGCTCGCGTCGGCGTCGTACGAAGCGCCGGTGGCGGAGTTGACCACCCGGACCACCAGATCGCCCTTGTACTCCACCACCCGCGTGCCGTCCGGGTAGGTCGCGACCGTCCGCCGCACGACCTCGTCGACCACGGGTGAGCCCTGGACCGCGAAGTCGCAGCGCGCACCGGCCGGATAGGCCCAGGCGGGGGAGGGAGCGGGCGTCCAGTCGCCGACCGGGTCCTGGGCACCCGCGGGGGCCGCCGTGGCGAGCAGGGCGGCTCCGGCCGCCACGAGCGGGACGAGCGTGCGTCGCATGGAAACTCCTGGGTGGGAGGGGTGGTTGAAGGTGACGGCGCCTCGGCGGCGCCGTCGTCCCTCACCCTCCCGCCGGGCTCTGACCACATCCTGACCAGGCCCGGGAACCGCCGGTCCGCCGCGGTCAGCCGCGGGCCGCCCGGCGCGCCTTCTTCACCTCCTCGGCGATCGCCCAGCTGTCCGCCACCGGCCCCAGGTGCCCGAGCTTGTCGGGGTTGACCACGGTGTGGATCGACCGGACGTGTCCGTCGGCCATGTCGAGCGCCCAGGTGGTGATCACCTTGCCGTCGCGGTCGCGGAAGACGGCACCCGGCCCGCCGTTGACCTCCTGCGGGTCCATCGTGACCTCGATCCCCCCGAGCGCGGCGAAGTACGAGGCGATGAGGCGGGCCACGTTGTCCGCCCCGACGATCACCCGGGCCAGCTGCGGCGCCTTGCCGCCGCCGTCGCCGACCAGCTGGGCGTCGGCGGACAGCAGGTCGCGCAGCTCCGCGACCTCGCCCTCGCGCAGGGCCTGGAAGAAGCGGGCCGCGAGCTCCTCCCGTTCCTCGCGGTCCGCCTCGTAGCGGGGGCGGCCCTCCTCCATGTGCTTGCGGGCCCGGACGGCGAGCTGGCGGCAGGCCGCCTCCGAGCGCCCCACCGCCTCGGCGACCTCCGGGAAGCCGAACGCGAACACCTCCCGCAGCACGAACACCGCGCGCTCCAGCGGGCTGAGCCGTTCGAGCAGCAACAGGGCCGCCGTCGACACCGAGTCGGCGAGCTCGGCCGCGCGCGCCGGGTCCTCGTACGGGTCGGAGAGCAGCGGCTCGGGCAGCCACTGACCGACGTACTCCTCCCGGCGGACCCGCGCCGAACGCAGCACGTCGATCGAGATCCGGGTGACGGTCGCCGACAGGAAGGCCTTCGGCGAGACCGGCCGGGTCGGGGTGGCCGCGTAGCGCAGCCAGGCCTCCTGGACCGCGTCCTCGGCCTCGCTGACGCTGCCGAGGATCCGGTACGAGATCGAGAACAGCAGCGGCCGTAGTTCCTGGAACTCCTCGGTCCTGTCCGCTCGGTCCGTGTCGATCGCGTTCACGCCAACTCCTCCTCGGATCATGCCGTCATGACGGGCGGCGCGCCCGTCGGACCGCGCCCCTCGACCATCATGATCAACGCCGGATCGCCCGCGAGCGGGCGGAACGGCCGTTTCCCTGCCGGGAACCCGGCTCGACCGGGTGCCGAAGGCGGAGCGGTGGCCCCCGCGTGAGCCCCTACCCGCCCGCCGGCCCGGCGTACCCCCACCGCACCGCCACCGCACCGCCGTACGCTCCGATCCCATGGACTTCAGCCTGCTCGGCCCCTTCGAGGCCCGCCACGAGGGCATACGCGTCGACCTGGGCATCCGCCGGCAGGAGCGGTGCCTGCTGGCGATCCTGCTGCTCGACGCGGGCCGGGTCGTGTCCGTGCCCCGCATCGCCGACCTGCTGTGGAACGGCGCCCCGCCGGACTCCGCGCGCGGCACGGTGCACACCTACGTCGGCCGGGTGCGGGCCGCCCTCAAGCCGTACGGGGTGACCGTGGCCACCCGGCACGACGGCTACGCGGTCGACCTCTCCGGGCACACCGTGGACGTACGGGAGTTCCTCGACCTCGCCGGTCAGGCGGCCGTGGCCGGCGACCCCGGCGAGCAGGTGCGCTGCTACGACCGGGCGCTCGCCCTCTGGCGCGGCCCGCTGCTCGACGGCACCGTCGACGAGGCCCTGCGCGACCGGCTCGGCGGGCGGCTCGCCGAACTGCGCCTCACCGCCCTGGAGCAGCGCGCCGAGACCCGGCTCACCATGGGCCTGCACGCCCGTGTCCTCGCCGACCTGGGCCCGCTCGCCGCCGAACTCCCCGGCAGGGAAAGGCTGGTGGCCGCCCTCATGACCGCCCTCTACCGCGCCGGCCGGCAGGCGGAGGCGCTCGCGCTGTACCGGACCACGCGGCGCCACCTGGTCACCGAACTCGGCATCGACCCCGGCCCCGCCCTCACCACCCTCCACGACCGCATCCTGGCCGGCGACCCGCGCCTCGACCGCCCCCCGGCCCCGCTCTACGCGGTCCGCGTCCGCGACCAGTGGCTGCCCTGGACCACCAGCGGCCACCCCGCCCTGGAGTTCTGCAACACGTTCGCCGGCTGGCACCACACCCCCGAGGTCCCCGGCTCCGACTGGCTGCGCGCCTACGAGACCCTCGCCGTCTGGGCCGGCCACCACGACCTCGCCGACGACCCCCAGGTGGACCGCCTCCTCAGGGAGGCCGCCGCCCGCCCCGACGCGGCCGCCGCCGCCCTCGCCGAGGCCAGGGCCTTCCGCACGGCTCTCTACGCCTGCCTCACCGACCCCGCCGACGTCCGCGCCTTCCACACCGTCGCCGCCGTCGCCCAGCAGGCCGCCCGCTCCGCCGTCCTCACCCTCGGCCCCGACGGCCTCGCCCAATGGCGCCTCGCCCCCTCCGCGGGCCTCGACCTCCCCCTCCACGCCACCGCCCGCGCCGCCGCCGAGCTCCTCGCCGACCCGCGCCGCCTCACCCTCCGCGCCTGCCCGAGCGCCGACTGCGGCTGGCTCTTCCTCGACGAGTCCGGCCGCCGCCGCTGGTGCTCACTGGCGACCTGCGGGGCGTGAGGGACGGGGCGCGGAAGCCGAGAGGCCCCCAAGACTGCCCGCACCCGGCAACGACGCGGGCCGGTGGCGGGGCGTACGGTCACCCGGGACGAGGGGGAGGGGCCGGGATGGCGGGGAGCGGTACGGGCGGGCTGTTCACCCTCGCGTGGGGGGTCTTCGCGACGGGCCTCGGCACGATCGTCGCCACGGACTTCCGGGGCGCGGCGCACGCCGCGGCGCGCTCCAGGGGCACGAGCGTCCGTTTCCAGCGTGTCGTCGCGGCGGTGTTCGCGCTGGTGGGGCCGGTCGTCCTGGTCGTGGGGGTGCGCGAGTTGATGCGGGGGAAGGCGGTCGGCGGGGACATGCCCCGGCTGCCCGTGCCGTTCCTCCTGTTCAGGGCCTTCGCCGTCGCCGTGGCCCTGTGGACCATGTGGCGTCCGGGGGGCTGGGTGCGCCGTGCATGGGCCGCCGGCGGCGTCCTGCGGCAGGGCGCCGCGGCCGTGACCGCGCTGACGTGGATCGGCTTCGCCCTCGGGCTCGGTTTCGGGCAGCAGATCGTGATGCTGGTGAGCTGGCTGCTCGGTGGCGCCGCCGGCCTGATCCTGCTGCTCCTGGAGGACCCTGCCGAGGAGCGGGGCCGGCCGGGCGCCGGCCCCACGCGCTGACGGGCCTAGTCCGCCTTCGCCACCCCGATCGGGCACGAGACGCCCGTGCCGCCGATGCCGCAGTAGCCCGCCGGGTTCTTGTCCAGGTACTGCTGGTGGTAGGCCTCGGCCGGGTAGAAGGTGCGGTCCTGGGCCGGGAGGATCTCGGTGGTGATGGTGCCGTAGCCGGAGCCGGTCAGGACCTGCTGGTAGGCCGCGCGGGAGGCCTCGGCCGTGGTGGCCTGCTCGGGGGAGTGGGTGTAGACGGCCGAGCGGTACTGGGTGCCGACGTCGTTGCCCTGGCGGAAGCCCTGGGTCGGGTCGTGGGACTCCCAGAACAGCTTCAGGAGGCGCTCGTAGGAGACCTTCGCCGGGTCGAAGACCACGCGCACGACCTCCGTGTGGCCGGTGAGGCCCGAGCAGACCTCCTCGTAGTGCGGGTTCTCCGTGTAGCCGCCCTGGTATCCGACGAGGGTCGTGTACACGCCCTCGGTCTGCCAGAACTTGCGCTCGGCGCCCCAGAAGCAGCCCAGGGCGAAGTCCGCGACCTCCAGGCCCTCCGGGTACGGGCCGAGGAGCGGGGTGCCGAGGACGGTGTGGCGCTCCGGGACCGGGAACTCGGGCTCGGGGCGCCCGCGCAGGGCCTGGTCGGGAGTGGGGAGGACGGGGGTGCGGGACAGGAACATGCTGCATCTCTCCTCGACGGTGGGCTCTCGGCACAACGTTCCCCGCACCCCGGGGATTCCCCTACCGCGGCAGCGTCGCCGGGCTGCCGCCGTTCGCCTCGTAGCCGGCCACGGCGATGTTCCGGCACGCCGTGTACGCGGCCGCCGGGTCCTCGTTCAGCGTCCACGGCAGCGCGCCCACGTACCCGTCGACGTGTACGAGCAGGGCCATCGCCTCGGCCCAGCGCTCCGCCCCGATCAGGAAGGACACCAGCAGATGGCGTACGTGCGCGAGCATCGGGTCGTCGGGGCGCGCCGAGTGCACCGCGTACAGGGCGCCGGACACGGCCTTGGTGACGACGGCCGTGCGGTGGAAGTCCACGCCGACGACGATCTCCGGCCGGTTCTCGAAGACCGCGAACAGCGGCAGCGCGGCGAGCAGCGAGCCCCGCGGCGCGCGGGCCGCGGCCGTCGTCGCGAAGTGGTCGGCCTCCTCGCGCGAGCCGTGCCACTTCCCGCACCAGTAGAGCAGGGCCGCCAGATGCGCCCCCATGTGCGTGGGCGCGCGGTCGATGACCTTCGCCCACAGCAGGTCGAACTGCTCGGGGGCGTACCCGAGTCCGCGGGCCACGGCCAGCTCGGAGATGTACGGCACGGGGTCGCCCGGTGCGAGGACGGCCGCCTCCTCGCAGGCCTTGCGCGCCTCCTCCAGGATGACCCGGAAGTCGTCGCTCCCGGCCGTCGAGGACCGCCAGGCCCGCTGCACCAGGAACTCCGCGTACACCTGGGCGCCCCCCGCGTCCTCGGGCGCCTCGGCCTTCCACGCGCGCAGCCACGCGCCGCCCACGCCCGGCCGCTCGGCCAGCTCCAGGGAGGCGGCGCCCGCGAAGGCCTGGACCCGCTGCCAGCGGATCTCGCCCTCCTGCCCGGTGCCCTTCAGCAGCTGCGAGGCGGCCCGCCAGTCCTGGGTCGCCTGGACGACGTCGAGCACGTCGAGGAGGTCCCGGTCCGGCCCCGGCAGCCGCACGTCCTGCTCCTCCTGGCGCAGGAATCCGTAGGCCGCGGGGTCCGCCGCGTCGGGGGCGCCGGGGGCCACCTGCCGGATGCCGCCGCCACGCCGGCGGAACACGAAGGGGCCCAGGACGCCGAAGATCAGCCCGAGCGCGATCAGGAACCAGAGAATCTCCATGTGTCCATTGTCCAGGACACCGGCGAACGCCTGCTGAGACGGAGGGCGGCGACCGGGCCCCCACGGGACTACGCTCCTGCCTCATGAGCGACCAGCACACCCACCAGAGCTTCGAGACCCGCGCCATCCACGCGGGCAACACCGCAGACCCGCTGACCGGCGCGGTCGTCCCGCCCATCTACCAGGTGTCCACCTACAAGCAGGACGGCGTGGGCGGGCTCCGCGGCGGCTACGAGTACAGCCGCAGCGCCAACCCGACCCGGACCGCCCTGGAGGAGAACCTGGCGGCCCTGGAGGGCGGCCGGCGCGGCCTCGCCTTCGCCTCCGGACTCGCCGCCGAGGACTGCCTGCTGCGCACCCTCCTGGTCCCGGGCGACCACGTGGTCATCCCCAACGACGCCTACGGCGGCACCTTCCGCCTCTTCGCGAAGGTCGTCGAGCGCTGGGGCGTCGACTTCTCCGTCGCGAACACCTCCGACGTCGAGTCGGTGCGCGGCGCGATCAACGACCGCACCAAGCTGATCTGGGTCGAGACCCCGTCGAACCCGCTGCTCGGCATCACCGACATCGAGGCCGTCGCGGGCGTCGCCCGCCAGGCCGGCGTGAAGCTGGTCGTCGACAACACCTTCGCCTCGCCGTACCTCCAGCAGCCGCTGTCGCTGGGCGCGGACGTCGTCGTCCACTCGCTGACCAAGTACATGGGCGGCCACTCCGACGTCGTCGGCGGCGCCCTGGTGACGGCCGACGCGGAGCTCGGTGAGGAACTGGCGTACCACCAGAACGCGATGGGCGCCGTCGCCGGCCCCTTCGACTCCTGGATCGTGCTGCGCGGCATCAAGACGCTCGCCGTCCGCATGGACCGGCACAGCGAGAACGCCGGCAAGATCGTCGAGATGCTGACCCAGCACCCGAAGGTCACCCAGGTCCTCTACCCGGGCCTGCCGGAGCACCCGGGCCACGAGGTCGCCGCCAAGCAGATGCGCTCCTTCGGCGGCATGATCTCGTTCCGCGTGCAGGGCGGCGAGGAGGCGGCCGTCGAGGTCTGCAACCGCGCCCAGCTCTTCACCCTGGGCGAGTCCCTGGGCGGTGTCGAGTCGCTGATCGAGCACCCGGGCCGGATGACGCACGCGAGCGTCGCGGGCTCGGCCCTGGAGGTCCCGGCCGACCTGGTCCGCCTCTCCGTCGGCATCGAGAACGTCGACGACCTGCTCGCCGACCTGCGCCAGGCGCTGGGCTAGTACGCCCCGGGGCCGGGTCCCCTCGGGGCCCGGCCCGCGCCGGCGTCCGGCCCGGGCTCACCAGCCTTCGAGCGGCGGTGTCGTCCCCGCCGGGGGGACCTCCCAGGGGCGGGCGACCGAGGCCCAGACGACGAAGGCGGCGACCGCGAGCGCGAGCAGCGTCCAGCCGATCCGCCGCACCACCCGGTCCCGGTGCAGCAGCCGGGTGCCGCGGGCGGCGGCCCTCGCGGCGAGGTCGCCGGGGACGTGCGGACGGGCGGTGTCCATCATCCGCCGGACCTCGTCCTCCTTGTCCTCGTGCCGGTTCACGAGGCGGCCCGCAGGGCGCTCACGGAGCGGGCGCAGACGGCCCGGACGCGCTCCTCGGGCAGCCCGAGGAGCGCGCCGGTCTGCTCCTCGGCCACCCCCTCGTACAGCCGGAGCACGACGACGAGGCGTTCCTGCGGGGTGAGCGCGGAGAGCACTCCGCCGCGGCCGCGGTGGTAGCGCCAGGCGGTGCGCGCGAAGCGGGTGGCGAGGTCGGCCCGGGTGACGTCGTACGGGTCCTCGCCGCGCAGCCGGTCCCAGTGGGCGTAGGTGTGGGCGAGGGAGGCCGTCAACAGGGCCTGGGCGAGCGGGTTGCGGTGCGCGGGCTCGGTGGTGAGCAGGGTCGCCGCATGCAGCAGCCGGCCCGACGCCCCGGCCACGAACGCGTTGAACTCCCGGGTGCGGGCGGTGTTTTCGCCGGAGTGGCCGTGATTCGACTCGCGCACGTCCTCATATGAGGACAGCGCGCGCCGCGGGTCAAGACCCGTGCGGGAGCCCCGGGGTCACGACTTGGGCGCGGCGTCGTCCGCAGCGGCGGGCAGCCCCGACTGGCGGGCCGACAGGGCCGAGTTGAAGCGGGTGAGCAGGGTGCAGAAGGACTCGCGCTCGGCGGGCGTCCAGCCGTCCGTGACCTCGGCCATCAGCCGGCGCCGCGAGGTGCGGACCTCCTCCAGGCGGGCCTGGCCGCGCGGGGAGAGCTGGAGCACGACGGCCCGGCCGTCCTCGGGGTGCGAGGTGCGCTTGACCAGGCCGGTGTCGACGAGCGGGGCGACCTGGCGGGTGACCGTGGAGGAGTCGATGCCCATGCCGGCGGCGAGCGCCTTCACACCCATCGGGCCCTCCTGGTCGAGCCGGTTGAGCAGCAGGTACGCGGCGCGGTCCATGGAGTTGCGGAGCTGCCCGGTGCCGCCGAGCCGGGTCTGCTCGGCCCGTCTCGCGAAGACGGCCACCTGGTGCTGGAGGGCGTCGAGGAGACCGGGGTCAAGCTCAGTCGTCATGTCCTGAGATGTGGGCATGGCTGTGGTGGCTCTCTCGTGCGGTGGGCGGTTGGTGGGGGACAGAGTACGCGGACCTGCCGGGGTCCGTACCGGCGCTGCGAGAACCCGCTGCGAACCCGGGTGCGACAGGGCCGCGGAACGGGTGGCGCACCGTGCCTCCGGCGGCCGGTGCCCCTGTGAGCTGCGAGACTTGCGGTCATGAGCTTCCGTACGCCAGACCCCTTGCACCGCCTCATGCTCGACGACGTGCGCGGGGCGCAGAAGATGCTCGCCGGGGTCGCCCGGATGACCCCGATGGAGGGGAGCCGGCACCTGTCCTCGATGGTCGGGGCGCCGGTCCACCTCAAGTGCGAGAACCTGCAGCGGACCGGCTCGTTCAAGCTGCGCGGCGCGTACGTGCGGATCGCGGGGCTGCGGCCCGAGCAGCGCGCGGCCGGCGTGGTCGCGGCGTCGGCCGGAAACCACGCGCAGGGCGTGGCGCTGGCCTCCGCCGTGCTCGGGGTGCACGCGACGGTGTTCATGCCGGTGGGCGCGCCGCTGCCGAAGGTGGCGGCGACCCGTGAGTACGGGGCGGAGGTGCGGCTGCACGGCCACGTCGTGGACGAGACGCTCGCGGCGGCCGAGGAGTACGCCCGGGAGACCGGCGCGGTGTTCATCCACCCCTTCGACCATCCGGACATCATCGCGGGCCAGGGGACGGTCGGCCTGGAGATCCTGGAGCAGTGCCCGGAGGTGCGGACGATCCTGGTGGGGGTCGGCGGCGGCGGTCTGGTGGCCGGGATCGGTCTCGCGGTGAAGTCGGTACGGCCCGACGTGCGGGTGGTCGGCGTGCAGGCGGAGGGCGCGGCCGCGTATCCGCCCTCGCTCGCGGCGGGGCATCCGGTGGCGATCGACTCGCCGGTGACGATGGCGGACGGGATCAAGGTGGGGCGACCGGGCGACGTGCCGTTCGGGATCGTCCGGGAGTACGTGGACGAGGTCCGCACCGTCTCGGAGGACGCGCTCTCCTCGGCGCTGCTGCTCTGCCTGGAGCGGGCGAAGCTGGTGGTGGAGCCGGCCGGCGTGAGCCCGGTCGCGGCGCTCCTCTCGGACCCGGAGGCGTTCCGCGGCCGGGGGCCGGTGGTGGCGGTGCTGTCCGGCGGGAACCTCGACCCGCTCCTGATGCAGCGGGTGCTGCGGCACGGCATGGCGGCCGCCGGGCGCTATCTGAGCCTGCGGCTGAAGGTCACGGACCGGCCGGGCACGCTGGCGACGCTGCTCGCGGTGCTGACGGTGGTGGACGCGAACGTGCTCGACGTGAGCCATGTCCGGACCGATCCCCGGCTGGGCCTGACGGAGGCGGAGGTCGAGCTGCACCTGGAGACGAAGGGGCCGGAGCACTGCCGGGAGGTCGCGGAGGCGCTGCGGGACGCCGGATACAAGGTGCTGGGCTGACCGCCGCCTCCGGCAGGCCCGGCCGGCACGAATCGGTTGCGTGTCGCGATGTATCGCGTCAGCATGAGGTCGTGGTGGCGGAGTGCCGGGCGAGGTGGGTCCGGCGTATCTAGACTTGTCCGGAAACGCCCGAAACTGCTGGGAGAACCCACATGCCAGGCGCGATCCACGCCGAAGGTCTGGTGAAGACCTTCGGCGACGTACGAGCTCTGGACGGCGTGGACCTCGACGTGCCCGAGGGCACCGTTCTGGGCCTCCTCGGTCCGAACGGCGCGGGGAAGACCACCGCCGTCCGCGTGCTCACCACCCTGCTTCGACCCGACAGCGGCCGCGCCACGGTCGCGGGGATCGACGTGCTCCGGCACCCCGACGAGGTGCGCCGCTCCATCGGCCTGTCCGGCCAGTTCGCCGCCGTCGACGAGTATCTGACCGGCCGCGAGAACCTGCAGATGGTCGGGCAGCTCTATCAGATGAACGCGCGCGGCGCGAAGGCCCGCGCGGCCGAGCTCCTGGAGCGGTTCAACCTGGCGGACGCCGCCGACCGCCAGGCCAAGACCTACTCGGGCGGCATGCGCCGCCGGCTCGACCTCGCCGCGGCCCTCGTGGTCTCGCCGCCGGTCATGTTCATGGACGAGCCCACCACCGGCCTGGACCCCCGCAACCGCCAGGCGCTGTGGGAGGTCATCCAGGAACTCGTCGCCGCCGGCACGACCCTGCTCCTCACCACGCAGTACCTGGAGGAGGCCGACCACCTGGCCCACGACATCTGCGTCGTCGACCACGGCAGGGTCATCGCCCGCGGCACCTCCGACCAGCTCAAGGCGCAGACCGGCGGCGAGCGGGTCGAAGTCGTCGTCCACGAACGCGAGATGATCCCGCCGGCCCGCGAGGTCCTGCACCGCTACGGGATGCCCGGCGTCGGCGAGGGCGACATCAGCGTCGAGGACCACACCCGCAAGCTGACCGTCCCGGTCACCGGCGGCGCCAAGCTCCTCGCCGAGGTCATCCGCGACCTGGACGCCGTCGGCGTCGAGATCGACGACATCGGACTGCGCCGCCCCACCCTCGACGACGTCTTCCTCTCCCTCACCGGCCACACGGCCGAGCGCGCGGAGGACGAGAACGGCGAGGGCACGCGGGACCCGCGCGGCAGGAGCACGAAGGCGGAGCAGCCGGAGAGGGCCCAGGATCCGGCACGGGCGGAGCGGGAGCAGGCACAGGCCCGGGAGCGGGAGCAGGCCGAGGAGGCGGCGAAATGACCACACTGACCGACGCCGTCCCCCGGCCCCGCAAGCGCGGCGCCATCGCCCAGTCGATCGGCGACTCGCTGGTCGTCACCAAGCGCAACCTCATCCGGATGAGCCGCATCCCGGAGATGGTCATCTTCGGACTCATCCAGCCGGTGATGTTCGTGATCCTCTTCACGTACGTCTTCGGCGGCTCCATGCAGATCGGCAACTCCACCGACCCGGACGTCTACAAGAACTTCCTGATGGCCGGCATCTTCGCCCAGACGGTCACCTTCGCCACGGCCGGCGCGGGCGCGGGCATCGCCGACGACATGCACAAGGGCCTCATCGACCGCTTCCGGTCCCTCCCGATGGCCCGCGGCGCGGTCCTGACCGGACGCACCCTGGCCGACCTCGTGCAGACGGCGCTGACGCTCACCGTCCTGGCGCTCGTCGCGCTGCTCGTCGGCTGGCGCCCCGGTTACGCGGCGCCGACCAACTTCGCGAAGATCATGGCCGGCTTCGGCCTGCTGCTCCTCCTCGGATACGCCTTCACCTGGATCGGCGCCCTCATCGGCCTCTCCGTGCGGACACCGGAGGCGGCCACCTCGGGCGGACTGATCTGGCTGTTCCCGGTCACGTTCATCTCGAACGCCTTCGTGGACTCCGGCAACCTGCCCGGCTGGCTCCAGCCCATCGCCGAGTGGAACCCGTTCAGCGCGACCGTGCAGGCCTGCCGCAAACTCTTCGGCGACCCCGGCCTGTCCCCGTCCGACGCCTGGCCGATGAAGTACCCGGTCTGGGCGTCACTGATCTACTCGATCCTGATCGTCGTCATCTTCCGGACGCTGTCGGTGCGGAAGTACCGGTCGGCGACGGCCTGAGCCCGAGCGGACCGGATCAGGGGGCGTAACCGGAGGCGACGAGGCCGTCGGAGAGGGCGACGAAGAGCGCTCCTCCGGCGGCCAGGACGCTCGACGCGCCGCTGGAGGCCGGGAGTTGCTCCTGCGGCTCGGTGAACTGGGTCACCGCGTAGTCGGGCCAGTCGGTCGGCGGCTTCTCCAAGGGCAGCGCCGCGAACTGGGTGCCGCTCACCGAGAGCAGCCGGTCCCCCGCGAAGAAGACGCGCTCGCCCCGGTCGAAGGCGGGCCGCCGCCACCGCTCGGCCCCCGTCCCCAGCTCGTAGACGTACAGCTCCTTGCCGTCGGTCAGGGCCACGAGCCCCTTCGCGCTCACCGCCGGGGCCGAGACCGTCCGCACCCCCTCGCCGAGGGTCCGCGTCCGCTCCAGCGTCCGCGCGTCGAGCACCGTCACCCCGGCACCCGAGCCCTCGCACAGGACGCCGTCCCGATGCGCGGTGACCGCGTAGCAGCCGTAGGCGTCCGAGCCGCGCGCGGTCTCCTTGCCGTCGCCGGCGTCCAGCGCGAGCACCCGGCCGTTGCCCGGCACGTAGACGGAGCCGCCCGACGCCACGGGGTACTCCGGCGTCACGTCGAGACGTCGCCGCCACAGCTCCTTGCCCCCGTCGCCCGGCTTCACGGCCGTGACGAGGCCCGCGCTCTCGTCGGTCACGCCGAGGTACGAGGTGTAGAGCACCCCGTCGTGCAGGTCGGTGCCCTTCACCGCCCAGCCGCCCTCCGGCAGCCCGCGCTTCCACCGCTCGGCCCCGTCCTTCAGGCCGTACGCGGTGACCCCGTCCCCGCCGGTGACGGCCACCAGGTCGCCGACGACCGCCGGGTACTGCGGGGCGGGGCGCGGCGCCGCGCCCCGCCCCGGCTTCGACCAGAGCACCGTGCCGTCGGCCGCGGCCAGCGCCGACACCGCGCCGCCCGGGCCCGAGCAGACCAGCACCTCGGGAGAGAGCGCGCAGGCCCCCGCCTCCACGCCGAGCCGCCGCGTCCACGGGGACCAGCCCGCGGGCCGTGAGGAGCGCCCGGTGCCGACCGTCCCGTAGTCGCCGCCGTGGCCCTCCCCGCCGTACGGCAGGACGACCTGGCTCAGCGTGCGCGGGGCCGCGGGACCGGACGTGCCCGCCGACGGCGAGGTGCTCCCGGAGGGCCCCTGGCCGACCGAGCCGCCCTGCTCGCCGTCCCTGTCGAGGAACACGATCCCCGCCGCCCCCACCAGGGCCACCGCCGCCACGGCCGCCGCGATCCGCCCCCACGGCCGCCGCCGCTCACCGGGTCCCGCCGCCTCGGCCGGCGGCCGGTACCCCACCGCCGTGGGGGAGTACGGCACGACCGGCGCGAGCGTCGGCAGATCCGACACGCCCACGCCCGACGCGGCCTCCTCCCCGACCCGCCGCGCGGCCTCCCCGTACTCGGCGAGCAGCGACAGCACCCCGCCCGGCCACGGGAACGCCTCCGGCACCTCCGCGCCGCCCAGCAGCCCCACCAGCTCCGCGGCCGACGGCCGCTCCGCCGGATCGAGCCGCAGGCACCGCTCCACGACCGGCCGCAACTCCGCCGGGACGCCGTCCAGTTCGGCCTCGGCCCGGCTGATGCGGTAGATCACCGCCGCCATCTCGTCGTCGTGGAACGGCCCCCGCCCGCTCGCCGCGAACGCGAGCACCGCGCCCAGACAGAACACGTCCGATGCCGGCACCACCGCCCGGCTGCCGATCAGGTGCTCCGGCGCCATGAACCCGGGCGAGCCGACCACCAGACCCGTCGAGGTCAGCGCCGTCGCCTCGAAGGCCTGCGCGATGCCGAAGTCGATCAGCTTCGGCCCGCCCGCGCCGAGCAGCACGTTCGCCGGCTTCAGGTCCCGGTGCAGCACCTCCGCGCCGTGCACCGCGGCCAACGCCCGCGCCAGCGCGGCCCCGAGCGCCCGCACCGCCGCCACGGGCAGCGCCCCGGACCGTACGACCGCCTCCGCGAGCGAGGGGCCGGGCACGTACTCGGTCGCCAGCCACGGCGCCGCCGCGTCGGCGTCCGCGTCCACGAGCCGCGCCGCGTACGGGCTGTCGACCGCCCGCGCCGCCGTGATCTCGCGCCGGAACCGGGTCCGGAAGTCCCCGTCGACCTCCAGGTCCTCCCGCACGGTCTTCACCGCGACCATCCGGTACGGATCGGCCGTCGGCCGGTCCGCCCGGCAGGCCAGATGGACCTCGCCCATGCCGCCCGCTCCGAGCCGGGCGAGCAGCCGGTAGGGACCGACGAGCCGCGGGGGCCCGGCGGGGAGTGCTTCCAGCACGGGAACGCGCCTTTCTAGCGGGGGAGTTCGACGGAGGCGACGACACCCTGGTCGTACACGAGGTAGGCGATGCCGCCGACGGGGAGCGCCTCGGGGGCGCGCAGCATCCGGTCGTAGGTGGTGCCCCAGTTCGGGTCGTACGGGTCCCCCTGGGCGCGCGGCCCCGGCGCCCCCGGCACCGGCGTGACCTTCAGCCCCGCGGGCTTCCCGTCCGCGCCGAGCCGCACGGTGTACAGCGAGGCGTAGTCGGCGTACACGAGCTGGTCGCCCGCGAGCAGCGGCGCCGACCAGGCCTGGGAGAGCCCGGCGGGCGCGGCCTTCGCCGCGTACGTGCCGAGCTGCCTGCCGTCGCGCGGGTCGAAGACCGTCAGCCCGCCCTTCTCGCCGTCGAGCCGAGCCGCCGTCCGCTCGGTGACGACCGCCGGGCTCCCGCCCGGGTCGGGCACCGGGAGGGACTTCAGCGAGGCGAGGGTCGCCGAGTCGAGCAGGTGGGCGCGGAGCGGGGTGCCGGAGCTGTGGGAGACGTCGACGCAGTAGGCGTACGCGCCGAACACCTTGATCTCCTCGCAGGTGCGCGCGTCGTCGTCGACCTGTCCGCGCACCGCGCCGGTCTTCGCGTCGTACGCGATGATCCCGCCGTCGCTGAGCGCGTACACGAGCCCCTTGGCGTAGGCGACGGGCTCGAAGTCCTTGTAGTCGGAGCGGGCGAGGTCGGCGTTGGTGAGCGCCTTGTTCCACAGCTTGCGGCCGTCGGCCAGGGAGTAGGCGAACATGCTGACGTGGTCGATGGCGTTCTCCTGGCCCTTCTCGGTCGGCGCCGCGACGAAGAGCATGCCGTCGGCGACGACCGGGCGGCTGCCCTCGCCCTGCTGGGCCCAGGCGTCCTTCTCCCACTTCACCGCGCCCGTGCGCGCGTCCCGGACCTGGACCCGCTCGCCGTACGCGAGCACGACGAAGCCGTCGTGGACGAGGGGCCGGGCCGCCTCCTGGGCGATGAAGATGCCGCCCGTGGGGCCCACGTAGCTCATCTGCGGGGCGTCCTTGACGTTCGGCTTCGCCTCCCACAGCTTCGTTCCGTTCGCCGGGTCCAGCGCCTCGAAGCGCCCGTCCGTCGTCCGGCACACCAGCACCCGCTCGTTCGCCGAACAGCCGAACGCGGGTGCCGGCAGCTTCGCCCGCCACGGCTTCCAGCCCGCCGGGCGCTGGGCGGCGTTCTGCGGGACGACGCCGGAGGCGTCGGCGAGGCCGCGGTCGTCGACGCCGGGGACGCGGGGGCCGGCGGGCGGGGCGGCGGTCACCGGTTTCTTCGGGGTGGCCGGCTCCGGCCACAGCAGGTACGCGCCGAGGCCGCCGCCCAGGAGGGCGAGGGTCACCGCGGCGGCGACCAGGCCCCCGCGCCGGCGCTTCCGGACGGGCGGCGGGGGAACGGCCGGCGCGATCGTCGGCGCGAAGTGCAGGCCCGGAGGGCCGGAGGTCACCACCGGCGCCGGGGGCGGGACCTCCAGGAGCGGGCCGCCCGCCGCCACCAGTTGGGCGAGCTCCCGGCCGTACTCGCCGATGTGCTCCCGGACCGGCTCCGGCCAGGCGGGGAGGCGCCCGTCGGTGCCGCCCAGGAGATCGACCAGGGTCTCCGGCGCCGGGCGGGCCTCCGGGTCGGGCGACAGGCACGCGGAGATCACCGGCAGGAGGTCCTCCGGGACCCGGGCCAGGTCCGCCTCCGCCTGCGAGACGCGGTAGAGGACGGCCGCCACCGGGCCGTCGCCGAACGGGTCCTCGCCGGTCGCCGCGTAACAGAGGAGGGAGCCCAGACAGAAGACGTCCGACGCGCCCGTCACCTTCCGCGCCCCGGCCACGTGCTCGGGCGACATGAAGGAAGGGGTGCCGACCATGAGGCCGGTCGCCGTCATGGTCGTGGCGCCGGTCGCCCGCGCGATGCCGAAGTCGATCAGGCGCGGCCCGTCGGCGGCGAGCATGACGTTGCCGGGCTTGAGGTCGCGGTGCAGGACGCCGGTCGCGTGCAGGTCCGCGAGGGCGCGGGCGATCCGCGCCCCGAGCGCCCGGACGGCCGGGACCGGCAGCGGGCCCGAGCGGCGCACGGCCTGGGAGAGGCTGGGGCCGGGCACGTACGCGGTGGCCAGCCACGGCGGCTCGGCGTCGGCGTCCCCGCCGACGGGCGCGGCGGCGTACGCGCTGTCGACCAGGCCGGCGACCCGGATCTCGCGGCGGAAGCGGTCGCGGAAGGCGGGGTCGCCCGCCACGTCACGCCGTACGGTCTTGACGGCGAAGAACTCGCCGGAGGCGTCGCGGCGGGCCAGGTACACCTCGCCCATGCCACCGGCCCCGAGCCGGGCCAGGACCTCGTAGGGTCCGATCCGTCGCGGCGCTCCCTCGCGCAGTGGTCCCAGCATCTGCCCGTCCCCCTTCACCGGCCGATGCGGATGATCATTGCATGGGCATGCCGAAGGGCCGGACCCCTTCGCGGGATCCGGCCCTTCTCCTCGGATCAGGAAGACCCGGGTGGAAGACGGCTCAGCCGGTGTACGGCTTCGCGCTGAGGATCTTCACCATGGCCATCTTGCCGTTGGGCAGCTCGTACTCGGCGTCGTCGCCGGCCTTCTTGCCGTTGACCCCGACGCCCAGCGGAGACTGCGGCGAGTAGGTCTCGATGTCGCCGCTCGCGTACTCACGGGAGGCGAGCAGGAAGGTCATCGTGTCGTCCTCGTCGCCGTCGAAGGCGATCGTCACGACCATGCCCGGCTCGACGACGCCGTCGTCCGCCGGCGCCTCGCCGACCTTGGCGTTCTGCAGGAGCTGGGTGAGCTGGCGGACCCGGAGCTCCTGCTTGCCCTGCTCCTCCTTGGCCGCGTGGTACCCGCCGTTCTCCCGCAGGTCGCCCTCCTCGCGCGCCGCGGCGATCTTGGCGGCGATCTCGGTACGCGCGGGACCAGACAGGTACTCAAGCTCGTCCTTGAGCTTGTTGTACGCCTCCTGGGTGAGCCAGGTGACGTTGTCGCTGGTCTGGGTCACAGGTGCTCCTCGTAGGTACTGGGGATACAAAGCATCGCCCTGCGCGAAAAGCTGCCTCTTCAGCATGCGCCTTTCGAGCGGGCGAAACCACGAGCCTAACAATGAGTGGCGAAAAGCGGGAGGACATAAACCACGGGATTCGCGTCACCCCAGGTCACCGGGGTGACCCGCCGGAGCTCGTCCCCGGCTCCCTACCCACCGCTACCGGGCCGTACACCCGATCAGTTCGGCGCTCGTGGCCTTCGCGGTGGTGCGGATGGAGTAGACCCGGTCGAGGCGGACGCCCGGCTCGTCGATCCGGACGTCCTTGCGGCCCACCTCGGCCCCGTCCTCGGAGCGCGAGCGCAGCGTGCAGACGCCCTTGGCGTCGGCGTCCTTGCGGATCTCCAGATGGACCTGGACCTCGCTGTCGCTCACCACGTCGAACTTGATCATCTCGGCGCTGATCTTGTTGTCGACGACGTAGTACCAGCCGAACCAGCCCATCAGGGCGAGGAGGACCACGCCGAGCACGGCGCCGACGATCTTCAGCGTGCGATCGGCGCGCTCGTCCGCGGAGCGCCCGTAGCGCCCCTCGGGCAGGCCCTCGCGCACCGCGCTCATGATCGTTCCTCTCGCCGCAGGGGTGCCGGAATTTTCCCACCCCCGATTCCGTCACTATAGAGACCTCCCTAGGCGACGAATCACTGAGGATGAGTCTTGACTGAGCAGCTGCGACTGATGGCCGTTCACGCCCACCCCGACGACGAGTCGAGCAAGGGCGCGGCGACGATGGCCAAGTATGTGTCCGAGGGGGTGGAGGTCCTGGTCGTGACCTGCACGGGCGGCGAACGCGGCTCCATCCTCAACCCGAAGCTCCAGGGCGACCCCTACATCGAGGCGAACATCCACGAGGTGCGCCGCAAGGAGATGGACGAGGCCCGCGAGATCCTCGGTGTCCGGCAGGAGTGGCTGGGCTTCGTCGACTCCGGCCTGCCCGAGGGCGACCCGCTGCCCCCGCTCCCCGAGGGCTGCTTCGCCCTGGAGGACGTGGACACCGCCGCCGGCGAGCTGGTCCGCAAGATCCGCGCGTTCCGTCCCCAGGTCATCACGACCTACGACGAGAACGGCGGCTATCCGCACCCGGACCACATCATGACCCACAAGATCACGATGGTGGCCTTCGACGGGGCGACCGACACCGAGAAGTACCCGGAGGCCGAGTTCGGCCCGGCCTTCCAGCCGCAGAAGCTCTACTACAACCAGGGCTTCAACCGCCCCCGCACCGAGGCCCTGCACCAGGCCCTCCTCGACCGGGGCCTGGAGTCCCCGTACGCGGACTGGCTGAAGCGCTGGGACGAGTTCGAGCGCAAGGAGCGCACGCTCACGACCTTCGTGCCCTGCTCGGAGTTCTTCGAGATCCGCGACAAGGCGCTGATCGCCCACCGCACCCAGATCGACCCCGACGGCGGCTGGTTCCGGGTGCCCATGGAGATCCAGAAGGAGGTCTGGCCGACCGAGGAGTACGAGCTCAGCAAGTCCCTCGTCGCCAGCAGCCTCCCCGAGAGCGACCTCTTCGCGGGCATCCGGGACAATGCCTAGCATGAGCGCACACCTCGCACTGACCCAGCTCGCCCCTCTCGCCGCCAAGGAGCTGGACGAGAACAAGGTGACGCCCGGCGTCCTCGGGTTCGTCGTCTTCGCCGTCCTGGCGCTGGCCGTCTGGGGCCTGATGAAGTCGATGAACCGCCACATGCACAAGATCGACTTCGCCGAGGCCCCGGACCCCGCCACCGCCGGCGCGGCCCCGGAGGCCCCGCAGAAGTAGCGGCACCCGCGCCCACGGGCCCCGGGACGACCCGGGGCCCGTACGCGCGCCGTGCCGGAGCGGGTCCGGGCCGCCTCTTCGCGTGCCCGGGGGCCGCGGGTCTGACGCCCGCCTTTCGCGTGTCCGGGGGCCGCACGCTCGCGGGTCCGACGCCGGCCTTTCGCGTGTCCGGGGTCCCCGGCTCTCGCGTGTCCGGCGCCCGCCCTTCGTGTGTCCGGGGCCGCGTTCTCGCGGGTCCGACGCCCGCCTTTCGCGTGTCCGGGGTCCCCGGCTTTCGCGTGCCCGGGGCGCCCGCCCTCCGCGCGCGGCACCCGCGCCTCGCGACCCGGCGCCCGCGGCGTGGTCCTACGCCACCTCCACCGGCACGCCCAGCACCTCCCGGGCCTGCCGTCCCGGCACCATGCCCAGGGACCAGGCCTGCCAGTCGGCGTCCGGAGAGGCGCCGTGGTCCAGGACCAGGGCGTACGCCTCCGCGCAGTCCTCCAGACGGGGGTCACGGGCCGGGTGGCGGGACTCGGCCAGGGCCGCGAGCTCCTCGTGGGCGGCGACCGGGTCCGGCAGCAGCGTGCAGCGCAGGAAGCGGGCCCAGTCGGCACCCCGGCGGTCGCCGTACGCGCCGAAGAGCCGGTCCGCCTCCGCGCACAGCTCCCGGGCCTGGCCGGTGCGCCCGTTGCCGGCGTCGACGATCGCCAGCTCCAGGCAGGTCCAGGCCTCGCCGTGGGCCACCCCGATGCGGTGGAAGTCGGCCCGGGCGTCCATCAGGAGCTGGCGGGCGAAGCCGGAGTTGCGCAGGTTGCCGGTCCGGGCGGCCCGCTGGTCGCGGGTCACCCGGCCCGCGTGATGGCGGGCGCATGCCAAGCCGTAGACGTCACGCATCCGCGAGAACATGCTCCGGGCCCGCTCCAGCTCCCGGACCGCCTGGTCCCGGTCGCCCCGCTCCTCCAGGGCGTGCCCCAGGTAGTACAGCGTCCACGCCTCGCCCCGCGCGTCCTCCTGCTCCCGGTGCCGGGACAGCGCCTGCCGCAGTCCGTCCACCGCCGCCTCCGCGTCCCCGTCCACCAGCCGGGCCCGGGCCAGCTGGGTCAGCGCCCACGCCTCGCCCCGGCCGTCGTGCGTGCGCCCGTACAGGTCGAGCGCCCGCCGCAGGCCCTCCTCGGCCCGTGCCACCTCGCCGGTCCGGAGCCACACCTGGCCCCGCTGGAAGTGCGCCCAGGCCTCCCCGTGCAGCGACTCGTGCTCCCGGTGCAGCGCGAGCGCCCGGTCGAGCAGCGCCAGGGCCTCCGCCAGACGCGAGCGGTCCCGCTCCACGGCCGCCAGGGCGTGCAGGGTCCAGCCACGGTCGGCCGCCAGCGACTCCGGCTCCTGGAGCGCCAGCGCCTCCCGCAGCCGCGCCGCCGCCTCCGTGAGATGGCCCTGGTGGTGCAGGGTGATCCCCAGCGAGCAGAGCGCGAGGGCCGCGCCCGCGTCCTGGTGGGCCTCCTGGTAGAGCGAGACCACCGAGGTCAGCGTCGTCCGCGCCTTGTCCAGCTCGCCCAGCTGCCGGGCCGCGATACCCGTCCGCCACTGCACGGACCGGGACAGCAGCCCCTGCCCCACCTGGTCCGTCAGCTCGTCGATCTCGCCCAGCCGGTACAGGTCGCCGCGCAGCAGGCAGTAGTCGCACAGCGCGCCGAGCAGATCGAGCACCGTCTGCTGGTCCACGCCCTCCGCGTGCCGCAGCGCCGCCGTGATGAAGCTCGACTCCTCGTCGAGCCAGCGCAGCGCCGCCTCCAGCGAACCGAAACCGTGCCCGTCGAAGCGGGCGGCGCGGTTGACGCGGGTCGACATCTTCCCGTCGACCATCCGGATCACCGCGTCCGCCAGCTCGGCGTAGTTCCGGATCAGACGCTCCTGCGCCGCCGCGACCTCCGCCGCGTCCTCCTCCTCGGCCAGCCGCGCCGCGGCGAAGCCCCGCACCGCGTCGTGCAGCCGATACCGCTTCCCCCGGACGTGGTCGAGCAGCCCCGCCCGCGCCAGCTCCTCGAGGAGCCGCGCCCCTTCCGCGCCCGTGCCGCCCAGCAGCGCCGCCGCCGCGGCCGCGCCCAGCGAGGCCCGGCCGGCGAGCGAGAGCCGGCGCAGCAGCCGCCGCCCGTCCTCGTCGAGCACCTGCGCGTAGCCCACCGCGAGCGCCCGCTCCACCGGATCCGTCTCCCCGGCCGCGTCCAGGAAGGCGCCGACCTCCGCCACGGTGCGCCCGCCCAGCAGCGCGCCCGCCGCCCGCAGCGCCAGCGGCAGACCCCCGCACAGCTCGCGCACCCGGTCGAGGCCGGCCGCGCCGGACAGCTCCTCGACGCCCTCCGCCGCCCCGAGCAGCTCCGCCGCGCCCGTCGCGTCCAGCGCCGTCACCGGCAGCACGTGCACCGCGGCCGGCACGTCCGCGCCCAGGTCGAGCGGCTCCCGGCAGGTCACCAGGACCAGGCTGTCCGAACGCTCCGGCAGCAGCGTCCGCACCTGCTCGGCGTCCACCGCGTCGTCCAGGATCAGCGTCACCGCGAGCCCCGTCAGATGCCGGTGGTACAGCTCGGCGAGGCGGCGCACCTGCTGCTCCGCCGACGTCCGCTCCCGGAACAGCAACTGGTCGCGCGGCGCGCCCAGCCGGTTCAGCAGGTGCAGCAGCGCCTCCCGCGTCGCCAGCGGCTTCTCGCTCGCTCCGCCCCGCAGGTCCACCACGCACGCCCCGCGGAACTGGTCCCGGAGCGCGTGCGCCGCCCGCACCGCCAGCGCCGTACGGCCCGAGCCGGCCGCCCCGGACAGCATGACCACCGTCGGCCGGGTCGTCGTCGCAGCCCGGCCCGCCTGGACCCACCGGGTGATCCGCGCCAGCTCCGCCCGCCGCCCCGCGAAGGGGCCGTCCGGCTCCGGCAGATGACCGAAGGACTGCTCCAGCACCGCACGCCGCCGGGCCGCCGCACTGCGGTCCGTCCCCCGCAGCCGGTCCACCACCTTCTGCGGCGACTGCCCCGCCGCGCCGAGCAGCACCCGCTGCTGCTCCAGGAACGGGCGCACCCCCCGCACCTCCAGAGCGGTCAGCCAGCCCAGCCGCAGCTGCTCGACCCCGCCGGGCCGGCCGGCCGCGCCGGCCCTGCGGTGCGCGGCCGTCCGGCGCCCGGCCCCGGCCTTCAGCGCGGCCGCCGCCGCGCCGGCCACCGCGACCACCGCGCCCGCGCCGAACGCCGTGCCCGTCGCCGTACCCAGGACCAGGTCCCCGCCGACCGCCGCGGCGGCCGCGACGGCCGTCACCACGGCGGGCGTCGTCAGATCGGCCGGCGCGGCCGGCCCGGCCTCCGCCGCCTCCACGGCCCGCAGATAGGCCGCGTACTCCTCGGCCGCCGGTTCCGCGATCGCGTCGAGCGCGGCCCGGCCGCGCGACAGGAGCACCGCCGCGTCCACGCGGCCCCCCGAGCGCCCTGCCTCTTCCTCGACGGCCCGTGCCAACAGCCGCTCGGCCTCGGCCCGGTGGCTGTCCCGCATCCGCGTTCCCCCTCCGCTCGCCGGCCGCTCCCGGGTCGCGCCCGTGGCGCGCTCCGGCTCGCTCCCGGCTCGAACAGTCCGGCCCCCAGTGTGCTGCGGGACGCGCGCCGAGGCGAGGGATCGGCGCCACGGGCCAGTGATCCCAAGGGATCCCGCCCCGGCGGGCAACGGGCCGAACGACTGCCCGTCGACCTCCCGTCCGATGGCGTTCATGTGCCGAATACCGCGTCCGGGTGATGCCCCGGAACCAATCCTTCGCCGGGCAGTTGATCAGGGCGCTTCGGTCAACGGAGCAGTTCCGGGCCATCGAGCTCAAGAAGGAAGACTCGTGATCAAGAAGGTTCTTGCTACCGCTGCTGTTGCGGCCACCGTCGCCGGCATGTCCGCGACCACGGCGATGGCGGCCGGTAACGACGGCGGCAGCGCCAACATCATCGGCAACCAGTCGAAGCAGTCCATCGGCAGCAACTCCACCGGTGGCTACATGAGCCCGAACTTCGGTCTCGTCAACGGTGGCGTCCTGCACTGCTTCGACGTCCAGAAGGTCGAGGCCCAGGTTCCGATCGGCGCCCTCATCGGTGTCCCGATCGCCGTCCAGGACGTCCTCGGCAACCCGATGGCGAACCAGACCTGCACCCAGAACTCCGTGCAGCAGAAGGGCGACGACGCGCTGTCGCACATCCTGGGCGAGGTCCTCTCCCAGAACGGCAACGCGGGCGGCTGATCTCCGCGGCCCATCGGGCGGCCCCGTTCCTCGCAGAGCCAGTGCGAGGAACGGGGCCTTCCCCGTATCCGTGCCCCGCCGGCGCCCGGTCCACCCGCGGCGTACGGGCGGTGTTTCCGCCGGACGCGGGGATCCCGCGTGCGGGAGGATGGAAGCATGCCGAACAGACTGGCCCATGAGACCTCCCCCTACCTCCTCCAGCACGCCGACAACCCGGTCGACTGGTGGCCCTGGTCGGCCCAGGCCTTCGAGGAGGCCCGGCGTCGAGACGTCCCGGTGCTGCTCAGCGTCGGATACAGCTCGTGCCACTGGTGCCATGTGATGGCCCACGAGTCCTTCGAGGACGACACCACCGCGGCCCTGGTCAACGAGCACTTCGTGGCCGTCAAGGTCGACCGCGAGGAGCGCCCCGACGTCGACGCCGTGTACATGGAGGCCGTGCAGGCCGCCACCGGCCAGGGCGGCTGGCCGATGACCGTGTTCCTCACCCCGGACGCCGAACCCTTCTACTTCGGTACCTACTTCCCGCCCGAGGCCCGGCACGGCATGCCGGCCTTCTCCGACGTCCTCGACGGCGTCGCCCGCGCCTGGACCGAACGCCGTGACGAGGTCGGCGAGGTCGCGGGGAAGATCGTCAAGGACCTGTCGGCCCGCTCCCTCGCGTTCGGCGGCGACGGGTTCCCCGGCGAGACCGAGCTCGGGCAGGCCCTGCTCGGCCTCACCCGCGACTATGACGCCACGCACGGCGGCTTCGGCGGCGCGCCCAAGTTCCCGCCGTCGATGGTGCTGGAGTTCCTGCTGCGCCACCACGCCCGTACGGGGGCCGAGGGCGCCCTCCAGATGGCCGCCGACACCTGCGAGGCGATGGCCCGCGGCGGCATCTACGACCAGCTCGGCGGCGGCTTCGCCCGCTACGCCGTGGACCGCGCGTGGGTCGTGCCGCACTTCGAGAAGATGCTGTACGACAACGCGCTGCTGTGCCGGGTGTACGCGCACCTGTGGCGAGTCACCGGCAGTGAGCTGGCCCGCCGGGTCGCTCTGGAGACCGCCGACTTCATGGTGCGTGAACTGCGCACCGCCGAGGGCGGTTTCGCCTCCGCGCTGGACGCCGACAGCGACGACGGCACCGGCCGGCACGTCGAGGGCGCCTACTACGTGTGGACCCCCGAGCAGCTGACCGCCGTCCTCGGCCGGGACGACGCCGCCTACGCCGCCCGGTACTTCGGCGTCACCGAGGAGGGCACCTTCGAGCACGGTTCCTCCGTGCTCCAGCTGCCGCAGGACGCCGGGGTCGCCGACGCCGAGAGGATCGCGTCGATCAAGCGGCGCCTGCTGGCCGCCCGCGACGAGCGAGAGCGGCCGGGCCGGGACGACAAGATCGTCGCCGCCTGGAACGGTCTCGCGATCGCGGCCCTGGCCGAGACCGGCGCCCTGCTCGACCGCCCCGACCTCGTCGAGCGCGCCACGGAGGCCGCCGACCTGCTCGTACGCCTTCACCTCGACGACTCCGCGCGGCTCACCCGCACCTCCAAGGACGGCCACGCGGGCGCCAACGCCGGGGTCCTGGAGGACTACGCCGACGTCGCCGAGGGCTTCCTCGCCCTCGCGTCCGTCACCGGCGAGGGCGTGTGGCTGGAGTTCTCCGGCTTCCTCCTCGACATCGTCCTCGACCAGTTCACGGCCGAGGGCGGCGCGCTCTACGACACCGCCCACGACGCCGAGCCGCTGATCCGCCGCCCTCAGGACCCGACCGACAACGCCACCCCCTCAGGCTGGAGCGCCGCCGCGGGCGCGCTCCTCTCCTACGCGGCGCACACCGGCTCGGAACCCCACCGGAACGCCGCCGAGGCGGCCCTCGGCGTGGTCAAGGCGCTCGGACCGCGCGCGCCCCGCTTCATCGGCTGGGGCCTCGCCGTCGCCGAGGCCCTGCTGGACGGCCCGCGCGAGATCGCCGTGGTCGGCGCCCCCGACGACGAGGGCTTCCGCGCCCTGCGCCGTACCGCGCTGCACGCCGGCAGCCCCGGCGCGGTCCTCGCCGCCGGGCTGCCCGACGGCGAGGAGTTCCCGCTGCTCCGGGACCGTCCGCTGGTCGACGGCATGGCCACCGCCTACGTCTGCCGGCACTTCGTCTGCGACGCGCCGACGACGGACCCGGAGCTCCTGGCCCGCAAGCTCGGCCACTGACCGGCGGCGGGCCGTCGGCGGGCCCGTCACCGCGCCGGGCGGGGGCGGGCCCGCCCGTACGCGGACGGCCCCGCCCCCCCCGCAATCGGCGTACCCGGAGACCCTAGGGGCAGAGGACCGAGTCCCCGCCGTAGGGCTCGTACTCGCCCAGCGGGGTCTCGCTCTGCGGGACGGGCCGGGGCTCCGGCAGGCCCTCGTCCTCCCGCAGGTGGCCGAAGACCTCGTCGGCGTACTCCTCGTCCCACGAGATCGTCGCGCCGACGCCCGGGATGAGCGGGTTGATGGTCCGGATCGGCACGGTGGCGAACTCCGTCTGCTCGGGCGAGAGGTGCCGCAGCCGAGCCGCGAGCGTCAGCAGCTCCGACGTGCTGATGCCGCGCTCGGTCTGCTGCGTGCCGCGCAGGGTCGCGACGAACCGGCGCAGCCCGGCCGTGCCGTGGAAGAGGTCGTCGCGGATCTCGCGCAGCGTGTTGACGACGAACCGCTGCTGCTTCTTGATCCGCCCGAAGTCCGCCTGACCGTCCGCCTTGCGCGAGCGGACGTACTGGAGTGCTTCGCCGCCGAGGACCCTGCGGGTGCCGGGCGCGAGGTCGAGACCGGTGCTCGGGTCCTTCAGGTGCCGGTCCGTGCAGATGGGCACGCCGTCGTGGACGACGTTCACCGTGTCCATGAACCGGCGGAAGTCGATCTCGAGGTAGCGGTCGACGGGAACGTTCGTCATCGCCTCCACCATCTCGATGGCGAAGGACGGGCCGCCCTCCTTCCAGGCGGCGTTGAGCTTCGCCTGGTGCGGGGCGAGCATCTCGCCGGTGTTCCGGTCGACGTGCTCGGGGAACTCGCTGAGCGAGTCACGGGGCAGGCTCACCACGCTCACCCGGTCGTTCCGGGCGGAGACGTGGACGAGCATCATCACGTCGCTGCAGCCGCAGTCCTTGTTGCCGAGGTAGTAGCGCTTCCGCTCCTCGGGGGTGACCCCGGCCCGGGAGTCGACGCCGACGAGCAGGATGTTGAGACCCTTCGGCGGCGACGGCAGCGGATCCGGCGCTGCGGCGAACGCGCCCGAACCGAGGGCGACGAGCGCGGTGGTCAGGACCAGCAGGCGGCGTCCGCGGAAGCCGGAGCGAGGACGGGGCCGCGGCCGGGAGCGGAGGTCGGGGTGAGGGTGGGGGGAATTCATGGCGGAACGCTAATTCCGGCCGTCTCGCACACAGGTACGCGACGCGACATGGACAGGCCGAATCACTCTCCTGCTGGCGCTGTGCCATGATGCCGGAACCCTAGCGGAAGGAGCGAAAATGGCGCCCGATCCCGGGAAATGGGAGCGGATGGCCTTCATTCCGAAGAGCCGATATGTGTCCGACCCGCAGCCCGCCGACAGGGAGCCGTTTCCGGTCTATTCCCTGCTGGCCCACCAGTGGATGCTGGCCGGACGGGCCGTGCCCGGCATGCCGGACCGGGAGTGGGAGCGGCTCATGAGAACACCTATCTGGCCGCATTGACCGGCACCGGGCAATCCAATGGGGTGAACAACGCCCTTCGGCGCGCCGGACGGTTTCCTTTTCGTGGCAGGGTCGTTGTGAAGTGTGCGATGGAAGGCGGGGGCGCTGGCGCACCCGTGCATCACGAAAGCCGTGAATTCTCTTCCGCCGCAGAAAGGATCCAGACGAAATGAAGTGCAAGAAGGCTGCGGTCGCCGTCGCCGGTCTGCTCATGGCCCTGGGTGCCGCCGCCCCCGCGATGGCCGACTCGTACGCCGACGGTTACGCCATCGGTTCGCCGGGCGTTCTCTCCGGCAACCTGGTCCAGGTTCCGATCCACGCCCCGATCAACATCTGCGGCAACTCCGTGAACCTCCTCGCCGCGCTGAACCCGGCGGCGTTCAACACCTGCGTCAACGCCTGACGTTCCGGTGCTCCGACCCCTGTCGGAGGGGGCCGGTCCCGGGGAGTGACCACCACGCTTCCCGGGGCCGGCCTCCGGCGTGTCAGGGGGCGCCGGCCGTCACCCGCCGCCCGCCCGCGCGCGGCCGGCCCGGCGCACTGCCGCGACCCGGGGCCCGCAGCCGCTGCCGCACCCCCTTCACCAGCCGCCCGGCCGTGTAGCCCGCGCCGAACACGAAGCGCATCGAGGGCCCGTACGAAGGCGCCGTGAGCAGTCCGGCCAGGAACAGCCCCGGCCACGAGGACTCGAACAGCGCCCCCACCTCCGGCGCCCCGCCCGGGCCCACCCGGCGCAGTCCGTCCCGCAGCTCGGGTGCGAGCACGTCCGCCCGGTCCAGACTCGGTACGAAGCCGGTGGCCGCGACGACGTGATCGGTCTCCACGACGTCCGCCGTCCCGTCCGCCGCCGTCACGTCGAGCCGCAGCCGGTCGTCGGCGGTCACCGTGGCCGCCGTGACGCGCTGCCCGAGGCGCACGTCCTCGACCGCAGCGAACCGTTCCCGCAGCCACCAGGCGCCGGCCGGGCCGAGCGCCGAGTCGAAGAGCCGCTCCCGGGTCGGGGCCGGCAGCCGCCGGAAGATCCCCGGGGTGTCGGCGTACAGCCGGTTCTGCCAGCCGCAGCCGAGGCCCGTGTGCGGGGCGCGCAGCGACCGCCACGGGCCGCGGTCGAGGGCCGGCGGCACGGTGTTCCACCTCAGCCGGCCGGCCCGGGCCAGGATCCGGACCGTCGCGCCCTTCTCGGTGAGGATCGCGGCCGTCTCCAGGGCGGCCTGGCCCGCGCCGATCACCGTGACGTCGCGGCCGGCGAAGCCGTCGAGCTCGCCGTGGTGGCTGGAGTGGGTGACATGGCGGCGGGGCAGCCCGCGCAGCGGCCCGGGGATCTCCAGGAAGGGCAGCACGCCCACGGCGAGCGCGACGGTGCGGCTGCGGCAGGTCTCGCCGTCCTCCGTGGTGACCGTGAAGCCGCCGCTCCCGGCGGGCGCGACGGTGGTGACGAGCCGCTCGTCGAGCGCGGGCACCGCCTGGCGGGCGAACCAGTCGCCGTACGCGGCGAAGAAGCCGACCGGCAGCGGCACGCCGTGCTCGGCGCGGACGCCCCGGCCGGCCGCGTAGGCGTCGAGCCCGTAGGCGCCCTCCGGGTCCGAGAGGTGCGAGGCCCACGGCCCGGACTTGAGGAACATCGCCGAGGGCATGGCGTGCCAGGACTCCATGGGCCGGCCGAAGGTGCGCAGGGAGAGACCGTGGGCCGCCGCGTGGGCGGCGACGGACAGGCCGTACGGGCCCGCTCCCACAATCACCAGGTCGTACATCGTGCGTTCCGCCTTCACAGGTCTCGGAGTCACGGATCTCGGGCCGGGGGTTCGACGGCTCGGGACGCGGGGGACGCGGGGGCTCATCGTGGGTTCACGCGGCCGGAGGGGCCGCGGGCCGCCGGCGGTGCCGTGGGGCCCGGCCGGCCGGGCGGGCGCCCGGCGCGCAGCAGCCGACGCAACGTCAGCAGCCCCCTGCGCAGGGCGTGGACGCACCAGGAGCGCAGCATCGCGAGCGCGGGCCCGAGGTCGTCGGCGGCGAACCAGGCCGTCTCGCCGCCGCGGCGCCGCGCCGCGTACCGGCGGCCCGGCGAGGCGAGGTGCGACAGGGCCGCGTAGTTCTCCACGACGAACCGGCGGCCGTACGCGGGAAGGTGCACGGGCACGGCGCGACCGGTGAGGTCCAGGTGCATGGCCCGGACCACGTCGAGGCCGTCCCGGTCGGCGAAGAGCCGGAACTGGGCGCCGGGCCGCGGGTTGAAGTCGAGCAGGTGGTACGCGCCGGTCGCCCGGTCGAGCCGGAAGTCCAGGTCGCACACGCCCCGGTAGCGGAGCGCCGAGAGCATCTCCCGGGCCAGGGTGTCCACCGCCGGGTTCGCGGCCCAGCGGCCCACCGCCGTGAGTCCGGCTCCGTCCGGCCAGGAGCGCTCCTTGCGGCCGGTGGCCCCGGTCGAGCAGTGCCCGGCGGAGTCCACGTACCCGTGGAAGAACCAGTCGAGCTCGGGCCCGGCGGGCAGGAGTTCCTGGAGCAGCAGCCGGCTGCCGGCCTGCGGGGTGCGTGTGTACAGCTCGCGGACCTGTGCGAGCGAGCCGACGATCGTGGTGCTGCGCAGCCCGCCGCCGGCCGGCAGCAGCCAGGGCCGGCTCCACTTGGCGATCACCGGCAGGCCGAGCCGCCAGGCCATGGCGGCGGCCTCGTCGGCGCTGGTGGGCAGTTCGGTACGGGGATGGGGGAGGCCGAGCGCCCGGCAGGTCTCGGCGAGCTGCGCCTTGTCCGCCACGCGCGCGAGCTGCTCGGGCGACTGGTCGGGCAGCAGGAAGCGCCCGGCGAGCTCGGGCCGGCACTCGGCCAGGTACAGGGCGGTGATGTCGTCGAGGGGGATGAGCAGCGCCGGACGGGACGTGGTGCCGGACAGCTCCTCGGCGACGCGCAGCAGCAGCCGGGTGAGTTCGGCCGGCGAGGGCGCGGTGGGGCGCGGGTGGGCGCCGCGGAGGTAGCGGGAGCGGACGACCGGGCTGGAGAGCGATTCGACCACCGCGTGCACCGGGATGCCCGCCCGGCCGAGCGACCGCACGGCGCCGAGCGTGCCGTGGTGGAAGGGGTTCCGGTCGAGCCGCACAAGGACAGCGGGGACGCTGGTGTCAAAACTCGGCACGGCATGTCCTTCGTCTCGGGTGCCCCAATTGGGCGATGAAGAATCCTCTAACGGACGATTGATCAGATCCAAGCCGAGTTCCCGGTCGGCTTATTAGGAATACTTTCGGAAGATCAGACTGACGGACCCTCACGCGGCGCGAGAGAGAAGGAGCTGCCATGGTCAACCGAAAGAAGAGAACTTCGAGAAGATGGCTGGGGGTGTTCACCGCCGGTCTCCTCGCCTCAGGTTCTGTCGCGTTGTCGTCTCCCGCACACGCCCAGACTCAGCCTCACGCCGCCGAATCCGAATCCGTAACGACCAAGGCCCCCCAACCGGCTCTCTCGAGCGCCATGGGGGCCTTCCTTGAGTCCGGACCCCTCGGGGTGGCCCGGATCAGCCGGCTGGAGCGCTGGCTCGGCGGTCACCAGCTGCGCGTCGGCCACACCTATCTGCCCGGCGACCGCTGGTCGAACATCGAGGGCCCGCCCGGTTTCCTGGACGCCTGGGCGTCCTGGCGGAACGAGCGGACGGACCGCATGTTCGTCCTGAACGTGCCGATGCTGGAGCGGAACGAGGCCGGGGTCTCCGACTACGAGGTCCGCCGCCAGCTCCAGCTGGGCGCGGCCGGCTACTACGACCACCACTTCCAGCGGCTCGCCCAGCGCCTGGTCGACCTCGACGCCACGGACACCGTGATCGTCCTCGGCTGGGAGATGAACGGCACGACGTACACCCACCGGTGCGCGCCGCATCCGACCGCCTGGAAGAGGTACTGGACGCGCATCGTGACCGCGATGCGTTCCGTCCCGGGGCAGAAATTCCGCTTCGACTTCAATCCGAGCCGGGGCCGGGACGCCATTCCGTGGACGGAGTGCTATCCCGGTGACGACGTCGTCGACATCATCGGCATGGATTCCTACGACCAGCCCCCGGGATCCAGTTTCGACGAACACGTGCGCGAGCCGTACGGACTGCAGGCGCAGGTCGATTTCGCGGCCGAGCACAAGAAGCGGATCTCCTACCCGGAATGGGGCCTGTTCCGGAACGGGGACAACCCCGTGTACATGCGGCGCATGCTCGAATGGATGAAGCAGCACCCGCCGCTGTACCACACGATCACCGACTACTGCCCGCACGGCGTCTGGCAGTGCGACGACAACCCGCGGTCGTCCGAGGTGTTCCGCCAGATGCTGTACGGCGCGGAGCCGCAGATCCCGACGGACCCGGTCGACCCGACGGACCCGACCGAGCCCACGGACCCGGTGGACCCGACGGACCCGGTCGAGCCCACGGATCCGGTCGACCCGACGGACCCGGTCGACCCTGTCGACCCGGTGGACCCGGTGGACCCGACGGATCCTGTTGACCCGGTCGATCCTGTCGACCCGGTGGACCCGACCGATCCGACGGTCCCGCTGCCCAAGCCGGAACCGAAGCCTGAGCCGAAGCCGGAACCGAAGCCCGAGCCGAAGCCGGAGCCGAAGCCGGAACCGAAGCCCGAGCCGAAGCCGGAACCGAAGCCCGAGCCCAAGCCGGAGCCGAAGCCGGAGCCGAAGCCGGAGCCGAAGCCCGAGCCGAAGCCGAAGCCGGAGCCGAAGCCGGAGCCGAAGCCGGAACCGAAGCCCGAGCCCAAGCCGGAACCGAAGCCGGAACCGAAGCCCGAGCCGAAGCCGGAACCGAAGCCGGAGCCGAAGCCGGAGCCCAAGCCGGAGCCGAAGCCCGAGCCGAAGCCCGAGCCCAAGCCCACCTGCTGGACCCTGAACCTCGGTTCATGGGTCGAGAGCTGGATCGGCGGTCCGATCTGCGTCCCCAAGGACGACTCCTGGAAGGACTCCTGGACGGACCCCGTGAAGGAGTCCGTGAAGGAGTCCGTGACCCAGCAGTTGACCGAGCCCGCCCAGGAGGCAGGCACCAGCTGGAAGGAGACTCTGACCGTCGACTGGCAGGGCGCGCTGAACGGAGTCTGGCCCTTCTGACCGGGCCCTGACGTCCCCCACGGCGGCGGAGGAGTTCATCCTCCGCCGCCGTTCGGTGTCCCCGGCCTCCCCGACACCGCCGTCGTCCCCGTTGTCCCCGCTGTCCCCGACGCCCCTGGTCGGCGGCCGAGCGCCCGGCCCAGCCACTCCCGTTCCCGTGCCTGCCGGGCCGCCCAGCGCCGTCCGTCCGCCGCGCCCGCCCGCAGCCGCAGCAGCGGGCCCGCGGCCCGCCCCGCGAGCATGAGGCGCTGGTTGGGCACCGTCTCGGGCCGCCAGTGGTGCTTGTACGGCTCGGTGCCGCGCAACATGCTCAGCGTGGCCCGGCCGCTCGCGCTGGTCTCCCGCGCGCCGTGCCGCAGCAGCATCGCCGCCACGTCCACCTTGCGGGCCCGCAGCGCCGGATCGGCGCCGTACAGATAGCCGCCCGCGAGCCGCGGGGACATCAGGGTGAGGTCCGCGCACACCACGTCGCCGTCGAGGCGGAACTCGGTGACCATCGCGTCGCCGCGCTCGACCATCGGCCGTACCGCCCGCGCCAGGTGCTGGGCGAACCGCTCGCTGGTGTGCTCGGCCGTCACCCCCCGGCCGCGCCACTGCAGTTGGTGGAGGGCCAGCAGGCGCTCCAGGGCGGCCGGCACCTCGGGCCCCGGGACGACGCGCTCGTCGATGCCGAGGGCGTCCAGCTTCCGCAGCTTCGCCCGGACCCGCTGGGCCTTGCCCGAGGGGATCCGTTCGAGCAGGACCTCCATCGGTACGGCGGGCAGCTCCAGGCACAGGGAGTCCGGGAGCCGTCGCCGCGGGCCGGGCCAGGCCTCGTAGACCCGCTCGGCGGCGGCCCCCGGCCGTACCTCGCGCAGGTCGACGACCGCGCCGCGCGCCGCCCCGGCGAGGGCCGCGGCGAGCGCGGGCGCCGCCTCGGGGCAGGCGTCGTCGAGCAGCACGTCGGTGAAGTCGGTGATGGCGCCGCCGAGCTGGGTGAGCACCGGCAGCGGGCCCGCCGCCCGCATCAGCGGCGCCGCCGCGACGAGCGTGCCGTCCGCCCGCCGCACGAGCACCACCCGCAGCGCGCCGGGGCGCCCGTACGACAGCCACCACGAGTGCAGCCACGAGTGGGACTGGAACGGCGTCGCGGTGGCGCAGCGGGCGTACAGCCCCGTCCACTCGGCGCCGAGCCGCCCGAACTCAGCGCCGTCCCGGCACACCTCGGTGCGCAGTCCGGCGACCGTGCCGGTGACGGAGGAACCGCCGGTCACACCGCCTCCGGTTCCGGCCGCGCGGCCGTCGCCGGACCCGGTACCGCCGCCTGCCGCGAGTGCCGGGCCTCGGCCCGCGCGGCCCGCTTCGGCCGGACGAGCAGCGCGAGCCCGCCGAGCAGCCCGCCGCCGCACGCCCCGACCAGCGCCGACAGGGTCGCCGACGGCGAGACCGGGGCGACCGGCTTGGTCGCCCGGGAGAACTGGACGACCTTCACGCCCGTGTTCCCGGCGACGTGCGCGCTGTTGAGGACCAGAGCGCGGGCCACCCCGTCGGCCATCGACACCGCCGTCGACGGCTTGGCCGAACGCGCGGTGATCGAGATCATCGGCGCGTCCGGCGAGGTCGCGGCCTGTACGTGGGAGCGCAGCGTGTCGGCCGAGACCCCGGCCCACACCTGGGCGTCACCGGTCACCGCGATGTCCGTGGCGACCCGGCCGTAGGCCTGTGCGAAGCCGAGCGCGGCCGACGGGTCGGACTTCTCGGCCGGCACGACGATGACGTAGCTGGTCGCCGCGTACTGCGGGGTCTTCACGGCGCCGTAGCCGCCGCCGAGGGCCGCGCCGGCCAGCACGGCGGCCGGCAGCACCATCCAGCGGGCGGGGGTGAGGAGGAAGGGACGTGGCGGTGTCGTGGTCATGGTGCAGCTCTCACTTCACGGGAGGACGGGGGCCGTGGACGGCCTGGTGGTAGAGGGTCAGCAACTGCCGGGCGCTGTGCGCGATGTCGTAGCGGCGGACGGCCTCGGGCGGCGGCAGCCGGTCCGGCGGGGACGGATCCCCGGCGCCCCGGGCGCCCCGCACCGTGAGGAGCTCGCGCAGGGCGCCGATCAGCTCGGGCACGGACGGGCCGATCCGGCGCGCGCCGGGCGCCGATCCGGCGGGCAGGTCGTCGATCGCGGGGCAGGCCACGTACAGCGCAGGCAGACCCGCGGCCAGCGCCTCGACGACGGCGAGACCGAAGGTCTCGTCGGGGGAGGTGGAGACGAAGACGTCCATCGCGGCGAGCAGCGACGGCAGGTCGGGCCGCCCGCCCGCCGGGCCGGTCGGCGGGTCCGGGAACGCGCCCGCGAGCAGCACCCGGTCGGCGGCCCCGCACTCCCGGGCCAGCCGCAGCAGTTCCGCGCGCCGGTCGCCCTCGCCGACGAGCAGCAGCCGCGCCTCCGGGACCGACGCCACCGCCCGGACCAGCCGGTCGAAGCGCTTCCCGGCGGCGAGCCGCCCCACCCCGCCGACCACGAACGCGCCGGCGGGCAGCCCGAGCGCCGCCCGGGTCTGCGCGCGGGCGCGCGGGTCGAAGGCGAAGCGGTCCGTCTCGATGCCGTTCGGCACCACCCGGATACGGGACGGGGCCACGCCCCAGTCGGCGAGCCGGCGCGCCACGCTCGGCGACACGGCCACCGTGGAGGTGCCGAGGCGTTCGGTCGCCAGGTACAGCGCCCGGGTGCCCGCGGACAGCGGACGGCCCTCGATCTGGACGTCGCCGAGGGAGTGCTCGGTCGCGATGACGGGCCGCACCCCGGCGAGCCGGGCGGCCGGCCTGCCGTACACGCAGGCCCGGTACAGGTGCGTGTGGACCAGGTCGTAACCGCCCTGCCGGATCAGCCGGGTGAGCCGCGGCAGCGCGCCCACGTCCCGGTTGCCGGTCATGCCGAGGTGGGTGACCGGGGTGCCGTCCGCCTCGATGCCGTCGGCGACCGGGCCCGGATTGGTCAGGGTCACCACCCGGCCGCGCACCGGCAGATGACGGAGCAGCAGACGCAGCTGCTGCTCGGCGCCGCCGATCCCGAGCCCCGTGATGACGTGCAGCACCTTCATGACAGGACCGACCGGGCCGGGCTGCTGCGCGCGGGGACGAGATCGGCGGGGCGGCGCCGCCGCAGCGGGTGCAGCAGCCACTTCGCGGTGAGCCGCCAGGAGGTGTCCTCCTCGCCGACGTGGAGGCGGGGCAGGGCGTAGGCGCCGGACAGCGGGCCCGGGTCGATCGCGCAGGCGTACGTGTAACCGGCCTTGCGGACGGCCCGGACGACCCGCGCGTCGACCGTCCCGTACGGGTAGCAGAAGCCGTCCACCGAACCGCCGCTGATCTCCTCGATCAGCTCCCGGCTCTGCCGGGTCTCGGCGGCGAGCGTGGCGTCGTCGGCGTCCGTGAGGGACACGTGGTGCAGGCCGTGCGAGCCGATCTCCATGCCCGCGGCCGCCGCCCGCCGGATGCCGTCCTCGTCGAGGAGCGGTTTGCGCGGGCCCCCCGGGTCCCAGGTGTTGTCACCGCCGAGGCGTCCCGGCAGCACGTACACCGTCGCCGTGAAGCCGTGCCGGCGCAGCAGGGGCACCGCCGACTCCAGGAAGTCGGCGTACCCGTCGTCGAAGGTCAGCCCGACCAGACCGCGTTCCCGCCCCTCGGCCGCCGCCGCCAGCAGCTCCCGTACGGACACCCCGCGCAGCCCGCGGTCGCCCAGCCAGTGCAGCTGCCGGGCGAAGCGCACGGGGGAGACGGTCACCTTGTACGGGTCATCGGAGGCGTCGGCGATCGAGTGGTACATCGCCACCCACAGGGGAGGCTTCGGCAGCAGACGACGCAGCACGGCCGGTGCGGGCATGGGGGGTCCTTCGGCGGGGGGAGCGGGGCAGGGGCGGGATCTCGGGCGCCTTGGCGGCACACGCGACGAACAGCACGAACACGCAGACGACCACCACGGCGGCGACGGCGAGGGAGAGCACGGGCGTGCCGACGAGAACCGAGCACAGCCAGCCCGCGCCCGTGGCCCAGGCGCCGGCGGTGGCGAGCCGCAGCAGGCCCTCGCCGAGCCGCCGCGCGTCGACCGGGACGGTCTGGCGGTGGGCACCGCTCAGCAGCAGCACGGCGGTCAGGGTGATGCCGAGCGCGTTGGCTCCCGCGATGCCGGCGGCGCCCCACACCCGGGCGCCGACCGCGCCCGTGACGGCGGTCGCGGCGAGTCCGGCGCCCATCGCGGCGGCCGGGTACCAGAGCGGGCGGGCGGCGGAGAAGTAGCAGCGGACCAGGGCGCCCACCATCGTCTGGCCGAGCAGCCCGAGCGCGTACACCCGCATGACGGCGGCCGTCGCGGCCGTGTCGGCCCGGTCGAACGCGCCGCGCTGGAAAAGGATCTCGACGATCTGCGGGGCGGCGGCGATCACCGTCGACGCGCCGATCAGGACGACGACCGCCGCCAGCAGCAGGTCCCGCTCCACCCGGCGGCGGGCGGCCTCCGCGTCACCCGCGGCGAGGGCGCGGGCGACCACGGGGAAGCTGACCGTGCACAGCATCAGGGACAGGATCATCGGCATCTGCGCGACCTTCTGCGCGTAGTTCAGATGCGAGATGGCACCGGCCGGCAGCGGCGAGGCCAGGAAGCGCTCGACCAGGATCTGCGACTGACGGGACAGCGCGAACACCACGACCGGCGCGATCATCCCGAGCACCAGCAGCCGCCCGTCGCCCGCCGGCACGGACCGCGGCTCCTCCTTCGGCACCGGCCGGGTGCGCAGCTCCCGCAGCAGCGACGGCGCCTGGACGAGCACCATCAGCACCCCGCCGACGGCCACTCCGGCGGCGGCCGACCGCACCCCGAACGGCTCCCGCAGCACCAGGGTCGTCCCGATGATGCCGACGTTGTACGCCACGTAGATCGCCGCCGGTGGCAGGAACGAGCCGTGCGCGCGCAGCGCCGCCGAGCAGTACCCGGCGAGCGCGAACGACAGCACGCAGGTGGCCGTCAGCCGGGTGCAGTCCACCGCGAGCTGCGGATCGGGCAGGCCGGGCGCGAGCGCGGAGACGAGGAGCGGCGCGAGGGCGACGAGGAGCGCGGCGACCGCGGCGACCGTCAGCACCAGCCGGGGCAGCGTGGTCCGGACGAGCGCCCGGACCGGATCCCCGAACAGCGTCCCGGCCCGGCGCGCGAGCGCCCGTGAGAACGCGGGCACGAGGATCAGCGCCATCGCGTCCTCGATGAGCAGCGTCGACGCGAACTCCGGCACCGTCCACGCCACCAGGAACGCGTCCGTCTCGGCGCCCGCCCCGAAGTACCCGGCGAGGATCTGGTCCCGTACGAGCCCGAGCACCGCCCCGACGGCCGTGAGCGCCGCCGTCACCACGGCGGCCCGCAGCAGGAACCGCCCCGACGGCGACCATCCCCCCTTACGGCGTGCGTGCCGCCCGCGGCCGACCGCGGCGCCGCCGCCGGCGGGCGGCCGGGTCTGCGGGTGCGGCGCGGCGCGCGTCCCGAGCAGCGGCGCGCGCACGTCACCGCTCGCGACCGGCCGCGCCCCGAGCCCGAGCGGCCGCCCGCCGAGCAGCGGGGGCCGGGGCGCGGTGAGCTCCGTGGCGTCCAGCAGCGCGTGCAGCTCGGGGTCGTCGAAGCGCGGCGCCCGCTCGTGCGCGACCCGCCGCACGGCCCGGGCCCCGGCCGGCGGCCGCGCGGTCCGCAGGGCCGGCCGCGCCGCCCGTCGCACGCCCGCCTCGCACCGCGTGTCCGTCGGCACGAGGTCCGCCCACGGATCGGCGACGAGCAGATCCACCGGCACGTCCGTCGGCCCGAACCCGGGAACGGCGGTCTCGGGGAAGGGGGGTGCTCCGGCAGACCCGTCGGGCCGCCCGCCGGCCCCGGCCGGGGGCAGCCCGCAGAGGGCGTCCCCCGGGGGAAGGGGCGACCAGGGGTCGGCCAGGGAGGCCGTCGGGCGGGGTGCCTCGCCGTGTGCGCTCCGCTCGCCGGTGGGCGCGGGCTGGAGGGGGTGTGCGTCGGTCAGCGGCGGGAGGCCGCACAGCGCGTCCGCCGGAGGAAGCGTCGACCAGGGGTCACCGGGCCCGGCCGGGGCGGCCGTCGGCGACGGGCCGGTGAAGGCGGAGGCACCGCCGGCGCCGGACTCCGGTGCGTCCGCGGCACGGCGGCCGGGCCAGGGGGACGCCGGTGGTCCGCCGGGCGCGAAGGGCATGACGCCGTCCCGCCCGCCGGACCGGACGGCGGACGGGACGGTGTTCTCGACGGGCGGCGGCGGCAGTGACGGCGGCAGCGGCGGGGGCGGCGGTGGCGCCCAAGGGGCCGCGGGCGGCGAGACGTTCGGCGGCCCGGCGCCGAGGTCCGGGGCCCGGCCGTCGCCCGGCCCGCCGTCGCGCCGCCCGCCCTGCGCCGCGACCCGCTCGGCCGAAGCCCCCGGGGGGCCGGGGGCGTCCGTCGGGGGCTGGAGGGGGGACCAGGGGTCACGCACGCCGCACCTCCGCCAGCGACCACCAGGCCGCCAGGCCGAGGACGACGGACATCAGCACCGTCGAGGGGCCGCCGATGTCCGCGTAGAAGAAGTCGATGAGCTGCCAGGCGAGCAGGCCGGTCGCGACCAGCGCGCAGTCCGCGCCGAGCCCTCGCCGGCGCAGGGCGGCGACCAGGAGGGCGGCCCAGCTGCCGGCGAGGGCGAGAAGGCCGACGAGGCCCTGCTCGCTGAGGACGAGGAGGTACATGTTGTGCGGGGACAGCAGCGGCTGCCGCGCGAAGGCGGCGCCCGCGCCGGCCGTGTCGCTGCCCGAGGACAGCGCCAGGGAGGCGTTGGAGTCGCGGTACGCGGGGAAGCCCTTCAGGCCCACGCCCGTGAGCGGCTCGCTGCGCCACATGCGGCCCGCCGCCGCCCACATCGTGTACCGGTCCGTGACCGACTGGTCGGGCGCGGCCGTCACCTGCGTGATGCTGGTGACCCGCTCCTTCACCATGTCCGAGCCGATGCCGAAGCCGCCGACCAGCACGACCCCCAGTGCGGCCACGACGAGCGCCACCCGGCCGGCCCGGCGCAGCCCGGACAGGAGCAGCTGGAGTCCGCAGGTGAGGAGCGTGGCGATCCACGCCCCCCGGCTGAAGGACAGCACCAGCGGGACGAACAGCGCGGCGGCGCACGCCAGCGCGACGGTCCTGGCACGGCCCGCCGTGCCGCCGAGCGCCAGACCGGCCGCGATGACGAGGCCGTACGCGACGACCGTCGCCATGCCCATCACGTCGGTCGCCCCGAAGGTGCCGACCGCCCGGATGTCCTCGCCCTGGTACGACGCGCCCGTCCCCGTCAGGAACTGGAGCACGCCCACCGCGCCCTGGAGCAGGGCGAGGCCGACGAGGGCCCAGGCCAGCACGGCGAAGTCCCGGCGGTCGCGGATCGACAGCAGGACCGCCGCCGGGACCAGCACGAAGATCTGCACGTAACGGGCGACGCCCGGCAGGCTCGCGCCCGGGTCGTTGGAGGTGATCGCGGCCAGGCAGACGCCGAGCACCGGCAGGCCGAGCACGACGGCCGCCGCCCGGGTCAGCGGACGGGCCCCGCTCCGTAGCAGCCGCACCAGGCAGATCAGCACCAGCAGCCCTGACGCGGCGTCAGCGACGGTGCCGGTGCCGCCCGTACCGCCCTGCGCGCCGCCCCCGCCGCCCGGCACGAGCAGCAGCGCGATCACGGCCAGGACCGGGGAGAGCGCCCCCGTCCTGCGCGCCCACTCCCGGACGCCCGGGCCGGACTCCGGTACCGCCACGGCCGCCGTCGTCATCGTCGCCATCCTCAGCTTCCTGTCGGTCGCACGAGGCCGGCCGCCGTGCGCAGCAGGATGCACACGTCCTGCCAGAGCGACCAGTGGTCGATGTAGTGGTTGTCGAAGCGGCAGCGGTCCTCGATCGAGGTGTCGCCGCGCAGGCCGTGCACCTGGGCGAGCCCGGTGAGCCCCACCGGCATCCGGTGCCGCGCCGCGTAACCGGCGTGCACCCGGCTGAACTGCGCGACGAAGTACGGGCGTTCGGGCCGCGGCCCGACCAGGCTCATGTCCCCGCGCAGCACGTTCCACAGCTGCGGCAGCTCGTCGAGCGAGGTCTTCCGCAGGAAGTGCCCGGCGGCGCTCATCCGGTGGTCGTCGGCGACGCTCCACCGGGTCGCCGACTCCGTCTCGTCGACCGGCTTCAGCGTACGGAACTTCAGCAGCGTGAACAGGCGCCCGTTCTGCCCCACCCGCTCCTGCCGGAAGAGCACCCCGGGACCGTCCGAGAGGCGCACCGCCAGGGCGCACAGCAGCAGCACCGGCAGCGCGCACGCCAGCGCGGGGGCGGCGAGCGCCACGTCCAGGGCCCGCTTCGCGGTCAGGCCGCGCCGCTCGCCGATCGGCACCAGGCGCCGGCAGCCGTAGCCCCACAGGTGGTCGCCCATCGGCTCGTCGGCGAAGTCGCCGCCGATCCGCCAGGTCGTACAGCCGTAGTGCTGGAAGAGCGTCACGAGCCCGGCGTCCTCGGTCAGGAAGATCGCGTCGCGGACCGTGTTCTGGATGACCGCCCGGTGGATCTCCTCCGTGGTCGTCAGCACCGGGAGCCCCCGCTCGCCGTCCGGGCGGGCGCCGACGACGCCGACCGGCCGGATGCCGTACTCCGGGTGCTGCCCGAGCGCGGCCGCGAACCGGCGCGCCGGCCCCAGGGGGCCGACCACCAGCGCCGACCGGGGGTGCGCCCGCGCCACGCGGCGCCGGCGCCCGTGCACGAGCCCGCGCAGCGCGGTCACCGCCACGACGTGCGCCGCGTACGCGACGCTCAGCCGCAGCGGCCCGATCGCGAGCGCGGGGGCGTACGCGGCGGCCGCGGCGGCCGTCACGCACCAGGCGACCCCGGCGCGGGCGGCGAGCGCGGGCACCTCGTCCAGGACGCCCACGGGCACGCCGGCCCGCCGGTACAGACCGGCCCGGCCGTCGAGCAGCACGACGAGACCGGCCACGAGCAGCGCCGGCTCCCAGCGCCGGTGCGCCTCGGACAGCAGACAGACCGCGAGCAGTACGGCGAGCGCGTCGGCGACGACCATCGGCAGCGCGGCGAGGCGCTGCCGCCCCGGCCGGCGCGGCGGCAGCGCGAGGCGGTCGGAACCGCCGCGCGGCGACGTGAGGGAGGCGAGCCCCGTGAAAGGGCCCGCGGCGGGCCAGGGGCCCGGCGAAGGAGGGACGCTGGTGCTTTCCGTAGTCACTGTGCGATCGGCTCTCTGTGCTCCGTGCACCGCACTCCGGCCAGTTCGCGGTAGAGCTCCGCGACGGCCGCGCCGGTGCGCCGCACATCGAATCTGCTGAGTACGTGCTCGCGGGCCTCCCGGCCCAGCGAGTGCCGCAGCTCGGGCCGGGCCAGAAGCCGGCCGATTGCTGCGGCGAGGGCGGCCGGGTCCTCGGGCGGGACCAGGCACAGCTCCTCGTGGCCGGGCGGCAGGCTCTCGCGCGCCCCGTCCACGTCACCGACGACCACGGGCCGGCCGCTCGCCATCGCCTCCAGCGGCGCGAGCGCCATGCCCTCCCAGCGGGAGGGGAGGACGACGACGTCGGCGGCCCGGTACCAGGGCGCCGTGTCGGCCACCGCCCCGACGAAGGTCACGGAGGCGCCGGCGGCGGCCCGCAGCGGCTCCGCGTCCGGCCCGTCGCCGACCAGCACGAGCCGCGCGCCCGGGACCCGCGCGACCACCTCGGGCCACGCGGCGAGCAGCACGTCCTGTCCCTTCTGCCGGCAGAGCCGCCCGACGCAGACGACGACGGGGCCGGCGCCGGCCGCCTCCTGGGCGGCCGGGCCCTGTCCGGGCACGGCGGGTCCCACGGCGGTGGGGGCGCCCGACGGCACCGCCTCCGGCACGGTCGGCGTCCGGGCGCCGGCCGCCGGGGCGGTCGGGTCGCCGCCGGGCGCCGGGACGTACGCGGTCCCGCCACCGGGTGCCGGGACGTCGGCCGCCGCCGGCCTCGGGGTGAAGCGGTTCGTGTCCACGCCGTTGTGGATCACGGACCAGGGCGCCCGGACCCCGGCGCTCTCGCCGGTGTGCCGCTCCGCCTCGCTGACGCAGACCACGCGGGCCGTCCAGCGCGCGGCGGCGCGTTCCCAGCGGCGGGCGAGGGCCGCCGTCGTGCCGTCGACCGCCTCGAAGGACCAGGCGTGCGGCTGGTACACGGTCGGGATCCGGCCGCGCAGCGCGAGCCGGGCGCAGAGCCCGGCCTTGGCGCTGTGCGCGTGCACCAGGGCGGGGCGCGTCGTACGGATCAGCCGGGCGAGCTCACGGGTCTCGCGGAACAGGCGCGGGCCCGGCTCGCGGCCGGCCCGCCAGGCGTAGGTGTCGGCCCCCTCGGCCCGTACCGACGCGGCGAGTTCGGTGCCGGGCGGGCAGGCCACGGCCACCCGCAGCCCCGCCGCGAGCTGTGCCCGGACCAGATCGGTGACGACCCGGGCGACGCCGCCGTCGCCCGGCTGGACCGCGTGCAGCACGTCCGGGCGCACGTCACCGCCGGGCGTCCGCCCGTCGGACGACGTCCGCCTGGAGGAAGAGCGCGCCGAGCCAGACGGCGTCCTTCCGGCTTCCGAGGCGGATGTGGAAACGATCGGCCCCATGGCGCAGCGCCCCCCGCAGATCGAAGACGTCGGAGTCGTACCCCAGGGTGTTCTGACGAACGGGCTGTCGTTTCATCCGACTTGTTCCCGAATCCGTGATGCTGGAGTTCATCACGTCGTCCGCGGAATTCGCGGAATCGGAGATCAGGCTGCGCGTGACGCCGGTCGCCAGACCGGTTTCCACGGCGAGGTAATCCCCGGAAGTCCCCCGGTCGCCGTCGTAGGCGACGAGTCCGAGCCGGCCGTTCGCGGCCCGGGGAATGCGGTCCTTGCCGAGCGCGAGCGGGATTCCGAGCTCCGCGTTCTTCGGACCGAGCGTCTCGAAACCGTCCCACACGGCCAGTCGGCGCAGCGGCTCGGCGGCTTTCTCGTACGCCGCGACCAGCGTCCAGCCGCCCCAGCCGCCGACCGCCGAACGGCCCTTCGCCACGTTCACCTGGGCGACGGTCCACAGCCCCGGCCGGGCCGAACGGACCAGTTGCGTGACGTCGGCGGAGGCCTGGAAGGCGTCCGCGCCGTCCGCGGTGCGGTGCCCGACCGTGGAGTCGGCGAGCACGGCCTTGTACCGGCCGCCGGGCTCGGCGATCAGCACCCGCCCGTTGTCCTTGGGCGGCTTCTGCTCGCCGACGCGCAGGTTCCCGCCCCAGTACAGGCGGGCCCAGCTGACCCGGGCCCCGGCGGGTACCCGCAGTTCGGCCCGGCTGGAGTTGTAGGTGTTGGGGTCGCTGTCGACGTCGACGTACGCGACGGTGGCGCCGTCGTTGGCCTTCTCGGTGCCCTTGGCACCGGTCGCCGAGGTGTTGGCGGCCCGCACGATCCCACCGTGCTGGACGGCCGTGTACCGCGGCGCGAAGGGAACGCGCGCGGCCTCCCCAGGCCGGGGCGCGACGGCGGAGGCGGCCGGGAGCACGGCGGACAGTGCCGCGCACGACACGGCGCACACCAGGCCCCGACGTACGGCATGAACGGCATCAACCGCTGAATTCCGCATACAGGTTCTCCGCTGAGATGAGAGAAGGAGAGGAAGACCCGTGGAGACCGGGGGCGAGGAAGGAGTCGTCCGCGCGAAATGGATGAACGCGCGAGGGGACCGGAAGCAACGTTCGGGAACGTTATAACCCCCACGGCGGGCGATAGTAAGCATTAGATGCTCACAAACGCTAACTTCCGTACCCAAGCGGCAGGTTCCTCGTTGAGCGTGTTGCGCCTTTCTGGGGCCGGTCACTCGAATGACCCTCTTATGGCCCAAAGATCGGTTGAACGTCACCCGTTCGGGAGAGCAACCGATGAAATCCCAGGGCGTTGTTGAAGCAGCCGGGCAATACCGTCCGCGCCGTCCGAGTAGTGAATCGATCGAGGAGACGTTCTCCATGTCGCGTATCGCCAAGGCTGTCGCCCTGTCCGTGGGTGCCGCCGCCGCTGTCGCCGGCGCCGCCGGTGTCGCCGCCGCCAACTCCGGTGCCGAGGGCGCGGCCGTGCACTCCCCGGGCGTCCTGTCCGGCAACGCCGTCCAGGTCCCGATCCACATCCCGATCAACCTGTGCGGCAACACCGTCAACATCATCGGCGCGCTGAACCCCGCCTTCGGCAACACCTGCGTGAACGCCGACTTCTGATCTCGCACGCCGGATCGTGGTCCTTCCGAGGCCGGCGCGCCGCCCCGTCCAGGGGCGGCGCGCCGGCCTTTCGCCGTCTGCTCACCGTGGTGACTCGTTCGGGCGCACCCCGTGCGCCGTGGGGTGCAACGGCGTACGCCCTCCGGAGAGGCAGGTCAGGAGGGTGGATTCACTCGAACGGAGACGTGGCGCTCAGTAGTTCTCCGGTTGCGGAGCGCTATACCCGCAGGCACGGTGGCGGAGAAGTTGTCCGGCGCATAAGGAAAAGGAACACATATGCGTCCCCTGGTCTCACGCCGCATCACCGTCCTGGCGATATCCGCCGCCGTCACCCTCGGTACGGCGGGTCCCGCCTGCGCCGACGAACTCCGCCCGTCCCGCCCGGCACCCCACGCCGGCACCCGAGCCCCCCTTCCCGACCGGGCCGCCCTCCTGGCCCAGGCCGAGGCCCTCGGCGAACTCGGCCCCGTGAGCGCCCCGGTGGCCGAGCTGGTCACCGCCGCCCTCAAGGCCCACGACGGGCGACTGCCCGTCGCCACCGCCGACGCGTTCAGGGCCAAGATCAAGACCGCCGTCGACGCGGCGAAGGCCGCGGCCCCCGCCCGCGTCCCCGACCCCCCGACCGACCCGGCCGCGGACACGTCGGCGGTGAAGCCGCCGGCAGCGGACGCGGAGACGGTGAAGCCGCCGGCTGCCGACGCCGACGCGGTGAAGCCGCCGGCTGCGGACACGCCCGCTGTGACTCCGCCGGCCGCGGACGCGGGGGCGGTGAAGCCGCCGGTCGCGGACGGGTCCGTCGTGACTCCGCCGGCAGCTGACGCTTCTGCGGTGAAGCCGCCGGCTGCGGACGCGGACACGGTGAAGCCGCCGGCCGCGGACACGTCTGCTGTGACTCCGCCTGCTGCTGACGCGGACGCGGTGAAGCCTCCGGCTGCGGACGCTGACGCAGTGAAGCCGCCCGCCGCAGACGCTGTGAAGCCGCCCGCCTCGGATACGTCCGTCGTGACGCCGCCGGCTGCTGACGCGGGCACGGTGAAGCCGCCGGTTGCGGACACGCCCGTCGTAGCTCCGCCGGCTGCGGAGGCGGACGCGGTGAAGCCGCCGGTCGCGGAAGCGGTGAAGCCGCCCGCTGCGGATACGTCCGTCGTTTCTCCGCCGGCTGCTGACGCCTCGGCGGTGAAGCCGCCTGCCGCGGACGCCGTGAAGCCGCCGGCTGCGGACGCGGACGCTGTGAAGCCGCCGGTTGCGGAAGCGGTGAAGCCGCCCGCCGTGGATACGTCCGTCGTGTCTCCGCCGGCTGCTGACGCCTCGGCGGTGAAGCCGCCTGTCGCGGACACGTCCGCTGTGATTCCGCCGGCCGCTGACGCGGACGCGGTGAAGCCGCCCGCCGCGGACACCTCCGCCGTGAAGCCGCCTGCCGCGGACACGTCCGTCGTGACCCCGCCGGCCGCCGAGGTCCCGGCCGCCAAGCCGTCCGAGGTGGAGGCCCCCGCAGTGGTGCCGCCCGCCGCCGAGGCGCCGGCCGTGACGCCGTCCGCGCTGAGCTCGACCACGCCCGCCGGCCTGCCCCTGCCGGCCGGCACCAAGGCGGCGGCCGCGCCCGCCGACCTCATCGGCGACACGCTCGCCGCGGTGCAGAAGGCGGTCGCCGACCTCCTCGCGACCGTCACCTCCGCCAGCCCCACCGGTCTCCTCTCCCAGGTGACCTCGACCCTGTCCTCGCTGGTCAACCTGGTCACGGCCACCCTCGGCGGCGTGCTGCCGAGCACGGACCTGGCGAGCCTGCCCGGTGTTCCGGACCTGTCGGCGGTCAAGCCGCCGTCCACGGACGCCCTTCCGGTCACGCCGCCCTCCACGGACGACCTCGCGGTCACGGCGCCCGTCTCCACGAGCGGCCTGCCGGTGAAGTCGCCGCTGCCGGTCCGCTAGCCGACCGCACCCGGGTCGTGCCCGTCCAGGACTCCTGGGCGGGCACGCCCCTTTTCGCGCCCCTCGCACGCCTCCTCCGCGCATTCGATCGGCAAATAGCACCGGTCCTCATCGTTCGGGTGCAGTGTCGAGAAATCCCCGATCCCGGAGTTTCCGGGGAGCGGACGTCTCGTTACAGGAAGTGGAACGGCGTACCGGGAATCCCCAACACCCCTGTACGGCAAGCGAGTTGCACACTATGGGAAGGAACCTCTTCATGAAGCCCACCAAGGTTGCCGCGGCCCTCGCCGGTTCTGTGATGGCCCTGGGCGTCGCCGCGCCCGCGATGGCCGCAGGATCGCTGGTGCCCACCAGCCTGGACGGTGGACTCGGCGGGCTCACCAGCAGCGGGCTGACGACGGACGCGCTCAGCAGCACCACGGACGGCTCGCCCGTCAAGACCGTCTCCGACACCGCGAACCAGCTGAACCAGACCGGCAAGGACGGCTCGCTCCTCGGCGGTCTCCCGCTCGGTGCCGCCAACCCGCTCGGCGGCTGACGGCCGGTCGGACCACCCTGCTGTGAAAGGCCCTGGCGGACTCCCCCTTTGCCAGGGCCACACTCTTGCCCTTTCCTGACGTCCGATTGAATGATTTTCGGATTGTCTGCCGTGTTGCCTCGGCCCTTCGGCCCTTTCGTCTTCCTACGCTCACGCCATCCGCACGCGCCCGGACGGCGTGCGCGGAAACGGGCCGGTCGTCGGAGCGAGGGGGGATCCTCGCCGGTTTCTCCCTGTCCCAGAGGAAGAGCGGTATGCGATCCAACATCAGCAGCAAAGTGCTCATCACCGCCGCGGCGACCGGCATCCTGTCGCTCACCGGCGGCTTCGCCCTGACCATGAGCTCCGTGGCCGCCACGGGGAACTCGCCCGGACCGGACGGCGGACAGCACATGCAGGGGCCCCTGCCGGGCAATGTGTGTGGGATCCACGGACAGCTGGGGGATCTCGTCTCCGCCGCGGTCGCCGACATCTGCCACCAGGCGGTCCAGTCCGCCGTCGGCGGCGGTGCCGATCACGACACGCCCGGCGGCTACGGGGACGACGGCCCCGGCGGCTACGGCGACGAGGGCGGTACGCCGCCCGGCGGTCACCCGACCCACCCGACCCACCCGACTCACCCGGGTTGTGAGGAGGGCGGCTACGGCTGCGAGACGACGTCGCCTCCGACGTCCCAGCCTCCGACCACCTCGCAGCCCCCCACGACGTCGCAGCCTCCGACCACCTCCCAGCCTCCGACGACGTCGCAGCCTCCGACCACCTCCCAGCCTCCGACGACGTCGCAGCCCCCGACCACCTCCCAGCCGCCCACGACGTCGCAGCCCCCGACCACCTCTCAGCCCCCCACGACGTCGCAGCCTCCGACCACCTCGCAGCCTCCGACCACCTCTCAGCCCCCCACGACGTCGCAGCCGCCCACCACCTCCCAGCCCCCGACCACCTCTCAGCCTCCGACGACGTCGCAGCCTCCGACCACCTCGCAGCCCCCGACCACCTCGCAGCCCCCCACCACCTCCCAGCCCCCCTGTGAGGGCTACGGCTGCGAGGGGCCCGGTGGGACCACGCCGCCCGGGCACCCCAGTCACCCCGGTCACCCGAGCGAGCACCCCCACCTGCCCGACACCGGTAGCGACTCGGCCGCGCTCATGGGAGCCGCCGCGATCAGCGCCGCGCTCCTCATCGGCGGTTCCGTGATGTACCTGCGCGGTGGACGCGTGGTGCGCAACCGCAACCACTGACGCCGCGGAAGCGCCCACCGGCGCCCCGCACTGATGCCGCGTCAACCAAGGCCCCCGCCCTCACCGGTGGGGGCCTCGCGTTGCTGCACTCAGGCGAAACCCGTCACGAAACCGGGCCGCAACTCGTTTGCAGGACATGAATCTGCGATCTCACGCCGGCCTGGGTCTCCTCGCCGCCGCCCTCGCCTCCGCGGCCCTGGCGCCCTCCGCCGCCGCGGACGCCCCGGTGGTCGTTCCGCTGCAGGGTCTCGAGCCGGTCCTCCCGATGGACGCCCCGTCGATCGAGACCGGCGTCCCCACGCCGGTCCCCGGCGCGCCCACCGGCTTCCACGAGGGCGCCGGCGCGCTGCCCGACCTCACCCTCCCCCGCGTCCCGCTCGACAGCACCCTCTCGGAGACCGACATCGCGGCCCCGCTCCCCGAGCTGCTCAAGGGCAGCGAGCCGGGCACGGCCGAGGTGACCAGCCCCCGTTCGGAGATGAAGGCCGTCACCCCGGGCGCCACCGTGGGCAACGCGCTGCTCACCCCGCAGGGCGACGGGCTGGCCGGCCTGCCGAAGCTCGCTGTGCCGGAGGTCGGTGTCCTCACGCCCGCGGTAACCGGTGCGCTCGACCCGCAGCTGGGCCTGGCCCCGTAACGTACGAGCTTTTGTACGACCAATGAGCCGGCGGGTGAAGACACGATTCTTCCCGCCACTCGCAGGGTCACGGCTCGTTGCAACAGAAGGCTTGTCGCATGGCCGCGGCCCGCGGATCCCCGACCGCTCCGTCGTATCCGACGGCGGGTGGAACGGGTGGTCCGCGGGCCATTCCCTCTCCTTTTCCCATTTCTCCGTCCCGTTCGGCGCAACGGCCGTGACCCCTGGGCCGCCGCGCCGTTGAAGGACACATGTGACCGTGATGCTCGCGGTCGCTTTCCACGTTCAAGGAGTTCCTGATGTCTCGCATCGCGAAGGCTGCCGCTGTCATCGCCGGCACCGGTGCCGTTGCCCTCAGCGGAGCCGGCCTGGCCGTCGCCGACTCGGGCGCCGAGGCCGTCGCCGCCCACTCGCCCGGCGTCGGTTCCGGCAACGTCGTGCAGGTTCCGGTCCACGTGCCGATCAACCTCTGCGGCAACACCGTCAACCTCGTCGGCCTGATCAACCCGGCCTTCGGCAACCAGTGCGCGAACGTCGACGGTGGCCACGACGACGGCGGCTACGGCGGCTGATCCTCGGCCCCCGCTGAACGGAGCGTCCCCCCGGCCCGCGCGGGCCGGGGGGACGCTCTCATGCGTAGCGGTAGATGCCGCTGTGGTCGAGCAGCTCCGCCGGGGTCACGTTCCACGGACCCATCCGCTCGTGCAGCGCGGCGACCTTGCGGTACTGCGGGTCGCCGAGCGGCGGCGGGTCCTTGGGGAGATAGCCGGCGCCCGGGTTGCGGGCCTGCCAGCGCGACCACAGCAGGTCGACGTAGGCGTGGTGCAGCCAGAAGACGGGGTCGTTGACGGAGCCGCCGCCGAGCATCAGGCCGCCGACCCAGCGGTGCACCCGGTTGTGCAGCTGGAAGCGGGTGTTGCCCTGCCCCTGCGCCCAGCCCTCCAGTCGGTTGCGGAAGCCGGAGCGGCTGGTGGAGTTCCACGGCGCCGAGTCGTAGGTCCGCTCCCGCAGGGCCTCGTCGACCTGGGCGGACGTCGGCAGGTCGAGCGGATCGCGGGGGCGTCCGAAGTCCCGGCTCAGGAACCGCTGTTCCGTCATGCCGTAGCGCAGGGTCCAGCGCCCGCTCGCGTACGCGAAGGGGCCGGTCATGACCTGGAAGTCGCCGGGGCGGCCGTTGCCGCCCATGAAGTCCTCGCTCCACAGCGAGGCGGCCGGGGTTCTGTCCAGGGTCCAGTCCCAGTACGGCACGGTCACCGACGGGTCGATCCGGCGCAGCGCCCGTTCGAACTCCAGCAGGAACTTGCGGTGCCAGGGCAGGAAGCTGGGGCACATGTGGGCGACCCGCAGCTTGCCCTCGCCGTCGGCGACGTAGTGGTCGATGTGGGTGCGGACGAAGTCGTCGTACGTCCCGGTCCGTTTGAGTTCGAGGACGGCGGAGACGAAGCGCTTCTTCTCCGCGCTGGTCAGATCGCGCTGGTTCTTACGCGTGTACGCCACGGGGGCTCCCTCCCGGGTGGACGCCGTGGCCGGCGGCGAAGCGGCTCAGCGGGGCGGGGCCCAGCCCGTCCACGGCCGCGCGGGCGGCCGCCAGCGGCGTCGGACAGGACTCGTAGTGGTCGATCGGGCTGACCCAGCCGCCGTCGGCGCAGCGCATCAGGTGCAGGGGCCGGCCGTCGACGAGGACGACGGGCTCGCCGGAAGGCCCGCGCATGCCCCGGACGTGTCGCCCGCCGTACATCTCGTCGAAGACCGACGGGTCCTCGGGAGCCGACGGTGCGGCCGCGATACGGGTCAGCGCGCCGCCCGTGAACGCGCCGACGGCAGCGGCGAAAAGGGAACGCAAGGCCACGCGGCGAGGGACGATCATGAGTGATCTCCTGGGGTCGACTGATGCCCTCTGGGCACAACGAGGAAAGCCCCGGTTCGTTGCGGCGGAAATACCGGCGGACGGAATGTCGGCCGAACGAGTGAATTCGGCGGAGGGTGCCGGGTGTTCGTCCCCTAGCATCCGGATCCATGACCACTTCCAACGTCCTGTCCTCGGCGCACAGCGCCCATTCGATGGGAACGCTCACCGTCATCTCGTGGACCCTCGGGCCCACCGACGACATGCCCGCCACCCCCTTTCTGATGGTGTATTCGATCGGCGACGGCCTGCACGGCCCCGAGGCGGGCGAGGCGGAGCTCCGGGAGACCCTGGAGGGCATGGGCGTGCCGATCGGCGGCATCGTCGTCGACGCCGGCCAGGACCGGGGGATCGGCGCGCACCTGCTCGTCGAGGCGGAGCGGGCCGTGCTCACCCTGCCGTTCATGAACGCGCAGTGCCAGGTGCCGGTGGAGTGGCAGGAGGCGGCGTACGCGACCGGCCACGTCATCGTGAAGGTCCCGGTCGTTCCGTGGCCGGACGCGGCGCCGGGGGCGCCGGTCGACGAGGACCGCCTCAAGGCGTTCATCTCCGCCGACGACGTAGTGCGGAACACGGGCCACATCGCGGTGCCGGTGAGCCGGATCCAGGGCTGACGGACGGGGGCGGCCTCATGGCGACGGTCAACGTACGGGGCGGAGTGCCGGGTCAGCGGCAGCAGGAGGACGGGCCTGCGGGCGGAGCGGGGACCGGCGCGAGCCGGGCCTTCGCCTGGATGCTGGTCGTGACGGGAGCGGCCGGTGTGCTGGCCGGCTGGGTCATCACGATCGACAAGTTCAGGCTCCTGGAGGACCCGGGCTTCCAGCCGGGGTGCAGTCTCAACCCGGTGGTCTCCTGCGGCAGCGTCATGAAGAGCGAGCAGGCCGCGGTGTTCGGCTTCCCGAACCCGATGCTCGGTCTCGTGACGTACGCCGTCGTCGTCGCCGTGGGCGCCGGAATCCTGGCCGGCGCCCGCTACCGCGGCTGGTTCTGGCTGGGGCTGAACGCCGGGATGCTGTTCGGCGTGGGCTTCTGCACCTGGCTGATGCAGCAGTCGCTGTACGAGATCAACGCGCTGTGCCTGTGGTGCTGCCTGGCCTGGGCCGCCACGATCACCATGTTCTGGTACGTCACCGCGCACAACGTGCGGAACGGGCTGCTGCCCGCGCCGGCCGGCGTGCGGACCTTCCTCGGCGACTTCACCTTCGCGCTGCCGGTGCTCCACATCGGGATCATCGGGATGCTCGTCCTGACCCGTTGGTGGGAGTTCTGGACCAGCTGACGTGCGCTCCTTCCTGACCTGGCCGCGGGTGGCACTGGCCGTGCTGCTCGCGGCCGTTCTCGTGTTGCTGCTGGCGTACGAGCGGCTGGCGCCGGGCGGAGGGCAGGGCGAGGAGCCGACGGCGCCGTTCGGTCCGCCGTCGCCGCCGGTACCGGTGCCGGGGGTGCCGTCGGGGTTCTTCACGGGCTCCGACGAGGCGGGGGTGCGGCGGATCGCCGAGGTGGAGAAGTGGCTCGGCGGGGAGCCGCTGACCGTCGGGCACACGTATCTGCCGGGCGACCGCTGGTCCAACATCGAGGGGCACCGGGCCCTGTTCGAGCCGTGGGCGCGGTGGAAGGAGCAGCGGCCGGGGCGGCTGTTCGTCCTCAACGTGCCGCTGCTCGACCGCAACGAGGAGGGCCTGGACGACGCCCGGGTGCGGGCGGGGCTGCGGCGCGGGGCGGCCGGGGAGTACGACCGGCACTTCCGGACGCTCGGCGCCCGGCTCGTGGAGCACCGGCTCGCGGACGCGGTCCTGGTGCTCGGCTGGGAGATGAACGGCACCACGTACAGCCACCGCTGCGGGCCGGACCCGGAGGCCTGGAAGGCGTACTGGCGGCGGGTGGTGTCGGTGCTGCGCGAGGTGCCTGGGCAGCGCTTCCGCTTCGACTTCACGCCGAGCCGCGGTCTCGACGCCGTCGCCTGGCCGCGCTGTTACCCGGGCGACGACGTGGTGGACGTCATCGGGCTCGACGCCTACGACCAGCCCGCGGGCGTCCCGTTCGAGGAGCAGGTGACGGAGGCGTACGGGCTGGCCTTCCACGCCCGGTTCGCGGCGGCGCACGGGAAGCCGGTGTCGTTCCCGGAGTGGGGGCTGTTCCGCAACGGGGACAACCCGGACTACGTCCGCGGGATGCTGGAGTGGTTCGCGCGGCACCGCCCGGTGTACCAGACCTTCACCGACTACTGCCCGCACGGCGTGTGGGGGTGCGTGGAGAACCCGCGGTCGAGCGAGGTGGTCAGGGCCGGTCTGGGCCGGGGGAGCGGAGCGTCAGACCGGCCTTGAGGATGTCGACGGTCCGGTCGAGCAGCGGGACGAGGGCGTCGTCGCCGCCGCCGTGCTCGGCCCAGTGCACGGTGGCCTCGCGCAGCGCGCCGAGGACGGCCGCGGTGAAGACCCGCACCTCCAGGTCGTCGGGGGCGCGGCCGGTGCGCTCGGCGACGGCGGCGGAGAGCAGCCGGCCGGTCTCGGCGGTGGTCTCGGTGAGGCGGGCGCGGACTGCGGGGGTCTCCACGACGAGGCGGGCGCGCAGCCGGGTCTCCTCCGGCTCGCGGGCCAGGGAGGCGGTGACGGCGTCGAGGACGACGGCCCGCAGCGATTCGAGCGGCTCCTCGCCGGCGGGGCGGGCCCGCAGCCGGGCGAGCAGCAGCTCGTCCTGGTCGTCGGTGAGGAGGATGTCCTCCTTGGCCGGGAAGTAGCGCACCACGGTGGAGGGGGAGACCTCGGCCGCCGCCGCGATCTGCTCGATCGTGGTCGCCTCGTAGCCCTGGGCGGCCACCAGCCGGTAGGTGGCCTTCCGGATCGCGGCGCGGGTCTTCAGCTTCTTGCGCTCACGCAGGCCGGGGCGCTCGGACGGGACGGGCATGCCCGTCATTGTGCCTGGTCAGACCGTCAGGCGTGCTGGTAGGCGACGATCGAGATGCCCACGTAGTGAACGGTGAACGCGGCGAGGGTCAGGGAGTGGAAGACCTCGTGGAAGCCGAACCAGCGGGGTGAGGGGTTGGGGCGCTTGATGCCGTAGACGACCCCGCCCGCGCTGTAGAGCAGGCCGCCGACGATCACGAGGACCAGGACGGCGATGCCGCCGGTCCGCATGAAGTCGGGCAGGAAGAAGACGGCGGCCCAGCCCATCGCGATGTAGCAGGGGGTGTACAGCCAGCGAGGGGCGCCGACCCAGAAGACCCGGAAGGCGATGCCCGCGACCGCCGCCGCCCACACCGCCCACATGAGCGGTCGGCCGGTGGAGTCGGGGAGGAGCAGCAGGGTCAGCGGGGTGTAGGTGCCCGCGATGATCAGGAAGATGTTGGCGTGGTCGAGGCGCCGCAGCACCGCCTCGCCGCGCGGGCCCCAGTCGCCGCGGTGGTAGAGCGCGCTGATGCCGAACAGCAGGCAGGCGGTGAGGGCGTAGATCCCGCAGGCGATGCGGGCCCGGGGCGAGTCCGCCAGGGCGACCAGAACAATCCCCGCGACGATCACCGCGGGGAACATTCCGGCGTGCAGCCAGCCTCTGAGTCTGGGCTTCAGCGGGAGCGGCAGCGCCGCGCGCTGCTCCGTGGCGATGAGGTCCGGCGTGGCTGCAGTCATGGACCCGCATGCTACCTACGCGATCGTAAGTACCGGATATGAGTGGCGATGCTCACGTGTGAGGCCCTCTGGACAGATGGGCGATAGCATCGGATGATCAAATGAGTGCGGTCGGCACCGGATGAGCGCCTACGACGCATCCGGGTCGCAGCCCCCAAGGGGCATACATCTAAAAAACCCCTCTTCAAGGAGCAATCGTGGCGCGCGACAACGCGGCTCCCTCCACCGTCCCCACCCAGCACCAGGAACTCGTGTCCTGGGTCAACGAGATCGCCGAGATCACCCAGCCCGACAGCATCGTCTGGTGCGACGGGTCCGAGGCCGAGTACGAGCGCCTCTGCGAGGAGCTCGTCGCCAAGGGGACCTTCAAGAAGCTCGACCCGGTCAAGCGCCCGAACTCGTACTACGCCGCCTCCGACCCGACCGATGTCGCGCGGGTCGAGGACCGGACCTTCATCTGCTCCGAGAAGGAGGAGGACGCGGGCCCGACCAACCACTGGAAGGCCCCCGCGGAGATGAAGGAGATCTTCGCCGGCGAGAAGGGCATCTTCCGTGGCTCCATGAAGGGCCGCACCATGTACGTGGTGCCCTTCTGCATGGGCCCGGTCGGCTCCCCGCTCTCCGCCATCGGCGTCGAGATCACCGACTCCGCGTACGTCGCCGTCTCCATGCGCACCATGACCCGCATGGGACAGGCCGTCCTCGACGAGCTCGGCACCGACGGCTTCTTCGTCAAGGCCGTCCACACCCTGGGCGCCCCTCTGGACGAGGGCCAGGAGGACGTTCCGTGGCCGTGCAACTCCACCAAGTACATCTCGCACTTCCCCGAGAGCCGCGAGATCTGGTCGTACGGCTCGGGCTACGGCGGCAACGCCCTGCTCGGCAAGAAGTGCTACGCCCTGCGCATCGCCTCCGTCATGGCGCGGGACGAGGGCTGGCTCGCCGAGCACATGCTCATCCTCAAGCTGACGCCGCCGCAGGGCGAGGCGAAGTACGTCGCCGCCGCCTTCCCGTCGGCCTGTGGCAAGACCAACCTCGCCATGCTGGAGCCCACGATCTCCGGCTGGACGGTCGAGACCATCGGTGACGACATCGCCTGGATGCGCTTCGGCGAGGACGGCCGCCTCTACGCGATCAACCCCGAGGCCGGCTTCTTCGGCGTCGCCCCCGGCACCGGCGAGCACACCAACGCCAACGCCATGAAGACCCTCTGGGGCAACTCGGTCTTCACCAACGTCGCGCTCACCGACGACGGCGACGTGTGGTGGGAGGGCATGACCGAGAAGGCGCCCGCGCACCTCACCGACTGGAAGGGCAACGACTGGACGCCGGAGTCCGAGACCCCGGCCGCCCACCCCAACGCCCGCTTCACCGTGCCGGCCGCGCAGTGTCCGACGATCGCCCCGGAGTGGGAGGACACCAAGGGCGTCCCGATCTCCGCGATCCTCTTCGGCGGCCGCCGCGCCTCCGCCGTGCCGCTGGTCACCGAGTCCTTCGACTGGAACCACGGCGTCTTCCTCGGCGCCAACGTGGCCTCCGAGAAGACCGCCGCCGCCGAGGGGAAGGTCGGCGAGCTGCGCCGCGACCCCTTCGCCATGCTGCCCTTCTGCGGCTACAACATGGGCGACTACATGGCCCACTGGGTCAAGGTCGGCGCCTCCGCGGACGCCACGAAGCTGCCGAAGATCTACTACGTCAACTGGTTCCGCAAGAACGACGAGGGCAAGTTCGTCTGGCCCGGCTTCGGCGAGAACAGCCGCGTCCTGAAGTGGATCGTCGAGCGCCTCGACGGCAAGGCCGAGGGCGTCGAGACCCCCATCGGCATCCTGCCGACGAAGGAGGCCCTGGACACCGACGGCCTGGAACTGGCCGACTCGGACCTGGACTTCCTGCTCACCGTCGACAAGGAGGTCTGGCGCGAGGAGGCCGCCCTGGTCCCCGCGCACCTGGAGACCTTCGGCGAGCACACCCCGAAGGAGCTGTGGGACGAGTACCGCGCGCTGGTCGAGCGCCTGGGCTGATCCCCTGACAGCACCACGAACTCGTGGCGGGTTGCCCCGATTTCCGCCCTGACCAGCTGGGGTCACGACGGCCCGCCACGACGCATCCGGCCCCCGGAGCCCCCTCACGGCTCCGGGGGCCGGCGCACGTCCGCCCGCCCGCCGGAACCCCGGACGGCCCCGGGACCCTCACCGCCCCCGGTCCTCCAGATAGCGCGTGTGCGTCTCCTGCCGGCGCACCTCCGCCTCGCGCAGCACGTCCGCGATCGCCGCGGCCTCCCCGTACAAGGCCGTCAACTGGCGCTCCAGATGGCGCTCCGGCGGCTCCGATCCGGGTACGACCCGGGACCACCAGCGGCTCCGTACGAACGCGTCGACCGCCTCCGGAACGTCCTGGCGCACCGCCCGAGCCAGCACCCGCAGCTGCTCGGGATCGCTCACCCAGCCCGGTTCGAGCAGCGCCTCCACCAGGGCGTCCCACTCCGTCAGCCGGTCCCGCGCGGCCGGCGGCAGCTCCACCTCGGCGAGATAGCCGCGCAGCCTCGCCAGGTCGGCGCGCAGCGCGTCCAGCTGCTCGGCCGGGTCCGGGAAGGGCGGGGGCGCGGTGCGCTCGGGCGGGGCGATCAGCGCCCCCGCCCCGTACAGGCCGGCGACCACCACCGGCCACAGCGAGCCCGCGGCGCCGGTCAGGGCGATCCCCACCCCGGCCAGGCCGCAGGCGCAGCCCGCGAGGTTCTTGCGGGACTCGACGTACCTCAGGACCGGGTTACTGGTAGCCACGGATCTCCTCGAAGGCCCCGTCGAGCGAGCCCCGGGTCGCGTCGAACAGGCGCCCGCCGGTGAGCTGGGCGATGTGCTCGAGCGCGGCCCGGTCGGAGTCCCCGAAGAGGATCGGGAAGACCGGGATGCGCCGACCGGCCGGGGTCAGCGACGTGGCGTGGAAGTCGTCGAAGGCGGAGGCCGGGTCGCCGTCGGTGTTCGCGCCGTCCGTCATCAGGACGATCGACCGGAACGTCCCGCCCGAGGGGTCGTCGCCGAGCCGCGCGTACGCCTCCTGGAGGCTGGAGTAGATCGCGGTGCCGCCGGAGGCGGAGAGCCCGGCCGCGTCGGACCGGATCGCGTCGAGCGCGGCCTTCGGCGAGGCCGGATCGACGGTGTGGGTGCGGACCTCGGCGCTCTTCACCGAGGAGCCGAACGGCATCAGCGTCACCTCCTCGCGGTCCCGGAAGTCCCCGGTGAGCTGCACGAGCGCCGCCTTCAGCCGGTCGAGCCGCTCGCCCGCCATCGAACCGGAGGTGTCGAGGACGTAGACCGTGCGGGACGGACGCCGCAGCTTGTTGTCGTACGAGTCGAGCAGCCCGTCGGCGACGGAGCGGCTGCCGGGGAAGGGCAGTTCGCGCCGGGGGTCCTTCGCGAGCCGCGCCGCAGGGGCGACCCCGGGCACGACCGGGCGCCGCAGGGTCGTGTCGGTGATGCGGCGCTGCACGTCCGGGGTGCGCAGATGGGCGGCGAGCCGACGGGCCGCGTCCTTCGCCTCGGGGCGGGCGGCGGTGAGCGAGGTCAGCGGATAGTCCGCCGTGACCACCCCGTCCGCCGGGCGGATCACGGTCAGCTCGCCCGGTATCGACAGCAGCACCGACTCGTAGTTGACGAGCGCGTCGACGTCGGAGCGGCGCGAGAACGCGGTGGCGAGCCAGCCCGAGGAACCGGAGGTCAGCGTCTGGCCGGCGAAGAACTCCTTCAGCTTCGGCGTGGCCGTCCGCACGTCCTGGTCGGTGAGCGCGGACTGCGCGCCCGACAGCCCCGAGGCGACCGAGACCAGCGCGGAGAAGCCGGAGTGGGAGCGGAGCGGGTCCGTCATCCCGTACCTCAGCTTCTTCGACGCGACGGCCTGGTGGATCTGGGCCCAGGTGACCTTCTCCGGGTCCCAGTTCAGCGCCCTCACGACGGCGGGCCGGACGCCGAACGCGACCGGGGAGGTCATGATCGGGGTCTCGCCGGTGATCTTCCGGGCGGTGTCCGGGCGCAGCCGCAGGTAGTCGTTGGACGACAGCCAGACCGCGTCGAACCGCTGGTCGGCCTCGCCCGAGGCGATCCGCTCGACGGCGTCCAGGGTCCCCGCGTAGGTCGGCGCCACGGTGACGCCGGTCGCCTTGCGGGCCTCCTCCAGGACGGGCGCCAGGTCGGCGAGCTCGGAGGAGGCGAGGACCCGCAGGGTGCCGGGGCGGTACTCCTGGCTCCGCGCCTTCCTGCCGCTGTCGTCGTCCCTCGTCCCGCCGTCGCCGTCGCCGGCGGTGTCGCAGGCCGTGCCGGTGAGGGCGAGCAGGGCGGCGAAGGCGGCCGCGGCCAGGCGGGCGCGTACGGATCGGGTGGCGCGTACGGATCCGGTGGCGCGTACGGATCGGGCGGCGCGTACGGTGCTCATCCACGGCCTCCTTCGAGGAGGCCCCGGCCCCGGGCGCCGTCGCCGGTGCCGCCGCGGTCCTCCCGGGTGCGCTCCAGGTAGGCGCTCGCGGTGCGCAGTTCGGCGGTGAGCGAGTCGACCGTCTGTGCCATCGACTCGGTCGCACGGATCTTGTAGGTGTCGATCGCGTCGAGCGTGGTGTAGATCTGCTGGAAGGCGGTGCGCACGGTCTCCAGGCCCACCGCTGGCTCGGCGGCGAGCCGCTGGATGTCCCCGGACTGGCCGGCGAGCGCGGCCGCGTTGCCCTGGACGAGGGTCTCGGTCGTCCCGCGCAGGGCCTCGACCTGCTCGACGACCTTCTTCTGGTGGTCGAGCGCGGAGGCCAGCATCACCGCGATCCGCAGCGCGGTCACGGTCGTCGTGGCGGCCCGGTCGACGCCCTTGATCAGCTCGTCGTTGTTGCGGCGCACCACGTCCATCGCCAGATAGCCCTGGGCGCACACGGCGAGCTGGGTCAGCAGGTCCTGGTGCTTCTGCCGCACCGGGAAGAGCACGTCGGCGCGCAGCGCGTCGGCCTGCGCCGGGTCCGCGGTGCCGGCGAGCCGCCGCTCGACGGCCGCGTCGAGGGCCTCGGCCAGCACGGCGTACTCCTGGAGCCTGCCCATGGTGTCCCAGAGCCGGGCCCGCTCGGTCTGCAAGGCGGCGTTGTCGCGGCGGAGTTCGTCCTGGCCGCCGCGCAGCGCGTCGAGGATCCGGTTGATGGTGGCCTGCGAGGAGGCGTACTTCGCGATGTGGTCGCGCAGCCTGTTGCCGCCCGGCAGCCTGGACAGCAGGCCGCGCATCCCCTTGGCGGGGGCGTCGCGCGGGTCGAGGTCCTCGACGGTGCGGCGCAGCTCGACGAGCGAGCCCCCGACCCGGGTGGTCGCGTCGCCGCCCGCGTCGCCGAGCGAGCGGACGGTGCGGTCCAGCATCCGGTTGGACTGCTGGGCGGCGGTGCGCATCTCGCCCTCGCCGAGCGCCGTGATCTCGCCGACCCGCCCGGCGAACTCGGGGGAGCGGGCGTCGAGACCGGCGAGCGAGGCGACGTATTCGGCGGCGCGCCGGGCCATCTCCGTACGGACGGCGTCGTCGAGCGGGACGAGCGTGGCGGCCTGCTCGGCGCGGACCGGGGCGACCGGCTCGGGCGGGGTGAGCACGAGCGGGCTGTCCGGGCCGAGCGGGGTGTTCGTGGGTGTGGTCATGCGGTGCCCCCCTGGTCGCGGGCCTTCAGCGCCATGGCGTGCAGCACCTTGGAGGTGGGCACGGGCGCCTGGCGGACCCCGCCGAGCGTCTGGTTGAGGTAGCCGGTGTGGCCGGCGGTGGCGGCGGTGAACTCGGCGGCGGCGCCCTGCGGGCGGAAGCCGTGCCGGACCGCGAGCTTGCGCAGCTCCGGGTCGGAGGACAGGAGTTCGCCGAGGGTGCGGCCGGCCTCGGTGAGCGGAACGAGGGTGTGGTCGCTGTTGACCGTGGTGTCCGGGTAGAGGACCACGAGGTCACCCATCTCCTGCCGGGCGAGGAGCTGCGCGGCGACCTGCGACTCGTACACCAGGACCAGCGGGTTCCCCACGCCGCTGACGAAGTCCCGGAAGGGCGCGTCCGAGCTCGACTGCTGGGCGCCCTGCACCTGGATGAGCTTGCGCAGCAGCGGTGCGGTGCGCTCCACGGCCGCCTGGTCCCCGGCGACCCGGCCGCCGTCGGCGACATAGCTCGCGGCGGCGAGGTAGAGCGCGCCGGAGTTGGAGGCGACGGGGTCGGTCGAGGTGATGAAGAGCGTTCCGCTCAGCTCGGGGTGCCCGGCGGATCCCTTGAGCTGCTGCCAGGTGCGGTCGTCGCGGGCCGCCGCGAGATAGGCCCCCATCTGCAGGGTGCCGGTGCGGCCGCCGGCGCCGAGGGTGGCCAGGCCGTTGCCGGCGAGCACCTTGGCGGCGGCGCTGTGCGCGACGACCACGAGCGGCGAGTAGAAGGGCCGCAGCGGGGCGGCGGTCACCTTCGTCCTGGTCCTCAGCTCGTCGGCGGGCGCCTTGGCGGACGGGAACGCGAAGTCGTAGCCCTTGAGGGGCAGTTGCTCCATGTCCCAGGACCCGGAGGTCTCCGTCCGTACGGTGAGGCCCCTGGCTGCCAGGGCCTTCACGACCTCGGGATCGGCGAAGAACTCCGCCTTCTCCGACCCGATCACTCCTCGCACGGTCTTCGTTGCCGTGCCACTGTCGTCCTGGTCGCCGCCCACCACGAGGGCGGCGGCCACGCCGCCCAGGAGCAGGACGGCGAGGACGATTCCCAGAATGCGTCTCACGCGGGCAGCGTGCTCGCGGAAACCCACATTCCAGGGGGAGTTGGGTGTACGGACGGTGAAGCGGCGATCCCGGTAGGGAACCGGAGCGCGGGGTACCGTCACCGGCTCGGCCACGGAGGGGCCACGGCCGGGCCGTGGTGGATCAGCAGTGGGTGGCGCCCGGTCCGCGCGGTGTCGTGGCCGCGCGGACCGGGGCCGTCAGGGGGTGCCGACCAGCGAGTCGCCGGAGAGGGCCGCCGTGTGGGCGTCCATGCGCTCGGCGGCGAGGATCGCGGCGGCGGTGTCGGCCCGGGAGGCGGCGACGACCAGGGCGCGGCCCGCGAGCGCGTGCGCCCTGCGGTGCAGTGCCTCGGCGGAGGAGCCGCTCAGCCCCGCGTGGCGGGCCGGCGGCGCGCCACGCAGTCGTGCGACCTGCCGGGCGATGAGCTCGCCGGCCTCGGTGTCGCCGAGCTCGTCGGTGACGGCGAGCAGGGCGGCGAGGTGACCGGCGAGCTGGATGTCCAGCTCTTCCTCACGGGAGCGGTGCGGGAACGAGTGCTGGTCGTCGTCGGCCATCCGGTGGACCGACTTGGTGCGGATCGGTTCGTACATGGGATGGCCTCCTGCGGTAGCTCTGGAGGCATCCTAGCTTGGATTCAATCTAAATTTGTGCGCCGTCCGGAAAGTGCGGGTCAAGAATTCGACAGAACGGCGTGAGGGGGGCGACTCGGCGGGCTCAGTGCTGGCTGTAGCCGTCCAGGAAGGTCCCGATCCGGGTGACCGCGTCGGCCAGGTCGGTGGCGTTGGGCAGGGTCACGATCCGGAAGTGGTCCGGCTCGTGCCAGTTGAAGCCCGTGCCGTGCACGACCATGATCTTTTCGGCCCGCAGCAGGTCCAGGACCATCTGCCGGTCGTCCTTGATCTTGTAGACGCTCGGGTCGAGGCGCGGGAAGAGGTACAGCGCGCCCTTCGGCTTCACGCAGGTCACGCCCGGGATCCGGGTCAGCAGGTCGTAGGCCACGTCCCGCTGCTCCAGGAGCCGCCCGCCCGGCAGCACCAGGTCCTCGATCGACTGGCGCCCCTGCAGGGCGGCGGCCACCGCGTGCTGGGCCGGCATGTTCGCGCACAGGCGCATGTTGGCCAGGATCGTCAGGCCCTCGATGTACGAGGAGGCGTGCGTCTTCGGGCCGCAGACCGCGAGCCAGCCGGAGCGGAAGCCGGCGACCCGGTAGTTCTTGCTCATCCCGTTGAAGGTGAGCACGAGCAGATCGGGGGCGATGGCGGCGGTGGGGGTGTGGGTCGTGCCGTCGTAGAGGATCTTGTCGTAGATCTCGTCCGAGCAGACCACCAGATTGTGCCGGCGGGCGATCTCCGTCAGCGCGCGCAGCATCTCGTCGTCGTAGACGGCGCCGGTGGGGTTGTTCGGGTTGATGATCACGATCGCCTTGGTCCGATCGGTGATCTTCCGCTCGATGTCGGCCAGGTCCGGCATCCAGTCCGCCTGCTCGTCGCAGCGGTAGTGCACGGCCGTACCGCCCGCCAGCGACACCGAGGCCGTCCACAGCGGATAGTCGGGCGCCGGGACGAGCACCTCGTCGCCGTCGTCGAGCAGCGCCTGCATCGCCATCTGGATCAGCTCGGAGACGCCGTTGCCGAGGTAGATGTCCTCGACCGACAGGGGGATGCCCTTGGTCTCGTAGTGGCTCATCACCGCGCGCCGGGCCGACAGCAGGCCCTTGGCGTCGCCGTAGCCGTGGGCCTCGGCGAGATTGCGCAGCACGTCCTCGAGGATGGCCGGCGGACACTCGAAGCCGAAGGCGGCCGGGTTGCCGGTGTTGAGCTTGAGGATGCGGTGACCGGCAGCCTCCAGCCGCATCGCCTCCTCGAGCACCGGACCCCGGATTTCGTAACAGACGTTGGCGAGCTTCGTGGACTGGATCACCTGCATGACGAGAGCTTACGGCGGTGACGTGTCCGACGCTTCGTGTTTTGTGACACGTCGGGCACCCGCGGTGTGACCCACGTCGCTCGCCCGCTGTCGTGCTCCCTACAATCACGGCTCGTGAGCCACTACGACACAGGGGACGCGGAGCCCCCCAGAGCCCGCCGCCGGCACGCGCCGAAGCGGCGCGGTCCCGGCCCGCTCTGGATGATCGGCAGCGGTGTCGTCGTCCTGGCCGGCGTCCTCGCCGCCGTGACCGCCCTCGACTCCGGACCGGCCGGCCGGGCCCCCGCCGTGGACGGCGGGCAACCGGGGATGCCCGCGCTGATCCAGCGCGACGGGTCGTCCGACCAGGACTCGGCCGGAGCCGAGGAGTCCGGCGGGCCGACGGCGCCCTCCACCCAGCCGTCCGGCGCCACGGGCACCGCGTCGGCCACGACCTCGGCCACGGCGTCCGCCTCGGCCACCGCCACCGCGGCCACCGCCACCCCGTCCGCGGAGCGTCCGGGGAAGTCCGGCATCGCGCCCGGCAAGAAGAAGCGGGAGTGAGCGGGGGAACGGGGCCGGGCGGGGCCGCAGGATAGGTTGTCCCGTCATGTGGGTTTTCAGCACCGCCGGATGCCGGTGGCTCGGCGCGATCGGATCGCTCGCCGTCACCGTCGGCGGCTGGGCCGCCGGAACCCTGCCCGTGCGCGGCGGCCAGGGCCTGTGGGAGCCGCGCGGCCCGGGCCTGACGGCGGCCGGCGCGGTGCTCGCGTACCTCGGCCTCACGCTGCTGATCGCGGCCTGGTGGCGGTACGGGCGGCTGCTGGCCGCCGGAGCGGCCGACCGGGCCGGGACCACGCTCGCCTGCTGGGTCGCGCCCCTCGTCCTGGCCCCGCCCCTCTACAGCGCCGACGTGTACAGCTACATCGCCCAGGGCGCGATGGTCCTCGAAGGCCACGACGTGTACGGGGAGGGGCCGGCCGTCCTCGGTCCCGGCGACCTCGGGGCCGACGCGGCCGCGAGCGTCGGCGGGCACTGGACGCACACCCCCGCGCCGTACGGGCCCGTCTTCCTCGTCCTGGCCCAGGCGGTCGTCAAGCTCACGGGCGGAGCCGTCGTTCCGGCCGTGCTCGGCATGAGGCTGCTCGCGCTCGCCGCGCTCGCCCTGATCGTGTGGGCGGTCCACGGACTGAGCGGCGGTCGGCCGGGCGCGCTGTGGCTCGCGGCGCTGAACCCGCTGCTCCTCGTCCACGTCGTCGGCGGCATGCACAACGACGGCCTCATGATCGGCCTCGTCCTCGCGGGCGTGCTGCTCGCCGTGCGGGGACGGTGGGTGGCCGGGAGCGTGCTCATCGGCCTCGCGGTCATGGTCAAGTCGCCGGCGGCGGTGGCGCTGCTCTTCGTCGGCGTCCTCGTCGCCCGACGGACGGGCGGGGCCCGCGGTGTCCTCAGGGGCCTGCTGCCGGGCGCCGTCGCGGCGGCTGTCGCGGCGGCCGCGACGCTCGTCGCGGGCACCGGCTTCGGCTGGCTCCGTACCCAGAGCGTGGCCGGCACCATCCACACGGCGCTGTCGCTCACGAGCGACCTGGGGCTGGGGCTGGGGCTGCTGGCCGGGGACGACCCGGAGGCGGTCAAGGGGGCGGTCCGGACGGCCGGCCTGCTGGTCGCGCTGGGGATCATCGCGCTTCTGGGGTGGCGCGCCTGGAAGGGCCGCGTCGACCCCGTCCTGGGCCTCGGGCTCTCCCTGCTCGTGCTGGTCGCGCTGTCGCCGATGGTGCAGCCGTGGTACGTGCTGTGGGGGGCGTGCGTGGTGGCCGCGGTGGCGTGGGACGGGCGCCTGGGGTGGTTCCTCGCCGTGCTGTGCGCGGCGCTGACGTACGAGACGGCTCCGTCGGGGCACACGCCGGCCTACGGTTTCGCGCTGATGGGGGTCGTCCTGGTGGCGGGGACCGGGTGGCTGCGGTGGCGCGACCCCGTGGGGAGCGTCAGGGCGGTGGGGGCCTAGGCGAGGCGCGTGTTCCGTCGCCTCCTGCCCACGACGGGGACCCGGGCGGCGCGAGCGCTCGCGGCGGGGGAGGGGGAGCGGGCCCCGGTGTCAGGCGACCGGGGTTCGGCGGACGGTTCGGCCCGGGAGGGCCTGTGTGCGGTGGCCGTCCTCGATGACGAACCGGCCGTCGACCAGCACGTGCGGGATGCCCACGGGGAGGGCCCTCGGGGTCTCGTACGTCGCCGCCGACGCGACCGTCGCCGGGTCGAAGAGCACCAGGTCCGCCACATGCCCCTCGCGGACCAGGCCGCGGTCCGGGAGACGGAGACGGCGGGCGGGCCGGGAGGTCAGGTGGGCGACGCACTCCTCCAGACCGAGCACGGACTCCTCGCGGACGTAGCGGCCCAGGTACTCCGGGAACGTGCCGTACGCGCGCGGGTGCGGCTTCGCGCCCTGCAGGATGCCGTCGGAGCCGCCCGTGTGGACCCGGTGGCGCATGATCGCGCGGACGTTCTCCTCGTGGCCCACGTGCTGGAGGATCGTCGGACCGAGGCGGTCCTCCAGGAGCAGGCGGCGGGCCGTCGGCCAGTCGGGGACCCGGCGGCCGACCCACTCCCGCAGGGCCGGGGCCGTCACGCCCGAGACCTCGATCGTGTGCCACTCGACCGGCACCCCGTGGCAGCCGTCCGAGCCGGTCTCCTCCAGGTCGTGCCGGATGCGCTCCGCCGTGCCGGCGTCCCGCAGCCGGGCCAGCAGCGCCTCCGGGCCGCCCTCGTGCGCCCAGCCCGGCAGCACGGCCGCCAGGGTCGTGCAGCCCGGGGTGTAGGGGTACGTGTCCAGGGTGATGTCGGCGCCGGCCGCCAGGGCCTCGTCCAGGAGGGACAGCAGGTCCGGGGCCCTGCCCTCGTTCACGCCGAAGTTCATCGTGGCGTGCGCCAGGTGCAGCGCGCAGCCCGCGTCCCGGGCGAGCCGCACCATCTCCGCGTACGCCTCCAGCGCCCCCGCCCCGTACGAGCGGTGGTGCGGGCAGTAGTAGCCGCCGTAGCGCGCCACCACCCGGCACAGCTCGGTGAGCTCGGCGTCGGTGGCGTACATCCCCGGGGTGTAGGTCAGGCCCGAGGACATGCCGACCGCGCCCTGCTCCAGGCCCTCGGCGACCAGTCGCCGCATGTGGTCCAGCTCGGACTCCGTCGCGGGGCGGTCCGCCCAGCCCGTCGCGTACATCCGGACCGTGCCCTGCGGGACCAGGTAGGCCGCGTTGACGGCGATGCCCCGGCCGCCGTGCGCGCCGTCCAGGCGGTCCAGGTACTCGCCGACCGTCCGCCAGTCGAAATCGACGGTCGTGTCCCCGGGCCCGCCGCCGTTCCAGCCGGTGATCGCCCGGCGCACCTCGTCGAGGGTGCGGTCGTCGACCGGCGCGTACGACAGGCCGTCCTGGCCGAGGACCTCCAGCGTCACGCCCTGCGCGGCCTTCGCGCTGTGGTCCGGGTCGCGGAGCAGCGCGAGGTCGCTGTGGGCGTGCATGTCGATGAAGCCGGGCGACAGGACGAGGCCCTCGACGTCCAGGACCCGCCGTGCGGTGGGGCGCTGGCAGCCGGCCGCCGCGCCCTCCTTGACGATCGCGGCGATGCGGCCGTCGTGGACGGCGACGTCGGCCCGGTAGGACGGGCCGCCGCTGCCGTCGACGACCTCCGCGTCGCGGAAGACCAGGTCCATGGGCTGCTGCCCTGCCTCTCCTAGAAGAAGGTGCGGATGTAGTCGACGACCGTGCCGTCCGCCTCGACCAGCGGGATCAGCTGCCACTTGTCGAAGGACGTGCACGGGTGGGACAGGCCCATGCCGAGCCAGTCGCCGACCTCCAGGTCGGCGCCCTCCTCGGTGCGCACCCAGGTGTGCTGGTCGGACAGTCCGGTGACGGTGATGCCGTCGGCGGGCCGGATCTCGCCGGTGCGGGCGTCGCGCACGACCTGGGCCTCGGGGAGGTGGAGGTCGTGGGCGGCGTCGCGCTTGCCGGCGTTGGTGAAGGCCTGCTCGGGGGTGGGACGGGAGACGACCTGCGTCCAGAGCCGGAACGCGGGCTCCAGGGCGCCCTCCTCGGGGATCCGGTTGAAGGGCGTCAGCGTGCGGTAGTGGCCGCTGTCGTGGGACACGTACGCGCCGGAGCGGAGCAGCTTCAGGACGGGCAGCGAGAACTCCGGGAGCTCGGCGAAGACCTCGGCCACGGTGTCGAACCAGGCGCTGCCGCCCGCGCTGACGACGATCTCGCCGGCGGACGGGTCGAACCGGCCCGCCTTGTCGAAGTCGGCGGCGAGCGCGGTGAGCCGGCGCAGCCAGGCCCGTACCCGCTCCTCGTCCGCCCGCGGCACCTCGCCCTCGTAGCCGGCGACGCCGACGAGCCGGAGCGTGCGGGTGGCGGCGACGGCGTCGGCGACGGCGGTGCAGTCGGCCTCCGTCCGGGCGCCGGTCCGGGCGCCCTCGCCGGCGCCGAGCTCGACGACGACGTCGACGGGGCGGCGGGCGCCCGCCTCGGTCAGGGCCGCGTCCATGAGCTCGACGCCGCGGACGGAGTCGACGTAGCAGACGAAGCGGAAGTCCGGGTCGGCGTCGAGCTCGGCGGCGAGCCAGCGCAGCGCGACGGGGTCGACGAGTTCGTTGGCGAGGAAGATCCGGGCGATGCCGTGGGCGCGGTAGACGCGGGCCTGGTGGGGGACGGCGGCGGTGATCCCCCAGGCCCCGTAGGCGATCTGGCGGTCGAACAGCTGCGGGGCCATGGAGGTCTTGCCGTGCGGGGCGAAGGCGAGGCCGTGGCGTTCGGCGTAGGTCTCCAGGAGCCGGAGGTTGTGCTCGACGGACTCGGCGGAGAGGGCGAGGACGGGGGTGGTGAAGCCGCCGGTGAAGAGGTTGCGGCGCTGGGCGGCGAGCTCGCCGACGGTGAGGCCCTCGGCGTCCGGGGGGAGGGCCTTGAAGCGGTGGTCGACGCGCTCCTGCGCCAGATCGGGGGTGGGGGCGGTGGCGGCGGACATGCTTCCTCCTCGTCGAGCGGTCGCGATGCGCGGCCCGCTTGTTGCGCATCGTGCAACGCTCATTGCGTATGACGCTTACGGCTGTCTAACATCCGGCCCGAGGCGGGGTCAACGGCCCCGCGCACCGCGACGCCGCGAAGGAGCCCGAAGGTGACCGGAACCCCGCCGGACGTCGTCTGCCTCGGCGAGTCCATGGTCACCTTCCTGCCCACCCGGCCGGGCCGCCTCGCCGATGTTCCCTCCTTCGACCGGGCCATCGGCGGCGCCGAGTCGAACGTGGCGTGCGCGCTCGCCGCGGCGGGCTACCGGGCGAAGTGGGTGGGCCGGGTGGGGTGCGACGGCTTCGGGGACCACCTGACGGAGGCGATCGGGGCGTACGGCGTCGACGTGTCCGCGGTCGTCCGCGACCCCGCGCGGCCGACCGGCGTCTACTTCCGCACCGCGACCGACCGGGCCACCGAGGCGCACGAGGTCGCCTACTACCGGGCGGGGTCGGCGGCTTCCGCGATGTCGCCCGAGACGGTGCCGCACGGGACGTTCGCCGGCGCCCGCGTCCTGCACGTCTCCGGCGTCACCGCCGCCCTGTCCGACTCGTGTCTCGCCCTCATGCGCGCCCTCACCGCGCGACACGGCCGGCCCCGGCGTCCGCTGCTCTCCTTCGACGTCAACTTCCGCCCCCGCCTGTGGGCCGACGCGGCGGCCGGGGGCCGGACCCTTCTCGAACTCGCCCGCGGCGCGGACCTCGTCTTCGTCGGCGCGGACGAGGCGGAGGCGGCCTGGGGCACCGGCGACCCGTACGCGATCCGCGCGGCGCTGCCCGAGCCGGGGCTGCTGGTGGTGAAAGGCGGAGCGAAGGGCGCGACGGTCTTCGAGCGCCGCGCGACCGGCGCCGACGGGCCGGTGCCGCGCGACGCCGTCACCCACGTGCCAGCCCCCCGGGTCGACGTCGTCTCCCCCGTCGGCGCCGGGGACGCCTTCGCCGCCGGCTTCCTCGTCGGGACCCTGCGCGGGCTCGGCGTCCGGGCGCGGGTGCGGCACGGGCATCTGATGGCGGCCGCCGCGCTCACCGTGCCCGGGGATCTCGCCGTGCCACCGGGACGCGCCCGCACGGACCGGCTCGTCGCACTGGACGACGAGGCCTGGGGGACACTTCACCTCGGCCCCGGCTGGACGGGGGACGACCAGGAGGTACGCACGCCATGAGCCAGACCGTCGACCGGGCGCTCAGCATCCTGCCGCTGCTCGCACAGGGCCCCGCCGACCTCGGGCAGGTCGCCGAGCGGCTCGGCGTGCACAAGTCCACCGCCCTGCGGCTGCTGCGCACGCTGCACGAGCACGGTCTCGTCTACCGCCAGCAGGACCAGCGTTACCGCCTCGGCGCCCGTCTCTTCGCCCTCGCGCAGGAGGCCGTCGAGAACCTCGACGTCCGCGAGATCGCCCACCCCCACCTCGTCGCTCTCAACGAGCGGATCGGGCACACCGTCCACCTCGCCGTGCACGAGGAGGGCGAGGTGCTCTACATCGACAAGGTCGAGAGCCGCTACCCGGTCCGCATGTACTCCCGGATCGGCAAGCCCGTCGCCATCACCGTCGCCGCCGTCGCCAAGCTGCTCCTCGCCGACCTGCCCGAGCCCGAGCGCCGGGCCCTCGCCGCCAAGCTCGACTACCCCCTCTACACGTCCCGTTCGACCCCCCACGCCGCCGCCTTCCTCAAGGAGCTGGCGACCGTGCGCGAACAGGGCTGGGCCACCGACCTCGGCGGCCACGAGGAGTCCATCAACTGTGTCGCCGCGCCCATCCGCGGTGCCGACGGCCGGGTGGTCGCCGCCATGTCGGTGTCCGCGCCCAACGTCGTCGTCACCGCCGAGGAACTCCTCGGCCTGCTCCCGCTGGTGCGGCGCACCGCCGACGACATCAGCCGTGAATACTCCGGTTCGGGAACTCCCCGCGCCGACACCGAGGAAGAGGACCGCACATGACCGAGAAGACCGCCCTCACCCCCGCCACTCACGCCGCCCCGCCCGCGAGGTTCTCCCACGGCGTGAAGAAGGGGAACATCCTCCAGGTCGCCGGCCAGGTCGGCTTCCTCCCCGCCGTCGAGGGCCGGCCCCCGACGCCGGCCGGCCCGACCCTGCGCGAGCAGACCCTCCAGACCTTCGCCAACATCAAGGCGATCCTGGAGGAGGGCGGCGCCACCTGGGACGACGTGATGATGATGCGCGTGTACCTCACCGACGTCGACCACTTCGCCGAGATGAACGAGATCTACAACGCGTACTTCGACGAGCAGGGCCTCAAGGCGCCCGCGTCGGCCCGGACGACGGTCTACGTCGGCCTGCCCGAGGGGCTGCTCATCGAGATCGACGCCCTCGCCGTCCTGGGCTGAGCCCCGAACACCGGGGCGGCTGCCGCCCGCACAGGATCGTCGGCCATACTCCCGGTGTGGAGCAGCGCACAGGACCCAGCATCCAGACCGTGCCCGGTGTCGCGACCGACCCGGCGTCCGTCCCGGGCATCACGGGCCCCCGCCCCGCGGAAGCGGGGGAGGGACCGGCGGCGCCGGAGGACGCTCGCGTCGCGTCCGCCGAGCAGGCCGCGAGCCGCGGGAAGGCCGTCGCCGAGGACGCCGTGGCCGAGCACTCCGTCGGGGACTCCGCCGAGGACTCCGTCGAGACCTCCGAGGGCGACGACGTCCAGGACGCCGCCGAGGACGCGGTGTCCGGCGGGCCCGTCTTCGAGGCCGCCGACCGGCGCGCCCGGATCGTGGCCGACGCGGCGGGGGTGCGGTTGAGCCTCGACGAGGAGAGCTGCGAGTTCCGCTGGGACGAGATCGGCGCGGTGGAGACCGCGTCGCCGCGCTTCGGCAAGCGGCTCAGGGTGGTCGTGCACACCCCTGACCGGCGCTGGTACCCGATCGAGATCGAGGCGCCGGCCAGGGGCCGCGTCCAGGAGTGGGAGTCACTCCTGGACGCGGTGCTGGACGTGTACTTCGACGAGAACGCCTAGGTCCTGTCGTCAACCCGCCTGTCCCGTGACGACGGGAGTTCGACGACACGCCCTAGCAGTACTGCGCCGCCTTGCCGATCGAGCGGTACATGCAGTCCGCGTTCTCCAGGAGCTGCAGGACGGCGTCCCGGTTGCGGGCGGTCTCCCGCTCGATCACCTCGTCGGGCGGGTAGAAGCCGCCGTTCCAGGACGAGGTCGGGTACATCTCGAAGGTGTACGCGAAGATCTTCTGGGCGCCCCAGAGGTAGTCGTCGATCGACCCGTCGGTGATGTAGAGGTCGCTGGACTGCTCGGCGGTGTAGCCGTTGCTCGACGCCATCTTCCCGCCGACCGTGGCGAACGCGTCACGGTCGTCCTGGGTCATGCCGGGAGCGGTGTCGGCGTTGGTCCAGCCGAAGGGCCACAGGACCAGCTCGCTGTACGTGTGGAAGTCGATGGCCGCCTTGATCTGCTGCTTGCCGCCCACCACGCGGGAGCGGACGAAGTCGGCGACGACCTTCACCTCGGGAGCGGACTCGGCAGCCGCGCCGCGGTAGGTCTCGGAGCTCTTGGAGCCGGAGGAGCCGCCGCAGCAGCCCCACTTGTAGTCCCAGTTTCGGTTGAGGTCCGTGCCGACGTACGAGGAGCCGGAGTTGGGCTGGCGGTTCTTGCGCCAGCTGCGGTAGGAGCCGCTGGCGATGTCGTACTCGCCGCCGTCCGGGTTGAGGTCCGGCACGATCCAGATCTCGCGGCCGTTCACCATGTTGGTGATCCGTGAGTCGGTGCCGTAGCCGGCGCCGAGCTCGCGCAGCAGGTAGAGCGCCATCTCGACGGTGAGGTGCTCGCGGGCGTGCTGGTGGTGGGTGAAGAGGACCTCGGGCTCGTTCTCGTCGGTACCGACGTTGTCGCTGATCTTGATGGCGACGATGTCGCGGCCCTGGTACGTCTTGCCGATGACCCGCTTGTTCATGATGGACGGGTAGGCGGCGAGACGCTGGTCGATCTCCGCGTTCGCCTCCGCGTAGTTGTGGTACTTCGCGTCGGCGGAGGGGAAGTCGAGCGGGCCGGTGGTGAGGCCGGGGATGTTGCGCTGCGGCGGGCCGGGCAGCGCGCTGACCTTGTAGCCGAGCGCCTTGAGGTGCGCGATCTGGGTCGCGTTGGCGCTGACGACCACCGCGCGGGCGTCGACCTCGTCGATGGAGACGCCGGTGGCGGTCAGGGCGGAGCGTTCGGCGGCGGTGGCGGGTCCGGCGATCTCGTACTGCCGGATCACCTCGTCGGCGGCGGCGGTCGGCGCCGGGTCGGCCCCGGCGGGGGTGGTGAGGGCGGTGATCGGCGCCGCGAGGGCGAGCGCCAGGAGGGCCGCCAGGACGGCGGACCTCCGTCCGCGGGATCCCCGGGATCCGGGGGTGCCTCGGGTACGAAGTCGCATGCTGTCTCCTGGGTGGGGAGTGTGGGGAGTGCGACAGACGGTCGTTCGTCGGACATCGGACGTCGGACGTCGTACGGTGCTGACATGGTGGGGGTGTGACATGAACGGGTCAAGCAGTCAAGTTCGGCCACATTCTTACGCCCCCGCACCCCGGAAACGGCGCAGCGCCGCCGGGGGAGCGGCGGCGCTGCGTACGGAATTCCCCCGAAGAGCGTAGTTACGGCAGGTTGTGGACGTGCGGGCCGACCGCGTTCGACCAGGCGTTGCCGGCCGTCGCGTCCCAGTTGGTCGACCAGGTCATCGCGCCGCGGATGCCCGGGTACGTCCGCGCGGGCTTGAAGGTGCCGCAGCCGGTGCCCCTGGCGAGGCAGTCGAGCGCGTTCTTCACGATCTGCGGGTCGACGTAGCCGCTGCCCGCGCCCCGCGTCGAGGCGGGCACGCCCAGGCCGATCTGGGAGGCGTCCAGGCCGCCCTGGAGCTGGATGCAGGCGAGCGCGGTGAGGAAGTCCACCGAGCCCTGGCTGTAGACCTTGCCGTCGCAGCCCAGCATCGAACCGCTGTTGTAGTACTGCATGTTGACCACCGTGAGGATGTCCTTAACGGCGAGCGCGGTCTTGAAGTACTCGGTCCCGGTGGACTGCATGTCGATGGTCTGCGGGGCCATCGTCAGCACCAGCGACGAACCTGCCTTGGCGGAGAGCTGGCGCAGCGCCTTGGTCAGGTACGTGAAGTTGATGCCGTGCTCCAGGTCGATGTCCACACCGCTGAAGCCGTAGTCCCGCATCAGCGCGTAGGCGCTGTCGGCGAAGGCCGTGGCGGAGGCGTCACTGTTGATGGTGACGTTGCCCTTCTCGCCGCCGACCGAGAGGATCACGGACTTGCCGGCCGCCTTCTTGGCCGCGATGTCGGCCTTGAAGTCGGCGACGGAGGCGTAGCCGACGGCCGGGTCGAGGGTGAAGGTGATCTGGCCGGGCGTGGCGGTGGCGTCCGCGAAGGAGACGGCGATGATGTCGTACTGCGCCTGGACGTCCCGCAGCTTCTGCACGGTGGCGCCGTTGTCGAAGTTCTGCCAGTAGCCGGTCAGCGCGTGCCGGGGCACGGCCGGACCGGGGCCCGGGTCGGTGACCTCGGCGGTCTTCGCGGCGACGGCGGCCGACTTGGGCGACTCGCCCGCGGCGTTGGTCGCCGCGACCTGGAACTGGTAGGTGGTGTTCGCGGTCAGCCCGGTGACGGTGGCCGAGGTGCCGCTGACCGTGGCGGCGAGGGCCCCGTCCTTGTAGACCTTGTAGCCGGTCGCGTTGGAGACCGCGCCCCAGCCGAGGGAGACCGAGGACGAGGTGACGGTGCCCGCGGCGAGACCGGTCGGCGCGGCCGGGACCGTGGGGGCCGGGTCGGTGCCGCCGCCCCCGTCGGGGCCGAAGACGTTCACGTCGTCGACGGAGTAGGGGGCGGTGCCGTACCAGCCGTGGGTGTAGATCTGCACCGAGGTGGTGCCCGCTCCGGTGGTGAAGGTGGTCGTCAGCTGCTTCCAGCCCGCGCTGTCCGGGGTCCAGGTGGACACGTCGGTGGTGCCGGTGCCGCTCGCGCCGAGGTACGCGTAGCCGCCCTGCACCCAGGCGCTCAGGGTGTACGTGGAACTCGGCTTCACGGCCACGGTCTGCACGCACTTGGCGTTGTCGAGGCCGGCCGGGGTGGCCCGCAGGGCGCCCGCTCCGGTGCGGACCGGCGAGGAGACGACCGCGCCGCTGCCTGCGGAACAGGACCAGTTGGCGAGGCCGTTCTCGAATCCCGCGTTCCTGGCGACGTTGACGTCCGCGGCCTGGGCGGTGCCGGCGCCGCCGACGAGGACGAGCCCGGTGCTCAGGGCGAGCGCGAGCGCCGCTCTGGTGCTCGCGGCTCTGGTGGTGGTGCGGTCCACGTGATGCCTCCGGGAGGAGTGGGGGAAGGGGAGGCCGTACGCCTTCGTACGACGAGGGGAGGGGGCCCACCGCTGGGGGAACAAGTTGGTCCAGACCAATTGGGTTGTCAAGACCTGTCACAGGAACCGCAGTTCAGAGCCGACCGAGCCCGTCACGAAAATGACGGAGCTTGAAGGATTGTGTGTTCACCACTCCAGTGGCCTGGATAAGGTGCAGTCGCGGTAACGCTCCGAACGCAGCTAGTGATCAGTGAGGGATCGGGGGAGCCCGACGTGCCGACAGCGATTGCGGTCACCAGCGCCGACCTGGTGCTGCCGCCGACCGACCCGCAGACGCCCCCCGCCGCCGTCCTGCCCGGCCCCGACACCCGGCCGCTCGACGCCGCCCTCGCCGACGTCCGCCGGCTGCTCGACCAGCACGGACATCTGATCGTCGTCTGCCCGAGCTCCGTACCGCCCGCGACCGCCCAACGGCTGCATTCCGTACGGTCCCTGCTCGAATCGGACCGGATCGCGATCGTCCGCACCGCCCTGCCCCCGCTCGGCGCCGCCGTGCTCGTCCGGCAGCTGCGGCAGCTCTCCGCCTGCGACTTCAGCCCCGGCGTCCTCGCCTCCGCCGCCCGGCTGCTCACCCACTACGTGTACGCCGGCGCCGTCCTCGGCTCCGTGGCCAGGCTCGACCACGTCCCCGTCGGCCTCACCTCCCATGTCAAGGGCTGGCTGCCCGGGGCGCACTTCGCCGTGCTCGCGGGGCCCGCCCCCCAGCTCGTACGGATCGGCTCGGGCGGTTCCGGCGGACCGGAGGAGCTCGCCGGGCCCGAGTTCACCACCGACCTCGTCCTCGCCCGCGGGCAGCTCCAGACCGACTGGCCCACCGCCTCGCTGGCCCCCCGCTGGCAGGTCCGCGCCGTCCAGGAGGCCGCCCTGCCCGAGTCGTCGGCCCGCTGGTGGGGCACCGGCAGGCTCGTCGAGTTCGCCGCCTACCTGCCCGACCTGCCCGTCCTGCACCACCTGGTCTCCTCCGTACGGCGCGAGACCTGCCACTGGTGCCGGATGGAGCTCATCGGCGACCGCTGCGGCTTCTGCGCCGCGCCCCTGCCCACGGCCCGGCCCGCCACCGCGGCCGGCTAGCCCCGCCCCACCCGTCCGCCGCGTCACCCGTCCACGATCGAGGTAGTACAGCCATGAACTCCCGCCAGCGCCGCGGCGTCATCCTGCTGCTGCTCTCCGTCCTGTGCGCGCTCGGCGCCTTCGCCGGCGTCCTCTCGGTGATCAGCGACGTGAACTCCAAGGTCGGGCCCGAGGTGACGGCGTACCGGATCAAGAGCGACATCGCGCCCTACAAGGCGCTCGGCCCCGGCCAGTTCGAGAAGATCACGATGCCCGAGCGCTGGCTCCCGGCCACCGCCGTCACCGACCTCGGCCAGACCGAGGGCAAGATCGCGGTGACCACCCTCAAGAAGGGCTCGCTCCTGCAGAAGGACATGATCGTCGACCGGCCCGCGCTCGCCGCCGGCCAGCAGGAGATCGCCATCATGATCGACGCCGCCACCGGCGTCGCCGGCAAGATCACCCCCGGCTCGACCGTCAACATGTACGCCACCTTCGCCGGCGAACGCGGCGGCCAGGCCGCCCAGTCGAAGCTCATCGTGGCCGGCGCCCGCGTCCTCGACGTCGGCCCCCTGACCCCCATCGGCGCCGGCCGCGAGGAACGCGGCAGCCGCGCCACCGAGGCCGTCCCGATCACCTTCGCGCTGTCCACGGTCGACGCCCAGCGCGTCGCCTACGCCGAGTCCTTCGCCGAGCACGTCCGCCTCGCCCTCGTCGCCCCCGGCAGCACCACCCCGCCCGACCCGCGCGACCGCACCTACACGCTCGACAAGGACAAGTGAGGCCGTATGACCACCAGGATCCTGCCGGCGGTCGGCGACCCGGACGCGGCCCGCGCCGTCACCACCCTCATCGGCCAGCTGCCCGACGCCGAACCCGCCGGGCCCGTCACCGACTCCACCCAGCTCCTCGACACCCTCGCCCGGCTGGCCGCCGAGTCCCTCGACGAACTCCCCGAGGTCGTCCTCGTCCACGAGCGGATCGGCCCGGTGCCGGCCCTCGAACTCGTCCGCGAGGTCGCCCTCCGCTTCCCCGCCGTCGGCGTCGTCCTCATCACCGCCGACGCCAGCCCCGTGCTGTTCTCCGCCGCCATGGACTCCGGCGCCCGCGGCCTGGTCACCCTCCCGCTCGGCTACGAGGAGCTCGCCAGCCGCGTCCAGGCCGCCGCCCAGTGGTCCGCCGGGGTCCGCCGCCACCTCGGCGCCGGGGCCGAGACGCCCACCGGGCCCGGCGGCACCGTCGTCACCGTCAGCGGGGCCAAGGGCGGCGTCGGCACCACCGTCACCGCCGTCCACCTCGCCCTCGCCGCCCGCGCCTCCGGCCGCACCGTGGCCCTCGTCGACATGGACCTCCAGGGCGGCGACATCGCCTCGTACCTCGACGTGCAGTTCCGCCGCTCGCTCGCCGACCTCGCCGCCATCAACGACATCACGCCACGCGTCCTGCAGGACGCCGTGTACGTCCACGAGACCGGCCTGTCGCTGCTCCTCGCCCCCGGCGAGGGCGAACGCGGCGAGGAGGTCACCGACCGCTCCGCCCGCCAGATCGTCAGCGCCCTGCGCAGCCGCCACGAGGTCGTCGTCGTCGACTGCGGCACCCACCTCGACGCGGCCGGCGCCGCCGCCGTCGAGATGGCGGACGCGGCGCTGCTCGTCACGACCCCCGACGTCGTCGCGGTACGCGCCGCCAAGCGCGTCGTCCGGATGTGGGACCGGCTCCAGGTCCGCAAGCCGGAGGAGACCACGGTCCTCGTCAACCGCCACCACCGCTCCACCGAGATCCAGCCGGGCCTCGTCCAGAAGATCACCGGCACCCGGATGGCCGCGGTCGCCGTCCCCGCCAACTTCAAGGAACTCGCGGCCGTCGTCGACGCCGGCCGGCTGCACGACCTGGACGCCCGGTCCACGGTCAAGCAGGCCCTGTGGGCGCTCGCCGGAGAGCTCGGCCTGGTCAAGGCCACGGCGGGCGGCCCGGGCAGGGAACTCGTACGCGGCGGGGACCGGGGCGCCCTCGGGCTGCGGCGACGCGGGGCGGGGCGCTAGCCGTGCGCGGGCCGTGGCGGGACGAACGGGGGCAGGTGGCGGTCGAGTTCGTCGGCATGCTGCCGCTGATCCTGCTCACCCTGGTGCTGCTGTGGCAGTGCGTCCTGATCGGCTACACGTACACCCTCGCCGGGAACGCGGCGGACGAGGCCGCGCGGGCGTACGCCGTCGGCGACAGTTGCCGGGAGGCGGCGCTGCGGAACCTGGACGGGGCGTGGGCGTCGGGCGCCACCCCGGACTGCCGGCGCGTGGACGGCATGGCACGGGCCAGGGTGAGCATCCGCGTGCCCGTGCTGTTCCCGGGGGTCGTCAGCTTCCCCTTCACGGTGGACGGCGAGGCCGCGGCCGTATGGGAGGGGGAGGACCGATGAGACGCCGCACCCCGAAGGACCGCGGCCAGGTCGCCGTCGAGTACCTGGGCTTCCTGCCGCTGCTCCTGCTGATCGGCCTCGTCGGCGTCCAGCTCGGCATCATCGGCTACGCGGCCCAGCAGGCCGGCACGGGAGCGCGGGCGGCGGCACGGGCGGCGAGCGTGGACGACCCCGACTCCGTACCCGGCCCCGAGGCGGCGGGGAAGGCGGCGATGAGCGACTGGATCGCCCGCCGCAGCCGCGTCGAGGAAGGCGACGGCACGGCCACCGTCACCGTGCCGATCCCCTCCCTCATCCCCTTCTGGACCTTCGACGACGTGAAGAGGACCGCCACCATGCCCGTCCCCGATCCCGCGCCCGAGGAGGACCGGCGATGAGCCTGCGGTCCCGCATCCACACACCCGAGGAGAACCGCACCGGAGGCGGACGGGAGGACGGGCACCTCGTCGCGTCCTTCCGCGCCAAGCTCCTGGAGGAGATCGACCTCACCGAGATGTCGGCGCTCGCCGCCGCCGAACGGCGGGCCCGCCTGGAGCGCGTCCTCGGCCACATCATCAGCCGCGAGGGACCGGTCCTCTCCACCGCCGAACGCGCCCAGCTGATCCGCCGGGTGGTCGACGAGGCGCTCGGCCTCGGCGTGCTCGAACCGCTCCTCGAAGACGCCTCCATCACCGAGATCATGGTCAACGGCCCCGACCAGATCTACATCGAACGGGCCGGCCGGGTGGAGCTGCTGCCGCTGCGGTTCGCCTCGCACGAGCAGCTCATGCAGACCATCGAGCGGATCGTCTCCACCGTCAACCGGCGCGTCGACGAGTCGAACCCGATGGTCGACGCCCGGCTCCCGTCGGGCGAACGCGTCAACGTCATCATCCCGCCGCTCTCGCTCACCGGGGCCACCCTCACCATCCGCCGCTTCCCCCGCGCGTACACCCTGCACGAGATGGTCGGCCTCGGCTCGATCGACGAGCAGATGCTGCTCCTGCTGTCCGGGCTCGTGCAGGCCAAGTTCAACGTCATCGTGTCCGGCGCCACCGGCACCGGGAAGACGACCCTCCTCAACGCCCTGTCCGGCCTCATCCCCGAGGGCGAGCGGATCATCACCATCGAGGACTCCGCCGAACTCCAGCTCCAGCAGTCCCACGTCATCCGCCTGGAGGCCCGGCCGCCGAACATCGAGGGTCGCGGCCAGGTCACCATCCGCGACCTCGTCCGCAACTCCCTGCGCATGCGCCCCGACCGCATCGTCGTCGGCGAGGTCCGCGGCGGCGAGACCCTCGACATGCTCCAGGCCATGTCCACCGGCCACGACGGCTCTCTCGCCACGGTCCACGCCAACTCCGCCGAGGACGCCCTCATGCGCCTGCAGACCCTCGCCTCCATGTCGGAGGTCAAGGTCCCCTTCGAGGCGCTCCGCGACCAGATCAACAGCGCCGTCGACGTCCTGGTCCAGCTCACCCGGCACCCCGACGGCACCCGCCGGGTCACCGAGATCGCGATCCTCGCCTCCAACGGCCGCGAGCGCTACCTGCTCGCCACCGTGTGCCGCTTCAACGCCCGGCCGCTGACCGCCGACGGGCGGGTGTACGGCGAGTTCGCGTACCACCCGCTGCCGCGCCGGGTCGCCGAACGGCTCTACATGGCGGGCCAGCCCGTCCCGCAGGCCTTCGGCGTGGCCGCGACCGACGCGCACCTCGCCACCCGGGAAGCGAAGTAGGGGGAGGCAGGACATGAACCCGACACTGCTGACCGTGGGCGTGGCGCTGATCGCCGGCGTCCTGGCCGTCCTCGGCATCCAACTCTACGCGAGCGGGTCCGCGCAGCGGGCCGCGCTGATCGCCCGCCTCTCGCAGACCGCGGGCGAGGCGGGCGAGGGCGCGGGCCGGCGCGGGCGCCCCTTCCGGGGCATCGACCGGCGGGTCCGGCGCACGCGGTTCGGCCGCAGGCTCGAACTCAGGATCTCCGCGACCGGACTCGACCTCACGCCCGGCGAGTTCGTCGTCTCCATGGCGGTCACCGTGGCCGTGCTGTGGATCGCCGGGCAGGCCCTGCTGTCGCCGTTCTTCGGACCGATCTGCGGCTTCCTCGGCGTGTGGGTCGCCATGGGCTTCCTCAACTGGCAGCGCCAGAAGCGCATCGAGAAGTTCATCAACCAGCTCCCCGAACTCTCCCGCATCCTCGCCAACGCCACCCAGGCCGGCCTCGCACTGCGCATGGCGCTGTCACTCGCCGCCGACGAACTGGAGGCCCCGGCCGGCGACGAACTGGAGAAGGTCGCCCAGCAGCTCGCCGTCGGCACCTCCGTCGACGACGCCCTCGGCGAACTCGCCGAACGTCTCCCGTCCCGCGAACTCGTCGTCCTCGTCACCACCCTGGTCCTCGCCAACCGGGCCGGCGGCACGGTCGTCTCCTCCCTGCGCAACCTCACCGAGACGCTGGAGGAACGCAAGGAGACCCGGCGCGAGGTCCGTACGCAGCTGTCGCAGGTGAGCATGACGGCGTACGCGGTCCCGGTCATCGGCGTCGGCTCACTGCTGCTCATCGACAACATGCAGCCCGGCGCCCTGGACCGGATGACCGGCTCGGGCCTGGGGCAACTGGCCGTGGTGCTGGCCTTCGGCCTGTACGGCGTGGGCTTCATGGTGATCCGCCGGCTCGCGAAGATCGACGTGTAAGGACCCGGACCGTGGATCTCCTCCTCGCCCTGCTCGCCGCCCTCGCCGTCGCCGGCGTCTGCTACGGCATCCGCCTCTACCGCGCCGACGCCCGGCTGCCCGACGACCTCCAGCTCGCCCTGGAGGTCGGCGCCACCCGGACCGGCGCCGTCGACTCCGTCGTCGACCGTCTCGGCATGCGCTGGTCGCCGGCCGTGCTGCGCCTGATGGGCCCCAAGCGGGTCAACGCGGTTCGCCGCCGGATCGACCTCGCCGGGAACCCCGGCGGCCTCACCATCGACCGGTACGGGGCGCGGCGGGCCGTCTACGGCTTCCTGGGCGGCTTCGGCGGCCTGCTGATGCTGAGCCGGGGATCGATCCTGGTGGCGGTGCTGCTGTTCGCCTTCGGCGTGTTCTGGACGGAGGTCGGCATCTGGTCGGCGGTCCGCATCCGCAAGGACCAGATCGAGCGCACCCTGCCCGACTTCCTCGACGTCCTGGCCGTCGTCGTCTCGGCAGGGCTCGGCTTCCGCCAGGCCCTGGAGCGCGTGGCCGACAAGTACGAGGGGCCGTGGGCCGACGAACTGCGCATCACGCTGCGCCAGATGGACATGGGCGTCAGCCGCCGCGAGGCCTTCGACGAACTGCGCCGGCGGAACGACTCCGAGCAGGTCGCCCAGTTCGTCACCGCGCTCCAGCAGGGCGAGGAGCTGGGCGCGCCGATCGTCGACACGCTGATCCAGATCGCCAACGACATGCGCCGCACGGACGCCCAGAACGCCCGCCGCAAGGCCGCGAAGGCGGTCCCGAAGGCCACGATGGTCATCACGACCCTGATGGTCCCGGCCACGATGGTCCTGCTGGGCGCGGGCCTGTTCCTCGGCACGGGCACCGACTTCGGCTCGATCACGGGCGAATGAGGGCGCGGCGCATGCTGAGAGTCGTGGTGGTGGCGGAGAACCCGGTGATACGGGCGGGCCTGGTGGCGCTGCTCGCGGGGCACGGGGACGTGGCGGCGGTGTCGACCGCGCCCCGCCCGGCCAGGGCGCCGGCCGGGTCCGGCCGGCCCGCCCCCGACCTCTACGTCCTCGACGCGGACCCCTCCGCCGTACGCCACCTGAGCCGGACGGCCCCGGTCCTGCTCCTCACCCACACCCCCGTGCGGGCCACGGGCGCGGCCGGACACCTCGTCCACGGAGAGTTCGACGAGGCGGAGCTGCTGCGGGCGGTGCGTGCGACTGCACATGCTGGCGGAGCTTCAACTGTCTCCAATATACTGCGCTTCAGAAATCCAGCTTCGCAGGTGCAACGGTTCGGACTGAGTGCCAGGGAGGTGGAGGTGATGGACCTGATCGCGTCCGGCATGACCAATCAGCAGATCGCCGCCACCTGCTCCATCACCGAGAAGACCGTCAAGAACCACATCAACCGCATCTTCGCCAAACTCCACAGCACCACCCGCGGCGAAGCCATCGCCTCCTGGCTCGGCACGAGGACCGCCTCATGACGCCGACTACACACCGTGATTGGGCCTACGGACCCTGTGAACACCCGCCCTTCCGGGCGTACCCTGCCCGAGTCGCCGGACTCGGAGGGGAACACGATGAACGACGCGCTGCTGAAGGCCCTGACCAAGGCCAGGGTGCACGCGGGAAGTTGGCCCACGAGAAGGAACACCAGGGACCGGGGGCAGACGGCGGTCGAGTACCTGGGGATCATCGTGGTGGTGGTGGCGATCGTGGTGGCTATCTCGGGGACGAGCATCGGGCAGGACATCAAGGACGCGATCAGTCGGAAGATCACCAGCCTGACCGGTGGTGGTTCCGGTTCTCATCCCTGACAGTTGACCGGCGGAACGATGCTGGCCAGGCCTTTCCGGTGTACATCACGGTGATGGCCGGATTGCTGTTCCTCGCGTTCGTGTATTTCGCCGTGGCACAGGCGGCCGTCACGCGCAACGGCGGACAGACGGCGGCCGACGCCGCCGCGCTCGCCGCGGCTCAGGACGCCAGGGAACAACTGCGCGACGGCTGGCTCGATGTGATCCTCGACCCGGCCGAGTGGGACGCCTATCTGAACGGTGACGGGTATCTGACCGATCCTGCCTGCCGGCAGGCGGAACTCTTCGCGGAGAGGAACCGGGCCGAGGTGCCGGAAGGCGGCTGTACCCCGCTTCGGGCCGGCGAGAAGGGATTTCGGGTAGAAATCCGTACTCTCGACGCGGTCGGCGTCCCTGGTGCCGACAAGCAGAACGCCGTCGCGTCCGCTACGGCAGTCCTGGAGCCTCGCTGCTCCTTCGACATGCCGGAGCCGACGCCCCCGCCGGCACCCACCATGCCCACGCCCACCGGCTCGACGACGCCGGAGCCGACGCCCACCCCGAGTCCGGAGCCGGAACCAATCACGGGCCTCGTGTGCGGTGGCGTCGAGTGGGTCATCGACCCGGATCACCCGCGGCTGCCCGGCGCCGCGGACCTCTTCACTGTTCGACTTGCCGACTGACGAACGAAGGACCTTGATTCATGGACGTTCGGTACGCGAGGAAGGCCCGCAGAGGGGCTGCCGTGGCCCTTGCGGCTGGACTGGCTCTCATCGTGACGGGGTGCGGCAGCGAAGAGCAGCCGAAGAAGGAGCAGCCGGCCGCGAGCTCAGCTGGGCCGAAGGCAGGCAGTCAGGACGAGAAGTCGTCCCCCTCGACCGAGTCCACCGAAGTTCTGGCCGTCCTCAAGGGGCAGGAAGGGCTTGAGCTGACGGTGCACTCGGCCAAGCGCGACGCCGGAGGGTTCATCACTGTCAGCGGCGTACTGAAGAACACGTCCGGTGATGTCGCCGTCATCTCCTCCCACCTCAGTGGCGACGAGACCGAGATCATCAAGCACGGCAACTCCCTTGGCGGCGCAACGCTCCTCGACTCCGTCGGCAAGAAGCGCTACTACGTCCTCCGCGACACCGACGGGCGCCCCCTGACCACCACCAGGCTGTCCAGCCTCGACTCCGGGGCGGAGACCCCCGTCTTCATGCAGTTCCCCGCCCCACCTCCCACGACGGCCGAGGTCTCGCTCCAACTCCCCACTTTTACACCCGCCACCATCAAGCTCTCCTGAGGGCGCAGCCATGACGACGACACCCCGCCGCCTCGCCGCTCTCGCCGCCGGCCTCGTGTTGCTGTCCGGGGGGACCGCGCGGGCCGACGATCCGCCCGGTTCCACGTCCAGCGGTTCGCCGCCGCCCGCCATCGACGCCACCTCGCCCGCGCTGATGCTCCCCGACGGCGCCACCCTCGCCCCCGCCAAGGTGCTCGACATCAAGCAGATCGTCGAGGAGGAGGGCGGCGAGCAGCGGCGCGAGGACACCAACGTCGACGTGACGTTCGCGCTGCAGGCCGAGGTGCTGTTCCCCAAGGACAGCGCCAAGCTGAGCCCCGCCGCCACCGCCCGCATCGCCGCCATCGCCGTGGAGATCAACAAGCAGGGGTCCAGCCGCGTCCGCGTGTTCGGGTTCACCGACGACCTGGGGACGTACGAGCACGGTCTGAAGCTGTCGAAGGAGCGGGCGGGCGCCGTCCAGCAGGAGCTGGCCAAGAACCTGAACCCGGGCACCACCTTCGACATCCGCGGATACAGCGAGGACTACCCGATCGCGGACAACTCCACCGAGGAGGGCCGGAAGAAGAACCGCCGCGTCGAGGTCTCCTTCCCCCGCACCTCCGGCGGGTAGCGGGGGGATGCGCAGGGTCGCCATCGCCGCGCTCGTCCTCGGGTTACTGGGCACGCCCGCCCTCCCCGCCGCGCCACCCCTCCCGTCGGGGTACCGCAACGCCCCCGACGCCCGGCCCGTCCGCACGGGCTCGGTGCTGCCCGGCCCCGGTACGTACACCGACAGCATCGCGCGCGGGGAGACCCGCTCCTACCGCGTGCGCCTCGACGGCTCCTCGAACGTCTTCCTCTCCGCCGTCCTCGCTCCCGCGCCCGGTACCGCCGTCGACGTCGTGGACGGCGTCTCGCTGTCGCTGCGCAGCGCCTCCGGCCTGCCGTGCGGCATCCGCACCGACGTGCGCCTCTACGGCGACACCGCCCGCCCCGTCGCCGACTACGTGAGCCGCCGCGTCGAACCGGGCCGGGACTGCCAGGAGCCGGGGGAGTACGACTTCGTCGTCGAGGGGGTCGGCCGGGACGGCGGCGACGGCCGGCGGGAGGCCTGGCGCTGGAACCTGGAGCTCGGTTACGTCGTGGAGCCCGCGCCCGGATCCGGCGACGACGCCCCACCGCCCGCCCCCACCGCCTGGAGCACCGAACCTCCGCCCGGCTTCGGCGACGACGCCTCCGGCCGGGGCCGCGCGGCCCGCGGCGGCACCGGCTTCAACGATGCCGCGCCGCTCGCCGGGGCCGGGACCTGGCGGGACGAGCTGCGGCCGGGGGAGAGCCGCTTCTACCGGGTGCCCGTCGCCTGGGGACAGCAGCTCTTCGCCCGCGCGCGGTTCGGCAACGCGACCGCCCCGCCCGGGCGTTCGGCGCTCCCGGACGGACTGCGGCTCGCCCTCTACAACCCGGCGCGCGGCGCCGTCGACGAGCGCAAGGGCCTGTACACCGGCGACCCGGTCACCCTCCTCCTCGCCACCGCCCCCGCCGCGTACGCCAACCGCACCGAGGGCGCCACCGACGCCGTCAGCGCGATGCGCTTCGCGGGGAGCTACTACCTCCAGGTCAGCCTCGACCGGCGGGCCCCCGCGGCCGTTCCCGTGGCGCTCGATCTCGCCCTCCCCTCGTCGTCCGCGACCGCCGCCCGAGGGCAGGAAGACGCCCCCGGTCCCGCTTCCCGGCCCTGGTCGGACGCCGCTTCCGATCCCGAGTCCGATGCCGCTTCCGGTCGCGCTTCCCGTGGCACCTCCGGCTTTCCCTCCGGCGGCTCCGCCGCCCCCGCCCCCGACCCGGACCCCATCCTCCGTGCCGTCGGCATCGCCGGCATCTCCACCGGCACCGCCCTCGTCGCCTCCCTCGCCGTCTGGCCCCTGCTCCCCTTCCGGCAGGGCCGGTCCCGTGCCCGGAACCGCCCCCGGGGACGTCACGCCCGCGGGGCCTGACGGGCCGCCCGGTCCGGAGCGGAGCAGTTCGCCAGGGTCGCCCGGATCGTGGCCGTCATGCGGTCCGGGCGGGTGAAGACCTCACGGGCCGTGAACCGCAGGACGCGGCGGACGCCCGGGCAGTTCTGGAGCTCGTTGAAGCGGTGGACGTCGCGCTCGTGGGCCGCGCGGGGGCCGTGGTAGGCGAAGCCCTCGATCTCGACGACCACTCCGGCGGCGCGGAAGTAGAAGTCGGGGTGCAGGGCGCGGCCCGCGAGCGTGCGCAGGGTCGGCTGGACCTCCGGGTGCAGGCCCGCGTCCCGCATCCGCAGCCGGGCGACCGTCTCGGCGGGCGAGCCGGAGCCCGGTGCGGCGAGCGGCAGCCAGCGGCGGGCCGCCGGGCCGCCCACGCGGCGGGGCGTGGCGAGTTCGGCGGCCAGGTCCTCGGGCCGGACGAGCGGGGCGCGGCGCAGGCCGCCGACGAAGCGGTGCGAGAGCGCCGAGTCCGCGACGATCACGGCGGCCTCCCGGCTGCCTGCCGCCCGTATCAGGTCGCCGACCGTCCGCGCCGGGGTCGTCACCCGCAGGCCGTGCCGCAGCGAACAGTCCCGGTCGGTCAGGCGGGACGTCGTGCGGACCCGCACGCGCGCCTGTATCCGGCCATGAAGGGGCTGGTCCCCGTGTGGTCGGCGGGGCCTCAGGGCCGCGCCCGCCGCGTGTGAGGTGAACTCCAGGACGTCGCCGGCCCCCGCTCCGTCCCCGGCCGCGCCCGCCGCGTACCCCGCCGGCAGTTCGATGCGGTGCAGTGCCGCCGCCGTGCCGTGGCTGCACACCAGGTCCGGACGCAGCAGCTGGACCGCCCTGGCCCGCACCCGCCAGTCCACCTCCTTTCCCGGGACCGCCCACGCGCCCCGGCAGATCCACTGCCAGCCGTCCCCGTGCAGCCGCCGGCCCAGCCGCCCGCGCGGCCAGCCGGCGGCGAGTGCCCACACCGTGAGCAGCACCCCGCCCCTGGCGAGTCTCATCAACTCGTACATACGCGCAACGATCCACGGATGGGGGACACTTCGCATCCCCTGTGGAAAACCCGGCATAAGACGTCGTCAGGAAAGCGCAAAAGCGACGCGACGGGGCACTTCCGCAGGCGCATCCTGGTCTTCAGGCCTCCCCAAAAGGCAAAAGTGCAGAGTGCTTCCGAAGTGGGCTGCCCATGACGACCACGACCCCGAGCAGCGTGCAGCTGGTCAGCGATCTCGTCGCCCGTGTCCCCGCGTTCCGTGACGCGTACGACACCCACGTCTTCAACCAAGGCGGTGTCCTGCCGCACGTCTTCTTCTGGAACGTCGTCCAGGGGACCGTCGGCTCGTTCCTGGGGGAGGAGGGGAACGGGATCGACTGGCGCGGCACCCTCGACTTCCTGGAGGAGCAGAGCCGCCGGGGCGAGCTCGGCATCGACGAGGTGATCGTCACCTCCTTCCTCGGCGACCTGCCCGACCCGCACGAGCCGGGCCACGAGATCGTGGGGCAGCTGGGTCCGGTCCTGGCGGCCAGGTTCCTGCGCATTCGACCGGGCGGCTGATAATCGAGCGCATGTCCCGCACCGCCCTCGCCCCGCCGGTAGCCGTCTCCACCCGGGTCGCCCCGCACCGGGCCGCCCTCGGCGGCTACGCCGCCACCCGTGTCCTCGGGCTCGTCGTGCTCGCCGTCGCCGCGGCGGCCACCGGCAAGGACGGGCCGCACCGGCTCATGGGGCGCTGGGACGCGGTCTGGTACACCCGGATCGCCGAGCACGGCTACGGCTACGCGGTCACCCTGCCCGACGGCGCCGTCCACGCGGACCTGGCCTTCTTCCCGCTCTTCCCCGCCCTCGAACGCGCCCTGTCCACCGTCCTGCCGGTCGACGCCGCGACCGCCGGGCTCGTCGTCTCCTGGACCGCCTCGCTCGCCGCCGCCTGGGGGATCTACGCCGTGGGCGCGCACGTGACGGGACGGCCGCGGGCCGGCGTGCTGCTCGCGGTCCTGTGGGGGGTGTACCCGACCGCGTTCGTGCAGTCGATGGCGTACACGGAGACCCTGTTCACGGCGCTCGCCGCCTGGTCGCTCCTCGCCGTGCTGCGCGGGCGCTGGCTCGTGGCCGGCGCCCTGTGCGCGCTGGCCGGGCTGACCCGGCCGACCGCCGCCGCGCTGATCGCCGCCCTCGGTGTGACGGCCCTCGTCACCGTCGTCCGCGAGCGCGGGGCGCGCGCGTCCGTCGTCGCCGGCGCGCTCCTCGCGCCGCTCGGCTGGCTCGCGTACATCGTCTACGTCGGCCTCCGCCAGGGCAGCGCCACCGCCTACTTCGACGTCCAGGCCGCCTGGGGCAACTCCATCGACGGCGGCGTCGCCCTCGCCCGCTTCATCGCCGGACTGCCCTGGCCAGCCGCGCTCGGGCTGTGCGCCGCGCTCGGACTGCTCGGCGGGCTGGTCGTCCTCTGCGTGCGGCAGGGGCAGCCGCTCCCGCTGCTCGTGTACACGGTGGCCGTGGTCGTGATCTCGCTCGTCGGCGCCGCGTACTTCGGCTCCCGGCCGCGCCTGATGATGCCCGCCTTCGGGCTGCTGCTGCCGCCGGCGGTGGCGCTGGCCCGGCTCCGTACCCGTACCGCCGTGCCGGTGCTCGCCGCCCTCGCGCTCGGGTCCGCCTGCTACGGGGCCTTCACCCTGCTCGGTTCGGGTCCACCGTGACGGACACGCCCCGCCGCAGCCCCCACCCGGCCATCGCACCGCCCGCCGCCTCCAGGACGTGCCGGCCGCGCGGCCGGATCATCCCGAGCCGCCCCGGCCGCATGGTGACCACGTCGAGGACGGTCCACGAGCGGTCGAGGTAGGCGACGTCGATGGTGAAGCGCATCCCGAAGGTGTGGACGCTGTTCGTCGGGGTGATGAGCAGGGCGCCCTCGATCCCGTCCCGGCCGAGCAGTCCCCGTCGCCGGGCCCGGTAGGAGGCCGCGATCTCCAGCGGCACCGCCCCGCCCGGGGTCGCCAGCAGGCCCGATCCGTCACGCCAAGTCCTCCCCATGGGGGAGACGGTAGCCCTAGGGTCGGGCCGTGGACGCCCTGTCGCTGGTTCTCGTCACCGCCGCCGCCCTGTGGGGTGCGGCGGCCGGGCTGCTCGTGCCCCGCGCCGCGTACCGGCTGTCCGTCGCCCCGGACGAGCCGTGGCGGGCCGCCTGTCCGGCGGGCCATCCGTTCGCGGGTCCCGCCCGGGGGTGGCTGGGCGGGCCGGGACGTGCCGGCTGTGCCACCAGTTCCGTGCCGTCGGCCGCGCCGCTGCTCACGGCGCTCGCCTGCGCCGCGCTCGCGGCGGCCACCGGCGGCCCGCGTCCCGAACTGCTCGTCTGGCTGCTGGCCGCGCCCTTCGGCACCCTGCTCGCCTGCGTCGACGTCCGGGTGCACCGGCTGCCCGACCGGCTGACCCTGCCGCTCGCCGCCGTGCTGCCGCTGCTGCTCGCGGTCGCCGCGGCCCTGCCGTACGCGGCGGGATCCTGGATCCACTCCCTTCTCGGGGCGGCCGCGCTCGGCGGCGGGTATCTGGTCCTGTTCCTCCTCCACCCGAACGGGATGGGCTTCGGCGACGTGAAGCTCGCCGTCCCGCTGGGCGCGGCCCTCGGCTGGTACGGCTGGGGCGTGCTCTTCCTGGGGGCGTTCGCCGGGTTCCTGCTCGGCGCGCTGTACGGGCTCGGGCTGCTGCTCACCCGCCGCGCGCGGCGCGGCACCGCGATCCCCTTCGGCCCCTTCATGATCGTCGGTGCTCTCCTGGGGCTGCTGCTCGGCGCGTTCACCGCCCTCCCCTGAACGGGCGCCCTAGCATCAGGCCATATGCGGACAATCGATGAGAAAGCGTCACCAATGCGACGGGAGGCGGCGCTCCCCGAACCGCCCGCCACCCCCTGGTACCGGCGCCCCGCCCTCGTCCCCTGGGCCTGGGCGGCCGCCCTCTGCCTGCTGTACGCCACCGTCGCCGTGCGCCGCCACCTCCTCCTGCGCACCACCGGATACGACCTCGGCATCTTCGAACAGGCCGTCCGCGCCTACGCCGAGCTCCGTGCCCCCGTCGCCCCGCTGCGCGGCGTGGACTTCAACCTCCTCGGCGACCACTTCCACCCGCTGCTCGCCACCCTCGCCCCCCTCTACCGGCTCTGGCCCTCCCCGCTCAGCCTGCTCGTCGCCCAGTCCGCCCTCCTCGCGCTGGGCGCCGTCCCGCTGGTCCGCTGGGCCCAGCGGGACGTCGGCCCGCGCGGCGCGCACGTCGTCGCCGTCGGATACGGGCTGAGCTGGGGCATCGCCTCCGCCGCCGCCTTCGACTTCCACGAGGTCGCCCTCGCCGTCCCCCTGCTCTCCTTCTCGCTCGAAGCGCTCGGCCGGCGCCGCTGGCGGGCCGCCGTCGCCTGGGCCGCGCCGCTCCTCCTCGTCAAGGAGGACCTGGGGCTCACCCTCGCCGCCGTCGGCGCGTACATCGCCCTCAAGGGACGCAAGGACGGCGAAGGGCGTGCGGACCGGCGGGCCCGCACCCTCGGTCTCGCCACCCTCGCCGCCGGCCTCCTGGGCTCCTTCCTGGAGATCAAGGTCCTGATCCCCGCCCTCGGCCCCACCGGCGGCTACGCCCACGGCGGCCAGCTCGCCGTCGCCCACGGCTCCCTGCTCGGCGCGCTCGCGCACGCCCCGCTCGACCTGTTCCGCCCCGACATCAAGGCGACGACCCTGGTCCTCGTCCTCGCCCCGTCCGCGCTGCTCGCCCTGCGCTCCCCGCTCATCCTGATCGCGCTGCCCACCCTGGCCTGGCGGATGGCCTCCGAGAACGGCTTCCACTGGGGGACGGCCTTCCACTACAGCGCGATCCTCATGCCGGTCGTCCTCGCCGGGCTCGTCGACGTCCTCGGCCGCGAGACCAACCCCCGCAACGTGCGTGCCGCCCTCGCCACCGTCCTCGCCGTCACGGCCGTCCTCATCCCCTCCTTCCCGCTGGCGCAGCTCGCCCAGCGGGCCACCTGGCACACCACCCCGCACCTGGAGGCCGCCCGCGCGCTGCTCGCGAGGATCCCCGACGGCGTGACCGTCGCCGCCTCCAACCGGCTCGCCCCCCAGCTGACTTCACGCTGCACCGTCGTCGTCTTCCCGACCTTCCCGGTCGAAGGCCGGCTCTACGAGCAGCAGCACACCGGCCTGCCGCGGCCCACCGCCGAGTGGATCGTGCACGACTCCCAGGCCCCCGAGTCCTGGCCGTACCGGCCGGGCCACTGGCCCTACCCGCCGGAGCAGCAGCAGGCGGAGCTGAAGGCGGCCGTCGAGAAGTACGGCTACACGGTGGTCGCGCGCCGTGACGGGGTCACCCTGCTGCACCGCGCCCCCCGCTGATCCGTCACGCGTGCGCTCCTACCGTCACCGTCCCCACCGTCAGTTCGGCCCGGCCCTCCAGGATCGTCGCCACCCGCTCGGCCTGTGCCTCCAGGTCCCGGAGCCGGGCCGGGGACAGGGGACGGAGCGGTTCGACCGTCACCGCGATCCGCTTCCCCGAACGGCGCTGGTGCCAGACGCCCGCCACCTCGCCGTCGACGAGCAGCACCGGGAAGTTCCCGGCCTGCCCGCCCGCCAGGGCCCGCTCGTACGCCGGGCCCGGGAAGAGACGGGCGCGCGGCTGGGAGGCGATGGCGAAGGCGTCGAAGTAGGGCAGCAGCCGCACCCCGCGCGGGGGCCGCTCGTCCGGGAAGTCCGTGTCGCCGGCGGCGACCCAGGCCGGCGCCCCGTCGAAGGACACCTCCTCGACCCGCCCGGCGCCGGCCAGTGAGGCGAACAGCTCCGTCGCCCAGCCGGGCGGCGCCGCCAGCCACTTCGCGAAGTGGGCCGGGGTGGCCGGGCCGTACGCGCGCAGATTGCGCTCCACCAGCTCGCCGAGCGCCCGCGGCCCCGCCGAGGGGCGTACCCCCGGGTTCGTGTACGTGACCTTCCGGCCCCGGTCGCGGCCGAAGGCCAGCACCCCGCGGTGCGCGGCCACGTGCGTGATCTGGCGCCACCGGGGCCACTTGTCCTGGAAGGCGTCCATCACCCGGTCGCCCGCCCACGGGCCGGTGCGTGCCACGATCGCGTCCGTCAGCTCGTCCACGGTGAGCTCGGTGTCCGTCAGCGCGTCCGCGATCGCCGCCAGGACCTCGTCCGTCTGCCCGGCCGTCATCCGTACGTGCGGCGGCCGGCGGTCGCCCCCGCCCGGGATCGCGGACAGCGCGCCCGTCCACATCGGCAGGTCGGCGGCCGGCAGCAGATGGACGGTGCCGCGCGGTCCGTACGTCTTGACCAGCGTGCGGTCCCGCCGGAGCGCGGCGCGGACGTCGGCCCGCGTGCCCTCCGTCCTGCGGAGCGCCACCGACAGCTCGGCGGCCGACAGGACCTGGGCGTGCGCGCCGAGCATCGCGGCGGCCACCGCCTCCGGCGGGGTGTCCGCGGGCGCGTCGAGGAACTGCCGGCGGATCCGGCGGGCGTCGGCCCGCGCCCAGGTGACGTGCGGGGGTGGGGAGGTCGTCATGAAGTGACCGTAGAGGTCGTGTAGGTCAGGATCCGTCCGCTTCGGCGTCAACCGGGTGACCTGACGGAGGGGTCCCCCGTGGGAGGTACCGATTCCGCCGCCACGCCCGGGCGCAAACCCGCCACGGGGCCCTACAGCCCTTGTGCCGCTTGGCCTCCGACGGATCCGAGGGCGACTCTTCGGCGCGCGTGGCACCCAGGACGACTAATGAAGGGTTATGGTGGAAACCCCCCCTCGGGCCGGTCCGTATCCCCCCCACGGACCGGCCCGTTTTCTTTGCCCGCTCACGGCGGGCCGATCTCACCGGCTTCCCGGCCCCGGGCGCGCCCGGTTCACGGCTTCCCTGTTCCGGGCCCGGTCCGGCTCTTCCCGGCTCAGGGCGCGCCCGGTCCACCGGCTTCCGCTCCGGGCCCGTCCGGCGCGGCCCCGGCGCCGCGTGGCGGGTCAGCCCCGGCCGGCCCAGATGTTGGTGCCCTCGGTGTCGACGGCGAAGGAGTCGATCTCCTTCAGCTCATCCTCGGTCAGCGGAGCCGCGGCGAGCGCCGCCACGTTCTCCTCCAGCTGCGCGACGCTCGACGCGCCGATCAGGGCCGAGGTCATGCGCTCGTCGCGCAGCACCCAGCGCAGGGCGAGCTGGGCGAGGGACTGCCCGCGCCGCTCGGCGATGTCCGCGAGGCCGCGCAGGCGCCGCAGCACCTCGTCGGAGAGCAGACCGGGGTCGAGGGACTTGCCCTGGGTGGCCCGGGAGCCCTCCGGGATGCCCTTCAGGTACTTGTTGGTGAGCAGGCCCTGGGCCAGCGGCACGAAGGCGATGCAGCCCATGCCGGCCGCCTCCAGCGTGTCGAGGAGGTTGTCCTCCTCCGTCCACCGGTTGATCATCGAGTACGACGGCTGGTGGATCAGGGCCGGGACGCCCATCTCCTTGAGGATCCCCGCGGCCTCGGCGGTCTGCTCGCTCGTGTACGAGGAGACGCCCACGTACAGCGCCTTGCCCTGCTGGACGGCGGAGGCGAGCGCCCCCATCGTCTCCTCCAGCGGGGTGTGCGGGTCGAAGCGGTGCGAGTAGAAGATGTCGACGTAGTCGAGGCCCATCCGCTTCAGCGAGGCGTCGAGCGACGACATCAGGTACTTGCGGGAGCCCCACTCGCCGTACGGCCCCGGGTGCATCAGATACCCGGCCTTGGTGGAGACGATCAGCTCGTCCCGGTACGGCGCGAGGTCCTGGGCGAACAGCTTGCCGAAGTTCAGCTCGGCGGAGCCCGGCGGCGGGCCGTAGTTGTTCGCCAGGTCGAAGTGCGTCACGCCCAGGTCGAAGGCGCGGCGCAGGATCGCGCGCTGGGATTCGAGGGCGCGGTCGTCGCCGAAGTTGTGCCACAGGCCCAGCGAGATCGCGGGGAGCTTGAGCCCGCTGCGGCCGGTACGCCGGTACTCCATGGCGTCGTAGCGGTCCGCGGCGGCGCGGTACAGGGGGGAATCAGTCACGTATCTCTGCTTATCACGGACTTGTGACAGTCCCGGGCTGGGAGCCGGTTACCCGTCCGCAGTAATGTGGCGGCTTCGGGGGCCGACACTGCATGGAGGGGTAAAGAACAGTGAACCTGCGCGACCTGGTGTACGGGCTCTACGCACGCCGGGTGGAAGGCCGACTGGACCACGCCCAGGTGCCCAAGCACATCGGCGTCATCCTCGACGGCAACCGGCGCTGGGCCAAGGCCTCCGGCGGCACCCCCGAGCAGGGCCACAAGGCCGGCGCGGACAAGATCCAGGAGCTGCTCGGCTGGTGTGCCGAGACCGACGTCGAGGTCGTCACGCTCTGGATGCTCTCCACCGACAACCTGAACCGCCCCGAGGAGCAGCTCCTCCCGCTGCTCGGGATCATCGAGGACGCGGTGCGGGCGCTCGCCGCCGACGGCCGCTGGCGGGTGCACCACGTGGGCACCCTGGACCTGCTGCCGGCGCGCACCCAGTCCGTCCTCAAGGAGGCCGAGCAGGCCACCCTGGACAACACGGGCATACTCGTGAACGTCGCCGTGGGTTACGGCGGCCGGCAGGAGATCGCCGACGCGGTCCGCTCGCTGCTCCTGGAGCACGCGGAGCGCGGCACCAGCTTCGAGGAGCTGGCGGAGATCGTCGACATCGACCACATCGCGGAGCACCTCTACACCCGCGGCCAGCCCGACCCCGACCTGGTCATCCGCACCAGCGGTGAGCAGCGCCTTTCCGGTTTCATGCTGTGGCAGAGCGCGCACTCGGAGTACTACTTCTGCGAGGTGCACTGGCCGGCCTTCCGCAAGGTCGACTTCCTGCGGGCGCTGCGTGACTACGCGGCCCGGCACCGCCGCTTCGGCAACTGACACCTCCGGCGCCCCTTTCGGCGGCATCGGCACCTTCCGTCACCCCCTGTTCATGAACACGCCGTCATATGCCATGGCATGACGGCGTGTGTTCGAGGGCATATCCCAGGTGAAGTGAGCGGCACGGAGACCGCCACCCGGGAGGCCCTTTGCACCAGGAAGACCGTGCAGGACATGTACGGACGAAGCGGAGGGCCGGAGCTCGGCCCGCGCATCGTGGCCTGAGCCCGGTCCCATCCCGCCGCGACACCGGCTCCGCCGGCGGCCTTTCCGCCAGCGGCCCCTCCGCCGGAGCGGGTACGTCGCAACCCCGACCTCAGTGGGGTCCTCGAAGGGGGTCTGTCCTTCCGTGGTGACCAGCACTAAGCGCCGCTTGTCCGACAGGCGCACCTATGTTCTCGACACCAGCGTCCTGCTGGCCGACCCCAGCGCGATGTCCCGCTTCGAGGAGCACGAAGTCGTGCTTCCCATCGTCGTGGTGACCGAGCTGGAGGCCAAGAGGCACCACCCCGAACTCGGTTACTTCGCCCGGCAGGCCCTGCGCCTGCTCGACGACTTCCGGGTCCGCTACGGACGCCTCGACGCCCCGCTCCCCATCGGGGACCTGGGCGGCACCCTGCGTGTCGAGCTCAACCACTCGGACCCCGGGGTCCTCCCGGCCGGCTACCGGCTCGGGGACAACGACTCCCGCATCCTCGCGGTCGCGCGCAACCTGCAGGCGGAGGGGTACGACGTCACCGTCGTCTCCAAGGACCTGCCGCTGCGCATCAAGGCGTCCTCGGTCGGTCTCCTCGCGGAGGAGTACCGGGCGGAGCTCGCCATCACGGACTCCGGCTGGACCGGAATGTCCGACGTCGCGCTGTCCGCCGACCAGGTGGACCTGCTCTACGACCAGGAGACGCTGTACGTGCCGGAGGCGGCCGAGCTGCCGGTGCACACCGGTCTCGTGCTGCAGTCCGAGCGCGGCAAGGCGCTGGGCCGGATCACGGCCGAGGGCAATGTGCGCCTGGTGCGCGGCGACCGGGAGGCCTTCGGCATCCGCGGCCGCAGCGCCGAGCAGCGGATCGCGCTCGACCTGCTGCTCGACCCGGACGTCGGCATCGTCTCCATGGGCGGCCGGGCCGGCACCGGCAAGTCGGCGCTCGCCCTCTGCGCGGGCCTGGAGGCGGTCCTGGAGCGCCGTCAGCACCAGAAGGTGATGGTCTTCCGTCCGCTGTACGCGGTGGGCGGGCAGGAGCTCGGCTATCTGCCGGGCACCGAGGCCGAGAAGATGAGCCCCTGGGCGCAGGCGGTCTTCGACACGCTCTCGGCGGTGGCCGGCCGCGAGGTGATCGAGGAGGTGCTCGGCCGCGGCATGCTGGAGGTCCTGCCGCTCACCCACATCCGGGGCCGCTCGCTGCACGACGCCTTCGTCATCGTGGACGAGGCCCAGTCCCTCGAGCGGAACGTGCTGCTGACCGTTCTGTCCCGGATCGGGGCGAATTCCCGCGTGGTGCTGACCCATGACGTCGCCCAGCGCGACAACCTGAGGGTGGGCCGGTACGACGGAGTCGTCGCCGTGGTCGAGAAGCTGAAGGGGCATCCGCTCTTCGCGCACGTCACGCTCACCCGCTCCGAGCGTTCGCAGATCGCGGCGCTCGTGACCGAGATGCTGGAGGACGGTCAGATGTGATCTGTCCCGAATGAGGTGATTCGCACCGCAGTTGGCGCCGCCCGGCAAAGCGCGAGAGCTTAGCCGGGCGGCGTCGTGCTGTCCGCCTTATCGACCAAATCCCGTACGTCCGGCCCGGTGTGAGCTTTCACACGCAGCATGGAATTGCCTTGCGGTGTCGCCGTCCGGCAAAGTCTTGCTTCCGTCAGGCCCCGCATACGGCACACGTGCACCCTCAGGGGTGTAGCACCACACAACTCAACAGCCGTTCGCCGTATGCCGCCCACAGCACCACGGGCCCGTGTCTTCTGTGACCCAGTAGTCGAAGACCAGCGTCAGGGGCACGATTTCGCCCGCTTGGTCACCTGTGCGGGCGATGCTGGAAGGAAACCGTGTGAGCCGGATCTCGGTCCGGGGATTCGCGGTGGCTTCGGCCACTGCGGTCACCACTGTCGGCGCCGTCGTCGGTGTCGCCTCGGGCAACGCCGCCCAGGCCGCGGACGACAACTTCGAGGCCACCGCGGCCGACACCACGCTGCTCGCGGACATCCCCGCGGGCGAGCAGGCCCAGGTACAGGTCTCCACCCTCGCGGAGCAGGCCGACGCCCAGGCTGCCGCCGCCGACTCCCTCGCGCGCAAGTCCGCCGAGGAAGCCGCCCGCATCCAGGCCGCCAAGGACGCCGAGGCCAAGAAGACCGCGGCCGACAAGGCGGAGAAGGAGCGCAAGGAGGCCGAGGCCGAGCGCGCCAGCCGGTCCGCCCTGCGCGACGCGTCGAGCTTCTCCGCCCAGAGCTCGTACAGCATCTCGGACGTCAAGGCGATCGCCCGCCAGATGATCCCGGGCGACCAGTTCCAGTGCTTCAGCAACATCGTGAACCACGAGTCCGGCTGGGACTACACCGCGACCAACGCCTCCTCGGGCGCGTACGGTCTCGTCCAGGCCCTCCCCGGTTCGAAGATGTCCTCGGCCGGCGCGGACTGGCGGACGAACCCGGCCACCCAGATCAAGTGGGGCCTCAGCTACATGAACGGCCGCTACGGCAGCCCCTGCGGCGCCTGGTCGTTCTGGCAGGCGAACCACTGGTACTAGGAGACGGCGCCCGGTATCCGTACCGGCCCCCGCTCAACCCGGCGAAGCCCCTCACCGTCCTTCGGTGAGGGGCTTCGCCCGCATACGGGTGTAGGTTCAGGAGGCCGAGGGGGGAGAGGGAAGAGCATGTCGAGACTGCCAGGATGGCTGCGCCGCATGGGCGACGGCCTGAGCCGCATGGGCGAACGCCTTGACGAACGACGGGCGGAGACCGAGCGCGCCACCGCCATCGGCGGACCGTACGCCGTCCCCGAAACGGTGCCCGGCACCGCCCCCGTGCTCGTCCCGGCCGTCGAGGCCGGCCCGGCCCCCGCCCCCGCCGCCGCACCCGCTGCCGCCCCCGCCGCCGAGCCTGCCGAGGACGCGGCCGCCGCCCCGGGCCCCGGCCCCGACCGGGCCCCGTCCGCCGCGCCCCCCGCCGCCGAAGCCCCGGCCGCCTCCGTCCCCGCCCCGCCCGCCTACGCGCCGGCCGTGGCCGCCCGCCCCGATCCCGTGGCCGCCATCCCCTGGGGAATGCGGGTCGCCGCCGAGGCCGGCTGGCGGCTACTCGTCCTCGCGGGCACCGTCTGGGTGCTGATGAAGGTGATCAGCTCCGTGCAGCTGGTCGTCCTCGCCTTCGTCGCCGCCCTTCTCATCACCGCGCTGCTCCAGCCCACCGTGGCCCTGCTGCGCCGCAAGGGCCTGCCCCGCGGGCTCGCCACCGCCGTCACCGCCGTCTCCGGCTTCGTGATCATGGGGCTGGTCGGCTGGTTCGTGGTCTGGCAGGTGATGGACAACGTCGACAACCTGTCCGACCGCGTCAAGGACGGCATCGAGGAGCTCAAGCGCTGGCTGCTCGACAGCCCGTTCCACGTCACCGAGCAGCAGATCAACGACATCGCCAAGAACCTCAGCGACACCATCGGCACCAACGCCGAACAGATCACCTCCGCCGGACTCCAGGGCGTGACCGTGGTCGTGGAGGCGATGACCGGCATCCTGCTCGCCATGTTCTCCACCCTCTTCCTGCTCTACGACGGGAAGAAGGTCTGGGAGTGGACGCTCAAGCTGGTGCCCGCCCAGGCGCGGCCCGGCGTCGCGGGCGCCGGCCCGCGGGCCTGGCGGACCCTGACCGCGTACGTCCGGGGCACGGTGCTCGTCGCCCTGATCGACGCCGTCTTCATCGGCCTCGGCCTGTGGTTCCTCGAGGTGCCGATGGCCGTGCCGCTCGCCGTGTTCATCTTCCTCTTCGCGTTCATCCCGCTCGTCGGCGCCGTCGTCTCCGGCGCCCTCGCGTGCGTCGTCGCGCTCGTCACCAACGGGGTCTTCACCGCCCTCATGGTGCTCGTGGTCGTGCTCGCCGTGCAGCAGATCGAGGGCCACGTCCTGCAGCCGTTCATCCTCGGGCGGGCCGTGCGGGTGCACCCCCTCGCCGTGGTCCTGGCGGTCGCGGCCGGCGGCCTCACCGCCGGCATCGGCGGCGCCGTCGTCGCCGTCCCGCTGGTCGCCGTCGCCAACACGGCGGTCGGCTACCTCCGCGCGTACAGCACCGAACAGGCCCTGCGGGCCGCCCCCGAGCCCCGGGGCGCGACCGCCCACCAGGTGGCGCCGACCCCGGCGCCCGGCTCGGCAGACCGGGTGCCCGGAGGCCGCGCGTGATCTCCGAGCCCGAGCTCGTCGACGGCGGCGGATTCCCCGACCCCGTCGCCCCGCTGTCCCCGCCGCCCCCCGTACCCGGTCCCGCCCCGAGAACGCCGCGGCGCCGCGGCCCCTGGGTGTGGGCGCTGGGCGGCGCGGTCCTCGCCTCGGCGGTCTGGGCCGGCGGACTCTACGCGTACCACCGGCAGGACCGGCCGACAGGTCCCGACCTGCGCGGCTACCGTGCGGTCGACCCCTGCCGGGCGGCCACCTTCGAGGGCCTCTCGGCCGCCCTCGGGCGCCGGGAGGAGGCCACCAACCCCCTGGGCCTGGACGAGCCGGGCCTCTACCGGGTCAACTGCCTGGTGACGCTCGACGCCAAGCCGGTGCCGTACGACATCGAGGTCACCTACGCACTGCACCGGGTCACCGACCCGCGGCCCGAGTTCGAGGCCCTCATGCACGACCCGCTGGTGGGCGGCGGAGACCGGATCGACGGGCTGGGCGACACCGCCTACCTCAACGACAGCGACGACGCCATGGTCCTGGACGTCCTGGACGGGCAGGCGGAGATCCGGCTCCGGCTCTCCGCCGCCGTCGAGTACGACGAGAACGGCAACCCGAAGGGCGTGCCGCGCAGGCTCGACCCGGCCGCGCTGCGCACCTACCTCGTCGAGGACATGCGGCAGCTGATGACGGCCCTCAGGACGAAGTGAGCGGAGAACGACGGAAGGGCCCCGGGGTCGGTGAACCCCGGGGCCCTTCGTCGCACGCACGTCGTACGGACCGGCCTACTCGGCCAGCACGGCCTCCGCGTCCAGCGTGACGCCGACCGCCTGGATGACCGCGGCGATCTTCACGGCCTCCTGGATCGTCTCGCGGTCGACGCCGGCCTTGCGCAGGACCTGCTCGTGCGAGTCCAGGCACTGGCCGCAGCCGTTGATCGCGGACACGGCCAGCGACCACAGCTCGAAGTCGACCTTCTCGACGCCCGGGTTGCCGATGACGTTCATCCGCAGACCGGCGCGCATCGTCCCGTACTCCGGGTCCGACAACAGGTGCCGGGTCCGGTAGAAGACGTTGTTCATCGCCATGATCGCGGCGGCCGACTTGGCGGCCTGGTACGCCTCGGGCTTCAGGTTCGCCTGGGCCTCCGGCTCCAGCTCCTTCAGCACCTTCGGCGAACGCGAGGCGATGGCGCAGGCCAGCACCGTGCCCCACAGCTGCTGCTGCGGAAGCTCGCTGTTGCCGATCACCGAACCGAGGTTCAGCTTCAGGTCCTTGGCGAAGTCCGGTACGGCGGCCTTCAGCTCATCGAGCGCCATGCTCACTCACCGGCCAGCAGGGCGGCGGCGTCGAGGGTGTCCTCGCCCTTGTTCCAGTTGCAGGGGCACAGCTCGTCGGTCTGCAGGGCGTCCAGGACCCGCAGGACCTCCTTGGGGTTACGGCCGACGGAGCCGGCGGTCACCATGACGAACTGGATCTCGTTGTTCGGGTCCACGACGAACACGGCGCGCTGGGCGAAGCCGTCCGCGCCCTCGACGCCGCAGTCGCGCATGAGCTCGTGCTTCGAGTCGGCGAGCATCGGGAAGGGCAGGTCACGCAGGTCGGCGTGGTCCTTGCGCCAGGCGTGGTGGACGAACTCGGAGTCGCCGGAGACGCCGAGGATCTGGGCGTCGCGGTCGGCGAACTCGTCGTTCAGCTTGCCGAACGCGGCGATCTCGGTCGGGCAGACGAAGGTGAAGTCCTTCGGCCAGAAGAACACCACACGCCACTGCCCCTCGTGGGTCTTGTGGTCGATCTGCGCGAACTCCTTGCCGCTCTCCAGCGACACGCAGGCGGTCAGGTCGTAGGTGGGGAACTTGTCACCGACAGTGAGCACAGTGTTTCTCCATGCGAATGAGGGGTTGGACGCATGAAGGCTTTCACGTCGAATATCGGACAGTGAAATCGATCAATCGGGTCACACTGATCCGTGCGGGTTATCAATATCCGGATCTGACTGTTCGATTATCGCAGTGATGTGCACAAGACTGCAGGTGAGGTGGGCGGAGTGGGACAGTTTCAGGCGACTTCGGTCGATCTGTACGCGCCTGCGGCCACTGGTCCTATGGTCACCGTATGCAACTCCGCTACCAGTTCCGCGCCTGGCCTACGCCCGAGCAGCGCATCCGCGCTGCCCGTGTCTTCGGCTGCAAGCGTGTGGTCTGGAACGACGCCCTCGCGATCGTGGCGCCGCGCAAGCGAGCGAACAGCCTGCTAGGCAGTCCGAGGGCGCGGTTTGCCGAGGGGCCCTACTGGAGCATCCCGAAGGCTGGCGAGCTGGGCCGGCTGCTGATCACCGAGGCGAAGCGGAATCCGTCGCGGGCGTTCCTTGCGGATGCTCCGGTCGGCGTGCTGCAGCAGGCCCTGCGGGATCTGGACCGGGCGTGGAAGGCGCACGAGGACTCCAAGACCGGCAGGCGGTCCGGTCCACGGGTGGGTCCGCCCACGCTCAAGAGTCGGAAGGATGCGCGGCAGTCGGCGCGGTTCACTGTGTCGGACCGGTTCCGGGTGCTCGATGACGGCAAGCTGCGGCTGCCGAAGATCGGGGAGGTGCGAATCAAGTGGAGTCGCGATCTGCCGTCGACGCCATCGTCGGTGACGCTCATCAGGGATCGGTCCGGCCGGTATTGGGTGTCCTTCGTGGTAGAGACCGATCCGGCCGCGGACCTGCTGCCGCCGGTCGGCGGTGATCAGGGCATCGATCTCGGTCTCACTCGGTTCGCCGTGCTGGCCGACGGTTCGCACATCGCCAACCCGAGGTTTTTGCGCAGGGCGGAGAAGAAGCTAGCGAAGCGGCAGCGGGAGCTGTCGCGGAAGGAGAAGGGTTCGAAGAACCGGGAGAAAGCCCGGGTCAAGGCTGCTCGTGCTCACGCAGCCGTGGCGGACGCCCGCCGCAATTTCCAGCATCAGTGGTCCCACAGGCTGACGCGCGAGAATCAAGCCGTCTACTGCGAGACCCTGAACGTGCGGGGGATGGCGCGCACTCGGCTGGCCAGGAGCGTGTACGACGCGGGCTGGGCCCAGTTCGTAGGGTTTCTGGAGTACAAGGCGAGGCGGCGCGGACGCTCATTTGTACAGGTTGGCGGCCGGTTTCCCAGCACACGGATCTGCTCGTCCTGTGGGCGTCAAGACGGCCCCAAGCCGCTGTGGGTGCGGGCCTGGACCTGCCCAGGGTGTGGAGTCCGGCATGATCGGGACTGGAATGCGGGGAAGGTGATCCGTCACGAGGGTCGTCGTCTCCTCGCGGCTTCAAAGACGGCACCATCCACCCCCGGACCGGGGGCCCGTCGCCGGTGACGGCGGCGGTTCACGCCTGTGGAGCCCGTGTAAGGCCTGGCGGTGAGCCGGGCGGTGGGCGCAACCCCCACCCTTGGTGGGGAGGAAGCAGGAACCCGTCCGAAGCGGGCGGCCTCCATCTCGGAGGTTTCGCGCAGGCGGAGAATCCTCGCCCTCCTGGGGCGGTGGAGGGGGTCAATTGCCCTCGTAGGACTTTTCTGGGCAAACTCGGTCGTGTTGATCGAAGGTGGTTATCAGTGGTTCCGGTGCGGCGTGTGAAGCAGCCCAGTCTTTCCCAGCTCAGAGCGTTCGCGGCGGTCGCGGAGCATCTGCATTTCCGGGATGCGGCGGCGGCCATAGGGATGAGCCAGCCGGCGCTCTCGGGTGCGGTGTCGGCCCTGGAGGAGGCACTCGGTGTCCAACTCCTCGAGCGTACGACGCGCAAGGTGCTGCTCTCGCCCGCGGGGGAGCGGCTCGCGGTGCGCGCGCACGCCGTGCTCGACGCGGTGGGCGAGCTGATGGAGGAGGCGGAAGCGGCGCAGGCACCCTTCACCGGGGTGCTCCGGCTCGGGGTGATCCCGACGGTCGCGCCCTACCTGCTGCCGAGCGTGCTGCGGCTGGTCCACACCCGCTATCCCGAGCTCGACCTCCAGGTGCACGAGGAGCAGACCTCGTCGCTGCTCGAAGGGCTCGCCGCCGGGCGGCTCGACCTGCTGCTGCTCGCCGTCCCGCTCGGCGTCCCGGGGGTGACCGAACTGCCCCTCTTCGACGAGGACTTCGTCCTCGTGACACCCGAGGGGCATCCGCTGGCCGGGCGGGCCGACATCCCGCGCGAGGCGCTCCGCGAGCTGAAGCTGCTGCTCCTGGACGAGGGGCACTGTCTGCGTGACCAGGCCCTCGACATCTGCCGGGAGGCCGGGCGCACCGGCGGGGCGCCGGTCACCACGACGGCGGCGGGCCTGTCGACGCTGGTGCAGCTGGTGGCCGGCGGGCTCGGCGTGACGCTGCTGCCGCGCACCGCGGTGAAGGTCGAGACCGCCCGTAACGCCGCCCTGTTCACCGGTGACTTCGCCGATCCGGCGCCGTCCCGGCGGATCGCGCTCGCGATGCGGACCGGAGCGGCCCGCCAGTCCGAGTTCGAGGAACTGGCGGGCTCGCTCCGGGACGCCATGAAGCGGCTTCCGGTACGGATCGTCCGGGCGGACGTCACTCCGTCCTGAGCCCGTCGGCCCGCATGAGCCGCCAGAGCAGCGGCAGGCTCAGCACGGTGACGAGCGCGATCAGGGCCGCGCCGACGCCGGTGACGGGCAGGAAGACCCACCAGTCCTCGACCTGCTTGCCGATCATCCGCAGCAGCACCAGGCCCAGCGCGAGCCCGCCCGCCACCGACAGGGCGAGGCCGAGCACGATCGGAATCGCCGTCTGCCACAGCACCGACCAGCCGAGGGTGGCGCGGCGGGTGCCGAAGGCGACCAGGGAGGACAGCAGTCGTCTGCGTTCGCGCAGTTGCTCCAGGGTGTTGACCAGCAGCGAGACGGCGACGAGCAGCATGGTGAGGGTGGCGCCGATCAGGATGCCGGTGCGCACGCTGCTGAACTGGGCGTCGCGCTCGACGTCCTGGAGGGTCCGCACGCGGGTCAGCGGGTCGAGGGCGGCTACCGTGTTCCGTACGTACTCCGGGGCGTCCTTCACCGTCGGGTCGATCCGGATCATGGCCCCGGCCTCGGGGGCGTCGAGCCGGGTGGCGTCGATGGCCTTCGGGGTGGCCATCACGCCGAACTGCACGCGCCCCAGGGGGTCGAGGCGCGCGTCCACCGTGCGGGCCGTGGCCGGGATGCGCCAGGTCGGCACCGCGCCCTTGTGCTGCTGCGGGTCGCGCAGGGCGATCTCGGCGCCCGGCTTGGCGGTCTCGGCGACCCAGGCGTCGTCCGGTCCCTGTGTGCCGTGGGCGAGGACGACGAAGACGTCGCCGTCCGTGCAGGAGGGCAGGCGGGCGAACTCCTTCAGGGAGGCGCAGTCGCCGACCGCGATCGAGGTGATCGGGGCGAAGTCCTCGCCCTTCCGTAGTGGGCCTGGGCGCCACACGTGGGACTCGACGGTGCCGACGACCGACTCGACGCCCTTCGTCCGCGACAGCGCCTCGATCGCCCGGCGGGCGTCGTCGGCGCCCTTGGCGGCCACCTCGGTCTCCAGCTGGGCGCGGGCGGTGTCCATGGTGGTGGGCCGCATGAAGTCGTTCTGCATCGCCTGGAACAGCATCAGCAGGGCGATCGCCCCTGCCGCCGCGACGACGATGCCGCTGACCGTACGGGCGGCGGTCCCGCTGCTCAGCTGGAGCCTGCGGGTGGCGAGCTGCCAGGCCACGGGGCCGCCGCGGAGCCGCCGGACCAGCGCCTCGACCAGCCACGGCAGCAGGGTGGTGAGTCCGACGAGGGCGACGGTCGAGCCGAGCGCGATGCCGAAGCTGTCGATCGAGGTCTCCTCGATCCGCACCTTTCCCACGGTCGGTACGAGCAGGGCCGCGCCGGCCAGTACGAGGACCAGCCGCCAGGCGAGCCGGCGCGGCTTCGGCGTGGCGGTCCTGACCACGCCGAGCGGTTCGATCGCCACCGCCCGCAGGGCGAGGAGGCTGACCACGACGGCGGCCACGGGAACGGCCGCGACGATCACCGCGGCGAGCCACGGCACCGGGGTGACGTCGGCCGGGAAGGCGTTGACGTCCCAGATCCGCACCGAGCCGGCCAGCCGTCCGGCGAGGGCGAAGAACCCGGCGCCCACGGCGAGTCCGAGCAGCGCTCCCGCGAGGGACTCGCCGGCCGCGATCCGCCGGGTGGTGGCGGTGTCCGCGCCGACCAGGCGCAGCGCGGCGAGCCGCTGGTCGCGCTGCTCGCCGCCGAAGCGGACGGCGGTCGCGATGAACACGAGCACCGGCAGCAGCAGCACGACACAGGCGATGACGACGAGCAGCAGCAGGAACGCGTTCATGGGCTCCTCGGGCACCGACCAGCCGTAGCGCCTGCCGCGGCCCTCGTAGCCGTACGCCGTGAGGACGTCGGTGCCGGCGACGTAGCGCAGTTCGGCCGGGCCGATCAGTGCCGCGTCGCCGAGGGTGCCGGTGACCTTGTACGGGAGGCGTGCGCGCAGGAGCTCGCCCTCGGGGGCGGCGAGCAGCTCGCGGAGGGCGGGGGAGACCAGCATCTCGCCGGGCGCGGGCACCTTCGTCGCTCCCGGGGGGACCGCGGGGCGGTCCCCCTCGGGCTGGAGCAGCAGCCCGGTGACGGTGTCGCCGCGGTAGAGGGTGGACTGGTCGGCGTAGCGAAAGGTGTCCGGGCCGGGCCGCTCCACCAGCTCGCTCGCGTCGACCGCGCGGGCCGACTCGCGCACCTCCCGCTGGAACAGCATGTTCGGCATGGACGCGGCGACGAGCAGCAGGGCCACGCCCAGGCCGATGCCGGTCGCGGTCAGGGCGGTGCGCAGCCGGCCGCCGCGGCCGCCGGTGACGGCGAAGCGCGCGCCGAGGGCCAGGTCGCGGGCCCAGGTCCGCATCCTCATATGGCCCACTCCGTGTCGCGCACCCTGCCGTCGCGGACCACGACCTCGCGGTCGGAGTAGGCCGCGACCCGGGCCTCGTGGGTGACCAGGACGACGGCGGCGCCGGTGTCCCGGGAGGCGTCGGTGAGGAGCTGCATCACGCGTTCGCCGTTGAGCGAGTCGAGCGCGCCGGTGGGCTCGTCGGCGAAGATCACCCGGGGTGCGGTGACGAGCGCGCGGGCGACCGCGACCCGCTGGCCCTGGCCGCCGGAGATCTCGCCGGGGCGCTTGCCGGCCATGTCCTCGACCTCCAGGCGGGCGAGCCACTCCCGGGCGCGGGCCTCGGCGGGCCTGCGGCGCTCGCCGTTGAGGCGGAGCGGCAGGGCGACGTTCTCGACGCAGGTCAGTTCGGGCACGAGCCGGCCGAACTGGAAGACGAAGCCGAAGTCGGTGCGGCGCAGGGCGCTGCGCTGCCCGTCGGTCATGGCGGTGAGCTCGCGCCCGTCGTAGTGGAGAGTGCCGGCGTCCGGGCGGACGATGCCGGCGAGGCAGTGCAGCAGGGTCGACTTGCCGGAGCCGGAGGGGCCCATCACGGCGACGACCTCGCCGGCGCGCAGGCTGAAGTCGGCTCCGGCGAGGGCGGGGGTCGGACCGTAGGCCTTGTGGATCCCGCTCGCGCCGAGCAGGGGGGCGGTGGTCATCGGCGGATCTCCTCGGCGAGCCGGTCGAGGCGGGCGGCGGTCAGCTCCAGCCAGCGCAGGTCGGCCTCCAGGTGGAAGAGCGCGTGGTCGCAGATGAGCTGGTCGGCGAGGTCGCCGTCCTTCTTGCGCCGGGTGAGCTCGCGCATCAGGCGCAGGTGCTCGGCGCGCTGGACGTCGAGGAGTTCGGCGGCGCCGCGGCCGGTGAGGAGGGCGAGGACGACCTTGGTGTAGAGCGTGGACTGGAGGTACGGCTCCGGCTTCTCGGGCGTGGCGAGCCACTGCTCGACGTCGGTGACGCCGGCCTCGGTGATGGCGTACCGCTTGCGCTCGGGGCCGCCGCCGGCCTCGACGGCGTCGACCTCGACGAGGCCGTTCTTCAGGAGCCGGGACATCGTGGAGTAGACCTGCCCGTAGTGCAGGGGCCGGTCGTGGCCGAAGCGCTCGTCGAAGGCGCGCTTGAGGTCGTAGCCGTGGCGCGGGCCGGACTCCAGGAGTCCGAGAAGGGTGTGACCGATGGACATGTCCGTCACTGTACACGCGGTGTATACGCACAATGTATAGCCCTGGTGGCACTCCCCTGGCGACCGGACGGCACCCCTCGAACGCGAAGTCTGTGACCGGCGGCACACAACCATCCCGGCCTGTGGAGCGTCGGTTCCGTCGGGGGTGGGTGCTCATTCTCACGCCCGGAAAAGCCGGATGGATCGCCCTTTGTCGCGATGGCCGGTGTTAGCTTGCTGAGCTGATTCGACGACGAGCGGAGCGATCGAGGACATGGGCCGTACGGGTAAGAGCCAGGCGAGAAAGGGCGGGCGCATACGCCGCCTCTTCACCTGGAAGAAACTCCTGGGCACGTTCTTCGTGGGCTGCCTGCTCATGATGGGCGCCTTCTACGCGCTCTACCTGATGGTCCCGGTGCCGTCGGCCAACGCGGACGCGACGCTGCAGAGCAACGTCTACAAGTACGCCAACGGCAAGGTCATGGCCCGTACGGGCAAGATCAACCGCGAGATCGTGGGCCTGGAGAAGGTCCCCATGGACGTCCAGCGGGCCTTCGTCGCCGCCGAGAACAAGACCTTCTACAAGGACAACGGCGTCGACGTCATGGGCACCGCCCGTGCCGCCTGGAACACCCTCACCGGCAAGGGCAAGCAGGGTGGTTCGACGATCACCCAGCAGTACGTCAAGAACTACTACCTGAGCCAGGACCAGACGGCGACCCGCAAGCTCAAGGAAATGGTCATCGCCATCAAGGTGGACCAGCGCATGAGCAAGTCGGAGATCCTCGCCGGCTACATCAACACCAGCTACTACGGCCGCAACGCCTACGGCATCCAGGCCGCCGCCCAGGCCTTCTACGGCGTCGACGCCACCAAGCTCACCGTCGCCCAGGGCGCCTACCTCGCCTCCGTGCTCCAGGCCCCCAGCCAGTACGACTGGACCTTCGCCGGCCCCGAGGGCCGCAAGCTCGTCGAGGAGCGCTGGAACTACGTCCTCGACAACATGGTCGAGGAGGGCTGGCTGGACGCCGGACAGCGGGCCGGCCTGAAGTTCCCCGTCCCGCAGAAGCCCAAGGCCCCCAAGGGCCTCAGCGGCCAGAGCGGCTACATCGTCGAGGCCGCCAACCAGGAGCTCATGCGGCAGGGCGTCAGCGAGGAGGACCTGAAGGCCGGCGGCTGGACGATCACCCTCAACATCGACGAGAAGAAGCAGAAGGCCCTCGTCAAGGCGGTCGACGAGCAGCTCGAGGACAAGCTCGACCGCAAGGGCGACAAGAAGCAGGCCACCGTCCAGGCCGGCGCCACCTCCGTCGACCCGAAGACGGGCGCGGTCGTCGCCATGTACGGCGGCATCGGCGCCACGGAGCACTGGACGAACAACGCCACCCGGCGCGACTACCAGCCCGCCTCCACGTTCAAGCCGATCGTGCTCGCCTCGGCCCTCGACAACGGCGCCGAGACCCAGGACGGACGACGGATCGGCCTCGGCACGATCTACGACGGCACCAGCCGGCGCCCGGTGGTCGGCAGCGACATCCGCTTCGCGCCGGAGAACGAGGACGACCAGAACTACGGCCCCGTCACCGTCCAGAAGGCCACCAACAGCTCCATCAACTCGGCCTACGCCCAGATGATCGTGGACGTCGGCCCCGCGAAGGCCAAGCAGACCGCCCTCGCCCTCGGCATGAAGGACGGCAAGGACTTCGGCACGACCCCGGCGATGTCGCTCGGCGTCATGGGCGCCTCGACCCTGGACATGGCCGGCGCCTACGCCACCCTCGACAACCACGGCAACAAGGTCACCCCGACCCTCGTGAAGTCCGCCGTGCACAAGGACCGCACGGTCGAGGCGGTGAAGTCCATCGGCGAGCGGGTCATCAGCCGCACGGCCGCCGACACCACCACCAAGGCCATGCAGGGCGTCGTCCAGAGCGGCTCCGGCTTCCGCGCCGCCGGTGACTACCAGGCGGCCGGCAAGACCGGCACCTCCGAGAACAACCGCTCGGCCTGGTTCGTCGGCTACACCCCCGAACTCGTCACCGCCGTCGGCCTGTTCGGCGAGGACGCGAAGGGCAACCAGGTGACGCTCACCGACACCATCAACCCGGGCCGCGCCAACGGCGGCAAGACCCCGGCGCAGATCTGGGGCGCGTACACCACCAAGGCGCTCGGCGGCGGCTCGGACGCCACCTTCGACCTGGAGACCGACGGCACCTCCGGCGGCGACACCGCCCCGGCGCCGACCCAGACCACCGGCTCTCCGACGCCCACGCCGACGGCCTCCGGCCAGGCCACCACCCCGCCGCGGCCGCCGACCTCCACGGCCACCACGCCGACCCAGCCGCCCACGCCGACCGGCACCACCCCGCCGGAGCCGACGCCCACGCGGACGCGGACGAGCGACCCGACGATCCAGCCGCCGCCGGACGGCATCGTCGACGGCCGCCTCGCCGACTGACACACGACGACGGCCGGGCCCCTCCGAGGGGCCCGGCCGTCGTCGTACGCGTCCGCCGAGGCTCAGCGCGTGGCCAGCTCGAACCACACCACCTTGCCGCCCGAGAGCCGGGTCGCCCCCCAGCGCCGGGCCAGCCGGTTCACCAGGAACAGCCCACGGCCGCTCTCGTCGGTGTCCCGCGCCCGCCGCTGCCGGGGCAGCTGCGGCGAGTCGTCGCCGACCTCGCAGCGCAGCACGTCCGTCCGCAGCAGCCGCAGCGTCACCGGCCGCTCCGCGTACCGCACCGCGTTGGTCACGACCTCGCTGATCAGCAGCTCCACGGAGTCCGTGAGCTCCTCCAGGTCCCAGCGCGCGAGCGCCCGGCGGGCCAGCCGCCGGGCCCGGCCCGGAGCCGCGTCCTCCGGCTCCAGGAACCAGTACGCCACGTCGCTCGGCGCGATCCCGTCGAAGCGGGCCGCGAGCAGCGCGATGTCGTCGTCCCGGTCGCCCGGGCCCAGCATGTCGAGGACGTCGTCGCACAGCGCCTCCAGCGGAGGCGAGTGGTCGGGGCCGGTGAGCTGGGCCGTCGCCGCGAGCCGCTCCCGCAGCTGCTCGATCCCGGTCCACACGTCCCGCAGCCGGGACTCCACCAGACCGTCCGTGTAGAGCAGCAGCGTGGCGCCGGCCGGCGCGTCCAGCTCCACCGCCTCGAAGTCCACCCCGCCCACGCCGATCGGCGCGCCCGGCGGCACCCGGAGCACCTCCGCCCGGCCGCCCAGGTGCAGCAGTATCGGCGGCGGATGGCCCGCGTTGGCGATGGTGATCCGGTGCGAGACCGGGTCGTACACCGCGTACATGCAGGTGGCCATGCGGTTCTCGCCGAGCCGCTGGGCCTGCTCGTCCAGGTGGTGCAGCACCTCCTGCGGCGGCAGGTCGAGCCCGGCCAGGGTCTGCGCGGTGGTGCGCAGCTGGCCCATGATCGCCGCCGAGGTCATGGAGTGGCCCATCACGTCGCCGACGACCAGCGCGACGCGGCTGCCGGGCAGCGGGATCGCGTCGTACCAGTCGCCGCCGACCCGGGCCGTCTCGGCCGCGGGCAGGTAGCGCGAGGCGAGCCGCACGCCGGTCGGCTGCGGCAGCGAGTCCGGCAGCATCGTGCGCTGCAGCTCGTCCGCGATGTACGCCTCGCGCCCGTACAGCACCGCCTTGTCGATGCCCAGGGCCGTGTGGGTGGCCAACTGGGCGGCGACCAGCAGGTCGTTGGGCTCGAAGCCGGCCCGCTCCGGGCGGCGCAGGAACACCGCCGCGCCGATCACCCGGCGCCGCCCCCGCAGCGGCGCGAGTATGGCCCGCTGCCCGCCGGGCACCGGGTGCTCCGGACCGAGCAGCTCCGGCAGCGCGGCCCGGGCGGCGGCGGAGTCGCCCGGCACCGGCCGCACCCCGCGCAGCACCTCGGCCAGCGCGCTGCCCGAGCGGACCTCGCACAGCTCCGCCGCGGGCGTCGGGTCGGGATCCGGGACGAGGACCAGCTCCTCGCCCTCGCCGTCCGTTAAGCGCAGCCGGTCCGTACGGCGCAGGCGCAGCACGAAGGGCTCCGCGGGACGCTCGTCGCCCACCGGCAGCGGGTCGCGCAGATAGACCAGGATCGCGTCGGAGAAGGTCGGCACGGTCGCCCGGCACAGGCCGAGCACGATCTCGTCGAGGTCGAGGCCGCGCGCGATCCGCCGGGTCGCGGCGCCCACGAACCGCAGTCGGTCGCCCTCGCGCCGCGCCGCGGCGCCGTCGGCACCGCTCTGACCGCCGCCGCCGGGTGGAGGCACCGCGACGGCGGCCGCGGTCGCCGTCGCCGCCGTCTCCTGGCGGGGGCGAGTGCGTTCCTGCGGCCGGTCGGCCATCGCCTTGCGGCCTTCGTGGGAGGTGGGATGCTCCGTCACGCCTGGGATTCCGTCCATCCGGGCCGGTGGTGCGTTGCACGCGCTCTTCTCGCCGATGCCGCGCCTTCGGCGGGGCTAAACCACCGGCACGAGGTCGATGTGGAGGAGGGGGCCGACGCGGCCGCGCACAGGTCAGGCACTGCTCTCCCCCTCATGAAGCAATCATGGATGACTAGCGGATGACTAGCGGTCAGGTTCTGTGCCGTGCCCGGTGTCTGACGTCCCGTCCGATCGGTCGAGTGCTTGCGGAGGACGATCCTACGTTTCCACCCCCGGGGCGCATCAAGGGTCTCATGGTGCCGTGTGCGCCGGAGTGCGATCCCAGTCGGAGGGCAGTTCCGGAACCGGCCAGGCGGGGTCGGGCCGCCAGTTCTCCCAGCCGTCCGAGAACGGCGCTCCCCAGGACCGGATCACCTCGACGGCCGCCCGGCCCGCCTCCTTGACCCGGGACGCCTGCGCGCCGTCCATCAGGCCGGCCCGCTGGGCCTGGGCGAACTCGTCCTCGTCCCGCCACAGCCAGCTGCGGTCCGGGTAGACGGAGATGTCGAGGAAGTGGTCCTCGGAGTCGATGCCGCCGGCCCAGCGGGTCCGGGGCTCCTCCAGGTTCACGTACCAGCTGCGGAAGCGCCAGCCCCGCTCCCAGAACAGCCAGACCGACCACGGGTCGCCGGGGGTGGCCAGCTTGAGCACCCCGGTGCCGTGCCACGTGGCGCGGGTGGTGGTGCGGGGCGCCGTGTACCGGGTGGCCAGCGGCTCCTCGTGGACGGGCGTGCCGTCGGCCAGGACCGGCTTGACGCACTCGGTGCCGGGGGCCATCCAGACCGCGAGCAGCTCAGGGGTGTCCTGGACCACGGTCACCGGGCGGCAGATGTGCACGTCGCCGGTGCCGTTGTCGCGGTAGCGCCAGAGGATGTGCTCCCCCGGCGCCCAGTGTCGAGGGCGGCCGGATCCTGTCATGCGCAGATCTTAGGGTGGGCCCCCGGCACCGCTGCGGCGAAGGTCACGGATGAGTCAGTGGCGGTCAGGGGCGGGTCATGCGCAGGACGTCCAGGGCCTCGTCGAGCTGTTCCAGGGTGAGGTCGCCCCGCTCCACGTAACCGGACTCGAGGACCACCTCGCGGATGGTCCTGCGCTCGGCCAGCGACTTCTTGGCGACCTTGGCGGCCTCCTCGTAGCCGATGTACTTGTTCAGGGGCGTGACGACGGACGGCGAGGACTCGGCGTACTCGCGGGCCCGCTCGACGTTGGCGGTGATCCCGTCGACGGTGCGGTCGGCCAGCAGCCGGGCGGCGTTGGCCAGGAGCCGTACGGATTCCAGCAGGTTCTTGGCCATCACCGGGAGCATCACGTTGAGCTCGAAGTTCCCGGCCGCGCCGGCCACCGCGACCGTGGTGTCGTTTCCGGTCACCTGGGCGGCGACCATCAGGACCGCCTCGGGGACGACCGGGTTGACCTTGCCCGGCATGATCGACGAGCCCGGCTGGAGGTCGGGGAGATTGATCTCGGCGAGGCCGGTGCGCGGGCCGCTGGACATCCAGCGCAGATCGTTGGCGATCTTCGTGAGCGACACCGCGACGGTCCTGAGCTGCCCGGAGGTCTCGACGAGTCCGTCGCGGGCGCCCTGGGCCTCGAAGTGGTCGCGGGCCTCGGTGAGCGGCAGCCCGGTGGCGCGGGCGACCTCGGCGATGACGGCCGCCGAGAAGCCGGGCGGCGTGTTGATGCCGGTGCCCACCGCCGTGCCGCCGAGGGGGAGTTCGGCGAGCCGGGGGAGCGAGGCCCTCAGCCGCTCTACCCCGTACCGGACCTGGGCCGCGTAGCCGCCGAACTCCTGGCCGAGGGTGACCGGGGTGGCGTCCATCAGATGCGTACGGCCCGACTTGACGACGCTCGCGAATTCGGCTGATTTCCGCTCCAGCGAGGCGGCCAGATGCTCGAGCGCCGGGACCAGGTCGTGGGTGACGGCGGCGGTGGCCGCGATGTGGATCGAGGAGGGGAAGACGTCGTTGGACGACTGGGAGGCGTTCACGTGGTCGTTGGGGTGGACGTCCCGGCCGAGCCGCTCGGTCGCCAGGGTGGCCAGCACCTCGTTGGTGTTCATGTTGGATGACGTGCCCGAACCGGTCTGGAAGACGTCGACCGGGAAGTGCTCGTCCCAGCGCCCCTCGGCGACCTCCGCCGCCGCCTCCTGGATCGCCCCGGCCACGTCCCGGTCGAGCACCCCGAGCTCCGCGTTGACCTTGGCCGCGGCCGCCTTGATCCGGGCCAGGGCCTCGATGTGGGCCCGCTCCAGGCGCTGTCCGGAGATCGGGAAGTTCTGCACCGCCCGCTGGGTCTGGGCGCGCCACTTGGCGTGCGAGGGCACCCGGACCTCGCCCATGGAGTCGTGCTCGACGCGGTAGTGCTCTTCGTTGCTCATGGTTCGTCATCCTCCTGGCCGTGTCTTTCGGGGGGGCGACCCCCGAACCCTCCGAAAAAGATGAGCAGTTGTCTTGTTCGATGTATTCCCAAGTCGTTTACCGGCCAGTAAAAACCGTGGGTAACCCCACTTCCAGGAGGCGCAATGACGCGCACCAGGTACAGACTCCGCTGGCCGGTCGCCGCCCTCGCCGCGGCGGCGGCGGCCCTCGGCAGCATGACGGCCGCCGCCCCCGCCGGAGCGGCCGACACGGCCACCACGGCCGGAATCACCTCCGTACCGCTCTCCCCCGAGCTGGAGGCGATCCGGGCCGCGGAGGCCACCCGGATCTACGGCAGCCCCGAGGAGCGCCCGCTTGCCCAGCGCAAGACCGGGCTCATCTCCCTCGGCGACAGCGAGATCTCGGGCGAGGGCGTGGGCACCTACGAGGCGCCCACCAACGGACCCTCCAACTGGTGCCACCGCTCGCCCGACGCCGCCATCCACCGCACCGGGATCCCCGCGGACCTCACGTTCAACGTGTCCTGCTCCGGCGCGTACACCGGCAACATCCGGATCGGCGGCTCGAAGCAGTACGCCGACGAGCTGGTCCAGAGCGACAACCTGGCGATCAAGGCGCGCAACACCCGCATCAAGATGGTGGTCCTGGTCGCCGGCGCCAACGACGACCTCCAGTTCGGTCCCGTCATGACCGACTGCGTCCAGCGCTACCTGCTCCTCCAGGGCCCCTGCGAGCCGAAGTACGCACCCGGCTGGCAGGCCCGCGTCGACGCGCTCGTGCCCAAGGTCGAGCAGACCGTCCGCGACCTCAGGACCGTCATGCGCGACGCCGGGTACGCCGACGGCGACTACAAGCTCGTGGTCATGGGCTACCCGAGCCCGATCGGCCCCGACTTCCCCGACAACCCGAACTTCCCCGGCAAGCTCTCCTGCGGCGGCCTCGGCTACGACTCCGACACCAAGTGGGGCCGCAACACCGCCGTCCCCACCTTCGAGCGCGGGATGCGCAAGGCGGCCGCCGACACCGGCGCCGTCTTCCTCGACAACTCGCGGCTCTTCCACGGCCACGAGGTCTGCATGGAGGACACCTGGGCGCGGGGCCTCTTCATCGACCTCTCCAAGCCCGGCACCCCGGACGAGAACTCCGTCCGCCAGTCCTTCCACCCCAACTACAAGGGGCACGGCGCCTTCGCGTCCTGCCTCACCCAGGTCTACGGCGCGGGCGTCCGCGAGGCGGCCTGCGCGGACGTCGACTCCTCGGGCACGCCCACGCTCTTCCCGCTCGCCTGGGACGACGCGTACCGGCCGCTGAAGAACGCGGCCACCGGCAACTGCCTCGACGTCGACGCGTCCGAGTCCGCCAACGGCACCGCCGTCCTCGGCTGGGACTGCCACGGCGGCCGCAACCAGGGCTGGTGGTACGACGCGGCCCGCAGGACCCTGCACACCCAACTCACCCAGGACCGCTGCCTGGACGTCCCCGGCGCGGCCTACCAGCCCGGCAAGGCGCTCATCGTCTGGAACTGCAGCGGCGCCGCCAACCAGAAGTTCGTCCGTGACGGCGACACCCTCCGGCCGGCCGCGGCCACCGGACTGTGCCTGACCCAGGGCGCCGCCAGGGAGGCGATCCGGCTGCAGAGCTGCAACGGCTCGGCGAACCAGCGGTTCGGCGCCTGACCCTCTCGAAGAGGGCCGCACGACACCGTGGCCCCCGTCCGGTGCGGGACGGGGGCCACGGGCACGCGCACGGCGGCGGGCGGTGGCCGGCGCGGCTCAGCGCACCGTCAGGCTCCGCTTCGCCAGCTCGTACGCCGGGAGCATCGCCCGGTGCTCCTCGCTGTCGAGTCCGCCGAGGTGCACGATGACCGGCCCCTTGGGGGTGTCGACCGCGAACGCCCGCTCCTGCTTCTTCTCGTCGAGGGCCTCGCTGCGCACGGTGTAGACGACCTCGACGGCCGGCAGCGCACCGGCCCGCGTCTTCTTGTAGAGGACGCCCGAGCTTTTCTTCTCCGCCTTGACGAAGGCCTCCAGCGCGGCCCGCGCCGGCCCCTTGTCCTTCGGGACGGTCCACACCCGCAGGAAGCCGATGTTCCCGGCGGGCTTGGCGTCCACCTCGCAGTGGGCGAAGGCCGGCCCCTGGCGGGTGAGCGCGGCGAACTCCGGGTCCTCCGGGGTCTCGATCGCCTTCGGCTTCCAGTCCTTCGCGAGCGAGAACGCGACGGGCAGGACGCAGGCCGTCCCGGCGCCGCCCAGCGAACCGGCCGCGGCGGCGGGCTTCGTCAGCCCCGGTTCGGCCGCGGGCGCCGGGGCGGCGCTCGTCGGCGCGACGGCCGCCGGCTTCGCCGCGGGGGAGTCCGCCTGGGTGCCGCAGCCGGTCAGCAGCAGTCCCGCCGCCAGCAGGGCGACGGGGGCCGCCGTACGTATGGGTGCTCTCTCTGGCATGGGCCCATCATCCCTGGCCCGGGCGCGGCGCCCGGCACCCGGGTGCGCCCTCCGGCCGCCCGTCGGACAATGATGAGCGGGCCTCGGGGGAGATCCGCCATCCCGGCAGGAGGCACGACATGATCCGCAGCTTCAGGAGGATCGGTGCGCTCGGCGCCTGTACGGTCGCGGCCGCGGCCCTCGCCACCGCCGCCCCGGCCACCGCCCACGACGAGGGCGACGGCTTCGAGTTCACGCTCTACGCCAAGGAGGTTCCCGCCCCCGGAGCGAGCGAGAGCGGTCCGGCGCCCAAGGTGGGCGACACCTTCACGTTCGCCGACGACCTGTACAAGACCAAGGGCGGCGCCAAGGTCGGCCGGGACGGCGCGATCTGCGCGGTGGTGCGCACGTCCGGCGACCAGTCCGACGCGAACTGCATCGGCACCTTCGTCCTGAACGGCGGACCCGGCGGCCAGCTGACCGCCCAGGCCCTGACGACGTTCGACGCCACGAACCAGCAGCCGGCCGCCTTCGACGTCGCCGTGACCGGCGGCTCGGGCGACTTCAAGAACGCGCACGGCTACATCCGCGTGACCCCCGACGGGGACTTCGAGCGCATGGACTTCCACATCACCACGCGCTGACCGTGCGGAGCTCCTCCGTCACGACAACTTGCCGTCGTAGTCCGGCAGCTTGAAGGTGCGCTCGGCGTGGCCGCCGACCAGGTCGGTGGTGTTGTTGCCGATGTTCGCGACGATCGTGTAGCCCTTGGCCTCGATCTCCGCGCGCTTGGCGGTCTTGTACGCGCTCACCTCGGCGAACAGGTCGGGCAGCGACCGCACGTAGAGACCGTCCACGGGGTAGCCGGCCCGCTTCAGGTTCCAGTCCGTCAGGGACTGGATGATGCCCGGACGGGCCGTCACGAAGAAGACGGCCACCCCGCGCGCGTGCGCGTCGGCGACCAGGGCGCGCACCTCGGGGATGGCCGGGGTCGGCAGCTCCCAGAACGGATGGAAGTCGGTCTCCAGCGAGGAGTTGTCGATGTCGAGGACGATCGCCTGCTTCTCGCCGTCGGCGTCCTCGGCGCGCTCCTCGATGTACGGGCGGGCCTGCGCGACCACGGCGGCCACGTCGTGACGCCAGGTGGTGTAGTCGACGTGCTTGATCGCGGCGGTCGAGGTGAGGTGGGTGTCCGGATCGGCCGCGGAGGCGGCCGGCGCGGTACCGACCACGAGCAGGGCGGTCAGGCCGAGGGTGGCGGCGGCGGTGGCGTGGGCCTTGGCGGAGGGCATGGGGGGCTCCCGAGTGGTCTACCGGCTCAGTGGTTGACATGCTCGCGCCCCATACTGGCCAGTAGGGGACCAGAGGGCTACCAGTCGGTAGCGAAAATCTGAGCGGAGATCGACGAAGCCGCCGCGGGGAGGGCGCCGGCGTCGGCCTCGGCCGAACGAGGCCGCCCCCGGCCGGGAAAGGCCGGGGGCGGGTCGTGGCACGCCGGAGGGGCGGGCCGTTGTCGCGGGCGGACGGGCCGGCCGTGGCCCGGGCGACGGGGCCGGCCGTGGGACCGGGTCACGGGCGGGCCGTGGCTCGGACGACGGTTCGGCTGTGGCCGCGAGGCCCCCGGCCGTGGGCCTCGCGGCCGGGGGCCGTCGGTCAGCCGACGAGCCCCTCCTCGAAACGCAGATAGCGTTCGACGGAGCGGGCCAGGACCTCGTTGCCCCCCGAGGTCACCACCCGGTTCCACCAGGCGCCGTAGATGCGCTCGAAGCGGTAGCCGCCCAGCAGGTCCGCGGCGGCGCGGACGGCCTGCGGACGCTCGGGAATGTGGTTCGCGTAGCTGTACATGACGGTCACCCAGCGCGCGTCCGGGCAGACGTTGACCACGTCGCCGGTGAACAGCGCGCCCTGGCCCGCGCTCCAGTGGAGCACGGCGCTGCCGGGGAAGTGGATGCCCGGGTTGATCAGGGTCAGCTCGTCGCTCAGCCGGTGCGTGCGGCCGCTCCAGAACTTCAGCGCAGGATCGGGCCGGCCGACCCACCGCCGGTCGGCCTCGTGCAGATGGACGGGCGCGTCGAAGGCGTGCGCCCACTCCACCATCGTCGAGTAGAAGTGCGGATGGCTGATCGCGATGTGGTCGATGCCGCCGAGCTCCTCGACCGCTCGCACCATCGCGTCGTCCAGGTACGGCACGCAGTCCCACAGCACGTTCCCGGCGGAGGTGCGCAGCAGCAGCGCACGCTGCCCGATCGCGAAGCCCGGCGTGCAGCCGACGCCGAGCACGTCGGGCCCCTCCTCCTCGAAGCGGCCGGTCTGCCCTTCCTCGCGCAGCTCCTCCAGGGTCGTCCACCGCTGGCCGTCCCGGCCCACGTACTGCCGCTCGTCGAGACAGACGGGACAGTCCGGGCGCGGCTCGGCGTACTGGGTGCCGCAGGTGCGGCAGATCGGGGGCGTCGGGATGCCGGAGTCAGCCACGGGTGCCCCCGGCGAGCTCGGTGAGGACGTACGGGCGGCTCGGGCGCCAGCCGAGCACCTCGACGGCACGCCGCCCGGACACCACCTGGTGCAGCGCGAGCGCCTCCGCGAACGGGGCCCCGAGCGCCTCCGCGGCCCCCTCCACGGGCCACGGCTCGGCCCGTCCGGTGCCGCCGGCGGCGAGGTCCGCCGCTGCCGCGACCGCTGCGACCGGCACGGCCTCGTGCGCCACGCCGTGCAGCACCGAGCCCGCCTCGGCCTGGGCCAGCACCAGGGCGTACAGCTCGGCCAGGTCGTCCACGTGCACCATCGGCCAGCGGGTCGCCGCCGAGCCCACGTACCGGCCCGTGCCGTGCTCCTTGGCCCAGCCGGTCATCATCCCCGGGATGCCGCCCTCGCGGCCGTACACGATGCCGGGGCGCACCACGACCGCGCGGACGTTCTCCCAGGCCGCGGCCAGCACCCGCTCCTCGATCCGCGGCCGGTAGCCGACGATGGCGATCGGGTCGGTCGCCGCGTACTCGTCCACCGGCGTGTCCTCGGTGGCGCCCAGCACCCAGACGCCGCTCGTGTAGACGAACGCCCGGCCGGTGCCGCGCAGCGGCGCGAGCAGCGCGTCGAGCGCGGCCGCGTCCACGGCCTCGTCACCGGTCGGCGTCGCCAGGTTCACCACCGCGTCCACGTCGTCCGTGACGGCCGCGCGCAGCGACTCCGGATCCGTCAGATCACCCACCCGGACCGGCAGGCCGGGATCCCACGCGGCCGCGTCCTTCACCAGCGGGACCACGTCGTGGCCCTCCAGCGTCAGCCGCGCCACCACCGCGGAACCTATGTAGCCGGTCGCGCCCAGCACCAGAACCCTCATGCCCTCTCCCCTCCGGCCGTCCGCCGGTCGCTCGTCGAACGAGAAGAACCGTACGAACGCGGCCGGCCGGCGCGGATCCGTCAGATGACCTGGATGCCGTACCGGGTCCGCGACCCGGTCGCCCACCGGGACCCGGTCCGAACCCGGTCGCCCACGGGCTCGGCCGGCTGCCCGGGCCCGGCGATCGAGGCTCAGGCGCTGCTCGCCACGTACGGGCAGGGCCGCGCGGAGGCCCGTACGGGCACCTCGGTCCCCGGGCCCCGGGGCCTCCTTGCGCCTCAGCCCAGGTCCAGCGCCCCGAGCGCGGCCCGCGAGGTCACGCCGAGCTTCGGGTAGGCGTTGGACAGGTGGTAGCCGACCGTCCGGGGGCTGAGGAACAGCCGGGCCCCGATGTCCCGGTTGCTCAGGCCCGTCGCCGCCAGCCGGACCACCCGCAGCTCCTGCGCCGTCAGCCGGCCCGCGAGATCCGGCCCGCCCGCCGACGGGGCCGGGGCGGCCCCCAGCGCCCGCAGCTCGGTCCGGGCGCGGTCCGCCCACGCCCGCGCCTGCGTCCGCTCGAACGCGTCCAGCGCCACGGTCAGCGCCTCCCGGGCGGCGCCCCGGCGCTTCGCCCGGCGCAGCCACTCCCCGTACAGCAGCCGGGTCCGCGCCTCCTCGAACGGGCGGCCGTCCTGCTCGTGCGCGGCGAGCGCCCGCGCGTACCACTCCTCCGCCGCCCCGTCACAGGCGAGCAGGGCGCGGCAGCGCAGCTCCACGGCCGCGGCCCACGGCGTCCCGGTGGCCCGCGCCCACCGCGCGAACCACTCGGCCTGCGCGCCCACGTCGGCGGCCCGGCCGAGCCGCACGGCCGCCTCCACCTGGTCGGGCAGGCTGTGCACGGAGACCATCAGATGCCGGAACGGCCCGGCGGTCAGCACCGCGAACTGCTGCAGCGCGGCCTCGTAACGGCCGAGCCCGAGTTCCAGCAGGCCCCGTGACCGCGTCACCCACAGCGGATGCGGCGCGACACCGGAGCAGAGCTCTCCGCCGGCCCGGCCGGGTTGCTCGGCCGCGCCGCACGGCTCCGCCACGCCCGCCTCGTCACCGTCCAGCGCGGCGAGCGCGGACAGGACGCCGGTCAGCATCGAGGCGAGATGGCGCTGACCGGTGTCACGGGCGATCTCCAGACCCTCGACCGCCGTCGTGTACGCGTCCCGGTGCCGGCCCAGGAACAGCCGGAGCCGCGCCAGCCGCAGCAGCACCCGCGGCAGCACCCCGACGGCCCCCTCGGCCCGGCACTCCTGCTCCAGCGCCACGGCCTCGTCGTGCACCGTGCGGTACTCGCCGAGCAGCATGTCCCAGCCGTGCAGCCGCACCTGATCGGCCAGAATGCGCTCGTGCCGGGTCCGTACGACGTAGCCGGCGAACTCCCGGATCGCCGCCGCCCCGCCCACCGCGTCACCCGCCAGCGTGTCGAGCACCCCGCTCGCGCCCCGGTGCACGGGACAGTCGCCGAAGTCCAGACCGGCGAGCCGCGCCCGGGTGTCCCGCGCCGCCGCGACCGGGTCCGGCGCGTCCCACGCCATCGCGGCCGCCTCGAACAGCAGCCACGCACCCGTGGCCGGCCGGTGCGCCGTCACCTCACGGGTCGCCTCGACGAGCAGCAGCCGCGCCGACTCCGCGCGGCCCCGGCTGTGCTCCAGTGCCGCCCGCACGCTCGCCAGCCGGGCCACGGCCTGCGGACTGCGCACCGGTCCCGCCTCGTCGGCGAGCGTGCCCGCGAGCTCCACCTGCCCGGCCTCGGCCGCGGCCGCCGCCGCGGCGGCCAGCCGCAGCGAGCGGGCCTCCGGGTCCTCCGTCAGCCGCGCCGCCCGCCGATAGGCCGCGGCGACCGCCGCCCGCCCGCCGCGCGAGCGGAACAACTCGGCGCTGCGCTCCAGTTCGGCCGCCACCTCCTCGTCGTAGCCGACGGTCGCCGCCGCCAGGTGCCAGGCCCGGCGGCCCATGTCCCCGCCCGCGGGCGCCGCTTCGGCCAGCGCCCGGTGCGCGGCCGTCCGCTCGGCCAGCACCGCCCCCTGGTACGCCGCTGCCCGCACCAGCGGATGCCGGAAGACGAGCCGCCGCCCGGACACCCGCACCAGATCCGCCGCCTCCGCCGGCCCGAGGTCCCCGGCCTCCGCGCCCGTCCGTTCCCCCGCCGCCACCACCAGCGCCACGTCCCCCGTGTCGTCGGCCGCGGCGACGGTGAGCAGCCGGCGGGTCGGCGCCGGCAGCGCCCGGATCCGCTGGTCGAAGATCCGCCGCACCCGCCAGGAGGCCGGCAGCACCGCGATCTCCCGCGCGTCCAGCGGCTCGCTCCCGTCCCGCTGTGCCGCCGTCAGCGCCCCGGCCAACTCCACCAGCGCCAGCGGATTGCCCTGCGCCAGTCCGCGGATCCGGCTGCTCACGGCCGCGTCCAGATCGGGCGCGCGCCCGGCGAGCAGAGCCGCGCCCTCCTCGTCGGTCAACGGCCCGAGATCCAGCACCGGCAGGCCCGGGGCGCCGTCGAAGGCCGCCGAGCCCTCGCGCGCGGCGAAGACCATGGCCACCCGCCCCACACCGAGCCGGCGGGCCGCGAACAGCAGCGCGTCCACGGTCTCCAGGTCCAGCCAGTGCGCGTCGTCGACCAGGACCACCACCGGCCGCTCCTCGGCCAGCTCCCCGAGCAGGCCCAGGGTGGCCGCACCCATCAGGAACGGGTCGCCGCCCGGCGCCCCGTCCAGCTCGATCACCCCGCGCAGGGCCCGCAGCTGACGCTCCGGCAGGCCGCGGGCCCGTTCCAGCGTGCCGGACAGCAGCACCTGCAGACCGGCGTACGGCAGCGCCGCCTCCGACTCGACCCCGGAGCAGCGCAGCAGCGTGACCCCGTCCGCCCGTTCCGCGACGTGTTCGAGCAGCGCCGTCTTGCCCGACCCGGCCTCGCCCCGCAGCACCACGGCCCCGCCCCGGCAGTCGGCGGCCCGCGCCAGCAGCTCGGCCAGGAAGCCCCGTTCCCGCTCCCGCCCGCTCAGATTCGCGTCACCCATCGGTGTTCCCCCCATCACCCGGACGTCGTGACGATCATGCAACACCCGTGGAACGACGACAGGCCCCCGGCACGTGCCGGGGGCCTGTCGCCAGGTGGGCCTCAGAGACCGGGGCCGCGCACCGGGATGTGGGTGAACGTCGGCTCGGGGGCCGGGTTCTGGAAGAAGTCGTTGCCCTTGTCGTCCACCACGACGAACGCCGGGAAGTCCTCGACCTCGATCTTCCAGACCGCCTCCATGCCGAGCTCCTCGTACTCGACGACCTCGACCTTCTTGATGCAGTCCTGCGCGAGGCGCGCCGCCGGGCCGCCGATCGAGCCCAGGTAGAAGCCGCCGTGCGTGCCGCACGCTTCCGTGACCTGCTTCGAGCGGTTGCCCTTGGCCAGCATGACCTTCGAGCCGCCCGCGGCCTGGAACTGCTCGACGTAGCTGTCCATGCGGCCGGCCGTGGTCGGGCCGAAGGAGCCGGAGGCGTAACCCTCGGGGGTCTTGGCCGGGCCCGCGTAGTAGACCGGGTGGTCCTTCAGGTACTGCGGCATCTCCTCGCCGGCGTCCAGGCGCTCCTTGATCTTGGCGTGCGCGATGTCGCGCGCCACGACCAGCGGGCCGGTCAGCGAGAGGCGGGTCTTGACCGGGTACTTGGTGAGCTCGGCCAGGATCTCGTCCATGGGCTGGTTGAGGTCGATCCGCACGACGTCGCCCGACTCGTCGAGCTGCTCGTCCGTGGTCTCCGGCAGGAAGCGCGCCGGGTCGGTCTCCAGCTGCTCCAGGAAGACGCCCTCGGCGGTGATCTTCGCGACGGCCTGGCGGTCGGCCGAGCAGGACACGGCGATCGCGACGGGCAGCGAGGCACCGTGCCGGGGGAGGCGGACCACGCGCACGTCGTGGCAGAAGTACTTGCCGCCGAACTGCGCGCCGATGCCGATCTTCTGGGTGAGCTCGAAGACCTTCTCCTCCAGCTCCTTGTCGCGGAAGCCGTGGCCGGTCTCGGCGGAGCCCTCGGTGGGCAGCTCGTCCAGGTAGTGCGCGGAGGCGTACTTGGCGGTCTTGAGCGCGAACTCGGCGCTGGTGCCGCCGACGACGATCGCCAGGTGGTACGGCGGGCAGGCCGCCGTGCCGAGCGAGCGGATCTTCTCCTCCAGGAACTTCATCATGGAGGCCTCGTTCAGGACCGCCTTGGTCTCCTGGTAGAGGAACGACTTGTTGGCGGAGCCGCCGCCCTTGGCCATGAAGAGGAACTTGTACGAGCCGCCGTCGGTCGCGTACAGCTCGATCTGCGCGGGCAGGTTCGAGCCGGTGTTCTTCTCCTCCCACATGGTCACCGGGGCCATCTGCGAGTAGCGCAGGTTGAGCTTGGTGTAGGCGTCGTAGATGCCCTTGGACAGGGCCTCCTCGTCACGGCCGGAGGTGAGCACGTTCTGGCCGCGCTTGCCCATGACGATCGCGGTGCCGGTGTCCTGGCACATGGGCAGGACGCCCGCGGCGGCGATGTTCGCGTTCTTCAGGAGGTCGAGCGCGACGAACTTGTCGTTGCTCGACGCCTCCGGGTCGTCGATGATCTTCCGCAGCTGGGCCAGGTGCGCCGGGCGCAGGTAGTGCTGGATGTCGTGGATCGCCTCGGCGGCCAGCTTGCGCAGCGCCTCCGGCTCGACCTTGAGGAACGTACGGCCGTCGGCCTCGAAGGTGGAGACGCCTTCGGAGGTCACCAGGCGATAGGGCGTGGTGTCCTCTCCCAGGGGGAGCAGATCGGAGTACGCAAACTCTGGCATCGGGGCAGCCATTCCTCACTCGGCGACAGCAGCGCCGCCTCCGTTGGCGGCGCGCCCTCCAGCGTAAGACGCGGGGGCGCCGGCGCTTCTGTGAGGTAAGGCTCACTGGACGCGGGGACCGCGCCGGAACGGCGTGTTTCCGGTGCGGCGCCGGGCGTCGTCCACCGACACGGTGTTCCCCCTGGTCGCGATCTATCGCGTTTCGCTACGCTGAGGTCGTGGACCTCGAAAAGCAGCCTCAGCAGCCGCCCGCCCCCGCGCCCGGCTACGCCGATCCCGCGGGCTCGCTGCGGGCCTCGGACGCGGACCGGGACCGGGTCGCGGACATCCTCGCGGACGCCCTGGCCGAGGGGCGGCTCGACGCCGAGGAGCACGCGCAGCGGATCGACGCGGTCTACCAGGCGAAGACGGTCGGCGAACTCGAGCCGATCGTGCGGGACCTGCCGGCCGGCGGCGCCCGCCCCCGGCCCGCGCCGGCCCCGGTCCACGGCGATCAGGACGCCGAGGGCCCCGCCGACAACCTGGTCGCGGTGTTCTCGGCGTCGACCCGCAAGGGACGCTGGCGGGTGGCCCGCAGGACCAACGCGTTCTCGCTCTTCGGCAGCGTCGAGATCGACCTGACCGAGGCGATCTTCGCCCAGCGGCTCACCACCATCAACGCGACGTCGATCTTCGGCAACGTCGAGATCCGCGTACCGGAGAACATCACGCTGCGCGGCAGCGGCGCGGGCGTCCTCGGCAACTTCGAGGTGGTGACGCTGGAGGGCGCCGACCCGCAGGCCCCGGTCGTCGTCGTCAACGGCTTCGCGGTCTTCGGCAACGTGGAGGCCAAGCCCCGGCGCGGCAAGTGGATCACGGACCTGCAGAACCGGGTTCAGGACAAGTTCCGTAAGCCTCTCGGCCAGTGACGCCCGCGTTCCGCTCCGCGCGTTGACCGGAATTCGCCGTCCGGTGTCCGGAGCGCGGAACACCGCGGCACGCAGTGCATAGGCGCGCGCACAGCGGGTAGGGCTGGGGCATCGTCGCTCGCTCGCCCGCGGAAGCCGTCGTCAGGAGTAGACCGTGCTGCACACGCCGCCGCATCAGCCCCTTCGGGTCGCCGCCGCCGTGCCGCCCCAGCGCATCCCCGCTCGGGAGGACGAGGCCGGCCCCTGGCACACGGAGGCGGTGTGCCGGAGGGACGAGGCGGGGCTCTTCTTCGCCCCCTCCAAGGAGCCCACCGCGGCCCGGCTGGCCCGCGAGGAGGCCGCCAAGCGGGTCTGCGCCCGCTGCCCCGTGATGGTCGAGTGCCGGGAGCACGCGCTGCTCCAGCCCGAGCCGTACGGGGTGTGGGGCGGGCTCACCGCCGCCGAGCGCCGGGTCGTCCTCGCCCGGCGCCGCCGTCGCGACGTCGAGCTCCGCAAGGCCGCCGCGGCCGAGCGGATCGCCAAGGCCGGCTGACGGGTCCTCCGCCGCCCGTACGGGAAGGGGCGCCCCCACCGCACATGGGGGCGCCCCTCTTCGTACCCGTCGTGACGTCCGCGGCTACTTCGCGCGGTCGAAGTCGATCGCGCTGTACGCGCGCAGCTTCGACAGCCGGTGGGTGGAGTCGATCTGCCGGATCGTGCCGGACTTCGAGCGCATGACCAGGGACTGCGTCGTCGCCGTCTCGGAGCGGTAGCGCACGCCGCGCAGCAGCTCGCCGTCGGTGATGCCGGTGGCGACGAAGAAGACGTTGTCGCCGCCGACCAGGTCGTTGGTGGTGAGCACGCGGTCGAGGTCGTGACCGGCGTCGAGGGCCTTCTGGCGCTCGGCCTCGTCCTTCGGCCACAGCTTGCCCTGGATCACACCGCCCAGGCACTTTATGGCGCAGGCCGAGATGATGCCCTCGGGCGTGCCGCCGATGCCCATGAGCAGGTCGACGCCGGTGCCCTCGCGGGCGGCCATGATGGAGCCGGCCACGTCGCCGTCGGAGATGAACTTGATGCGGGCGCCGGTCTCGCGGATCTCCTTGACGATGCCCTCGTGGCGGGGGCGGTCCAGGATGACCACGGTGACGTCCTCGGCCGTCATGCCCTTGGCCTTGGCGACCCGGCGGATGTTGACCGAGACGGGCGCGTTGATGTCGACGAAGTCGGCGGCCTCGGGGCCGGTGACCAGCTTGTCCATGTAGAAGACCGCGGACGGGTCGAACATGGCGCCGCGGTCGGTGGCGGCGAGGACGGCGATCGCGTTCGGCATGCCCTTGGCGTTGAGGGTGGTGCCGTCGATCGGGTCGACGGCGATGTCGACCTCGGCACCGGTGCCGTCGCCGACCCGCTCCCCGTTGAAGAGCATCGGCGCCTCGTCCTTCTCGCCCTCGCCGATGACGACGACGCCGTTCATCGAGACGGTGGAGATCAGGGTGCGCATGGCGTTCACCGCCGCGCCGTCCGCGCCGATCTTGTCGCCGCGGCCGACCCAGCGGCCCGCGGCCATCGCGGCGGCCTCGGTCACGCGGACCAGCTCGAGGGCGAGGTTGCGGTCGGGGGCCTCGGGGGAGACCTCCAGCTCGGGCGGCAGGTGGTGGTGCTCGGTCATCGGAGCGCACCTTTCTATGCGGCGACGGACGGCGACGGCCGGAAAACGAGAGGGTGCTGTGACTCTATCGTCAGGTCGACAAATTGAGCAGAGGGGCCCACGTATGAGCACAACACCATGATGCGACCATGGGGGGCGTGGCAGGTATGCGAGGCAGGCAGACGGTACGCGGGATGTTCCAGTCCCTCGCGGTGATCATGGTCGCCGCGGGCGTGATGTATTACTTCGTCCCGCACGACGAGAAGGCGACCCCGGTCGAGGCCAAGGACTACCGGGTGGAGCTGGCGACGGCGCAGCGGGCGGCGCCCTACCCGGTGGCGGCCCCCGAGGGCCTCGGCGCGGACTGGAAGGCGACGGTCGTCTCGTACAGGCGCGAGGACCACGACGCCTGGCGCCTCGGCTTCCTGGACCCGGACGCCCAGTACGTGGCGGTCAACCAGTCCACGGAGGACCCCGCGAAGTACGTCCCCAAGGTCACCCTGCAGGCCAAGAACTCGGGCAAGACCGAGACCGTCGGCGGTCAGGTCTGGCAGCGCTGGGAGGGCCCCAGGTACGACGCCCTGGTGCGCACCGAGGGCGGTGCGACGACCGTGGTGGCCGGCACGGCCTCGTTCGAGCGGCTCGCCCAGATGGCGGGCGCTCTGCAGGCGAAGAAGGCCTGACCGCGCCCGTCCGCCAAGAAGGCCTGACGGCGCCCGGTCCGCGAAGAAGGCCTGACGGCGCCCGGTCCGCGGAGACGGGAAAGGGCCCCTGGTGCGATGCACCAGGGGCCCTTTCCGCTGCGCTCACGTCATCAGACGGTGGTGACGACCTCGTCGTAGGCCAGTCGGGGGGAGCGCGGGAACCAGGCGTCGTCGCCCGGCTTGCCGATGTTGACGACCATCAGCGGGGTGTGGTCGTCGTCCAGGAACTCCTTCTGGAGGCCGGCGAAGTCCATGCCCGTCATCGGGCCGGCGGCCAGGCCGGCGGCGCGGACGCCGACGATGAAGTACGCGGCCTGGAGGGCGGCGTTCAGCAGGGCGGACTGCTCGCGGACCGGGCGCTCGGCGAAGAACATGTCCTTGGCCTGCGGGAAGTGCGGGAGCAGGGCCGGCAGCTCCTCGTGGAACTCGTTGTCCGCGGAGAGGATCGCGACCAGCGGGGCGGCCTTGGTCTTGGCCTGGTTGCCCTCGGCCATGTGCGCGACGAGGCGCTCGCGGGCCTCGGGGGAGCGGACCAGCGTGATGCGCAGCGGGGTCTGGTTGAAGGCGGTCGGGCCGTACTTGACCAGGTCGTAGATCGCCTGGACCTGCTCGTCGGTCACCGGCTCGTCGGTGAACGTGTTGGCCGTGCGGGCCTCACGGAAGAGGAGGTCCTGGGCGGCGGGGTCAAGGGCGAGAGACATGCTGCGTACCTTCCGGACTGCGGGGGTCGCTCGTCGGGGGGATCGAGCGATGTCACGACAGTACGCCCGGAGTAGGTGAAGTTTCAACTATCCAAACCGGATAGTGATCCGGTTCACAGGATTCAGTGTACGCGAGCCCGGCCGGCCCGGGAGTTCGTCCTCCTGGGCCCCTCGTCGCCCCCGGTCAGTCGCCGTCCCCGTCGCTCGTCGACCCGGTCGCTCGTCGACCCGGTCACTCGTCGTCCCCGGCCGCCCCCTCGTCGGCGCGCTCGGCCGCCAGGGAGGCGTCCAGGCGGGCCCGCGCCCCTTCGAGCCAGTGCCGGCACACCTTGGCCAGCTCCTCGCCGCGCTCCCACAGCGCCAGCGACTCCTCCAGCGTCGTACCGCCCGCCTCAAGGCGCCGGACGACCTCGATCAGCTCGTCGCGCGCCTGCTCGTAGCCGAGCGCGCCCTGCTCCGTACCCGTGGCCATGCGTCTCTCCTTGGAATGTGTTCAGGGATGTGTGCCGGAACGTCTCGTCCGGACCGGCGTCCTCGACCGGCTTTCCGCGCGGCCCGCGGAAGATGCGCGCCGCTCAGGCCGGGTCGGCCGCGCGGCGCACCGTGAACTCGCCCGCCGCCACCCGGGCCCGCAGCTCCTCGTCGACCGCGACCTCCGCCGGGTCCCGCACCACCGCGCCGTCCGCCCGCTGGAGCACCGCGTACCCCCGCTCCATCGTGGCCGCGGGCGACAGCGCCCGGACCCGCGCCCGGGTGTGCGACAGCTCCGAGTCCGCCCGGTCGAGCAGATGCCCGAGGGTCCGACGGCTGCGGGCCAGCAGCGCGTCCAGCTCGTCCTCGCGCACCTCGACCATCCGCTGCGGGTGCTCCATCACCGGACGGGCCAGCGCGTGCGCCAGACCCCGCTCCTCGCGCTCGATCAGCCCTCGCACGCAGCGCAGCGCCCGGTCCCGCAGGCCGCGCACCCGCTCCAGCTCCTCGCCGACGTCCGGGACCACCTTCTTGGCGGCGTCCGTCGGCGTCGACGCCCGCAGATCCGCGACCAGGTCCAGCAGCGGGGAGTCCGGCTCGTGGCCGATCGCCGACACCACCGGCGTACGGCAGTCGGCGACGGCCCGGATCAGCTGCTCGTCCGAGAACGGCAGCAGGTCCTCGACGCTGCCGCCGCCCCGGGCCACGACGATCACGTCCACGTCCTCGTGCGCGTCCAGCTCCTTCACCGCCTGGATCACCTGCGGCACCGCCCGCACGCCCTGCACGGCCACGTTCCGCACCTCGAAGCGGACGGCGGGCCAGCGCCGGCGCGCGTTCTCCAGGACGTCCCGCTCGGCCGCGGAGGCCCGCCCGCAGACCAGGCCGATCAGCTGCGGCAGGAACGGCAGCGGCCGCTTCCGGTCGAGCGCGAAGAGACCCTCGGCGGCCAGCGACTTCTTCAGCATCTCCAGGCGGGCCAGCAGCTCGCCGATGCCGACCGGCCGGATCTCCGCCGCCCGCAGCGACAGCTGCCCGCGCGGCGCGTACCACTCCGGCTTCGCGTGGACGACCACCCGCGCGCCCTCGGACACGACGTCGGCGACGGCGTCGAAGACCTGGCGGTAGCAGGTGACGTTGATCGAGATGTCGTACGAGGGGTCCCGCAGCGTCAGGAACACCACCCCGGCCCCCGGCCGCCGCGACAACTGCGTGATCTGCCCCTCGACCCACACCGCCCCGAGCCGGTCGATCCAGCCGCCGATGAGCCGGGAGACCTCACCGACCGGCAGCGGCGCTTCGGCTGACGTGTTCAGACCCATGCGCCGAGCGTAACGGCCCGCTCGGACAGCGGAAGCGTGCCGTGCGCGGCCCCGTCACGCCTCCGGACGCCGGGCCCCCTGCACCGCGAGGACCACCAGGCCGATGCCCAGCCAGATCACGCCCACCACCTGGGCCGAGGGGGAGGCCTCCACGATCACCGCGATCAGGATGGCCGCGCCGAGCACCGGCGCCACCGCGTGGCGCAGCCAGTGCGGCGGCCCCGCCATGCGGCGCACCACGAACCAGGCCACCACGCTCGCGTGCAGCAGCACGAAGGCCGTCAGGGCGCCGATGTCGACCACCGACACCAGGTGGTCGAGGCCGTTGTCGCTGCGGGCCGCCCACACCGCCGCGATCATCGTGACCGTCGCCGACACGAGCAGCGCCACCCGGGGCACCCCCGAGTCCGTCCGGGCCAGCAGGTGCGGGAGGCGGTGCTCGCGGCCCATGGCGAACAGCAGCCGCCCGCCCGCCGCCTGCCCGGCGAGGGCCGCGAAGGCCGCGCCGATCGCCTTCGAGACGGCCACCAGGTCGTGCAGCCAGGTGCCGACGGCGCCCTCGACCGCGTCGTAGAAGGCGGAGCCCTGCAGCGCCGGGTCCGCCGCCAGCTCCGTCGACGAGACCGGCTCCAGCAGCGCCACCAGCCAGGTCTGCGCGACGAACAGGACGCCCGCGAGCGCCAGGCAGAACAGCAGCGCGCGGGCCACCTTCCCGGAGCCGCCCGTCACCTCCTCCGCGAACGAGGCGATCGCGTCGAAGCCCAGGAACGACAGGACCGCCACGGACACCGCACCGACGATCGCGGCCGTTGAGAACCCGGCGTCCCCCGCGAGCGGCGACCACCAGTCGCGCTGCGCCCCGTCCCGTACGAGCACCACGATCGCGGACACCACGAAGACGAGCAGGACCACGATCTCCATGGCGAGCACGGCGAAACCGACCCGGGCCGCGGCCCGCACGCCCCACAGGTTGAGCAGCGTCGTGACCACCACGGCGATCCCCGTCCACACCCACCGGTGCACCTCGGGGACCAGCGCCTCCATGGCGATGCCCGCGAAGAGGTACGCGACGGCCGGGATCAGGAGGTAGTCGAGCATCGCCATCCAGCCGGCGACGAACCCGGGCCCCTCGCCGAGCGCCGTGCGCGCGTACGTGAACACGGAGCCGGCCCGCGGGGCGACCCGCACCATCTGCGCGTAGCTGAACGCGGTGAACGCCATGGCCACCGTCGCCACGACGTACACGAGTGCGACCGCGCCGTGCGACTTGGCGTCGAGCGTGCCGTACACGCCGACCGGTGCCATGGGGGCGATGAACAGGAGGCCGTAGACGACCAGGTCCCGGAAGCCGAGATTCCGTCGCAGCCCCTCGTGGTCCGCCTCCGCCGCCCGCGCATCCTCAGCCATGGCGTCAGTCTCGGCCACGACGGTGACGAAACCGCCCACCGACGCGGCCTTACGATGGTGACCATGACTGCAACGCCCGCGAACAGCCCGAAGCGTGTCCTGCTCGCCGCTCCCCGCGGCTACTGCGCGGGCGTGGACCGTGCCGTGATCGCCGTGGAGAAGGCCCTGGAGCAGTACGGGGCCCCCATCTACGTCCGCCACGAGATCGTGCACAACAAGTACGTCGTGCAGACCCTGGAGCGGAAGGGCGCGATCTTCGTCGACCAGGCCACCGAGGTGCCGCCGGGCAACATCGTGATGTTCTCCGCGCACGGCGTCGCCCCGACCGTCCACGAGGAGGCCCGCCAGGGCCGGCTCGCGACGATCGACGCGACGTGCCCGCTGGTCACCAAGGTCCACAAGGAGGCCGTGCGCTTCGCCAACGAGGACTTCGACATCCTCCTCATCGGCCACGAGGGCCACGAGGAGGTCATCGGCACCTCCGGCGAGGCCCCCGACCACATCCAGCTCGTCGACGGCCCCGAGGACGTCGCCAAGGTCGAGGTCCGCGACCCGTCCAAGGTCGTCTGGCTCTCCCAGACCACGCTCTCGGTCGACGAGACCATGGAGACGGTGGACGCGCTCAAGGAGAAGTTCCCGCAGCTGATCTCCCCGCCGTCGGACGACATCTGCTACGCCACGCAGAACCGCCAGACCGCGATCAAGGAGCTCGCCACGCAGGCCGAGCTGGTCATCGTCGTCGGCTCCAAGAACTCCTCGAACTCGCAGCGCATGGTCGACGTCGCCAAGCAGGCCGGCGCCCCCGCCGCGTACCTCGTCGACTTCGCCAGCGAGATCGACGAGAGCTGGCTGGAGGGCGTCACCAGCGTCGGCCTCTCCTCCGGCGCCTCGGTCCCGGACGTGCTCGTCCAGGAGGTCCTGGAGTGGCTGTCCGAGCGCGGCTACGTCGACGTGGAGCTGGTCAAGACGGCCGACGAGTCGCTGACCTTCTCGCTGCCGAAGGAGCTCCGCAACAAGGACCTCCGCGCGGTGGCGGAGGCCCTCGGCAAGGAGTGACGCCGGCCCTCGGCCGCGGCGCGACGCCACCCGCCGTACGGGGAGTGACGAAGCGCCTCAGCCCGTAACGTGGATTCCATGAACGTCTTCGGAGTGGACATCGGCGGCTCGGGCATCAAAGGCGCGCCCGTGGACCTGGTCCGTGGCGACCTGGCCGAACCGCGACACAAGGTACTCACCCCGCACCCCGCGACGCCCGACGACGTCGCGGGGTGCGTCGTCGAGGTCGTGGAGCACTTCGGCTGGACGGGGCCGGTCGGCGTCACCTTCCCCGGGGTCGTGACCGGCTCCACCATCCGCACGGCGGCCAACGTCGACAAGGGCTGGATCGGCGTCGACGCGGGCCGGCTGCTCGGCGACCGGCTCGGCGGACTGCCGGTGACCGTCCTGAACGACGCCGACGCGGCGGGCATCGCGGAGATGTCCTTCGGCGCGGGCAAGGGCAGGAAGGGAACGGTCATCCTGCTGACCCTCGGCACCGGCATCGGCTCGGCCGTCTTCGTCGACGGCACGCTCCTGCCCAACACCGAGCTCGGGCACCTGGAGCTCAAGGGCCACGACGCCGAGAAGCGCGCCTCGTCGAAGGCGCGCGAGGACGAGGGGCTGAGCTGGGAGCACTGGGCGACCCGGCGGCTGCGCAAGTACCTGGCGCACGTCGAGATGCTGTTCTCGCCGGAGCTGTTCATCATCGGCGGGGGCGTCAGCCGCAAGGCGGACAGGTTCCTGCCGCTGCTCGAGGGCATCAGCGCCGAGATCGTGCCGGCGCAGCTGCAGAACAACGCCGGGATCGTGGGGGCTGCGATGGCGGCGAGGGCCGCCGCGGGCTCGCCGCCGGGACCGGCGCGGTGAGGTAGCCGGCGGCGCTATCCGCGTTCGGGGGCGGGGCGGCGGACCGGCCGTACGGGCGTCTCGGAGACGCCGGCGGCGGCCCGCTGGCGCCGCCCCATGTCGCGCACCTTCCGGACGCTGGCGATGAGACCGGCGACGAGGGTGCCGCCGTACAGCCAGCCGGCGTGGACGGCGAGGGCGGTGACGAGGGCCATGGCCTGACCGCCCACCCCGCCCGTACCGCCGGAGATCGGGAAGACGCCCACGGCGAAGGCGATCGGCACGGAGATGGGCGCCGTGACCAGGTCGGCGGTCCGCACCCAGAGCGCGGTCAGGGCGCTGACCGGCAGGAAGAGCAGCCCGAAGACCACCGGGGAGCCGTCGAACAGCAGCCAGTCGAGGAAGCCGATCGCCAGCATGACGGCCGAGGCGAACAGCCCGGCGCCCAGCCCGGTCAGCCGGGGATTGGGCAGCCTGCGCAGCGCCACCACCACGGGCGGCGCGGGGCGCTCGACGCGGGGCCGGCCCGGGCGCGGCCGGGCGGCGACGCGGTAGACCGCGGCGCCCTCCACCAGGGCGCCGGGCGGCGTCAGAGGGGCCTGCGGCCGGCCCGCGGCGGGACGGCGGGGCTGCGGCTTGCGTGTCCTGTGCTGCTCCACACCACCAACGTAGGTCGGAACCGGCCGGGAACCCGGTGCGGGACACGCCCTTTGGGTGACCTTGGCGGGAAGAGGGGTGTCTTCGACCGGTCGGGGCCGGTCGGGTGCCCCCGTAAACTGGGGGATCGCCCCACCTCCACTCCTCCTAGGGAAGTCGCCACCGTGTCGCTCACGATCGGAATCGTCGGCCTGCCGAACGTCGGCAAGTCGACCCTGTTCAACGCCCTGACCAAGAACGACGTGCTGGCGGCCAACTACCCGTTCGCCACGATCGAGCCCAACGTCGGCGTCGTCGGCGTCCCGGACGCCCGCCTCACCAAGCTGGCGGAGATCTTCGGTTCGCAGCGCATCCTCCCGGCCACGGTCGACTTCGTCGACATCGCCGGCATCGTCCGCGGCGCGAGCGAGGGCGAGGGCCTCGGCAACAAGTTCCTGGCGAACATCCGCGAGTCGGACGCGATCTGCCAGGTCATCCGTGCCTTCAAGGACGAGAACGTCGTGCACGTCGACGGCAAGGTCTCGCCCAAGGACGACATCGAGACGATCAACACCGAGCTGATCCTCGCCGACCTCCAGACCATCGAGAAGGTCCTGCCGCGGCTCCAGAAGGAGTCCCGGATCAAGAAGGACGTGGCGCCCAAGGTCGCCGCCGTCGAGGCCGCCCAGGCGATCCTGGAGAAGGGCGACACCCTCTTCTCGCAGGGCATCGTCCAGGGCTCGGAGAAGGCGGAGCTCCTCCACGACCTCCACCTGCTCACCACCAAGCCGTTCCTCTACGTCTTCAACGTGGACGAGGACGAGCTGACGGACGACGCCTTCAAGGACGAGCAGCGCGCCCTGGTCGCCCCGGCCGAGGCGATCTTCCTCAACGCCAAGCTGGAGGCCGACCTCGCCGAGCTCGACGAGGAGGACGCCATGGAGCTCCTCCAGTCCGTCGGCGCCGAGGAGCCCGGCCTCGCGACCCTCGCCCGCGTCGGCTTCGACACCCTCGGCCTCCAGACCTACCTGACGGCCGGCCCCAAGGAGTCCCGCGCCTGGACCATCAAGAAGGGCGCCACGGCCCCCGAGGCGGCCGGTGTGATCCACACCGATTTCCAGAAGGGCTTCATCAAGGCCGAGGTCATCTCCTTCGCCGACCTCGTCGAAACGGGCTCGGTCGCGGACGCCCGCGCCAAGGGCAAGGCCCGCATGGAGGGCAAGGAGTACGTGATGCAGGACGGGGACGTGGTGGAGTTCCGCTTCAACGTGTGACACGTCCGGCGAAGGGCCGTCTGACCTGCGCGGAGCGGGTTGGGCGGCCTTTGCTGTCCGCACGCGGGGGAGCGGCTACGCCGCTGCGCCACAGGCGGGTGTAGATGTTCAGCATCATGGCCGCCGACCCTCTATCGGATCAGTTCCCCTCCTCGTCTCGCGTGCGGGGTTCGGCGGGCCGGTGCGGGCGGTGGGAGGGGGCCCACAGGTGTGGAGACGTCAGGTCGTCTTCGCCCGTCTCCCAGTGGGCTCTGTTCCTGTCGTTTGCCCTGCTCTCCGCCGTCCAGGGCGTGAACGTGTCCGCGCCCCGGTCGGCATCCGGGTGCGCAGGCGTGTCGGCGAAAGGCGGGCCTTCGTGGGTTGGGGAGCCGGGCGGCCAGGGTGCCGTGGTGTCCCCCTCGCCAGAAGGGTCGCCCTCTGGCCCCTCGTGGGGGGCCAGGCCAAAAGCCCGCCTGATCTCGTCGGAGGCCTGGTCCAGCCCCTCCGCCTTGAGGAATCGCATCACACGGTGTACGAACACCGTGTACCCGTCCATGTCCGGCTTGAGGCCCGCAGCGGTCAGCAACAGACGCAGCCGATCCGGGACCCCCACTTCCTCCTCGCGGCCGAGCATCTCCCCTCCGAGGCCACTCTCGTCCCACGGCGGTCCTCCGACGGTCGCCTCGCTCCGCGCTCCCACGGGCGGAACGAGCAGGTGGCGGAAGAGCTCGGGCACCTCCTCGTCGTTGGCCGCCGCGGCGATCTGGGCGAGCGGGCCGATCATGTGGACCGCCTTCTCGATCTCGTCCTCGTGGCGAGCCAGCCACCACACCACCGCGCTGCCCGCACTCTTGAGCACGTCGTTGCTGAGGTAGCGCCGCTTGTTGCGCTCGCGCTGGCGCTCGTACTCCCAGATCTCCTCGTCCTTGCGAAGATCGTTCAGCTTCCGCAGGCGCTCGCGGTCGGCGGGAGCGAGGGTCAGGGTCACATCGGCCGCCAGAGCTTTCACCCGTTGGTTCCGGTCCGGGAGCGGGACGCCCAACTCCCCGTCCAGAAGATACTGCGCGAAGCTCGCCCGGCCGGGTTCCTCGTGGCGGACGACCTCCCGGGCCCGGCTCACGACCGAGGCGGCGGCGAGGGCCGGGGAGGCGTCGTGGGATCGGCCGGCGTGGTCGGGAACAGGCTTCCACCACACGGTGGCGGAGAAGAGGAAGTCGTAGCCGTCCGTCGCGCTCGGCAGCACCGCGTCGATCACCCGTGTTTCCTGGTACGGCTGCTCCACCGGCACTGAGGGCGGCTCGGGTTCCCCAGACTCGGACGGGTCGGCCGACGCCCGGCCACTGCTGAGAACCGTCATCACGAGCAGCAGGGAGCCTGAGGCCGTCACCATGGACATGAAGCCCCACAGCCACGCCGACCAGTGCAGGAGGTTTCCGAGCAGAGCCGGTGCTAGGCCGCAGAGAGCGACGAACAACAAGCGGGGAAGACGGTGTCTCATCGTGCCTCTTCCGTGGTCCGTGGTCCGGCGTCCGCACGCTCCGTGCGGCCGTACTGCACGTGGTCGATGTACTGCCAGAAAAGGGCAGCGACCGCTGCCCGGGACGGGTGGCGCGCGGACCCAGCCCAGCCGCAGGTGATGGTGTAGAGGCGGTGGAGGGCGGCTGCGCGGCCGCGCGTCGCCTCAACCATCACGTCCAGCGCCATCTTCCGTGTGCTGTCGCCCGCCACAGTGTTCAGCCAGCTGCTCACCAACGGGTTCCAGAGCTCCGTCGGCGGCTGGGAGAACACCGCCTCCCAGCCGAGGAACAGGTCCGGCCACGCCGGCGGGTCAGGCGCCCGGTCGCTTCTCAACAGCACTGTAAGCAGCTGGAGATGGGGCTCTGCCTCGTGCGGCTCCCGACCCGCCCGGTCCCGCAAGCGGTCGATCAACAGTCGGTAGAGCCGACGGTCGCGGCCGACGAGGTCGAGAAGCGCTTCCCGGGCCTCGCGCGCCGCCTCCCCCTTTCCTACTGCGAGGTAGTGCAGCCGTACCACTGCCTGATCCGGGTGAGTCGTGCTGAGGCTCTGGACGCAAGCTGTGGTCAGGACCCGGGCGAGACCGTCCGGCAAGGAGCCGGGTCTCGAGACGCACTCGTACATCCGCTTGCGGAACCATGCCCCGAACCTCTCGTGGCCGAGACCGAGTTCGAGGGCCGCTACTGCTCGCAGGTCGCAGGGCGCCGTTCCGGTCGCGCGGTCCGCCCAGCGCTCCACGAGGTCGAAGAGGTGGTCGGGCCGCCCGACGGCCAGGGCTCGCTCACCGAAGCGGATGACGATGTTCACCCGGTCGTTGGTGGTCAGACCGCGCAGCCCAGCGGCGCTGTCGATCCAGTTCCTGAGGTCGTCGCGTATCCCGGGGAAGTTCGCCCAGAAGTACGTCCGAACCGCGTCGGCGTAGGCCAGCCGTTCGAAGCGGAGGCGTCCGTCCGGATCCCGCTCGATCCCGAGCTCAGCCAGCCGCTCTCCGAAATCCGTCCGAGCGAGCTCGGTCGTCGCCTCCTCTTCGTGCTTCACCGTCTCCATCAGACTGTGCCACGCCTCGTAAACGATGTCGGCGTGGGCCTCCTCGAACATCGCCGTCGCAAGCAGCAGGGCCCGCTCGGGCGCGGTGCGGACCGCGGCCACCTGTCGACCCACCTCGCCGGCACGGTCGGTCACCGCGTGCATCGCCTGGTCGAGCCATCCCGTGAAGTCGGCGCCGAACCGGCCGCTGTCGCGAGCGGCCTTCGCCAGCCCCGCGAGCCGCGCCAGTTCCCGCATGGGGGAGCGGTCGCACAGGTGCTGGAGGTCGGTGCTCCCCAGGTCCGCAGGGCGGAAGAGCATCCGGTCCATGCGGAGGTACCGGGTGATGACGGCGATGCCCCTGGGGCGTCCAAGCCTCACCATGTGCGATTCCAGGTCCGGTGGGTGGGCGTGCTCCATGCCCGACGGCAGGATGACGACCATGTGGGCCCCCGCCTCCTGAACCTGTGATCGGCGCACGGCCAGGCGGCGCTGGGCCTCGTCGTACATCTCCTCATCGGCGATTCCGGAGAGGTCGAGGAGGAAACGGTCCCCCATGCCGGGGGCCAGGGGACTCTCGTCCTTGCCTTTGATGGGAAGCTCCTCGAAGCGGACCCCCTCCTCCGCGGCGCCCCGGTCCTCTCCGAACCCGTGCAGCAGCATGATCGCTGCGGCGCGGCGGCCGCTGCCGGGTGGCCCTTCCAGCATTACCACCGATCCGGGCTTCTCCAGATGGTCGGCGGCAACGCGGTAGCCCACCGGTGGAACGAACCGATCGGCGAGACGCACCCGGTCCTCGCGGGTGATCCGGAGGGACTCGACCCCTTTCCGGATCATCCAGTCCGCGCCGACGCCGTAGAAGACGTACTGGTGCCCCGCACCGTTGTTCACCGGGCCGCGCGGATCATTGACGGTGACGCGGTCCTGCTCGGTCATCGTCCGTCGTCCGAGTGCCGGTGCTCGCGCTCGAAGCGCTGGTGGACCGTCGCGCTGTTGTCGCCCGCCGTGAACTGGACCCCGGTGTTGTCGCCCTCGAAGTGAGGTGCGTTGTACTGATGACCCCGACCGGTGTTCACAGGCCCCTGCGGCTCGTTGACGAAGGTGCCGGACAGGTCTCCGTTGAGATTCCCGATGCCGCCGCGCACACGCTTGACGTCACGCGTCCGCATCCTGGTGTGTCCGGTGTCCCGTTCCAGCTTGTCGCGGGACTTCGCCGGTGTCCGGTCCCGCACCGCACGAGCGTCCCGGTCCACCGCACCCAGCTCCGGCAGGAGCCGGGCGAGAGTGTCGCCGAGCGCCGTCAGGTCCGATTCGGCGTTGCGGTGGTCGAACCGCCTGTACTGGCAGTCCGCCAGCTCCAGCAGAACGTCCGGAAGGACGGTGCGGTCGATCCTCGTGGCCTTTCCGACGAGCACGGGGATCACCAGGACCCCGCGGTCGAGCGCGGTCTGGATCTCGCGACGGGTCCAGTCCTGCTCGGCTTCGAAGGCGGGGCGGCCGTCGGCGCCCCGCACCTCCGCCCAGCGCGGACCGATCACGGCGAGGAGAGCCTCGCACTCCTCCACCGCCCTGACCAGTTCCACCGGGAAACGGCGTCCGGGCTCGATCGAGTTGCTGGCGAAGAAGATTCGCTCGTCGCCGAACCGGCGGGCGAGTTCCCGAGCGATCATGGTCGCTGCGGTCTCCTCATCGCCTGTGCGGTAGTTGACGAAGACTTCGGGCATGAAAGTTCCCTTCGTGAGGGGAAGACGAGGTCAACGGGCACGGGCGGTGCACCGGGGCTCCGGTTCGCCCGTGCAGTGACGTCCCGCCCGCGTGACGGCATGGCGCATCCGCGGTGGGCGTGCGGATGGAGTTGCGCCACCTGGTCCGTCACCGGTCGCGGGCAGCCAGAAGAAGTCGGAGGGCGATGCGACGTATCGAGCGGTCATCAGAGGGTCCGCCGGGGATCCTCGGATCCGGAGCGCCGGAGAGACCGGTCCGTGGTAGTCCGGCGGGCCGGGCAGCTCACGTCTGTGGCGGTCGTGAAACCTGTCAGTCGTGCGCAGGGGCAAGTACGCGTGCCAGCGCGGGCTGCAAATCACGTACGGCGCGGCTGCTCCGGAACCGGGAGAGTTCCCGTGCGAGACGCCGAACGTCGCTGTTCACCGTCGCCGACGGAACGGCCGGCATCATTCCCAGGAGATCCCCGGCGATCGCGCACGCGTGCTCGACCTCCCCGGAAGCGGCATGGGCCAAGGACCGGCGGAAGCCGTACCGGGCGCGGGTGCGCAGCGCGTGCGGCGGGAGGCGGCGGTACTCCCGGTCGAGTACCTCGGCGGCGACCTTGGGGCGGCCGAGGTCGTGCAGGCACCAGCCGGTCGACATCGCCACCGGATCGCTCACATGGGAGGTGCCGATCACGGGCTCGGCGCCGTTTCGGGCGTCGTCGCTGGCGAGCAGTTCCCGGGCCCTGTCGAGACTGCTGAGGCAGTCGACTTCGTCGCCGACTAGCGCGTGCCCCTGGGCCTCGCGTTGGGCCGCGAGTCCCCGGATACGCAGCGGGAGTTCGCTGCTCTGGGCGCGGCGGGCCAGGGCGACGGTGCCAGTGGCGTCCCCGCCGTACATCGTGACCAGGGCGCGTCGCACCAGTGCGTAGGAACCGAGGTACGGGTCACCCCCGGCGCGCGCCAGTTCGGCGGCCTCGGCCGTCCAGCCGAGTGCCGCGTCGCTGTCCCCGGCCTCCTGAGCCATCCAACCGGTGAACTCCGCAAACCGCGAGGCGAGCAGGAGCGCGTGGGCCCGAGAAACGGACCGGGCGTCGGCAGCCAGCCCGGCGAGCATGCGAGTCTGCGTTTCCAGCAGGGGCAGCAGGACCCTGGGTGGGGTGGACTGGCCGAGCTTCCGAAGCTGGTCGAACTGCATACGGAAGGAGGGCAGGAGAGGGTCGTCGGTGGAGGACAGTGCCTCACCGCCGAGTTTCAGTCCGAGGTCGATCAGCGCTCCCGTACCTGCCGAGAGGACCGCCCGGCGTCCGACGAGCCAGCGGCTCGGACTGGTGGGGGATTCTGCGGGGCCCGAGTCCGCGTCCGTCTCGGGACGGGTGACCAGGCGCTGTAACTCGCCGTCCGCGCCGAGGAAGGCGTCGCACCGCCGGGCCAGTTCGGGTGAAGCGGAACGCTCCCCGCGCTCGACCTTGCTGAGGTGTCCCTTGTCGTAGTTGAGCGCCACGGAGAACTCGGTCAGAGTCAGCCCCGCCTCCACTCGTAATCGGCGAAGTTCCGGGCCGAAACGTAAAGTCGTGCTCATCGTCAACCTCCCCTTGAACAGTGCCCGCGAGAGCTGTCCGCCCTCACGGGGAGCCGTCCTCCGACGACCACCGAGCGACACGAAACCCGACGGTGAACACCTGCGGTGACGGCATCGTTTCGTTTCGCATTCGAGAGTGAGTCTGGCACGACGCACGCCCGGAGAATCGGGGTTCGGCGGCGTTGCCTGTTGCCTCTTTCGGTCTCCGTTGTTCCCCGCCCATTTCTTTGGCCGCGCTAGCACGGCGGTCTGAGTCCTTCCTCGTCACGTAGCGCTCGATCCCATGCCTGTAGCCGAATACCGAGGGGTGCTGGGACGGCATCGGTCACCTCTCCGGGTGCAGGTCGGTGCGGTCGATCCAGGTGGGGGCGACGAAGATGTCGTCGCCGGTGGGGGCTTCGGAGGCTTCTAGTAGGGACCAGGTGCGGGACTCCTCGACCAGGTGCTCCCAGGGCGCGGTCCAGTCGAGTTCCCAGTCCAGGCCGGTGCCGGGGACGCCGTACGTGCGGCCGGCGGCCACGCGCCAGAACTGGGAGTAGAGGATCACCTGGGCATGGTCGGCGAGGTCGTTGATGATCTCGGTGAAGTGGGCCGAGGGCCAGCCGGGGGCGTCGCCCGCAGCGGTGGCACGTAGATGCGCGGTGAGTGGTGGGACGACAGGGGTGCGGGCGCCGAGTTCGGTCAGGGCCCAGCGGATGCCGACGGGCTCGGTCCAGTCCGGTGGGGTCGCCCGTTCCAGGCAGGCGAGATAGGCGGGGCGCAGGGGCTCGATGGCGCCGTCGATCTCAAGGCTCGCCAGGGCGATGGCCGCCCATTCGCGGACGGTCGGGTTGTCGCTGTCCAGCAGGCCGATGAGAGCGGGGCCGCAACGGGGATCGCCCACCTCCTCGAAGACCTCGATGGCGGTCAACTGACCGAAGCCGCCGAGGGAAGGCAGGCCGTTGATGACGGCGGGTATGGCGTCGGCGCCGATCCAGATCAGCTCCGCGCGGGCGTCGTAGGACTCGTCGGCCTTGCCGTCGAGCTGCTGGACGAGTGTCTTGATGTGGGAGGTCATGACGCGGAGTGCTCCCGGCGCCAGAAGGTGGGCAGCCACCAGCAGAGCACCGAGTGGTCGTCGGGCCACGGGGCGCGGTTTTCGGCTGCCCAGTCCTCGAAGGAGTCCCGTGTCAGGTCGATGGGGCGCCAGGCGGGGTCGAGCGGCTCGTCCTCGGCCGGCGGGCGGACGTACCGGCGGCCGTGCTCGTCGCAGGCGCCGAAGTCCTGGTGGTTCCGCTGGGCCTCGATCAGGGAGACCTTGTTCGCGACGCCGGGCGTGGTCGGCCAGCGGAACTGGAAGCCGTCGTCCTCCCAGAAGCAGACGGGGCAGATCTCGTACGAGCCGTGCATCGCGTCCAGCACGCGGTGCCCGCAGCAGGGACAAGGGTAGGAGTCGCTCACCTGCGCAGTCTCCTTGCAGGCCCCGCCTGTGGGCCAGGGATTTCGACGCCTAGGAGCCCCCGGCCAGTCGCAGCCAGTTCGCAGGACACCAGTAGACGGCCGTCGGGAGCTCACGCACGCCAACGAGGAAACCACAGGTCAGAGCCCTGAATGGGGTTCCGTCGCAGGTCAGGGTCAGCCGGCAGACGTTCCGCTTCAACGTCTGAGCGGATGTAAGAACCACCACGTCGCTGACGTGGTGAACATGCAGGTCGAGGGGGGCGGGCTCTTGAGAGCCCGCCCCCTTCGGCGATCCCGTGCTGGACCGGTGCTGGATGTCCCGACCTGGAGTCAGCGACGTTCAGACGTCGTGGACGGTGGAGCGATGCCCGACGTGTACCACCCACACCACCAGCTCGCCGTTGTCGAGCGTGTAGATCACGCGATAGTCGCCTACCCGTAGGCGCCGACGGTCGGGCTGGGAGACGAGGGCGGTGGTGTTGAACCCCAGCGGATCCTTCTCCAGCTCGGTCAGCTTGGCCAGAATGCGGAGAGCCGTGTCGCGCGGGATCTTGCGGAGTTCGGCCTGAGCCTCGGGCCGGAAGACGGTGCGGTACTCACTCACTGCGCGCCAGCGTCTCCCTCATGACGTCCTCGATCGGGATGCCGGATGCCGGGTTGGCCATGCGCTCGTCGATGATCCGATTGATCTCGCGCTCTTCCCATTCCTGGTATTTGCGCAGCACCTCGATGGACACCACGGCGGCGACCTGCTTGCCGCGCCGAGTGATGACGGTGGGTACGTCGTCCCGGTCGGCTCGCTCCACGACCTCGGCGAGATGCGCCCGGACATCGCGGATGGACTCTATGGGCAGTGGCTGCGTCATGCGCTCAAGCGTACCGAGTGTCCCATGTGTACACAACGCCGGAAGGGCCGGCTCCTCCAGGAGCCGGCCCTTCGTCGCCTTCGAATGCCCTGAGTGCCCAGAGCGGTCAGAGGTGCGGTACGGCCGTGGCGATGAGGGTGTCGAACTCCTCCAGGCTGCGGGTGGTGACCCGGGCCCTCGCCGTGGCCTCGCCGCGGACCGCCGCGACCGGGCCGCGGGAGGCCGCGAGGGCCGCGCGGTCGGCGTAGAGGGCGCCTACGGCCGCCCGGCCGTGCTCGCGGTCGACGAGCAGCGAGATGCCCTTGAAGCCGGGCATCGCCTCGACCCTGGGCAGTACCGTCTCCCGGAAGGTCGTCACGAGCAGGTCGATGTCGCCGGGCGCGACGTCCAGCCGGACCAGCCGGAAGCCCCCGCCGGTGGCGAGGTCCTCGCGGCGGCGGGCGACGGCCGCCTCCCAGTTGTCGACCGCCGCGGTGACCGCGAAGGGCGCCATCATCTCGGCCCGCCGTTCGCGCAGGTTCTCGTCGCTGGCCTGGCGGGACGCCTCGTCGTCCCACCACGACCCCACCAGGAGTTTGCCGACCTCGCGGTCGACGAACAGCCCCATGCCCCGGTAGCCCGGCTGCCCCGCGAGGAGCTCGCGCCCTTCGGTCCGGACCACCTCGGCGACCTCGTCGAGCCGAGCCGGATCCCCCGTCGCGTAAATGGTGCGCACGTACATAGCGGCCTTCCTGCCTTCCGGTGCCCCCGGTGAGTGACCGTTCTTCCCCACCCTCCATGCGACGGCCGGGGTGGGCCCGGGGCAACGCGGCAGGGGCGTTCGGGTGACGTCGGCAGGGTGATGAGGTCGTCCGTACGCGACTTCCTCGCCGGGCGACAGCGGGGCGTTAGCCGTACGCAAGCGGGACGGTAAGGGCGGGCGGGAAGGTGTAGGCGGCACCGGGTTCGGGGCCGTCCGACCTTGTAACGGGGGAGAATCACCATGCGTACGAACCGCAAGCACACCGTCCTGGCCGTCGCCGGCATCGCCGTCCTCTCGCTGGGCCTCACCGCCTGCGGCGGGAGCGACGGGACCCGGGACGAGGGTGCGGCGCCCACCTCCTCGAGCGCCTCCGCGCCGAGCGCCTCCGCCTCGGCGTCCACCTCCGCCGTGGTGGCCGGGGACACCGCCGCCGCCGGTGGCGGCAGCGGCTCCGGGGGCGGCTCCGCCACCAACGCCTCCAAGAACTCCCAGGGCACCAAGGGTTCGGGGAGCTCGTCGCGGGCCGCGTCCTGCACCTACAAGGACGTGAAGATCACCGCCGCCAAGGTGGACGAGACGCCCACCGAGCACATCGTGCTCACCGCGACCAACACCTCCGGCCGCGCCTGCCGGCTCGACGGCTACCCGCTGATCGCCTTCGGCGAGATCCAGACCGCCAAGGACGTCCCCGCCGTGGCCAAGAGCAAGCCGGCCGCGCCGGTCGTCCTGGAGCCGGGCGCCCCGGCGTACGCCAACGTCCGGATCGCGCTCGGTGGAGCGCACGAGGACAACAAGGTCGTCACCTCGTTCAACGTGAACCTCTTCGCCGGTGGCGACCCCGCCGAGGGCAGCGTCGTCGTCAAGGCTCCCGCCGGTGGTCTTGCCGTCGACGAGGCCGCCGCCAAGACGGGCTACTGGACGCCGGAACTCCGCAACGGCGCCGACGAGTTCTGATCACCGGGCCTACGGGCCCGGTGTCGGCGCGAGGCCCGTCTTCGCGCCCGCGCCGCACAGCGGGACCACGGTCGTCCCGGGGCGGGGCGTGGCGCGTACGGCCGCCCAGCAGGCCACGCCCGTGGGCTCCACGTACAGACCGCGCCGTGCCAGGTCCACCTGGGCGGCGCGGATCTGGTCCTCCGTCACGGTGAGGAAGGTGCCGCCGCTCGCGCGCACCGCCCGCAGGATCTGCGCAGCGCGCGGCGGGTTGGTGATCGCGATGCCCTCGGCGAGGGTGGGGCGCGGCTCCGCCGGGCCCGGCAGCTCGTCCGCGCCCGCGTGGAAGGCGGCGGCCAGCGGGGAGACGGCCTCGGCCTGGACGGCGACGAGCGCGGGGCGGCGGTCGACGAGCCCGTGGGCGTACAGCTCCTCGACGGCGAGGGCCGCGCCGAGCAGCAGCGTTCCGTTGCCGACGGGGACGACGAGGGTGTCCGGGAGCCGGCCGCCGAGGTCCTCCCACAGTTCGTACGTGTAGGTCTTCGTGCCGTGCAGGAAGTGCGGGTTGTACACGTGCGAGGCGTAGAACACGTCCGGCTCGTCCGCCGCCTCGTACGCCGTCCGCGCCGTCGCCTCCCGGTCGCCGGCCACCACCACCGCCCGGGCGCCGTGGGCGCGGATCTGTTCCAGCTTCTTGGGGGAGGTCCCCTCCGGTACGTACACGGCGCAGTCGAGCCCGGCCCGGGCGCAGTACGCGGCGACCGCCGTGCCCGCGTTGCCGCCGCTGTCGGCGATCACGGTGCGCGGCCGCAGGCGGTCCGCCAGCTCGGCGAGCATGACGGCGCCACGGTCCTTGAAGGACAGCGTCGGCATGAGGAAGTCGAGTTTGGCCGAAACCGTGTCGGTGAGCGGGACCAGCGGCGTCCGGCCCTCGCCGAGGGTCACCCGGGGCGTTCCGGTGGCGAGCGGCAGGGCCTCCGCGTACCGCCACAAGGAATTCACACGTGACGGGAGGGACGCGAGGGGCACCGGCGCGGCGGTGAAATCGAGGTCCCACGGGCCTCGGCAGTTCGGACAACGCCAGGTGAGGGCGGACGCGGGGGCGTGCGTCCGGCAACGGGGGCACACGTAGGCGGTCATGATCCCCAGCATGGCAGGCGTGTGGCGGGCGCGTTACGTGCCGCCCGGAACCCTTGTGGGATTCCTATGGATCGGTCAATCTTTCGCTCGGCGGCCGGACATGGCGTCGGACACGGCGGGCGGCGGGGCTTTCCCCTGTCGTCTTGTCATGTACCTGACTTGATCGAGGTTGCCGGTTCGACAGCTCCATCCGCTCCACAGCTCCACGACCCCCACAGCAGCGCACCACCTATGAGGAGGACCCCTCACATGTCCGTGATGCGTGACTCGCGGCGCAGACTCGCCGCGGCCGGTGCCATAGCCGTCGCGTCCCTCGCGCTCGGCACCCTCTCCGCCCTCCCGGCCACCGCCGCCGGGACCACCGCCGAAGGCGTCATCCTGAACGCCGGCGCGGAGGGGACCGTCGCCAACAGCTACATCGTCACCCTGCGCGAGTCCGCCGCCCAGGCGGAGACCGCCCAGGGGCGGGCCGTCGCGACGAAGTTCGGCGCCAAGATCAAGCGCACGTACACCGCGGCCCTCAACGGCTACTCCGTCGAGGTCTCCGAGGCGCAGGCCAAGAAGCTCGCCGCCGACCCGGCCGTCGAGTCCGTCAGCCAGAACCGCGTCTTCCACATCGACGGCACGCAGCCCTCCCCGCCGTCCTGGGGCCTCGACCGGATCGACCAGAAGGCCCTTCCGCTCAACCAGAGCTACACCTACCCCGACACCGCGGGCCAGGGCGTCACGGCCTACATCATCGACACCGGCGTCCGCATCACCCACAGCGACTTCGGCGGCCGGGCCTCGTACGGCTACGACGCGATCGACAACGACAACACCGCCCAGGACGGCCACGGCCACGGCACGCACGTCGCCGGCACCGTCGCGGGCAACTCGTACGGCGTGGCCAAGAAGGCGAAGATCGTCGGCGTCCGCGTGCTCGACAACTCCGGCTCGGGCACCACCGAGCAGGTCGTCGCCGGCATCGACTGGGTGACCCAGAACGCCGTGAAGCCGGCCGTCGCCAACATGAGCCTCGGCGGCGGCGTCGACAGCGTCCTCGACGACGCCGTCCGCCGCTCGATCGCCTCCGGCGTCACGTACGCGGTCGCCGCCGGCAACGAGACCGACAACGCGGCCAACCACTCGCCCGCCCGCGTCGCCGAGGCCATCACGGTCGGCGCGACGACGTCCAGCGACGCCAAGGCCAGCTACTCCAACTACGGCAGCGGCCTCGACCTGTTCGCGCCGGGCTCCTCCATCACCTCGTCGTGGAACACCAGCGACTCGGCCACCAACACCATCTCCGGTACGTCGATGGCCACCCCGCACGTCGCCGGCGCCGCCGCCCTCTACCTGGCCGCCAACCCGACGGCGACCCCGTCGCAGGTCTCCACGGCCCTCGTGAACGCCGCCACCCCGAACGTGGTCACCAGCCCGGGCACCGGCTCCCCGAACCGTCTGCTGTACGTGGGCGGCGGCACCACCCCGCCCACCGGCCCGCGCTTCGAGAACACCGCGGACTACGCGATCAACGACAACGCGACCGTCGAGTCCCCGGTCACCGTCAGCGGCGTCTCGGGCAACGCCCCCTCCGCGCTCCAGGTGCCGGTGAACATCGTCCACACCTACATCGGTGACCTCCAGGTCCAGCTGATCGCCCCCGACGGCTCGGCGTACACGCTGAAGGCCTTCGGCACCGGCGGCAGCGCGGACAACATCAACACCACGTACACCGTCAACGCCTCCTCGGAGGTCGCGAACGGCACCTGGAAGCTCCGCGTCACGGACAACGCCGCCTTGGACACCGGCAAGATCGACTCCTGGGCGCTGCAGTTCTGACGCCCCGGAGGCGGCGAGCTCGTGAGTGCTCGCCGGCGCGGGAGTCAGTACGTCAGCACGTCAGCACGTGGGCACGTCAGCACGTGGGCACGTCAGCACGTGGGCACGTGAGCACGTCAGCACGTGAGCTCGTGAGTTCGTAAGAGAGGGGCGGTCGCCGGTCCGGCGGCCGCCCCTTCCGTCACGGCTGAGCCACCCAGCCCGCCGTCAGCACCAGCCGCGAGGTGCGGTGCACGGCGAGGAAGCCGAAGGGACGGTCGACGGTGAGACCGACCCGGCGCACCCGGTACCGGACCGGAGGGCACCCGGCCGCCGCGGCGAAGCCCGTCACCGAGGCGGCCGCGAAGCCCTCCGCGTCGAAACGGGCGGTCGCCGACTGCCGGGCCTGGCCGATCGCCAGCGGCTCCTCGGCGACACCGGGGAAGTGCCCCCGGCCGGTGTCGCTCGCGGACGTCAGACCGAAGACCGCGCGGTGCGCCAGGAGGTCGTGCTCGGCGGCGAGCGAGAAGGCCGGCGTCGACACCGTGAGCAACGGGTCGCGGCCGGTGCTGGGCACGGTGTCGACGGACAGGCCCGGGCCCGGCTCGCCGAGCGGCAGCCGGTCGCCCGTGACGACCGGGGTCCCGCCCCCGAGGACGTCGAGACCGGCCCGCAGCACGGTGCCGCCGTCCGCCGCCTCGCCGCCGAGGAGCAGGTGCACGTCGACGCCCGTGTCGCCGAGGACCTTGAGGACCGTGAGCGGCCCCGCCGCCGTCTCGGCCACGCCGACCCGGTCGAGCAGGGACGTGGTCCGGTACAGGTAGGAGATCGTCCGGCCCGCCCAGGGGCCGCGCTCCGGCTCCGTCTCGTACGCCCGGAAGGGGCGCAGCCATGTCGTGCGTACGGACTGGGCCGAGGCGAGGACCAGCTCCGTCCCCTCGTCCACGGTGACCGGCATCGACGGGATCAGGCCCTGGGTGCGCTCGGCCGCCCAGGCGTCCAGCGCCTTCCGGTCGGCCGCCTCGTCGCCGGTGAAGCGGCCGAGCGTCGCGTCCGGGAGGCCCGCGACCCACGGGGCGCGCAGCTCCAGGCCTTGCCGGGCCCACAGGCCGACGGCCGAGGCGACCCCGCGGACCGCCGTGATCCCGGCGAGCAGTTCGCGCGCCGCCTCCGCCGCCCGGTCGGCCGGCAGCCCGAGGGCGTCCTCCAGCTCGCCACGGGCCGGGCCCGCCGCGCCGTCGGCGAGGAAGGCGAGCAGCGGCCAGACACCGGTCGCGGACAGCACCGTGTCCCGGCCGTCCCACGGCAGGGCACCGGCCCAGCGAGCCGCGAGCCGATGGACCGCCCGAACCGTCGAGACCCGCATATCGCCCCCACCCACGGACCACGTACGATGCGCGCGCCCGTTCGATTCCTGATCTCTCCCGCCCCAACAGGAGCACCGTACTCGTGGACCCGTCCCAGCCGCCTCAGGATTCTCCGGCCCCGCAGCAGCCCCCGCAGCCGCCGCCGGCAGGCTGGCCCGCGCCCGGCCAGGCGCCCGCGGGGGGTCAGGCGCCCGCGGCGGGCCAGGCACCTGCGGGGGGCCAGGCGCCCGCGGCCGGTGGGCCGTACGGCGCCGTCCCCGGCCCGTACGTCTCCCCGGGGCCGTACACCTCGCCGCCGCCCGGGCCCTACGGCCCCTACGGACCCGGCGGTCCGGGCGGGCCCGGCCCCTACGGGGCGCCCCGGCCGACCACCAACGGGCTGGCCGTCGCCTCCCTCGTCTCCGGCATCGTGTGCTGCCTGCCGCCCCTCGGTCTCGTCTTCGGCCTGATCGGCCTGCGCCAGATCAAGAAGCGGCAGCAGAAGGGCCAGGGGCTGGCCATCGCCGGCATCGTCCTCTCCTCCCTCGCCTGCCTGATGATCGTCCTCGGCCTCGTGAGCGGCGGATTCGGCGACGCCTGGCGGGACTTCAAGAAGGGCTTCGACGAGGCGGCCGCCTCCGACTCGCCGTTCTCGCTGCGCAAGGGCGAGTGCTTCCGCGTCGACGGCAAGCTGGAGACGTACACCACGGACGTCAAAACGGTCCCGTGCACCAAGCCGCACGAGGGTGAGGCGACCGGCAGCTTCAAGGTCACCGGTTTCTCGTCGTGGCCCGGTGAGGACGCGATCGACCGCATCGCCGAGAAGCGCTGCGACGCGATGAACAGCGCGTACGCGCTGGACACCTGGGCCGTCCCGGAGTCGGCGGTGACCTACTACTACCTGCCGAGCAAGCAGAGCTGGCGGGCCGGCGACCGGACGGTGACCTGCGCCTTCGCCACCGAGAAGGCGCCGACCACCGGCTCCCTGCGCAGCGACGCGAGCACGCTCGACGCCCACCAGCTGCACTACCTCAAGACCATGAACCCGATCGACGACGTCCTGGTCGAGGAGCCCGACGAGGACGCGGACGCGGACCTGGCGGCCAACAAGGCCTGGGCGCAGAAGGTGCACCACACGGTCACCACGGCGAGCGCGGGCCTGCGCGGGCACACCTGGTCCGGCGCCTCCGCGAAGCCGGTCGGCGAGCTGGCGACGAAGCTGGACGCCGCCGCGCTGACCTGGCACAAGCTGGCGACGGCGAAGGACGCGGAAGCGTTCTGGGACGCGTACGACGATGCCTACGACGCCCTCTCCACGCAGTTCGAGCGCGCGCCGCGCTCGGCGCTCGGGCTCACCGAGACGCTGGAGGACAGCGGCGAGAAGGTCTGATCGCGAACTGAGCGGGCGCGCCCGCGCCGCACGAAGCGGGGGCCGACGGGGCCGGGTCTCGGAAGGAGACCCGGCCCCGTCGGCTGCGGGCCGGGGGACGGGGCCGGGAACGGCGGCCCGTGACCGACCGCCGACCCGGCCGGACCGTCGGCGGCGGGTTCGGCCCGCGGTCCGGGTGACGCCTGGAAGGGCGTCGGGTGACGCCTGGAGGGGCGCCGACGACGCCTGAAGGGGCGTCCGGACGCCTGGTGAGGCGTCGGTTGAAGGGATCCTGCGGTGGGCCCTTGCGGTGGGCCCCTGCGGTGGGCCCTCGTGGCGGGCCAGGGCTGTCCTTGGCGGCGCCTGTGGGGGCTCAGCCGCGGTTGCCCAGGACGCCGTTCACCGCCGTGATCAGTTCGCCGTCCGGGGTGTCCCCGTCGAGCGACCAGAACATGGCGCCGCCGAGCCCCCGGCCCCGTACGTACGCCGACTTGGCGCGCAGCACCTTCGGGTCGTCGTACGTCCACAGGGTCGTACCGTCGAAGAGCCAGGCGTGCCCGTTGCTCCGGTCGCGGTGGACGGTGAACCTCCCTTCCTCCGCGAGCTTCTTGAGGGCCTTGTAGTCCTCCGAGCCGGCCGCCCAGGTGCCGGGCGCGGCGCCGGTGGCGGGCCGGCCGAGGCCGTCGCCGCCGCCGGTGACCCCGGTCCAGCCCTGGCCGTAGAACGGCATGCCGACCACCAGCTTGCGGGCGGGCGCCCCGCGCCGGAGCCAGTCGTTCACGGTCTGGTCGACGCTGAAGTCGCCCTCGGGGGCGAAGAGCGCGGACTGCTGGGCGGTGGTGGACTCCCAGCTGCCGTGGAAGTCGTAGCCCTGGAGATTGACGAAGTCGAGGTCCCGCATGATCTTCCGGACCTCGAAGCCGGCGTCGATCTTGGCGGGCGCGGTCGGCACGAAGGCCGACAGCTCGTAGCGTCCGTGCTTCTTCTGCGACCGCGCGTACGCGTCGAGCTGCGTACGGAACTCCCGCACGAGCGCGGTGAAGTTCTGCTTGTCCTCGGGGCGGAAGACGGTGTCCGTGTCACCCGCGGAGCCGGGCCACTCCCAGTCGATGTCGATGCCGTCGAAGAGGCCCGCGGCGGCTCCCGCGCCGCCGCGGGCCCCGTCGGCCGGCAGGTTGCCCTTGATGTAGAGGTCGATGCAGGAGGCCACGAGGGCCTTGCGCGAGGCGGGGGTGCGGGCCGCGTCCGAGAAGTGGGTGGACCAGCTCCAACCGCCCAGCGAGATCATCACCTTCAGCCCCGGGTGCTTGGCCTTGAGCTCGCGCAGCTGGTTGAAGTTGCCGGCGAGCGGCTGGTCCGGGGTGTCGGCGACGCCGTCGACGGAGCCGGCCGCGTCGAGCGGGCGGACGTAGTCGGCCCAGGCGTCGGCCTCGCCCGGGACGTTGCCCGTGAAGCACCTGCCGTCCGCGCCGATGTTGCCGAAGGCGTAGTTGACGTGGCTCAGCTTGGCCGCGGTGCCGCTCGTGTCCAGGTCCTTGACCTGGAAGTTCCTTCCGTAGACGCCCCATTGGGTGAAGTAGCCGACGCGCTTGTACGCCGGCTTCGCCGCGTGGCCGTGGTCGGGGGCGCGGTCGTGGCCGCGTTCGTGGCCGCGGTCGGGGGCGGGCGCGGTGCCGGGGGCCGCGCCGGCGGAGGGCGCGAGGGCGGCGAGGAGGCCGAGGGAGACGGCGGCGACGGACAGCCGGGAAAGGGTTCTGCGACGCATGGGGCTCGTTCCTGTGCGGGTGCCGGAAGGGAGCGGTGCGGACAGGAACGTATTGGTCTGGACCATTAACGTCAAGGATTCCGACGGGAGTTCGGTGGCTATACCTGCGAGAAGGGTTTACGTAAAGGTGAGTCATCACTTCGGGTGAAACTCTGGCCCATGCTTGCGGGTGCACACCCTCGGTTGTCAGGCTGTAGCTCACAGTCAAGCTGAGGGGAGTGTCCAGTGACGTTCGGTGAGCAGCCCGCCTATCTGCGTGTGGCGAGCGATCTTCGGGAGAAGATCGCCAACGGCTCGCTTCCCCCGCACACCCGGCTCCCCTCGCAGGCGCGCATCCGCGAGGAGTACGGGGTCTCGGACACCGTCGCACTGGAGGCGCGCAAGGTCCTCATGGCGGAGGGCCTGGTCGAGGGGCGCTCGGGTTCGGGGACCTATGTGCGCGAGCGTCCCGTGCCGCGCCCGATCGCCCGCTCGGGGTACCGGCCCTCGTCCGGGGCCAACCCCTTCCGTCAGGAGCAGGCGGCCGAAGGGGTGCGCGGCACCTGGGAGTCGAGCAGCGAGCAGGAGCCCGCGAGCCCGGAGGTCGCCGCCCGGCTCGGCATCGAGCCGGGGGAGCGGGTGATGCGCACGCGGTACGTCTTCCGGGACGGCGGTGAGCCCATGATGCTGTCCACCTCCTGGGAGCCGCTGGCGGTCACCGGCCGGACCCCGGTGATGCTGCCCGAGGAGGGCCCGCTGGGCGGCTGCGGCGTGGTGGAGCGGATGGCCGCGATCGACGTGGTCGTGGACAACGTGGTGGAGGAGGTCGGCGCCCGCCCCGGCCTCGCGGAGGAGCTGCTGACCCTCGGGGGCGTGCCCGGCCATGTGGTGATGGTCGTCGCGCGGACCTATTACGCGTCGGGCCTGGCCGTCGAGACCGCCGACGTCGTCGTCCCCGCCGACCGCTACAGGATCGCGTACCACCTGCCCGTGCGCTGAGGCGCGTTTCGGCGGCTTCATGACGGGGTGTCGGATTCGGTCTCCGCGGAGTGTCCGCGGGGACCTTCTTCGTCGTGCCCGCCGACGGCCCTTCTCCGGTGCGGCGCCGCCGGTCGCAGCGGCCCCGCGCGCCCCGTTCCGCAAGCGGTCGTGGGCCCTCCGCCGGTTGTTACTGGCCAGATACGTATCTCTTTGTGAAAACCCGTATCCGCTGTGTAAAGGTCAGGCGTAAGCTCGGGCATATGCGCAGTGCGGTTTCCAGGAGATCGTTAGACACGGCCGGACCGGCGGAGGGAGAAGCCCGATGACCGAGAGCGGTCCCGACCTTGCCTGGCTGGTCATACGCCAGGACGACAACGGCAACCGCTACCGGGTCGGCCGGTACGCGACCCAGGACGAGGCCCAGAAGGTCGCCGACAGCCTCGACGACCGCGGACACAAGCAGCTCTACTGGGTCGAGCGTATCGGGCAGCCCGCCCTCTGACCCTCGGCCCGCTGCCCGGGCGGCCGCCTTCGCCGCCCGGGTTACGCTCCGCACCATGACCGATCGCCGAACGGACCCCGGGACGCCCGACCCTGTCGTGGTCGTCGCCGGGGCCCTCTGCCACCAGGGGCGGCTGCTCGCCGCCCGCCGCAGCGCCCCCGTCGAGCTCGCCGGCCGCTGGGAGCTGCCCGGCGGCAAGCTGGAGCCCGGGGAGAGTCCCGAAGAGGCCCTGGTGCGCGAGCTGCGCGAGGAGCTCGGCATCGAGACCGAGGTCGGCCCGCGCATCCCCGGCGAATGGCCGCTCAAGCCCGGCTACGTCCTGCGGGTGTGGGCCGCCCGTCTGGCCTCCGGTGAGCCGCGGCCGCTGGAGGACCACGACGAGCTGCGCTGGCTCGCCCGCCACGAGCTGGACTCCGTCGACTGGCTCGACCAGGACCGCCCCGCCGTCGCCGAGGCCGGCCGACTGCTGCCCGCCGCCCCGGACACCTCCGCCGCACCGGCGGACGGCGCACGCGGCTGACCCCCTACGCCGTTCGTGCCACCGTGCGCCCACGGGCGCGCCCCGCGCGATATCCCACTCCGAATATCGGGTATGTCCTGATTAACCCCCCGAAATAGGACGTGGGCCTCGTGATCGACACCGAAGGCGACTGCGCCGAATGGCATTTTCCGGCGGAGGCCGACGCCGTGCGCACGGCTCGTCACGCGGTGCGGGACACCTTGAGGGCCTGGCAGCTCGACGCGGTGATCGGAGATGTGACCGTTCTGCTGGTCAGCGAGTTGGTGACCAACTCGCTGCGGTACGCCTCCGGGCCCATCGGCGTCCGCCTGGTCCGCCGCCGGCCCGACGGTACCGGGCCCGGACACGGCCCCGCCCTCCTCGTGGAGGTCTCCGATCCGCTTCCGGATGAGCCCACCGAACGCCCCGCGGGACCGGACGACGAGGGGGGCCGAGGGCTGCAGCTCGTGGCCTGTTCCGCCCGCCGCTGGGGCACCCGGGCCGGGCGCACCGGGAAAACCGTGTGGTTCGAGCTGGCCCTGCCTGGTGAGTAAAGAGGGTGGGACGACGATCAGCGGGACTCGGCCGGAAACGAACGAGACCACCCTGTGATCGTGAACGTCGTGCCGACGGGGGCCGTGGTGCTGAATACTTCGGTCATGGCCGGTCCGGTGCGGTGAGCTGGAGGGGACGGTCGCGTGAGCGAGATACCTGAGACGGCGAGCGGTGTCGTGTGGCAGAGCAGCCCGCCCGGGTCGATCTATGACTACATCCGGGTCGCCTCCTTCTCGATAGGTCCCGACGGGCTCGTCGACCAATGGAGCAGGCGGGCCGTGGAGCTCTTCGGGGTGACCGCCGAGGAGGCCATGGGCAAGGACCCGGTCGAGGCCTTCATGCCGGCCGAGCTGCGCGAGCGCGGACACCGCAGGGTCAAGGAGATCCTCGACGGCAGGGAATGGACCGGCCTGGTCCCCTTCCGGATGCCGGGCGAGGACCGCCCCCACGGCATCGCCGAGATGTACGTCATGCCCAGCGAGACCGGGCGCGGGGAGAAGGCGGCCCTGTGCATCGTCGTCGACGTGCGGGCGCTGCGCCGGATCGAGACCGACCTCGCCGCCTCGCAGGCCATTTTCGGCCAATCCCCGTTCGGCTTTCTGCTCTTCGGCACCGACCTCACCGTGAAGCGGGCCAACCGCCGCTTCGCCACCGTCTTCGGCGGCAACGCCGACGACCACCGCGGCCGGACCGTGTACGACTACCTGGCCCGGCCCGAGGCCGAGCGGATGACCGCCGCGCTCCGCACGGTCCTGGAGACCGGAGAGTCCGTCGCGGACCTCCAGATCGTCGGCGCCGCGCCCGGCTCCACCGACCGGCGCCACTGGTCGGTCAACCTCTACCGGGTGCACAGCGGTTCCGGCCGCCCCATCGGCGTCGCCGGCCTCGGCATCGACGTCACCCGCCGGCAGAACGCCGCCCGCGAGGCCGCCAGCGCCCGCCGCAACCTCGCCCTGCTGAACGAGGCCGGGGCGCGCATCGGCAACTCCCTCGACCTGGAGGCCACCGCCCGGGAACTCCTCGACGTCGCCGTCCCCGGTTTCTGCGACCTCGCCGCCGTCGACCTCTACCAGGGGCTGCTGACCGGCGACGAGGCCCCGCCCGGCCGCTGGGGCAGCTCCCACGACGTCGGCTACGGGGCGGGCAGCGCCGAACTGCGCCGGGTCGCCGTCGCCAGCGCCGTCTCCGACACCCCCGTACGGATCGGGAAGCCGCGCCCCAGCGAGGACGACACGGCAGCCCGGACCCCCGGGGCGGACGGCGAGGTGTGCTGCGACACCGGCCCCATCGAGGTCGGCTCCGTGCACCGCTACCCGTTCAACTCGCCCTGCGCCGGAGCCCTGCGCACCGGCCGCGTCCGCACCGTGCCCGGCGCGGAGGGCAGCCTCGTGCAGTCCACCCTCGTGGTCCCGATGGTCGCCCACGACACCGTCGTCGGCCTCGTCCAGTTCTCCCGGGCCAAGGGGAGCGAGTCCTTCGGCGAACGCGACCGCGCCCTCGCCGTCGAACTCGCCGCGCGCGCCGCCGTCTGCATCGACAACGCCCGCCTCTACCGGCGCGAGCACGAGCGGGCCCTCATCCTCCAGCGCAGCCTGCTGCCCCCCGGCGACCCCGAGGCGGCCGGACTCGACATCGCCTGTCGCTACCTCCCCGGCACCGTCGGCTCCGAGGTCGGCGGCGACTGGTTCGACGTCATCGAACTCCCGGGCCACCGCACCGCGCTGGTCATCGGCGACGTCATGGGCCGCGGCCTGCGCGCCGCCGTCGCCATGGGCGAACTGCGCACCGCCGTGCGCACCCTCGCCCAGCTGGACCTCGAACCGGCCGAGGTCCTCTCCCACCTCGACGAGATCGCCCGCGGCCTCGGCACGCCGGCCGGCGCCCAGCAGTCCGCCCGCGCCCACAAGGCCCGCGGACCCGAGCTCTCCGAGGTCTATCTGGCCACCTGCGTCTACGCCGTCTACGACCCCGTCACCCGGCGCTGCACCTTCGCCAACGCGGGCCATCTGCCGCCGGTGCTCGTCGAACCCGGCGAGGAGGCCCTGCTCCTCGACGTGCCCCCGGGGATGCCGCTCGGCGTCGGCGGTGAGCCCTTCGAGGAGGTCGAGGTCGAGCTGCCCGAGGGGGCCCTGCTCGCCCTCTACACCGACGGGCTCGTCGAATCCCGCGACCACGCCCTCGACGAGGGACTGAGCGCCTTCCGCAGCGCCCTCGCCAACCACGGCCGGCCCCTCGAGGACGTCTGCGACCACGTCCTGACCACCCTCGACACCCGGCACGGCGAGGACGACATCGCCCTGCTCATGGCCCGCATCCAGGGCCTGCCCAGCGAGGCCGTGGGCGACTGGCGGCTCCCCAGGGAGCCCCGCTCGGTCGGCCGCGCCCGCGAACTGGCCCGCGCCCAGCTCACCGCCTGGGAGCTGGAGCCCCTGATCGACACCGTCGAGCTGCTCGTCAGCGAACTGGTCACCAACGCCCTGCGCTACGGCGAGGGGGAGATCCGGCTGCGGCTGCTGCGCGACCGCACCCTGGTCTGCGAGGTGTGGGACGCGGGCCTCGTCCAGCCCCGCCGCCGCCGGGCCAAGGACACCGACGAGGGCGGGCGCGGACTGCAGCTGGTCGGGCTGCTCAGCGCCGCCTGGGGCTCGCGCCGCACCCCGCGCGGCAAGACCGTCTGGTTCGAGCTGCCGCTGCCGGACGGCGACGGCTTCACCGAACCGACCGTCGACCAGCTGCTCAGCATGTTCTGAGCCCCTGGACCGGACCGGACGCAGCCTGGACCGGACCGGACGCAGCCCGGACCGGACCGTACGCAGCCCGGACCGGACCGTACGCAGCCCGGACCGGACCGCCACCGTCCCGCCGGCCGCTCCCAGGGCCTGTCCGGCCCTGAGCGGCCGGACACCGCCTACGCCTTGAGCGCGGCCAGCCGAGCCTCGATCTCCGCCTGGTCGCCGAGCGCGTCCAACTGCTCGAACTGGGCGTCCAGCGAGGAGGCGGCCAGCTCCTGCCTGCCCAGCGCCCTCGCCTCCTCCCGGCGCACCTTGTCCTCGAAGCGGCTCAGCTCGCTCGTCGGGTCCAGGACGTCGACGCTCTTCACCGCGTCCAGCATCGTGTTCTGCGCGTGCGCCGACCTGGCCCGCGCGACCAGCTCGTCCCGCTTGGCCCGGAGCTCGCCCAGCTTGCCCTTCATCTGGTCCAGGCCCGACCTGAGCCGCGCGACCACCTCCGTCTGCGCGGCGATCGTCGGCTCCGCCGTCCGCGCCTCCTTCTCCGACTGGAGCTGGCGGCCGAGGGCGACCTTCGCCAGGTTGTCGAAGCGGTCCGCCTCCGCCGTCTGCCCGCCGGCCCGCAAGGTGTCCGCCCTGCGGCTCGCGGCCAGGGCCTTCTCGCCCCACTCCTTCGCCGCCGCCACGTCCTCCCGGTGGTCCTGCTCCATCAGGCGCAGATGGCCGAGGGTCGCCGCGACCGCCTCCTCCGCCTCCGTGATGTTGCTCGCGTAGTCGCGGATCAGCTGGTCCAGCATCTTCTGCGGATCCTCCGCCTGGTCGAGGAGCGCGTGGACGTTGGCCTTCGCCAGCTGGGCGACCCGCCCGAGGACGGTCTGCTTGCTCATGGTCGGTCTCCTTGCGTGCGCGACGTACACGACGTACGACTCGGGTGACGAGCGACAGGACGGCGTCAGAAACGCCCGCCGCCGCCCAAGCGGCCGCGGGTGCCCCCGCCGCCGAAGCTGCCGGGGCCGCCGCCGAAGCCGCCGCCCCCGAAACCCCCGCCACGACCCCCACCGTGTCCACCCCCACCACGTCCCCCTCCGAACAGTCCGCCGAGGATGATGCCGCCGAGCACGGCCCCTCCGAGCCCGCCACCGCCGGCACCTCCCACCCCTGTTACACCGCCCAGGCCGTTCGGGTTCCCGTACGACCGCACGTCCTGCTCGGCGAGCTCCTGAGCCCGCCGGGCGAGCGCGTCGGCCTGCCGCGCCTCGGCCAGCGCCGCGTGCGGGTCGGCGTCGGCCAGCCGGCCCGCCCGGTCCAGCCGCCGCCGGGCCTCGGCCAGGCGGGTGCGGGCCTCCGCGCCGACGGCTCCGCGGTGCGTCGTGACGAAGTCGCCGGCCGCGCCGATCGCCGAACGGGCCGTCAGCGCCGCCTGGTCCAGGAGCGTGCGGGCGCGCAGGCTGCCCGACTCGCGCTCCCGCGCGCCCTCCAGGGCCTCGTCGAGCGCCGTGTCCGCCTCCTCGAGCCGGCGCAGCGCGTCGATCGGGTCGTAGCGGCCGGAGTCGACCGCGCCGCGGACGTCGGCGAGCACCGACGCGGCCCGGCCGATCCGGCCCCGCAGGTCCGCCGTCGACACCCCCTCCGAGGTGCCTTCGAGCAGCCCGCGGGCATCGGCCAGGTCCGCCTCGGTCTCGGTGAGCGCCCCCGACAGCTTCCCCACCGCCTCGGCGAGCTCCTGGGCCCGCCGGTCCACGGCCTCGGCCAGCCGGGCCGCCTGGTCGACGGCGCCCTCGGCGGCCCGGATCCGCACGGCGGCGCCGCCGTTGTCGCCCCCGTCCAGGAGCTGCCGCGCCTCGTTGACGGTGGTGGTCGCGAACACCAGCCGGTCCTTGGCCTGTTCCACGTCGCCGGAGACCGGTGCCGCCGCGGACTCGGCGTACCGCTCGCGCATCGCCGTCAGAGTGGCCTCCGCCGTGGCCACCCGGCCGGTCTGCTCGCGGAAGGCCGCCTCGACGGCCTCCAGGGCCTCGGGCGCGTTGCGCTCCAGGGCGCGCAGCCGGTCGAAGTCCTCGGCCTCGGCGTCGAGACGGGCGTTGACGTCGGCACAGCGCTCGACGATCTCGGCGAGCAGGGACCGCCGGGTCGCGTCGTCCTCGGGAACGGCGTCGTCGAGCTGCTGCCGCAGCCGGAAGGCGGCGGTGAGCTCGTCCTCCGCGAACCGCACGGCCTCGGTGAACCGGGTGACCGCCTCCTCGCCGAACTGGGCGGTCGCGAAGCCCAGTTCTTCCTTGCTGGTACGGACGGCGTCGTCGGTCGCGACGAGCGCCTGTCGGGCCCGCCCGTCGAGTTCGGCGAGGTCCGGTGGCGGCGACCCCTTCGGCGTGCCCCAGCCGCTGCCGCCGGCGGCGGAGCCCCAGCCCCCGCCGCCCGGTGTGGTGCGGGTGGCGGTCCTGCGGCGGCGCTTGGTGTACGCGTACGCGGCGATCGCGCCGGCGCCGCCGACCAGGACCACCGGCAGGATCAGGTCGGCCGCGGAGGTGGAGTCGCCGGCCGCGCTCCCGCCGGGGTCGGCGGGGCCGGGGGTGATCGCGGGGGCGGGTACGGGCCGGCCGGCGAGGACGGCCGCGTAGCCGTCGGCGGCGCCGACGGCCGCGCCCGCCCAGTCGTTCTGCCGGAGGGCCGGTTCGATCGCGTTCCGGGCGACGTCGTCGAGCTGGGCCTGGGTGAGCCGGGAGCCGGGGTCGGCGGAGTAGCCGTACCGGCGGTCGTGGGTGGCGACGGCGAGCAGCACGTCGTCGCGACCGAGTCCGTTGCGCTCGGCGGTGGCGTCGGCCCAGCCCTGGGCGGGGTGGCCGGAGAAGTCCCGTACGTACACGACGAAGAGCTGCACGCGGCGGGCGTCGTAGAGCGCGTCGAGGGCCCGGACCACCGCGGGGCGCCGGTCGCCGAGAGCGTCCACCCGGTCGGTGACCTGCCCGTCCCGGGACAGGACGACGGGGTCGTCGGCGCGGGCGCCGGGAACGGCGGGCACGGCCAGCCACCACGCCGCCACCAGCACCGAGAGCAGGGCTCGGGTGGCTGTTCGTGTCACAAAAAGGAGGTTATGTCCGGGCTTGTGGGGCCGCGACCGGGCCGGGCCGGACGTGCGGAAACCGTTCTCCACAGGCGTGCGTCACTGTCGGTAGCCATCGCTACGGTGGTAGCGGTGACACGACGATTCTCGGGGGGCCCGGGTGAACGGACGGTGGAAGAGCGTGTGGCGACGGGGGCGCTGGTGCGTCCTCGGACTCGTCCTCGCGCTCGTCGTGCCGGTGCTGGCCGCGGGCACGGCGCTGCGCCTCAACTACACGGGCGAGCTCCGCGAGGGGACACGGACCCGCGGCAAGGACGCCATCTGGCTCGGCCACGCCTGGGTCGACGGCCGGAAGAAGGAGGCCGACGTCGCCGCCTTCGCGGAGCGGATCAAGGGCACGGGCATCCGTGACCTGTACGTCCACGCCGGACCCCTCGAACACGACGGCACCCTGCCCGCCGCCCGCCATCCGCGGGCACGTTGGCTCGTCGACGCCGTCCACCGCACGATGCCGGGCATCCGGGTGCACGCGTGGCTGGGCGACATCCTCGCCACCGAGGGCCCGGACGGGCTGCGGCTGGAGGACGCACGCTCCCGGGCCGCCGTGGTGGCCTCGGCCCGGCAGGTCCTCGACGCCGGCTTCGAGGGCGTCCACTTCGACCTGGAGCCGCTGCACTCCGACGACCGCCACTATCTCTCGCTGCTCGACGATCTCGGCGCGCTGACCCGGGCCCGCAAGGCGCCGCTCTCGGTCGCCGCGCACCAGATAGACCCGCTGCCGGCGGCGCACACCGTCCTCGGCGCGCTGTCCGGCAGCGAGAAGTGGTGGTCGCAGGAGTTCTTCGGCCAGGTCGCCCGGCGGGTCGACCAGATCGCGGTCATGTCGTACGACACCTGGATGCCGCTGGAGGGCATGTACGGCGGCTACGTCGCCCAGCAGACCAGCCTGGCCCTGGAGGTGACGCCCGAGGGGACGGACCTGCTCATGGGCCTGCCCTTCTTCCACGAGGACGACCTCGGGCACCACGAGTCGGCCGAGACCGTCGAGGCCGCGGTCCGCGGCGCCCGCCTCGGGCTCGGGCGCACCGACCCGGACCGCGAGCGCTTCGGCCTGGCGCTGTACGTGGACTTCGCGGCGCGGGACGGCGACTGGCAGGCGTACCGGGAGGGCTGGCACGACCGGCCGACCGGCCCGCGGGCGAACTAGGGCGGGTCAGGAACGTCCCGACCGGCCCGCGGGCGCACCAGGGCCGGCCCGGAAAGTCCCGACCGGCCCGCGGGCCCCGTACGTGCCTCGGCCCCGTACGTGCCTCAGCCTGTACGTGCCTCAGCTGTACGTGCCTCAACCCCGTACGCGCCTCAGCCCCTCCGGCGTCGGATCGTCCGGCCCAGCCACACCACCGGGTCGTACTTCCGGTCCACGACCCGTTCCTTCATGGGGATCAGGGCGTTGTCCGTGATCCGGATGTCCTCCGGGCACACCTCGGTGCAGCACTTGGTGATGTTGCAGTAGCCCAGGCCGTGCTCCTCCTGCGCGGTGGCACGGCGGTCGAGGCCGGTCTCCTCCGCCGCGTCGAGCGGGTGCATGTCGAGCTCGGCGATCCGCATGAGGAAGCGCGGACCGGCGAAGACGGCCTTGTTCTCCTCGTGGTCGCGCACCACATGGCAGGTGTTCTGGCACAGGAAGCACTCGATGCACTTCCGGAACTCCTGCGAGCGGTCGACGTCCTCCTGCTTCATCCGGTACTCGCCGGGGGCGAGACCGGCGGGCGGCACGAAGGCCGGGATCTCCCGCGCCTTCGCGTAGTTGAAGGACACGTCCGTGACCAGGTCGCGGATCACCGGGAAGGCCCGCATCGGCGTCACCGTGATCGTCTCGTCGCGTCCGAACACCGACATCCGGGTCATGCACAACAGCCGCGGCCGCCCGTTGATCTCGGCCGAGCAGGAGCCGCACTTTCCGGCCTTGCAGTTCCAGCGCACGGCCAGGTCGGGCGCCTGGGTGGCCTGGAGGCGGTGCACGATGTCGAGCACCACCTCGCCGTCGTGCACCTCGACCGTGTAGTCGGTGAGTCCGCCGCCGTCGGCGTCGCCCCGCCAGATCCGGAACCTCGCGTCGTACGTGCTCATGCGTCCAGCTCCTCCTCGGCGAGGTACTTCGCCAGCTCCTCCTTCTCGAAGAGGGCGAGCAGATCGGCCCTGATCGGCTCGGTGCGTACCCGCTCCAGGTCCACCCCGCCCCCGTCGGCCGCCCGGCAGCGCAGGTTCACCGGGCGCCAGGCGCGGTCCATGGACGGATGGTCCTCGCGGGTGTGGCCGCCCCGGGACTCCGTGCGCTCCAGGGCCGCCCGCGCCACGCACTCGCTGACCAGCAGCATGTTGCGCAGGTCGAGCGCGAGGTGCCAGCCGGGGTTGAACTGCCGGTGGCCCTCGACGGCGACCCGCCGCGCGCGCTCGCGCAGCGCGGCGATCCGGTCCAGCGCCTCGGCCATCTCGCTCTCCCGCCGGATGATCCCGACGAGGTCGTTCATCGTCTGCTGGAGCTCCTGGTGGAGCGTGTACGGGTTCTCCCCGTCGCCGTCGAACGGGGCCAGCGCCTCCGCCCGGGCGGCCGCCACCGCCTGCTCGTCGGCCTCGGCCCGGCCCGACTCGGCCGCGTAGGCCGCGTAGGCGGCGGCGTGCAGACCGGCCCGCCGTCCGAACACGAGGAGGTCGGAGAGCGAGTTCCCGCCGAGCCGGTTCGAGCCGTGCATGCCGCCCGCGACCTCGCCGGCCGCGAAGAGGCCGGGAACGCCGAGGGTCGCGGCCGACTCGGAGTCGACGGCGACGCCGCCCATCACATAGTGGCAGGTCGGGCCGACCTCCATGGCCTCGGCCGTGATGTCGACGTCCGCGAGCTCCTTGAACTGGTGGTACATCGACGGCAGCCGGCGCCGGATCACCTCGGCCGGCATCCGGGTCGACACGTCGAGGAAGACCCCGCCGTGCGGGGAGCCGCGGCCCGCCTTGACCTCCGCGTTGATCGCCCGGGCCACCTCGTCGCGCGGCAGCAGCTCGGGCGGGCGGCGGTTGTTGTCCGGGTCCTCGTACCAGCGGTCGCCCTCCTCCTCCGACTGCGCGTACTTCTCCTTGAAGACCTCGGGGACGTAGTCGAACATGAACCGCTTGCCCTCGGAGTTCCGCAGCACCCCGCCGTCGCCGCGCACCGACTCGGTGACGAGGATCCCCTTCACCGACGGAGGCCAGACCATGCCGGTCGGATGGAACTGCACGAACTCCATGTTCACCAGCGGTGCCCCCGCGAGCAGCGCGAGCGCGTGTCCGTCGCCGGTGTACTCCCAGGAGTTGGACGTGACCTTGAAGGACTTGCCGATACCGCCGGTCGCGAGGACGACCGCGGGGGCCTGGAGGACGAAGAAGCGGCCGGACTCGCGCTCGTAGCAGAAGACCCCGGCGACGCGCCCGAGGGCGTCCTTGAGGACGCGGGTGACCGTGCACTCCTGGAAGACCTTCAGTCCGCTCTCGTAGTCACCGGTCCCGCGGAAGTCGTCCTGCTGGAGGGAGACGATCTTCTGCTGGAGGGTGCGGATCAGCTCCAGGCCGGTCCGGTCGCCGACGTGCGCGAGCCGTGGGTACTCGTGGCCGCCGAAGTTGCGCTGGGAGATGCGCCCGTCGGGCGTGCGGTCGAAGAGCGCGCCCCAGGTCTCCAGCTCCCACACCCGGTCGGGGGCCTCCTGGGCGTGCAGTTCGGCCATCCGCCACTGGTTGAGGAACTTGCCGCCGCGCATGGTGTCGCGGAAGTGGGTCTGCCAGGTGTCGTGCGGATTGGCGTTGGCCATGGAGGCGGCGATGCCGCCCTCCGCCATCACGGTGTGCGCCTTGCCGAACAGGGACTTGCAGATGACGGCCGTACGGGCGCCCCGCTGCCGCGCCTCGATCGCCGCCCGCAGCCCGGCGCCACCGGCGCCGACCACGATCACGTCCCACTGCTGCCGCTCCACAGGAGTCATGTCAGAAGAACCTCGGGTCGTCGAAGGCACCGGTGGCGAGGAGGTACACGTAGAGGTCGCAGGCGGCGACGCTGATCAGCGAGGCCCAGGCGAGCAGCATGTGGCGGCTGTTCAGCCGGCCCGCCCAGGTCCACAGCCGGTAGCGGACGGGATGCTTCGAGAAGTGCCGCAGCCGGCCGCCGACGATGTGCCGGCAGGAGTGGCAGGACAGGGTGTACGCCCAGATCAGCACGATGTTGACGAGGAAGACGAGCGTCCCGAGCCCCATGTGACCCCACGCGTGGTGCTCGTCCCGGAAGGTCAGGACGGTGTCGTACGTGAGGATGCCGGCGACCGGGAGGGCCAGGTAGAAGAAGTACCGGTGGACGTTCTGCAGGATCAGCGGGAAGCGGGTCTCCCCGCTGTAGGCGGCGTGGGGCTCGGCGACCGCGCAGGCCGGGGGAGAGGCCCAGAAGCCCCGGTAGTAGGCCTTGCGGTAGTAGTAGCAGGTCAGCCGGAAGCCGAGCGGGAAGACCAGGATGAGCAGGGCGGGGGAGAGGCCCCACCAGCTGCCGAACAGGGCCCAGTTGGGGCCGCCGTGCATGGGGACGCAGTTCTCCGCGAGGCACGGCGAGTAGAACGGCGAGACGTAGGGGGCGGCGTAGTAGTCGGCGTTCGCGAAGGCCCGCCAGGTCGAGTAGGCGACGAAGGCGAGCAGTCCGGCGGCGGTGACGGCGGGCGCCAGCCACCAGCGGTCGGTGCGCAGATGACGAGCGGCGAGGGAGGCGCGCCCCGCGGAGCGCACCCCCGTCGCCGTTCCGTTCCTCGTCGGGGGTCGGGTACCTGTGGCCAACAGGGCCTCCTCGGCTCTACGGCGCGTGGCGGTCGCGTGCTCCCAGGCCCTCGTCGTCGATGTCGGTCCACTTCTGGGAGTCGTACGGGGCGTCCGGGATCGTCACCATGCTCTCGGCGCGGTCGTCCCGGGGCACCTTGGGCGTGCTCCGCTCCGCCCCGACGCGGCGTTCCAGCTCTTCGACCGTGCGTTCCAGGTCTTGCAGGCGGCGCTTGACGGCCGCGAGATCGTCCTGATCGGACATGGTTGCCCTCACTTCCGCGAGCGCGGGTCACACGCGAGTGTCGCGCGTCACATCCCGCTTGTGAAGCCGTGTGCACGTGATTCCACTCGTCCGGAGCGCCCCGGCGTCCGGGCGATTGGGCCGCACGAGTGGGGTTTGCCGGCCGTGCCGCCGTGTCGCCGTCACCGGATCCGCTCCGTCCTTTTCAGTGTATGAGCAATAGGTCTGATCATCTCCAAATGGCATGAAACTGGACGAAGGGGTACAAGTCATGTCCCAGGTCGGCGCCCCTCGCGGGAGGACATGCTCCAGGAGCCCCCGCTCCCGCACGCTCCGCTCCGTCGCCACCCTCGGCAGCGCGGTCCTCGCCCTCGCCGTCCTGGCCGGATGCAGCTCCGGCGACGGCGGCGAGGAGTCGCCCGCCGCCGCCCAGGACAACGCGCCGGCCGCACGCGACCAGGTCGCCGACGGAGGAACCCTGCGCTGGGCGGTCGACGCGCTGCCCACCACCCTCAACGCCTTCCAGGCCGACGCCGACGGCGCCACCGCCCGCGTCGCGGGCGCCGTGCTGCCCGCCCTCCACACCCTCGACGAGCGCGGCCGGCCCCGGCTCAACCCCGACTACCTGGAATCCGCCGCGGTCGTCGAGACCGAACCGAAGCAGGTCGTGCTCTACAAGCTCAACCAGCAGGCAGTGTGGAGCGACGGGCGCGAGATCGGCGCCGCGGACTTCGTCGCCCAGTGGCGCGCGCTCAGCGGCCGGGACACCGCCTACTGGACCGCCCGCAACGCCGGCTACGAGCGGATCGAGAAGATCGAGCGCGGCAAGAACGACCTGGAGGTGCGGGTCACCTTCGGCAAGCCGTACGCCGACTGGCGCTCGCTCTTCACCCCGCTCTACCCGAAGGAGGTGATGGGCTCGCCGAACACCTTCAACGACGGCGCCCGCGCCTCCCTCAAGGCCACCGCAGGACCGTTCCTGCTGAAGACGATCGACCGCAAGGCGGGCACCGTCACGCTCGTCCGCAACCCGCGCTGGTGGGGCCAGAACGCCAAGCTCGACACGCTCGTCCTCACCGCCGTGCCCCGCGCCGACCGGGCCGCCGCGCTCGCCGCCGGCAAGCTGGACCTGGCCGAGATCGACCGGGCCGTCGCCGAGCGGATCGCCCTCGCGACCCGCGACGCCCGGACCGGCCGGAGCGGCGGGCAGGCCCTCGCCCACGGGCCCGGCGCCGGGGTCACCCCCGCCGCCGCGCTGAAGTCCTGGGCGCTCGCCTACGGCTCCGACGAGGAGAAGGCCGAGGAGGTACGGGCCGCCCGGGAGAAGAACCAGCTGGCCGTCGCCCGGTACGCGACCGAGCAGAACGGCCTCGCCCGGTTCGTGGTCCGCAAGTCCCTGGAGCCCGCCTACACCCAGCTCTCCCTCAACGGGGAGTCCGGTCCGCTCGCCGACGAGCGGGTGCGCCGGGCGGTGGCCCGTGCGATCGACCGCCAGGAGCTGGCCGAGACCGTGCTCAAGCCGCTCGGGCTGCCGGCCAGGCCGCCGGGCAGCCACCTCGCGCTCGCCGGACAGGCCGCGTACGCCGACAGCAGCGACGCGCTCGGCGACCAGGACACCAAGGAGGCGCGGGCGCTGCTCGCCGACGCCGGCTGGGTGCCGGGCGGGGCGCTGAAGAAGCCGGCCGCCGGTACGAAGGCGGGCAGCGAGGCAACGGGCACGGACGCCGAGAAGGCGGCGAAGGCGGCGGAGGGCGCCGGGAAGACCGGCACGACCGAGACGAAGCCGGAGAAGAAAGCCGACGAGAAGCCGGGCCAGAAGCAGCCCGACACGGCCTCCGACGAGGGCCTCTACATCGTCGGCGACGACAAGCCCGGCGAGCGCCGGGCGACCGGCCCGCTGATCGGCGCCGCCGGCCCCGAGAGCGGCACCAACGTCCTCGCCCCCGCCCCCGTGGCCGCCTTCCAGAGCGCGGCGCTGCTCCGCCAGGCCGCGGCCCTCGACACCGGCGGCGGCACCGGGGCCGAGGTGCGGTCCCAGCTCCAGGCGCACCCCGCCAAGCCCGTGGCCGGCGCCTACGCCCCGCGCGGCACCGCGGCCCCGGCCGCCGCCGACGCCGCCGCGGCGCAGGCCCTCGGCAAGGACGGCAAGGCGCTCAGCCTCCGCTTCGTCCTGCCCTCGGGCCCCGGCTCGGAGTCGCTCCGCGCGGTCGGCGACCGGATCGTGCGGATGCTCGACGCCGTCGGCATCCGCACCGAGGTCACCAAGGTCTCCGACGAGAGCTTCTTCAAGGACCACATCGCCTCCGGCGACTACGACCTGGCCCTCTACTCCTGGCCCGCGACCGCCTTCCCGGCGACCGACGCCCGGCCGATCTACGCCAAGCCGGAGCCGGCCTCCGACGGCTCGCTCCTGGTGGAGCAGAACTACGCCCGGGTCGGCACCGACCGCATCGACCAGCTCTTCGACCAGGCGGCCGCCACCCTCGACGAGGAGGAGGCCCGCGACCTGGTCCGCCAGGCCGACGCCCGGATCTGGGCCGCGGCCGGCTCCATCCCGCTCTACCAGCGTCCCCAGCTGGTGGCGGCCCGGCCCGAGCTCGTGAACGCGGGGGCCTGGGGCTTCGCCGCCCCGCGCTACCAGGACATCGGCTTCAAGAAGCCGGAGTCCGCCCGGGGCGCGGAGAGCAACACCCGCAAGTGAGCGCAATACCCTAAAGCCGCCGAAAGTCCAAGCCGCAAGCTCAGAACCAGCTCAAGTTCCTTGCCCGCCGGGGACCCCGGCGGGCAGGATCACGTCGGCCCCTTGACCCGGTCGCATGATCTTCCCCACACCCTGAAACCTCCCAGTAGACCCTCTCGGATCCCTCCGGGGAAGCCCCTTGCACGGCAGCCCCGTACCATAGGACATAGCCGTGGCGCGTCCGCCCGGCGGGCGTAAGAGGAACTGACGCCGATTCCCACGATCCGAGAGAAGCGCAAGCCACCCATGCCCACGCGCCACGACATCCGTAACGTCGCCATCGTCGCCCACGTCGACCACGGCAAGACGACCATCGTCGACGCCATGCTCAAGCAGGCCGGTGCCTTCGCCGCCCACCAGCAGCTCGACGACCGCATGATGGACTCGAACGACCTGGAGCGTGAGAAGGGCATCACGATCCTCGCCAAGAACACGGCGGTGAAGTACCACCCCAAGGACGGCGGGGCCCCGATCACGATCAACATCATCGACACCCCCGGCCACGCCGACTTCGGTGGCGAGGTCGAGCGCGGTCTGTCGATGGTCGACGCCGTCGTCCTCCTGGTGGACGCCTCCGAGGGTCCGCTCCCGCAGACCCGCTTCGTGCTGCGCAAGGCCCTCCAGCAGCGCAAGCCCGTCATCCTCTGCATCAACAAGACGGACCGCCCGGACTCCCGGATCGACGAGGTCGTCAACGAGACCTACGACCTCTTCCTCGACCTGGACGCCGACGAGGACCAGATCGAGTTCCCGATCGTCTACGCCTGCGGCCGTGACGGCATCGCCTCGCTGACCAAGCCGGAGGACGGCACCGTCCCGGCGGACAGCACCAACCTGGAGCCGTTCTTCTCCACGATCCTGGAGCACGTCCCGGCCCCGACGTACGAGGAGGACGCGCCGCTCCAGGCCCACGTCACCAACCTCGACGCCGACAACTTCCTCGGCCGCATCGCGCTGCTCCGCGTCGAGCAGGGCGAGCTGCGCAAGGGCCAGACGGTCGCGTGGATCAAGCGCGACGGCTCGATCCAGAACGTCCGCATCACCGAGCTGATGATGACCGAGGCGCTCACCCGCAAGCCGGCCGAGGTCGCCGGCCCCGGTGACATCTGCGCCGTCGCCGGCATCCCCGAGATCATGATCGGCGAGACCCTGGCCGACCCGGAGAACCCGGTCGCGCTGCCGCTGATCACGGTGGACGAGCCGGCCATCTCCATGGTCATCGGCACCAACACCTCCCCGCTGGTCGGCCGTGGCGGCACCGGCAAGGGCGCGGACGCCAAGGCCGCGGTCAAGGACCGCAAGGTCACCGCCCGCCAGGTGAAGGACCGCCTGGACCGCGAGCTGATCGGTAACGTCTCGCTGCGCGTCCTCGACACCGAGCGCCCGGACGCCTGGGAGGTGCAGGGCCGCGGTGAGCTGGCGCTGGCCATCCTGGTCGAGCAGATGCGCCGTGAGGGCTTCGAGCTGACCATCGGCAAGCCGCAGGTCGTCACCAAGGAGGTCGACGGCAAGGTCCACGAGCCGGTCGAGCGCATGACGATCGACGTGCCCGAGGAGCACATGGGCGCCGTCACCCAGCTCATGGGTGTCCGCAAGGGCCGCATGGACAACATGTCGAACCACGGCTCCGGCTGGGTCCGCATGGAGTTCGTCGTTCCGTCCCGTGGCCTCATCGGCTTCCGTACGGAGTTCCTGACCCAGACCCGCGGTACGGGCATCGCGCACTCCATCCACGAGGGCCACGAGCCCTGGTTCGGTCCGCTGCAGACCCGTAACAACGGCTCCCTGGTCGCCGACCGCGCCGGCTCGGTCACCGCGTTCGCGATGACCAACCTGCAGGAGCGCGGCGTGCTGTTCACCGACCCCGGCACCGAGGTGTACGAGGGCATGATCGTCGGCGAGAACTCCCGCTCCGACGACATGGACGTGAACATCACCAAGGAGAAGAAGCTCACGAACATGCGGTCCTCGTCGGCCGACTCGTTCGAGGCGATCGTCCCGCCGCGCAAGCTCTCCCTGGAGCAGTCCCTGGAGTTCTGCCGCGACGACGAGTGCGTCGAGGTGACCCCGGAGGCCGTCCGCATCCGCAAGGTCAACCTGGACCAGCGCGAGCGCGCCCGCGCCGCCTCCCGCGCCAAGAACGGCTGACCCCGAGGGGTTTGAGCGAAAGCTCACATCAAGGGCCCGGCCCCCTGCACACTGTGCGGGGGGCCGGGCCCTTTCGACGTTCCCGCGGGGCCCGAAGGTGCCCCCGTTGTCAACGTTTCGTCAACCACATTTAGCGGGCCGACCGTCCGGATATCGGTCGTCGCTCTCCGGAACGTGTGTTAACGGTCCGTTTCGTCGCTGTCTGTCTGTGCTCGCTTTGTCCGGATTTCGGTCTTCGGGGGGCTGGCGATGTTGTCAAAACGAGACCACTTAAGTGTGGTTTACAGCCCGGACGTACTTAATAGTTGGCTCCATTGAGCTCGGGTCAATGGGTCACGCACTGTGGGGAGTGCCGACTCACGAGCACACTCGGGGCACTTGAGTGCAACGCCGTCAGGGGTGTCGGCAGAACTCGAAGTGCCTCTCTTGTAGTGACAAGTGGACTCATGAGGAGGAACCCCATGCGCGGTGCCAAGAGCGCCAAGTGGGTAGCGGGCGCGATCGTTGTCGCCCTGGCAGCGACCGCCTGTGGCGGGGGTAAGGGCGGCAGCGGCTCCGACGCGAAGGGCGAGGTGGACCCGAACGGGATCTTCTCGATCGAGCTCGGCGAGCCGGAGAAGCCGCTGCTCACCGGTGACACGATGGAGTCCAACGGCTCCGCGGTCATGGCCGGTCTGTTCTCGACCCTGGTCGACTACAAGGCCGACGGCTCCCTGGAGATGATCAACGCCGAGTCGGTCACCACGACGGACTCGAAGACGTGGACCGTCAAGCTCAAGCCGGGCTGGACCTTCCACGACGGCACGCCGGTCACGTCCAAGTCCTTCGTGGACGCGTGGAACTGGAACGCCAACGTCAAGAACGCCCAGGGCCTCGCGTCCTGGTTCGCCGACATCAAGGGCTTCGACAAGGTCCACCCCGAGGCCGAGGGCGCCAAGCCGACCTCGGACAAGCTCGAGGGTCTGAAGATCGTCGACGACAACACCTTCACCATCGAGCTGAACACCGCGGTTCCGTACTTCGCGCACAAGCTCGCCTACATCGTCTTCGCCCCGCTCCCGGAGTCCTTCTACAAGGACCCGGTCGCCGGCGGCCAGAAGCCGGTCGGTAACGGTCCCTACAAGTTCAAGAGCTGGGACCACAAGAAGCAGATCGAGATCACCCGCTTCGACGGCTACAAGGGCCCGAACAAGGCGAAGAACGGCGGTGTGGTCTTCAAGAACTACACCACCCTCGAGGCCGCGTACGAGGACCTGAAGTCGGGCAACGTCGACGTCCTGCGTCAGATCGCCCCGAAGGACCTGCCGGTCTACCGTCAGGACCTCGGCGACCGCGCCGTCGACCAGGCGTACTCCGCGATCCAGACGATCGCCGTCGCCTTCTACGCCGACCAGTGGAAGAAGCCGAAGCAGATCGACCCGAAGGTCATCCAGGGTCTGTCCATGGCGATCGACCGTGCCACCATCACCAAGACGGTGCTGAACGGCACGCGTGAGCCCGCGACCGGCTGGGTCGCCAAGGGCGTGCTCGGCTACCAGCCGAACGCGGTCGAGGTCACCAAGTTCGACCCGACCAAGGCCAAGGAGCTCATCAAGGCCGGCGGCGGCGTCCCCGGCAACAAGATCTCCATCCAGTACAACGCCGACGGTGGCCACAAGGAGTGGGTGGAGGCTGTCTGCAACTCCATCCAGCAGTCCACCGGTGTCCAGTGTGTCGGTGACGGCAAGCCGGACTTCCAGGCCGACCTGACCGCTCGTAAGACGAAGCAGGTCAAGTCCCTGTACCGCTCCGGCTGGGTGCTCGACTACCCGGTGAACGCCAACTTCATCTCGGACCTGTTCCGTACGGGTGCGGGCGGCAACCAGGGCGACTTCTCCAACAAGGAGCTGGACGCCAAGATCGCGGCCGCCGACTCGGCCAAGACGCTCGACGAGTCGGTCAAGGCGTACCAGGCCATCGAGAAGGACCTGGTCAACTACATGCCGTCGATCCCGCTCTGGTACTACAAGGTCAACGCGGGCTTCTCGGAGAAGGTTTCCGGCGTGGCGTACGGCCAGGACGGTGACCCGATCCTGACCGGCGTCGAGGTCAAGAAGTAATCACCCAAGCGTAGTCCGCTCGCCGAAGCGGGGCTGACGGATCGTCAGTCCCGCCGCGGCGCCTTACGCAGTGGCTGGGGGGCCCTTCCACGACATCGTCATGCCCAGATCCGGGCAGACCGTCGAGGGAGGGCCCGTCGGCTGCGGCCGTCACATCTCAACGGAGGCATGATGGGGCGCTATGTCGCACGACGACTGCTCCAGATGATCCCGGTCTTCCTCGGGACAACCCTGCTGATCTTCCTCATGGTTCACAGCCTGCCCGGTGACCCCGTGCTGGCGATGTTCGGTGACAAGGGGGCAGATCCTGCGACCCTGGCCGCGAAGCGCCATGAGCTGGGTCTCGACAAGTCGCTCCCGGAGCAGTACTTCGTCTACATGCGGGACATGATCCTGCACCTGGACTTCGGTACCCAGATCCGCAACGGGCGGCCGGTCACCGAGGTGCTGGGCGAGGCGTTCCCCGTCACGCTCCAACTGGCCCTGCTGGCCTTCACGTTCGAGCTCCTCTTCGGCATCGGCCTCGGCATCATCGCCGGTCTGCGCGCCGGCCGTCTGGCCGACAACGCCATCCTGATCTTCACGCTGCTGATCATCTCGATCCCGGTCTTCGTGCTCGGCTTCCTGATCAAGATGCAGTTCGCGTTCAACCTGGGCTGGATCGCGCCGAACGTCTCGACCGACCAGAACTGGGACGAGCTCATCGCCCCGGCGATCGTGCTCGGCGGTCTCTCCCTCGCCTACGTGGCGCGACTGACCCGGACCACCATGGCGGAGAACCTGCGCGCCGACTACATGCGCACGGCCATCGCCAAGGGTCTGCCGAAGCGCCGCATCATCGGTGTCCACCTGATGCGCAACTCGATGATCCCGGTCATCACCTTCCTCGGCACCGACATCGGCGCCCTCATGGGTGGTGCGGTCGTCACCGAGAAGATCTTCAACATCAAGGGCATCGGCGGCCTGATCGCCGAGTCGATCTCCCGTCGCGAGGGCACCACCCTGGTCGGCCTCGTCACCATTCTGGTGATCGTCTACCTCGTCACCAGCCTGCTCATCGACCTGCTGTACGCGGTCCTGGACCCGAGGATCCGTTATGCCTGACGTGACCAAGACCGCGGCCGACGCCGTCGAGGACGCCATCGCTCCCCCGTCGATCGACGCGGCCGCGCCGGCGCCGAAGCAGGAGAAGGCCCGCAGCCTCTGGGGCGACGCCTGGGCCGACCTGCGCCGCAACCCGTACTTCCTCGTCTCCGCCGTGATGATCGTCTTCCTGGTGCTCATCGCCGCCGTTCCGAGCCTGTTCACCAGCGCCTCGCCGACCGCCGGTGACCTGGTGAAGCACTTCCTCGGCAAGCCGGAGCTCGGCAACATCGGCTCGCCCGAGTGGCTCGGTTACGACGGCCAGGGCCGTTCCGTGTACGCCCGCCTGATCCACGGCACCCGTGCCTCGATCATCGTCGGCGTCTGCGTCACCGCGATCGTCACGATCTTCGGTGGCCTCATCGGCATGCTCGCCGGTTACTTCGGCGGCGTGCTCGACGCGGTGCTCTCCCGGATCACCGACATCTTCTTCGGCATCCCGTTCCTGCTCGGCGCGATGGTCGTGCTCCAGTCCTTCACCGACCGCACCGTCTGGGTGGTCGTCGGCGCGCTGGCGTTCCTCGGCTGGACCCAGATGGCCCGCGTGATGCGCGGTGCCGTCATCACGGTCAAGCAGGCCGACTACGTCCACGCCGCCACGGCCCTCGGCGCCGGCACCACGCGGATCCTGTTCCGGCACATCCTGCCGAACGCCATGGCCCCGCTGATCGTCGTCGCCACCATCTCGCTCGGCGGCTACATCTCGGCCGAGGCCACCCTGTCCTACCTGGGTCTGGGTCTCGCCTCGCCGACCGTCTCCTGGGGCGTCGACATCTCGACCGCCGTCGACCAGATCCGAGTGGCCCCGCACATCCTGCTGTGGCCCTCGATCATGCTGAGCATCACCGTGCTGGCATTCATCATGCTCGGCGAAGCAGTCCGCAACGCCCTCGACCCGAAGATGCGCTGAGGAGGGCGTAAGTGACCATCATCGACAACACCGCGACGGTCCCCGCGCCGCGCGACGGCGACCACACCGGTCCGCTGCTCGAAGTCCGCGACCTGCACGTCGAGTTCCACACCCGCGACGGTGTGGCCAAGGCGGTCAACGGCGTCAACTACTCGGTCAACGCCGGTGAGACGCTGGCCGTGCTCGGCGAGTCCGGCTCCGGCAAGTCCGTGACCGCGCAGGCCATCATGGGCATCCTCGACATGCCGCCCGGCAAGATCCCGCAGGGCGAGATCTTCTTCCGCGGCCAGGACATGCTCAAGATGTCCAACGAGGAGCGCCGGAAGATCCGCGGCCGGAAGATCGCGATGATCTTCCAGGACGCGCTGTCCTCCCTGAACCCGGTCCTCTCCGTCGGCTACCAGCTCGGCGAGATGTTCCGCGTGCACCACGGCCTGTCCAAGAAGGACGCCAAGGCCAAGGCCATCGAGCTGATGGACAAGGTCAAGATCCCCGCCGCCAAGGCGCGGGTCTCCGACTACCCCCACCAGTTCTCCGGCGGTATGCGCCAGCGCATCATGATCGCCATGGCGCTGGCCCTGGAGCCGGACCTGATCATCGCGGACGAGCCCACCACGGCGCTCGACGTGACCGTCCAGGCCCAGGTCATGGACCTCCTCGCGGAGCTCCAGCAGGAATACAACATGGGCCTGATCCTGATCACCCACGACCTCGGCGTCGTCGCCGACGTCGCGGACAAGATCGCGGTCATGTACGCCGGCCGCATCGTGGAGCAGGCGCCGGTGCACGAGCTGTACAAGCGCCCGGCCCACCCGTACACCCGCGGTCTGCTGGACTCGATCCCGCGCCTGGACCAGAAGGGCCAGGAGCTCTACGCGATCAAGGGCCTGCCGCCCAACCTGCTTCGCGTGCCCACCGGCTGCGCCTTCAACCCGCGCTGCCCCAAGGCCGACGACATCTGCCGTACGGAGATCCCGGCCCTGACGTCGGTCACCGAGCAGAACGGCGCCGAGCTGCCGGGCCGCAAGAGCGCCTGCCACTTCTGGAAGGAGACGATCCATGGCTGAGCTGAGCAAGACGAACGAGGCCGGGGGCGTGTCCGAGGCGGAGGCCGTGGCCGCCATCGAGGCTCCGATCGGGCGCGGTGAGCCCATCCTTCAGGTCCGCGACCTGAAGAAGCACTTCCCGCTCACCCAGGGCATCCTCTTCAAGAAGCAGGTCGGCGCGGTCAAGGCCGTGGACGGGGTCTCCTTCGACCTCTACCAGGGCGAGACCCTCGGCATCGTGGGCGAGTCCGGCTGTGGCAAGTCCACGGTCGCCAAGCTCCTGATGAACCTGGAGCGGGCCACCGCCGGCGAGGTCTTCTACAAGGGCCAGGACATCACCCGGCTCTCCGGCCGCGCCCTCAAGGCCGTGCGCCGGAACATCCAGATGGTGTTCCAGGACCCGTACACCTCGCTGAACCCGCGCATGACGGTCGGCGACATCATCGGCGAGCCCTTCGACATCCACCCCGAGGTGGCCCCGAAGGGCGACCGGCGCCGCAAGGTGCAGGAGCTGCTCGACGTCGTCGGTCTGAACCCCGAGTACATCAACCGCTACCCGCACCAGTTCTCCGGCGGTCAGCGCCAGCGCATCGGCATCGCCCGCGGCCTCGCGCTCAACCCGGAGATCATCATCTGCGACGAGCCGGTCTCCGCCCTGGACGTGTCCGTCCAGGCGCAGGTCATCAACCTGATGGAGAAGCTGCAGGACGAGTTCAACCTCTCCTACATCTTCATCGCGCACGACCTGTCGATCGTCCGGCACATCTCGGACCGCGTCGGCGTGATGTACCTGGGCAAGATGGCCGAGATCGGTACGGACACCCAGATCTACGACCACCCGACCCACCCGTACACCCAGGCGCTGCTCTCCGCGGTGCCGGTGCCGGACCCGGAGGCCCGCGCGCACCGCGAGCGGATCATCCTCACCGGTGACGTGCCCTCGCCGGCCAACCCGCCGTCGGGCTGCCGCTTCCGCACCCGCTGCTGGAAGGCCCAGGACATCTGCGCCACCGAGATCCCGGTGCTCGCGGTCCCGGAGCGCTTCCAGGGTCAGGACACCCCGGCCGCGCACGAGTCCGCGTGCCACTTCGCCGAGGAGAAGACGGTGCTCGCCGTCTGATCCCGGCCGGAGCCCCAGGGCCCCCGGCACCCCGTGAGGGTGCCGGGGGCCCTTGGCGTTCCCGCCGTGCGCCGGGGCGGTTCATCCGGACGCCGCAGAAGTGCACTCCCGTCAATATCGGGTGATATTGGGGCCTAAGTCACACTGAGGACATTCGGGAGGCACTTCATGCGCGGAGCCACGCACGCCAGGTGGGCCGCTCTGGCCACCGCCGTCGCCCTCGCGGCGACCGCCTGCGGAGGTGGCGGCGACAGCGGCGGCGGAGGCGCGGACGGCGTCGTGACCTCCTCGTGGGGCGACCCGCAGAACCCGCTGGAGCCGGCCAACACCAACGAGGTGCAGGGCGGCAAGGTCCTCTCCATGATCTTCCGCGGGCTCAAGCAGTACGACCCGAAGACCGGCGAGGCCAAGAACATGCTCGCCGAGAAGATCGACACCACCGACTCGATCAACTTCACCATCACCGTCAAGGACGGCTGGACCTTCTCCAACGGCGAGAAGGTCACCGCCAAGTCCTTCGTCGACGCCTGGAACTACGGCGCGAACCTGAAGAACAACCAGAAGGGCGCCTCCTTCTTCGGCTACATCGAGGGCTACGACCAGGTGCACCCGGAGCAGGGCGCCCCGAAGGCCACGACCATGTCCGGGCTCAAGGTCACCGGCGGGCAGACCTTCACCGTCAAGCTGACGCAGAAGTTCTCGACCTTCCCCGACACTCTCGGCTACGCGGCCTTCGCCCCGCTGCCCCAGGCGTTCTACTCCGACCACGCCGCCTGGCTGAGCAAGCCGATCGGCAACGGGCCCTACACCGTCGACTCCTACGCCAAGGGCTCGCAGATGGTCCTCAAGAAGTGGGACGGCTACCCGGGCCCGGACAAGGCGCAGAACGGCGGCATCACCCTCAAGGTCTACACCGACAACAACACCGCCTACACCGACCTCACGGCCGGCAACCTCGACCTCGTCGACGACGTGCCCGCCGCGCAGCTGAAGAACGTCTCCGCCGACCTCGGCGACCGCTACATCAACACGCCCGCCGGCATCATCCAGACGCTCTCCTTCCCGTTCTACGACCCCGCCTGGAACAAGCCCGGGCAGGAGAAGCTCCGTACGGGCCTGTCCATGGCGATCAACCGTGACCAGATCACCCAGACGATCTTCCAGAAGACCCGCACGCCCGCGAAGGACTGGACGTCGCCGGTCCTCGGCGCGGACGGCGGCTACAAGGAGCTCTGCGGCACCGCCTGCGAGTACAACCCCACCGAGGCCAAGAAGCTGGTGGCCGAGGGCGGCGGCATCCCCGGCGGCACGATGACGATCTCGTACAACGCCGACACCGGCTCCCACAAGGAGTGGGTGGACGCCGTCTGCAACTCCATCAACAGCGCGCTCGGCAACAACAAGGCCTGCGTCGGCAACCCGATCGGCACCTTCGCCGACTTCCGCAGCCAGGTCAGCACCCAGAAGATGAAGGGCCCCTTCCGGGCCGGCTGGCAGATGGACTACCCGCTCATCCAGAACTTCCTCCAGCCGCTGTACTACACCAACGCCCCGAGCAACGACGGCAAGTACTCGAACCCCGAGTTCGACAAGCTGGTCAACCAGGCCAACGCCGAGACCGACACGACGAAGGCCGTCGGGATCTTCCAGCAGGCCGAGGGCGTCCTCAAGGACGACATGGGCGCCATCCCGCTCTGGTACCAGAACGGCAGCGCCGGCTACTCGGACCGGGTCGAGAACGTGCTCCTCAACCCGTTCAGCGTCCCCGTCTACGACCAGATCAAGGTCAAGTGACGCCTTAGCAGGCCGCACCGGTCGGCGGCGTACGGCCCGGCCCGCGGACCCCCGCGCCGGGCCGTGCGGCTTTCGCTCCCCCCGCCCAGCCCGGTTTCCCCCACCCTCCCTGGAGGCTTCCATGGGTCGCTATGTGATCCGGCGGCTGCTGCAGATGATCCCGGTCTTCGTCGGTGCCACGCTGCTGATCTTCCTGATGGTGAACGTGATGGGCGACCCCATCGCCGGCCTGTGCGGCGACCGCGCCTGCGATCCCGCCACCGCCGCCCAGCTGGAGAAGGAGTTCGGCCTCGACAAGCCCGTCTGGCAGCAATACCTGACCTACATGGGCAACGTCTTCACCGGCGACTTCGGCACCGCCTTCAACGGCCAGCCCGTCACCGAGCTGATGGCCAGCGCCTTCCCCGTCACCATCCGGCTCACCATCGTCGCCATCCTCTTCGAGATCGTCATCGGCATCACCCTCGGCGTCGTCACCGGCCTCAAGCGCGGCCACCCCCTCGACACCTCGGTGCTGCTGCTGACCCTGGTCGTCCTCTCCGTCCCGACCTTCGTCACCGGCCTGCTGCTCCAGCTGCTCCTCGGCGTCGAATGGGGCTGGATCAAACCGGCCGTCTCGCCGGAGGCGCCGTTCAACGAACTGATCGTCCCCGGTCTCGTCCTCGCGTCCGTCTCGCTCGCGTACGTCACCCGGCTCACCCGCACCTCCATCGCCGAGAACAAGCGCGCCGACTACGTCCGCACGGCCGTCGCCAAGGGCCTGCCGCGCCGCAGGGTGGTCGTCCGGCACCTGCTGCGCAACAGCCTCATCCCCGTGGTGACCTTCATCGGCGCCGACATCGGCGCGCTCATGGGCGGCGCCATCGTCACCGAACGGATCTTCAACATCCACGGCGTCGGCTACCAGCTCTACCAGGGCATCGTCCGCCAGAACACCCAGACCGTCGTCGGCTTCGTCACCGTCCTCGTCCTGGTGTTCCTGCTGGCCAACCTGCTCGTCGACCTCCTGTACGCCGTCCTTGACCCGAGGATTCGCTATGCCTGAGCCCGAACCGCTCGAGTCGTACGACGAGGGCCGCGCCATCGCCCCGACCGGCGCCGGCGGCGGGGTCGACCTCGCCATGGCCGAGGGCGAGACCCTCGAGAAGACCCCCGGCGGCCCCGAGGGCACCGGCGCCGACAGGAAGCCGCGGTCCCTGTGGTCCGACGCCTGGCACGACCTGCGCCGCAACCCCGTCTTCATCATCGCCGGGCTCGTCATCCTCTTCCTGGTCGTGATCTCCATCTGGCCCTCGCTGATCGCCTCCGGAGACCCCCTCGACTGCGATCTGTCCAAGGCCCAGGAGGGCTCGCAGCCCGGTCACCCCTTCGGCTTCAACGGCCAGGGCTGCGACGTCTACACCCGGGTCGTCTACGGCGCCCGGACCTCCGTCACCGTCGGCGTCCTCGCCACCCTCGGCGTCGCGATCCTCGGCGGCGTCCTCGGCGGGCTCGCCGGCTTCTTCGGCGGCGCCTGGGACGGTGTCCTGTCCCGGCTCACCGACGTCTTCTTCGCCATCCCCGTCGTCCTCGGCGGCCTGGTGCTGCTGTCCGTGGTGACCAGCTCCACCGTCTGGCCCGTCATCGGCTTCATGGTGCTGCTGGGCTGGCCGCAGATCTCCCGCATCGCCCGCGGCTCGGTCATCACCGCCAAGCAGAACGACTACGTCCAGGCGGCCCGGGCGCTCGGCGCCTCCAACCCCCGGATGCTGCTGCGGCACATCGCGCCCAACGCGATCGCCCCGGTGATCGTCGTCGCGACCATCGCGCTCGGCACGTACATCGCCCTGGAGGCGACCCTCTCGTACCTCGGCGTGGGTCTGAAGCCGCCGACCGTGTCCTGGGGCATCGACATCTCCTCGGCCTCGCAGTACATCCGCAACGCCCCGCACATGCTGCTCTGGCCGGCCGGCGCGCTCGCGATCACGGTGCTCGCCTTCATCATGCTCGGCGACGCGGTGCGCGACGCCCTCGACCCCAAGCTGAGGTAGCCGACCATGCTGCTCGAAGTGCGCGACCTGCACGTGGAGTTCCACACCCGCGACGGCGTGGCCAAGGCGGTCAACGGCGTCAACTACTCCGTCGACGCGGGGGAGACCCTGGCCGTGCTCGGCGAGTCCGGCTCCGGCAAGTCCGTCACCGCCCAGGCCGTGATGGGCATCCTCGACATCCCGCCCGGGAAGATCACCGGCGGCGAGATCCTCTTCCAGGGCCAGGACCTGCTCACCCTCAAGGAGGAGGAGCGGCGGAAGATCCGCGGCGCCAAGATGGCGATGATCTTCCAGGACGCGCTGTCCTCCCTCAACCCCGTCATCAGCGTCGGCGACCAGCTCGGCGAGATGTTCCAGGTGCACCGGGGCATGTCCCGGAAGGACGCCAAGGCCCAGGCCGTCGAGCTGATGGACCGGGTCCGCATCCCCGCCGCCAAGGAACGCGTCGGCCAGTACCCGCACCAGTTCTCCGGCGGCATGCGCCAGCGCATCATGATCGCGATGGCGCTCGCCCTCGAACCCGAGCTGATCATCGCCGACGAGCCCACCACCGCCCTCGACGTCACCGTCCAGGCCCAGGTGATGGACCTGCTCGCCGAGCTCCAGCGCGAGCTCAACATGGGCCTCATCCTCATCACCCACGACCTCGGCGTGGTCGCCGACGTCGCCGACAAGATCGCCGTGATGTACGCGGGCAAGATCGTCGAACAGGCCCCGGTGCACGAGATCTACAAGGCGCCCGCCCACCCGTACACCCGTGGTCTGCTCGAGTCCATCCCGCGCCTCGACCAGAAGGGCCAGGAGCTCTACGCCATCAAGGGCCTGCCGCCCAACCTCCTGGCCATCCCCTCCGGCTGCTCCTTCAACCCGCGCTGCCCGCTCGCCCGGGAGCGCTGCCGGGTCGACGTGCCGCCGCTGTACGACGTCACCGAATCGCCCGTACCGCGCACCAGCGCCTGCCACTACTGGAAGGAGTGCCTCCATGGCTGAGGCGATTCTCCAGGTCCGCGACCTGGTCAAGCACTATCCGCTGACCCAGGGCATCCTCTTCAAGAAGCAGGTCGGCGCGGTCAAGGCGGTGGACGGCGTCGACTTCGACCTCGCCGCGGGCGAGACCCTCGGCATCGTCGGCGAGTCCGGCTGCGGCAAGTCGACCGTGGCGAAGATGCTGGTCAATCTGGAGCGGCCGACGTCCGGCTCCATCTCCTACAAGGGCGACGACATCACCACGCTCTCGCCCCGGGCGCTCAGGGCGGTCCGCCGCAACATCCAGATGGTCTTCCAGGACCCGTACACCTCGCTCAACCCGCGCATGACCGTCGGCGACATCATCGGCGAGCCGTACGAGATCCACCCCGAGGTCGCGCCCAAGGGCGACCGGCGGCGCAAGGTGCAGGACCTGCTCGACGTCGTCGGCCTCAACCCCGAGTACGTGAACCGCTATCCGCACCAGTTCTCCGGCGGCCAGCGCCAGCGCATCGGCATCGCGCGCGGACTCGCCCTGCGGCCCGAGATCATCGTCGCCGACGAGCCGGTCTCGGCGCTCGACGTCTCCGTGCAGGCCCAGGTGGTCAACCTGCTGGAACGCCTCCAGGACGAGTTCAGCCTGTCGTACGTCTTCATCGCGCACGACCTGTCCATCGTCCGGCACATCTCCGACCGGGTCGGCGTCATGTACCTCGGCCGGATCGTGGAGATCGGCACCGACGCCGAGATCTACGACCACCCCACCCACCCCTACACCCAGGCGCTGCTCTCGGCCGTCCCCGTGCCGGACCCGGAGGCGCGCGAGCACCGCGAGCGGATCATCCTCTCCGGCGACGTGCCCTCGCCGGCCAACATCCCCTCCGGCTGCCGCTTCCGCACGCGCTGCTGGAAGGCCCAGGAGCGCTGCGCCCTGGAGGTGCCGCTGCTCGCCGTCCCCGCCGCCTTCCGGCTCACCGACTCCCCGGCGAGGCACGACTCGGCCTGCCACTTCGCGGAGGAGAAGCAGGTGGTGCCGCCGGAGAGCGAATCGGATCCTGGATCCACTCCTGGGCCGACGCCCGGCACCACCCCGGGACCGCCCCCCGGCACCCCTGGACCGCCCCCCGGCACCGCTGGACCGCCGCCCGGCACCGCTGGACCGCCTCCCGGGTCCGCGCCCGGCCCCGCCCCCGGGCCCACCCCCGGATCCGAGCCCGGCACCGCGCCCGGGTCCGATCCCGGGTTCGAAGCGCCTTAACGCGCAGGCAACTTCGCCGAATCGGATCCGATATACGGACGCGGCAAGCTGCACAGCGTACGGCCGTGCGGGTGCCGTCGGGCCGGTCGGGGCGCGCCATGTCGCTCCGACCGGCCCCCCGCCGCCCGACTTGACGCACACGCCGTCCGCATATGCGGAACCGCTTGTTTCGGCCGACGGCGACCGTGAGTATCGGCCCCGTGACTGTGACACGAACGGCACGTCTCACCGGCGCCGCCCTGTGCGCCGCGCTCGCGCTCGTCATCGTCGTCTGGCTGCTGCGCGACCTCGCGGTCTTCGGGCCGAGCGCCGAACTGCTCTGGTACTGGGCCGGGGACCACGGCTTCCGGCCGCACGCGGCCGCCGCCACCTCGCTCGTCGACCCGCTGCTGCTCGTCGCCTACGCCGTCACGGCCCTCACCGCCCTGCGCTCCTCCCTCGCCGGCTCCGCGCTCGCCGTCACCGGCCTCGCCACCCTCGCGCTGCGGCTCCCCGGACTCTGGGCCTCCGGCGTCGAGGAGCTGGTCACCACCCTCCTGAGCCTCGCCCTCGCCGGCGCGCTCGTCGTCACCGCCGTCGCCGGCCGCCGCGACGAGGGCGGAGCGGCCGAAGGACCGGACCGGCCCCGCACCGGACCCGCCGTCACCGTCGGGATCCTCTGCGGACTCGCCGGGTCGGCCTGGGCCGCCTGGGAGCTGCGCTGGGCGACGCTGCTGCCCGCCGACTACACCGTCAGCCGCTTCACCGGCGGGCGCTCCCTGCTCCTCCCCGCCCTCGCCGTGCCGCCCGGCTGGCTGAACGCCGTCCTCGTCCTGCTGCTCCTCGCCGCCGCCGGCAGCGCCTTCGCCCGTGCGGCCCACGCCCGGCCGCTCGGCCTGCTCGCCGGGCTGCTGCTCGCCGGCGTCGGGGCGAGCGGGGTGGCGGCGGCCCTGCGGGCGAACTGGCACACCTTCGTACCGGAACACGACCTCTACTCCGTCGCCTACGACCTGACGGCCGGCTACGCGCTGCTCGCCGGCCTTGTCGTGATGGCGCTGCTCGGGCGGCCGGGACGCCCGCGGCGCCTCCCGTACCGCCCCGCCGCCGCCCTGCCTCCGGCCCCGCCCACCCGCCGCCCGCCCGGCTGGTGAGACCCCGGCCCGGCCGGGGAGCGGGCCGGGCCGGACCTGCCCTACCGGCCGAGCCCCAGCGAGCGGCGCAGGAAGTCGACCTGGAGCAGCAGCAGGTTCTCCGCCACCTGCTCCTGCGGCGTCATGTGCGTGACGCCCGACAGCGGCAGCACCTCGTGCGGCCGGCCCGCCGCGAGCAGGGCGGAGGAGAGCCGCAGGGTGTGCGCCATCACCACGTTGTCGTCGGCGAGACCGTGCACGACCATCATCGGCCGGGCCGGCTCCCGAGGCTCGGTCAGTCCGGCGTCCGACAGCAGCGAGTTCGCCGCGTAGACCTCCGGCTCCTCGTCCGGGTGGCCGAGATACCGCTCGGTGTAGTGGGTGTCGTACAGCCGCCAGTCCGTCACCGGCGCGCCCACCACGGCCGCGTGGAAGACGTCGGGCCGGCGCAGCGCCGCGAGCGCGGCCAGGTAGCCGCCGAAGGACCAGCCGCGGATCGCCACCCGCCCGAGGTCCAGCGGGAACCGCCCGGCCAGGTCGTGCAGCGCCTCGATCTGGTCGTCGAGGGACAGCGTGAGGTCCCGGCTGATCGCCTTCTCCCAGGCGGGGGAGCGGCCCGGCATGCCCCGGCCGTCGGCGACGACCACCGCGAAGCCCTGCTCGGCGAACCACCGGGACGTCAGATGCGGGTTGTGCGCGGCGAGCACCCGCTGCCCGTGCGGACCGCCGTACGGGTCCATGAGGACCGGCAGCGGCCCGTCGCCCTCCGTCCAGCCCGAGGGCAGCAGGACGGCGCACGGGATCCGCCATGCGCCCGCCTCGGTCAGCCGCACCCCGGCGGAGAGCACCGGCCGCTGCGCGTACGAGGCGATCTCGGCGATCCGCTTCCCGTCCCGCAGCACCCGCGTCACGCTGCCCGGCGTGTCCGTGCCGGCCGAGGACAGCACCGTCAGCGCGCCCGACCGCACCGCCCCGTGCACGCCGGCGGTGTCGGACACCCGCTCCACGACGGGCTCGCCGGCGGTCGCGTACCCGACCCGGTACACATGGATCTCGCCCACCGCGGACGTCTCACCGGCCTCGGCAGCCTCACCGGCCGACGCCGAGATCAGGACATCTTCCGCACCGACGTCCAGCACCGCCCGCACCTGCAGCCGCGCGTCCGTCAGCGCCCGGTCCCCGACCACGAGCACCCGCGCGCCGCCCTCGCCCGCCTGGTCCTCGACGCGGACCAGCCGCCCGTCCGGCGTCCACGCCGGCACCCCGGTGAACAGCTCGAGCCACACCGGGTCCTCGTCCACGCGCACCGTTCGGGTGGCCCCCGACTCCGGGTCGACCGTCAGATACGCCTGGGTGCGCTGGTCCCGCGCCTGGACGAGGAGCAGCGGCGGACCGCCGGCCGCCCAGTGCACCCTGGCCAGGTACGGGAAGGCCTCCCGGTCCCACACCACTTCCGTGCGACGTCCGGACAGGTCCACGACGAAGAGGCCGACCTCCGCGTTGGGCGTCCCCGCCGCCGGGTACGCCACCGCCTGCGGCTCCCGGTCCGGGTGCGCCGGATCCGCGATCCACCAGCGCCGCACCGGCCGCGCGTCCGCCCGTTCGACCAGGAGCCGGTCCGAGGACGGCGCCCACCAGAAGCCCCGGGAGCGGCTCATCTCCTCCGAGGCCACGAACTCCGCGAGCCCGTACGTGACCCCCTCCGCCTCCGGCTCGGCGAGCGCCCGGTCGCCGGAGCCGTTCGCCCCGGTCACCCGCAGCGCCCCGCCCGCCGCGTAGGCCACGAGCCGCCCGTCGGGCGAGGGCCGCGGGTCGACGACGGGCCCCGGCACCGGCAGTTCGCGCGTCGTGCCCGCCCGCAGCTCCGCCGTGAAGAGGCGTCCCGACAGCGCGAAGGCCGCCAACTCCACGGCCCCGTCCACCGCGTAGCCCACGATCCCGGCCGAGCCCTCCCGGCTGCGCTCCCGGCGGGCCCGCTCCTCCGGCGACAACTCCTCGGCGGCGCCCGCCAGCAGCGCCGCGGGATCGGCCGCGAGCCGCTCGGCACCGCCCTCGCGGGCCTCCAGGTCCAGCACCCACAAACCGTGCGAGCGGTCCGTCCCCGAACCGGAGCGGAGGAACACCACCCGCCCGCCGTCCGGCGCGACGGTGAAGCCGCGCGGCGCGCCCAGGGTGAAGCGCTGCGTCCGGGCGTACTGACGGGGGAACGAGACGGGAGACGACTGCTCTTGGGGAGACGGCTGCTCTTGTCGCGAAGTCATGTGACCGAAACTAGCGTCCGTGCGCCCCCTCATGCCCCCGTACACCGATCGATGCGATGGCACGGATAGTTATGATCCGTAGCGCTAGGTGGGTATGCATCCACCAGGCACATGCCAACCGAACGTCCGACCGAAGAAGTGTGGAGGTGAACCGCCGTGGCACTCTCGATTTCGGCGGTGGTGCTGCTGGCGATCGTCGTCTTCCTGCTGATCCGGAAATCCGGGCTCAAGGCTGGGCATGCGGCGGTCTGCGCGCTCCTGGGCTTCTACCTGGCGAGCTCGTCCATCGCCCCGTCGATCAGCACGTTCACCACGAACGTGGCGAGCATGATCGGCGGCCTGAAGTTCTGACCTGCCGGTCTTTCCACGGCCCCGCCTCGTAGGGTGGGGCCATGACGGTTCTCCCAGCCCGTCGTCTGCTCCTCGTGCACGCGCACCCGGACGACGAGTCGATCAACAACGGCGCCACCATGGCCAGGTACGCGGCCGAGGGCGCCCTCGTGACCCTGGTGACCTGCACCCTGGGCGAGGAGGGCGAGGTCATCCCGCCCGAGCTCGCCCACCTCGCGCCCGACCGGGAGGACCGGCTCGGCGACCACCGCGTCGGCGAACTCGCCGCCGCGATGAAGGAGCTGGGCGTCACCGACCACCGCTTCCTCGGCGGCCCCGGACGCTTCCGCGACTCCGGGATGATGGGCGTCGAGCAGAACCGGCGCGCCAACGCCTTCTGGAACACCGACGTCGACACCGCCGCCCCCTACCTCGTCGAGGTGATCCGCGAGACCCGCCCGCAGGTCCTCGTCACCTACGACCCCGACGGCGGCTACGGCCACCCCGACCACATCCAGGCCCACCGGGTCGCCATGCGCGCCGCCGAGCTCGCCGCCGACCCCGCCTACCGGCCCGAGCTCGGTCCGGCCCACGCCATCGCCAAGATCTACTGGAACCGGGTCCCACGCCCGGTCGCCGAGGCCGGCTTCGCGCGGCTGGCCGCCGAGGGCTCCGTCTTCCCCGCCGACGCCGCGATCGACGACGTGCCCGGCGTCGTCGACGACGCGCGCATCACCGCCGAGATCGCCGGCGGGCCGACGTACGCGGCCCGCAAGAGCGCCGCCATGGCCGCCCACGTCACCCAAGTCGCCGTCGACGGCCCCTTCTTCGCCCTCTCCAACAACCTGGCCCAGCCCCTCTTCACCACCGAGTACTACGAGCTGGTCCAGGGTGAGTCCGGCGCGCCCACCGGCGAACGCGAGACCGATCTGTTCGCGGGCCTCGCCGACGCGGGCCTCGCCGACGCGGGCGTCACCGAAGAGGAGGCGGGCGAGTGACCGCGCAGCAGCGGCCCCCGCGGCCCGCACGCGCCGAACACCCCACGCACGGCGCCGGACAGCCCGCCCCCGGCGCCCGGTACGCCTGGTATGCCGTGCTCGTGGTCCTCGGGGCGCTCGTCGGCGTGGCCGGCTCGCTCGTCCAAGCCGCGTGGTTCCCCGCCGGGTTGCTCCTGGCCCTGCTCGGGTCCGCCGCCGTCTTCTACGGCGGGCGGCGCGCCACCGGCAACCAGCTCGGCGTCGCCGCGGCCGGCGCCGGCTGGCTCGTCGCCATCGTGCTGCTCAGCTTCGGACGCCCGGAAGGCGACGGCCTGTTCGGCGGCGGGATCGGCGAGATGGTGTTCCTGCTCGGCGGCATGGCCGTCGCTGTGATGTGCGCCACGATGACGCGGCTCTCCCGACCGGCCCCGTGAACACGCCGACTTGACCCGGCCGCTGTCTGACTTCGGCCGGAATGCCCGTGGCGGATCCATGCCGGGTCGGGTACGGAACGGCGGCGGCCAGTATGGTGGTGCGCGCCGCCGACCGCCCGGATCACCACGAGCATCAGCAAGAGCGGGCGGCGGAGCCAACCGGGAGATCCTGCTTTGAGTCGTGAAACTGGTCGAGAGACTGACAGTTCGTCCTCCGGCGCCCAGGCGCGCGGCGGGGCCGCGTACCCCTCGGGCACCCCGCCGTACGGCCTCCGCGGTGGCCAGGAGGCGGCGGAGGAGGCCGCGGCCTCCGCGCCGCCCGAGGAGCCCAAGACCGAAACCACGCTGACCACCCGTATCCGGATCAACATCCCGGGCTCGCGGCCGATCCCGCCCGTGGTCGTCCGCAAGCCGGTCGGCGACGCCCAGGGCGGCGCCGGCGCCGGTCGGGACGCCGCCGCCCCGGCGGCCGAGCCGCCGGCCGCCGCCGAGCCCGTACGGCAGGCGCCGGAGCCCGCGCCCCAGCCGGAGCCCGTGGCCCCGCCCGAGGCCGCGCCGCAGGCGGAGGAGAAGACCAGCGACTGGTTCGCTCCGCGCAAGCCGTCCGCGCCGAAGCCCGCCGCGGCCGCCCCGGCCCCGGCCCCCGGCCCGTCGGCCCCCGCCCCGGCCGCTCCCACGGCTCCCGCCGCGCCCGGCTCCGGCTTCGCGGGCTCCGCGTCCGACGGCGTGCCGTCGGTCGGCAGCACCACCCAGAGCATGCCGGTCGTCACCCCGCTGACCGGCGGGTCCCCGGCCGGCGGCGCCCCGGCCTACGACGACCTCGGCGGCACTCCGGCCGGTGGCGGCCCCCTGTACGGCGGCGCCGGTCACACGCCGGCGGGCGGCACCCCGACGTACGACGCGGGACCCGGCGGGACTCCCGCGGGTGGCACCCCGATGTACGGCGGCGCCGGTCACACGCCCGCGGGCGGCACCCCGATGTACGACGGCGGCACTCCGGCCGCCGGCACCCCGGTGTACGGCGGCCCCGCCGGCACCCCCGCGGGCGGTCTCCCCGGCTACGCCGGTCCGGGCGCCCCCGCCAACCCCCTCTACGACAGCGGCCCCGGCCACACCCCGGCCGGCGGCACGCCCGTCGTCGACCCGGCCCTGCACCCCGCCGGCCCGACCACCGGCCCGGTCACCGGCAGCAGCCCGGTCGTCGGCCCCGACCACCAGCGCGGCGGGGCCCGGCGCGACGGGCTGCCGCAGCACGGCCGGCAGACGCCGCGCCTGTCCGACGACACCGCGGTCCTCACGCCCCAGACCCCGGCCCCCGGCCCGGCCGGCGGCGACCAGGGACACGTCTCCGGCTCGACGCTCACCAGCGGCATCCCGGTCGTCCCGGCGGCCGGACCGGACCTGACCCCGCGCATCCCCGAGCGGAACGAGCCCCCGGCCCCGCGGCCGGCGCCCGCGGCCAAGCCCGCGAAGAAGCAGCGTTCCAAGCTCGTCCTGGCCGGCGTCGGCGTGATCGGCCTGGCCGGTGTCGCCTACTGCGCCGGACTGCTCCTCAACCACTCCGACGTGCCGAAGGGGACCACCGTCCTCGGCGTGGACATCGGCGGCGGTACGAAGGAGGAGGCCGTAGCCAAGCTGGAGGGGACGCTCGGCAAGCGTGCCCACGCGCCGCTCCAGCTCGACATCGGCGGCAAGAAGGCCGAGCTGGCCCCCGAGAAGGCGGGCCTCGCGCTGGACGCGCAGGAGACCGTCCGGGCGGCGGCCGGCAGCGACTACAACCCGGTGAGCGTCATCGGCTCCCTCTTCGGCGGTGAGCGGGTCGCCCAGCCGGTCTTCCCGATCGACGAGGAGAAGCTGGGCGTCGCCCTCACCGATCTGGCCGGCAGCTCCGGCTCGGCGAGCGAGGGGACGATCGTCTTCTCGCCGGGCAAGGTCACCGCGGTCGAGGGCAAGCCGGGCAAGGGCCTGGACGTCCAGCGCTCGATGATCGCCGTCAAGGACGCGTACCGCGCCCAGGTCGAGACGGGCCGCCCGAACACGGTCGAACTCCCCGTCACCACCCGCCAGCCGACCATCACCAAGGCGGAGCTGGACCGGGCCATGGAGGAGTTCGCGCGGCCGGCGATGTCCGGGAAGATCAAGATCAAGGCCGGCGGGAAGTCCATCGACTTCGGCCCGGCGAAGTCCCTGCCGAAGATCCTCTCCATGAAGGCCGTCGACGGCCGGCTGGTCGAGGTCTACAACAAGCAGGCGATCGAGGAGCTCCTCGACGGCGTCTTCGACGGCATCATGATCACCAAGGCGGACGGCAGCAAGCACCAGGTGTCGGCCGACGACGTGGCCTTCGTGATGCGCGACGCGCTGCGCGGCAAGACGGTGGCCGAGCGCACGAAGACGATCGACCTCACCGGCGAGGGCTGACCGGCGCACGTCGCCGTACGGGCCGCGGGGCGCCCACCTCGTGGGGCCCGCGGCCCCGGCGCGTCCGGGGGCTACAGCGTCCGGGGGGTCTAACACAAGCCCCCCGAGCGCTGCTTCTTCGCCCGCAG